>JAEUVY010000088.1 GCA_016786565.1 Flavipsychrobacter sp.
ACGTTGAACAGGGCGTAAAGCGCTATGAAGAGCAAATTCGACACAGAGAGCTACTACACCTCGAACGCCTTGCTAAAAAACACGATATGCAGCTAATAAATACTTAAAGTATATACTTGTCATTGGCAGCCCCGTCGAAGGACCACACACAACAATCTGTCAACTATTGCAGCCTGCCCACAACAAAAAACAATCCTACCATCTTCAAATCCTATCCATCTTAGCATGCCTACCGTAGGTAGGTTCAGACAGACATCCCTCTTTTTGCGCTATATTTGTATATATCACACATGAAACACTTTTCCTTTCTCATATCATTGCTTTGTCTGGTGCTTCACACAAGCGCGCAGATCATTACTACCGTTGCAGGGACGGGAACATATGGGTTTAGTGGCGATGGAGGACCAGCTACGGCCGCCATGCTTGCACATCCCGAAGGAGTTGCAATCGATCAATTGGGGAATTTATACATCTGTGATAATAAATGTGTACGAAAAGTCAGCCCTGCGGTCGGCGGGACCATTACTACGTTTGCCGGTGTCGGAACATCAACAGGTTATAGCGGCGATGGTGGGCCTGCTCACTTCGCAAGAGTAAGTGGCGTGCATGATGTAGCAGTGGACAAATATGGCAACGTCTATTTGGCAGACGCAGGTAATAATCGTGTACGAAAAGTAACGCTCGATGGTATAATTAATACCATCGCAGGTACAGGGATTGCGGGATATAATGGCGATGGGATTGCAGCAACCACAGCTGAGTTGAACAGTCCATTTGGAGTGGCGGTGGACGACACAGGAAATGTTTACATAGCCGATCTGCACAACATGCGTATTCGTAAGGTGAGCACTGCCGGTATAATATCTACGGTTGCAGGAACAGGTGTAAAAGGATTCAGCGGAGATGGTGGAATGGCGGATACAGCAATGCTACATCACCCGATAGCTGTTGAGGTTGCTAAAAACGGGGAATTATATATTGCGGACAGTACAAGAATACGAAAGATAAATACAATGGGTGTAATCTCGACTGTAGCAGGTGTCGCGACTTTTGGGTTTAGTGGAGACGGTGGGCCTGCTACCGCAGCTGAGGTTACTCCGTATTCAATAGCATTGGACACATTCGGAAACCTACTTATTGCTGATGCCGATCGAATACGCAAAGTGAATACCGTTGGGGTAATTAATACGGTAGCAGGTACAGGCCTTCCAATTTATAATGGTGATAATATTCATCCAATGTTCGCCAACATACGTCCATATGGAATAACTGTAGATAAATATGCAAACATTTATATCGGGGACCTGATTAATAACAGAGCTCGATTAATTACTGATTCTCAACTTGCAGTAAGTAATTTGGATAATGTAGCCTTGGGAGTGAGGATATTCCCTGCCCCGTCAAGTAGTTATTGTAAGGTAATTGTTACGAATGCTAACGGTAAGCTGGCGCATTTAAAAGTCACTAACATAGCTGGGGTTGAAGTATATCAACAGTCAATACCCGCCAACAAAGAAGTCACTATGCCCACTCCTTGGCCAGCGGGTGTTTATGTGGTCACTGTAGATATTGACGGGCAGCACATCACAAAACGGCTGGTTGTCAAATGACCACCTCAGCGAACTTTGTATTGGGCCACTACACACAACATGCGCTCATTCGACCTCACCATCTCCTTCGGAGAGGGCCGGGGAGAGGTCTCTCACGTTCTGTGTTTCCCCTTCGATACTTGTGTGCTTCGTGCCGCCTCCGTGAACTTTGTGGTTGGGCCACTACACACAAAATGCGCTCATTCGACCTCACTATCTCCTTCGGGGAGGGCCGGGGAGAGGTTTCTGTCATACCACCAAAAACGCACTATCATAAAACTTTCTCCTTGCCGGTGATAACGCGCCGTTGTAACTTGAATAGAAGTTGAGAAAAATGGGGCATTACCGCATATATAACACTTTTATTTCACTTCTCAGGTGGGAAGAAGGTGGGAAGCAGGTGCGCAAAGGTGCGCAGGTTTTGAGAAGCAGTGAGAAGTAAACTGCGCACCAGCTTCTCACATTTTTATTGAATATCAATGAGTTAAGTAAAAACAGGGAAAAACAAAAAAATTGCGCAGTGGGAAGCGATGGCAGATAGAGAAAGTGATGAATGTGCAAACGAAATACCCGGAGAACATTCGGGTAGTTTATATGCCCTCTGAAATGGGGGAATGGTCACTGATGAGGGGCGGAGTTCTTTGTTTCGTTGTTCAGGCATCATATCAGCCTGCAAAAGGTTATCTATATCTCTCTGCCCGAACGCTATAAATATTGTACTTTTACCACTCAATTTCATAAAAAGTGAAAGCGATCATTCCTGTTGCAGGTGCCGGCACCAAGCTGCGCCCCCTTACATATACGCAGCCCAAAGCCCTCATTCCCATCGCCGGTAAGACCATTCTGGGTGTGATAATAGACCAGCTCATAGATGCCGGTGTCAACGAATATGTGTTTGTGATAGGCTACCTCGGCGAGAAGATCCAACGCTATATAGACAAGACCTACCCCAACCTCAAGTGTACCTTCGTTAACCAGAACGACCGCCGCGGCACCGCCCATGCGATATGCCTCACACAGGCCGCCGTGCAGAACGATGAAGTGATGATAGTGCTGGGTGATACCGTGTGCGACTACAACGTCAGCGAGATCATCAGCAGCCCAGTATCGCAGATAGGTGTGAAGAAGGTGGACGATCCGCGCAAGTTCGGTGTGGCCGAACTCAACGACAACGACATGGTGGTGCGCATGGTAGAGAAGCCGCTCATTCCCAAGTCGAACATGGCAATGGTGGGTATCTACTACATAAAAGAGACTGCCGCGCTTTTTGAGGCGCTGAACCAGATACTGGCCGGCCCCGCCGATGAGAACGGCGAATACCACCTTACCAACGCGTTGCAGATAATGGTGCAGCAAGGCATCAACCTGCATGCTTTCCGCGTCAACAACTGGTTCGACTGCGGTAAGAAGGAAACACTGCTTTCCACCAACGCCATCCTGCTGAAGCAGATGGAGGACAGCACCCCTTCGCCCCGCCCCTGCAACTACGACGAGACGGTCATCATTCCTCCCGTCAATATAGCCGAGGGTTGTGTGATATCGCACAGCATCATAGGTCCCAACGTATCTATAGGCGAGCACACCAAGATAGAGTCTTCTATCGTCAGCGACTCCATCATAGGTTCTTATGCCGAGCTGCAGCAGGTAGTGCTCAATTCATCCATCATAGGCAACGATGCCTATGTGCGTGGCCTCAGCCAAAGCCTCAACATCGGCGACAATACCGAGATAGATCTGGGGTAGGATAAAGCCACGTATCAGGCCAGTTCCAAAATGAGATTGCCGTCGATCTTCAGTTTGGAATGAAGTTTTTTGGCGAAGTCGAGTGTAATAGGTCGTTTCTTGTTCAGGATCTCGCTGAGCGTTGAGTTACCTACTTCAAGATAGGCAGCCAACCGCTGACGGGTCAGGTTGTTTTCTTTCATGTATGCCGTAAGTATGGTAGAAAGATCATGAACCACTGGCATGGGGAAATGTATCTGTTCATATGCCGAAACGCTGTCTGACAATTGTTTCAATCTGGCTTCCTCAGATTCGGTCAACTGATCAAATCCTTTAGCCAGATATGTCTCGATCTCAGCCATTGCAGTATGGTAGTCGTGCGCATTCTTAAGGTGTTTCATGTCTGCTAAATTGTTGATGTTAAACCTTTTTTGTTAAGCTCATCGTATTGAACGTGAGTACCGATAAACCTTATATAAAGAGTTCTATGTTTAAAATGAATCATTGCAATGAGCCGATACTTATTGCCCCCAATGTCGAAGACATAACGATCGTTGCCAACGGCATCAGTGCTGTTGAACGTTCGCTTTACGTCAGCAAAGTTTTGCCAATCGCTATCTCTCACTTCCTTGTACCAGCGGTTCAGCGCATCTGCCGAAAGCGGATACTTTGAAGCGAATTCATTGATTATTTTTTGGGCGATGATTACCACTTGCGATAAGGTGTTTCGCAAATTTAGAAAATATTTCTGATTTCCAGAAATATTGAATTGTTCTTAGTTTTTCTCTTCTGTTTCTTCAGGCTCTTTTCCGCCTATGTTGAACAGTCGGTAGGCAAGTTCGCGGCCCGCGTCTTCGGGTTGTTTCCATGCAAAGGACTGCTGCTCAACTACTTGTTTGCCCTCGCGGTCTATGACGTAGTAGCTGATGTTCTTCTTCTTGCCACTGCCCGAGAAGATGACGTAGGCCTCGGGTGCGGGAATGCCCTTGCCGTTTACCCAGTTGATATTGAAGGCACGAAGGCGCGCCTCAACAGCCTTGTCAACCGTGCCGCTTACGTGCAGTATCATATTCGGGGCGAGGCCGGTATAGGGTACCAGTTGGGGGTAAAGGCTATATAGCCGGTACATACGGTCGTTGTAGGTGGCTGTCTGTTTCAGTTCGCGGGCACATTCGGCCTGCGCCTGGTACACGCGTGCGGTGAAGAGCTTCTCATACTCCGCATCGGTATCGGGGTCCTTGAGCAGCTGATCCAGTATGGGGCGGGCTTCGTCATAGCGCCCCTGCACCATCATCAGCTTTGCCTTGAAGAACAGGAAGTACTTGTGTATGTAGCGGCGCTGATCGGTATCGGCCTCACGGCTGAAGCGTTTCAGGAAGAAGCGGGTGCTGAAGTCCTTCACCAGGTACCACACCTCGTCCCACGACACCACGTTCTCTGTTGAGAACAGTTTGTAGATGACCCTTTCGCGCTCGGGGTTTTGCGAGAACTGGTTGATGATGAGGAACTGTTGCAGGTACTTGTCGGCCAGCTTGCACACAATGCGCCACAGCACACGAGGGTTGTACCACCAGTTGCGGTGCTCAAAACGTTCGGCCTGCCATGCCTGCTCTTTGTTCACAAGGCGTATCAGCTGCAGACTGAAGTCGTAATGGCTCTGGCCCAGCGTGGTACCAATGTGGGTCTCTTTGAAGTCGGCGGCGCGGTCGGCATACTTGCCGGCCTGCTCCACCTGTCCGTCGTAAGTGAGCGACCGTGCCAGCGCTATGTTGTACCAACCGTAGCCAGGCGTGGAGCCTGCAGCCTTGATCATGTTGCGGGCCAGCGCGGCGGCATTCTTCGGGTTGGACTTGTAGATGTCCAGTATGGTGGTGAAGTAGGCCCACTCCTGCAGTCGCTTGTCGCCGCCGTCCTGCTCTGCAGCTATCTTGTACTCGGCCTCTGCCGTGCGGAAGTCGCCGCAGATGCTTTTGAAGTTGGCGTAGTTGTTGTGCGGCAGGCGTCCGCTCTTGCGCATCAGCTCGAAGTACAACGCTGCCGAGTCTATGCGGAAGTTGTAGGCATGAAGGATGTTCTTGTAGTGATACACGCCGTTCTTCTCCTGGTCCACATAGCCCGGCGGAAACAGGTTGGCGTTGATGGCCTTGTTGCGTTCTATGGCGCGCATGCCACTGTCCAGATAGCGGTTGGCAAGGGCTTCGTTCTCGTCAATGCTGTTCTTCAGGAACGGGTACTTGTCGTGCGTGTAGAAGCGGTTGCGGTGCACGGTCCATGCCAGCATGTTGTAGGGGTCCAGGTAGAACTCGCGTTGGAAGTTATACTTGATGGCCCTTCGCAGCACGGGGATGATCTTCTCCGGCTGATCGATGTTGCTGTAGGCGTGTACCAGATTGCTTGCTATGATGCTGTAGTCTATCTGGAAGTTGTATGCGGGCAGCAGCACCATGATGTCGCCAGACCGGGTGGAGAGTTGCCGCTTGTAGTCGCGCTCCAGCAATGACAGTGCGCGTTCCAGCGAGGCGGCCGCGTTCTTGAAGCCGGTATAGTCTGCAGCGTGTGTGTATTTGTAGATGCCTTCAAACATCCAGCCCACGTAATAGGTGCTGTCCGTCCGTTTGAACTCGCGCGAGCGGGGCAGGGCATCGTCGCTGTACATGTTCTCTATGGCGCGTTTGGCGTCAATATTGGCACGGGCTGCCTCTTTGCCGGCGGGGTGCTTGGGCATGAGCTCCGGCGGCAGTTGTTGCTTGCCTCCGCCCTGGGCCAGCGCCACTGCCGTATGCAGCAATAGCAGCAGCACCGCAGCCATACAGGCCGGCAGGCGCTTTATTGACGGCGGCAGAGAGCAGTGTCTGGTCATTGTATCGGTGGCGGTTGTGAACAGGTATGTCAGAACAGCTTCAGTTTGGCAAGGCGCTCGGTCTCCTTCAGCAAGATGCCTTCCAGTGCTTTCTGGCGGCCTTCTTTATTGCGGTACACCAGGCGGTGGTCCAGCACGTTGCGGCAGGTATCGCGCACATCGTCTTCGGTCACAAAGGTGCGGCCCTTCACCAGCGCATAGGCGCGCAGGCACTTCAGAAAGGCGATACCGCTTCGGGTAGAGGCGCCCAGCGAAATGTCGGGGTGGGTGCGGGTCTGGCGCACGATATTGGTAACGGCCTTCACGATCTCATCGTGCACAAACACGTTGCCGGCCTGTGCCTGCAGGTTCAGTATGTCCTGCATAGAGAGCACCTGTTGCAGTGTCACGAGGTTGCGGGCAATGTCGAGGTATTCGCGGTAGATGTTGATCTCGGTCGCTTCGTCCACATAGCCGAAGGAGATCTTCATGAAGAAACGGTCGAGCTGGGCCGCGGGCAGCGGATAGGTGCCTTCCATTTCTATGGGGTTCTGGGTGGCAATGGTGAAGAACATCTGTTCCAGCTTCATGGTGGCATCGCCCACGGTCACCTGGTGTTCGGCCATGGCTTCCAGCAGGGCGCTCTGCACCTTTGGCGAGGCACGGTTGATCTCGTCAGCCAGCAGCACATTACAGAACAGCGGCCCCTTCTTGAACACGAAGTCGCGGCTGCGGTCGTCGAAAATGTGCGATCCTATGAGGTCCATAGGCAGCAGGTCGGGTGTGAACTGTATGCGCTTGAAGAGTACGTGGTCTTCACCCGATCCCCCGCTGATGCACTGTGCCAGCGTGCGGGCCATCACGGTCTTGCCCGTACCCGGATTGTCTTCCATGAGGATGTGGCCACCGGCCAGCAGGCAGGTAAGCACCATCTCTATCTGAGGGCGTTTGCCACGCACCACGGTCTCCATCTGCGACACCAGCAGCTCCAGAGAGCGGGTGGCATCGGGTTGGGTAGATTCGGGCTGCTGAGCGCCTGTTAGTTCATCTGTCATGCGGATGATTGTTTCTACAAGTTTACACCATAAAGCGGTAGTAAAAGAAAACGGTGCTTTTAATTTTTTGTGAAAACACCACCACAGGCGGAAACGGGACGAACAGGCGCAAAAAAAGGCCGCCCCGGAAAGAGGCGGCCTGTATGTGTGTTACTTTCGATTAGTGGTGGTGGTGACCATGGTCGTGGTCATGATGGTGGTGCATAGAGTGCGCGTCGGCAAGTTTGAAGAACTCTTCTTCGCCTACTTCTTTCACCTCCGTCTTAAACTGTGTCTCGAGGAATGCGAACAACCTTCCGAACAGCAGACGGCGATAAGTCTCGTCCATTGTCTTTTCGTCTTTCGCGATCTTAGACATGTAGCTGTCCATCCAAGGTGTTTCACCTTCGTCGTCAGCGCTCATGCCGAAGTATGCAAGTACACGTGCTTTGATGTCGCTGAGCACTTCTTCGCGGGTAACGAAGATGTTGTTCTCCGCCATCAGTTTGTCGGAGATGAGCTGCCAGCGGAGCTGGTGATCGAAGCTGCCGAATTCGTTCTCTACTTCTTCAGCAGACTTAGGCTTGTCGCCGCCCTCGCGCAACCAGCGCTTCAGGAAGGTAACAGGCAGTTCGATCTTCACGTTGTGAACCAGCAGTTCGAACATCTCGTTCTGCAGGCGCTCGCCGGTGATGCGTGCGAACTCGTTGTTGAGCTCTTCGCGTACTTTATTACGGAATTCCTCTTCGGTAGTGATGCCACCGTTCGGGAATACTTGTTCGTACAGTTCGGTACCATACTCGGCAGGAATAAGGTGACCTACCTTGGTGATAGTGAGCTTGTAGTGCTGGCTTGCAGCCTCTGGACCTGCTTTCAGCGGATCTTTCAGGAAGCCGTTCAGTTCGTCGGCAGTACATACGTCAGCAGGAGTGAAGACGATGGTATCTTCAGGCTTTTTGCCCATAACCATGTCTTTCAGCTTTGCCGGCATTTTGTCCAGAACTTCGGTATCTTCGATTTTAGCAGCACCCTCTGCTACGTTGCCTGCAGCGTCGCATACTTCGTAAGTAGAGTAGATGATGTTCTCTTTGTCAGTAACCTCTGTCTGAGGATCAACTTTACCTGAACGACGCTTGATGCGCTCCATCTCGTCGTCCATCATTTTGTCGGTAACATTGATCTTGTAACGGGTGAGGTTAGCACCATTGATCACTGTAGCGACATCGAACTCAGGCTTCAGACCTACTTCGAAAGCGAAGTCAACGTCAGCCGGAGTGTTCATGTTCAGCGCGAAGTCGGCCGGAGCAGGCAGTATCATTGGCTGTGCGAAGATGGCCATCTGCTCTTTCTTCATGTAGTCTTCCAGTTCTTTGCCTGCAACGCGGATCACCTCTTCGTTGAAAACAGACTGGCCATACATTTTGCGCAGCATTCCCGCGGGCACCATACCCTTTCTGAAGCCGGGAACATTGGCGGTCTTAGCGTATTGTTTCAAGGTCTTTTCAAAGGACGGCATGTAGTCTTCCTTCGTCAGTTTAACAGTTATTTTGTCGTGCAACGTACCTATGCTTTCGCGCGTCACGGTAGCCATAAACAGTGTATTTTTTAGAGTTAAATTTTCGCCACAAGTGTCTGAAAGACAGCTTGTAGCCGTTAAAAAGTGTGCAAAGATACGAATTTCCCTGATGGAAAGGGCGATAAATGAGGTTTGGTTGTCATGTGATGTAAAAAACAAATGTCATAGTCTTGCGGGGGATAGGCGCTAAGTTGTTATAATTGCAGCCTGACGCAGATTTTCGCAACAAATTGATAGAAATTATATGCAATTGTCGTTTCGTGAGGTATCGGTGAGGTGGTATAGTGTGGCGCTATTGGCGATAGTGCTGGCGGTATATGGCAACACGCTGCTGAATGGCTATGCCATGGATGATGCCACGGTGATACACCAGAACGTGATAGTGAAGAAAGGGCTGGCAGGCGTACCGGAGATACTGACCACACCAAGGCTGAGCGGCTATATGAAGCTGACGGCCGACTCTTACCGACCGGTGTCATTGATCTTATTTGCGGTGGAGTATCAGTTGTGGGGTGCGAATCCTATGATGGGCCACCTGATGACGGTATTGTTGTTTGCTGCATGTGTTTTGCTGTTGTTCTCGTTTTTGCGCCGGTTGCCGGGTTGGGAGGGTACCATAGTGCCGTTTCTTGCAGCGGCCATCTTTGCGGTGCATCCGGTGCATACAGAGGTGGTGGCCAACATAAAGAGCTGCGATGAACTGCTGGCGTTCCTGTTTGGTTTTGGTGCGCTGCATATGTATGCCAATTACATGCGCGACGGGCGTGCCGGGCAATTGGTTGCCGGTCTTTTGTTGTTTCTGGTTGCCTGTTTTTCAAAAGAGACAGTTGTGACCTTTGTGGCCATAGTGCCGTTGCTCTTTTTTGTGTACCTGAATAACGACAAGCGCCGTGCATGGACCCTGACGGCGGGTACTGCGGCAGTGGTGGCACTGTTTGTTGTTATAAGCAGGGCGGTGCTGGTGAGCCATGGTGCAGCGATGCAGGGTGCTGAGGACTTTACAACGAATGCACTGATAGGCGCACCGCTTATGGCTACACGCATACCCACCGCAATAGCAGTGCTGGGACGCTATTTGTTGCTGCTGGTATATCCCGCGCCACTGTTGTGCAACTATTCATTTGCCTCGGTGCCGTTTTATTCATGGGGAAGTATGGTGGTGGTGCTATCGGTGGTGGTGTATGGTGCGATGAAGGTGTTCGCGTTTGCTCGGATGAGGAAACAGCTCAATGATCTATGGGCATTTGCGGTGTGGTTCTATCTCCTGTCTGTTGGTCTGTTTTCCAACATCTTTTTTTTGGTGACCTCGCAAATGGCAGAGCGTTTTCTGTTTTTGCCGTCGGTGGGATTTTGTCTGGCGGTAGCGTTGGCTATCTGGTATGGTAGCCGGCAACGGGCGCGCGTTGCTGCTGCAGTGCTTTTGCCGCTATTGGTGGTGTTTGGCGGCATGACGGTGGCAAGAAATGCTGAATGGAAGGATGATGCCACCCTGTTTGCCGCCGATGTGCAGAAGGCCCCTGATGACTGTAAGCTGAACTATTACAGGGCTTTATCCATAGGCGCGCCGGCAGGTGCCGATGAGGCGCAACGCCGGCAGGTAATAGAGGAGAAGATGATGTACCTGCGGAAAGCGTTGGACATCTATCCTGAATTTATAGAGGCCCACACCGAGATAGCAAAGGTGTTTGAGGCGAAAGGTCAGTACGACTCGGCACTGGTACACAATATGCTGGTGCTGCGCAATAACAGAAGCAATTCGATAGCGGCCTACCATGCTGCCAACGAATATTACGCGCTGAAGCAGCATGAACAGGCGATACTCTGGTACAAGGCGACCATAGAATTGGTGCCCGATTTCCAGCCGGCCTATCTGAACATAGCCCGCTGTTATGCCGACATCGGTATAGCAGATTCATCGATCGTTTATTACCGGGGGCTTCTGGCGTTGGGTGGTGCCGCACCTGATGTGCACCGAAGTATGGCGCTGTGTTACCTGCAGACAGGCAGATACGACTCCGCCGCGATATACATGATGCAAGTGACACGCAGTGCTGTCGCAACACCCGATGATCAGAGCAATCTTGGCGCCATTTATATGTCGGCAGGAAAGAATGAGGAGGCGCTGATATGTTTCAGAAGGGCGTTGCAGATGAGCCCGGGCAACAAGGCGGCATTTGCCAATATGGCTGCAGCCTTTGAAAAAATGGGCAACAAGGACAGCGCGACATTCTACAGAATGAAGGCGCAATAGTACTGCGCCTGCCTTTCGTACCTTTGCGTTCCTATGTCGCAATTTGAAGTAGAGGGTGCCGAAGATGTGTTTTCGTCTGATGCCGCATTTGATGCGCTGTATCCCATCTATATCAGTTCACTATCGGCTATACACTGGACACCGCTGGAAGTAGCTGCAAAGGCCGCTGTGTTTCTGGCGCCCGATGAGGATGCGAGAGTGCTGGATATAGGATCGGGCGTGGGTAAGTTCTGCATTGCGGGTGCGCATTTTGCTCCCGGTCATTTTACAGGCATAGAGCAGCGGGCCAATTTTGTGAAGGCAGGTAACAAAGTGGCGCGGCAACTGGGCATGGAGCGGGTGTCACTGCAACACGGCAATTTTATGGAAACGGACCTGGGCGCGTACACAGGGATCTATTTCTACAATTCGTTTCACGAGAACATTGTGCATGACGATGCGCTTGATGAAAAGATAGAGCTATCGTCGGAGTTGTATGAACGCTATACCGACCATTTACTGCATGAACTGAAGCATATGCCGGTAGGCACCAGGCTGGCCACCTACTGGCTGTCGATAACAGAGATACCTGCCTGCTACAGGGAACAAGGCAGCTACTTCGGCAATCTGTTGAAATTGTGGATAAAGGAGTACTAGGTATGGGCGTTAGCGGCCTCATAATTCCTCAATACTATCTAACTTCATGTGCAGAATGGATAAGCAACAAAAACAGAAGGAAGACCTGTTCCTGGAGCGCTATGAAAAGCTGAATGAGCGGCAGCAGGAAGCCGTGAATACCATATACGGGCCGGTGATGGTGATAGCAGGACCAGGTACCGGAAAGACCGAGGTGCTGGCCATGCGTATTGCCAACCTGCTGCGCAGCGAAGCGCAGGTGCAGCCGCAGGAGGTATTGTGTCTTACCTATACCGACGAGGCTACCAACTCTATGCGCAGGCGACTGCTACAGATAACCGGGCAGGCGGCGCACAGGGTGAACATCTTTACGTTTCACGGGTTCTGTAACATGGTGATACAGAACAACAGCGATTACTTCAGCAAGCGCGAGTTGCAGCCCATTGACGATCTGGAGCGCGCCGAGCTGATGTATGACATAATGGATAAGTTGCCGAAAGGACATCCGTTGCGCAAGCTGAGTGGTGATATCTATTCGGACATAGGCAGGTTGAAGCGATTGTTTGACATGATGAAGCAGGAACACTACACGCCTGCCGATATATCTGCCGCAATAGACGAGTTCATTGCCTCACTGCCGGAACGCGACGGTTATACCTACAAAAGGGCTTACAAGGAATTTAAGAAGGGAGATCTGAAGCAGGACGCGATAGACGAGATGACGAAGCGAATGGAGGTGACCCGCGCCGCAGCCGGCCTTTATGACGTGTACCAGCAGCGTATGCGCGAGGCGGGCCGCTATGACTTTAATGACATGATATTGTGGGTGCTGGATGCTTTTGAGAAACACCCTGTTTTGTTGCAGAGTTATCAGGAACGTTATCAGTTCATTCTGGTGGATGAGTTTCAGGATACCAACGGCTCTCAGAACGAAGTGCTGAATGCACTGACGTCTTACTGGGAAGACCCGAATGTTTTTGTGGTGGGCGATGACGACCAGAGTATATTCGAGTTTCAGGGTGCGCGCATCAAGAATATCACCGATTTCTACAATCGTCACCGCGAAGGTATCAAGGTGATAGTGTTGCCGCATAACTATCGCTCGTCTCAGGCAGTGATAGACCGGGCGATGGCCAGCATCAACAACAACAAACTGCGCCTCATAAACCAGCTGAACGAGCTGCAACTGGATAAGAATATTGTAGCCGCGAATGACCGGTTCAGGGATGGTAAGGATACGGTGGAGCCCGAAGTGCGTGTGTACCAGAACACGCTGCACGAAGAGGCCGATGTGGTGCTGCGCATAGAAAAGCTGAAGCAGGAAGGTGTGCCTCTGAACGAGATAGCAGTGCTTTACTCGCAGCACAAGCAGGCCGATGGCATCATTGGTATACTGGAGCGCAAGGGTATACCCTACAATGTGAAGAAGGCAGTGAACATACTGGATGAGCCGCTGATCATTCAGTTGCTGAATGTGTTGCGTTATCTGGATGCCGAACGCAAGCGTACCTATGACGGGGAAGAATTGTTATTTGAACTGATGCATGCTCCCTACTTCGGGATAGCTGCTAATGATATTGCGAAGCTGGCGCTGCATATGCAACAAAGCAGGAAGGAGACCGGTATTCTGAAATGGAGGATGGTATTGTCCAACCCGTTGCTGATTGAGTCACTGGACCTGAAAACAGCACCGGCCATGCACCGGCTGGGTCGTTGTCTGGACGAATGGGAACGACAACAACTGGCGCTGCCGTTGCCATTGCTGATAGAGAAAATAGTGCATGAGGGTGGTGTGGTAGCCCATTTGATCAAAACCACCGACCATGTGTGGATGCTGCAGGTTCTGTATACCTTCTTCGAGCACGTGAAAGATAGCCATGCGCGCACCCCGCGCATGAAGCCAATGGAGTATGTGCTGATGACGGAGCGTATGTATAACGAGGGCATAGCCCTGAGCCTGCAGCGGGTGATACAGAACGACCAGGGTATTTACTTCTACACAGCGCACTCTTCTAAGGGAAATGAATTTGAGCATGTATTCCTGATAGGGTGTACCGATGGTTTCTGGGAGAAGAAAAGCGGCGGAGGGTCGGACTTTAAGTTGCCCGACACCCTTACTGAAACTGAAGACGACAAGGATAAGACCTACAAAGAGGAAGTATCGCGCAGGCTGTTTTACGTGGCGCTGACGAGGGCGCGCAAGCACTTGTATGTGTCTTATGCCACGAACGATAAAGCAGGCAAGGCGCTGAAGACATCTATGCTGGTGGATGAGATATGCCCTGAAGAGAAGAAGATACCGGTGAAGGTGACCGTGCCTGAGCTGGAAGCGCATTTGATGCTGTCGCTGGAGCCGGTGCAGGAAGTGAGGATACAGACTGCCAATGCGGTGGCGATAGACAGGATGCTGCAGCAACTGACCATGAGCGCCACACAGCTCACAAAGTTCCTGAGGTGCCCGCTGACATTCTATTACGAGACGATTCTGAAGGTGCCTATGCAGAAGCGCGATGCGCTTGCGTATGGGGGCGCTGTTCACTATGCGCTGGAGCGCATGTATATGGACATGAAGGCCAATGGTGTGCCACCTGCCAAGGAAACGGTTCTGGCGGCGTTCAAATCGGAGATGTACCGTCAGTCGTCCAGTTTCACGGGTGTTCAGTTTGAGCGACGTATGGAACAGGGAGAGGAAGAGCTTTCGGGCTTCTATGATCACAAGGCCGGCACAATGCAGCGCAATGTGGAAGTGGAGCTGAAGGTGCCGAGGTATTACCTGGACGGAGTGCCGGTGACGGGAAAGATAGACCTTATAGAGGTGGGCAGCGACGGCTGCGATGTGGTGGACTACAAGACAGGAAACCCCGACAAATCTATAACGGCGAACCTTGCGCAGCCCAATGAAAAGGACCCGTTGGGGGGAGATTACTGGCGGCAGATGGTGTTTTACAAATTGCTGCTGGAGCGCTGGGAAGACCGCAACTGGCATGTGAAGACCGGCAGGTTCGAGTACGTGCAAAAGACCAAGGACGGATCGTACAAGACGCCGGTAGTGCCCATTTTTGCGGCAGATGAGCAAACGGTGTTATCGCAATTGAAGGATGCCTATACCCGCATAATGAATCATGAGTATGACCGCGGGTGCGGAGAGGTGCGGTGCCATTGGTGCAATTTTGCTAAACGCTACGAACTGATAGTGCCAACAGATGAGGTGGATCTGGACGACGAGTAAGATCAGGCAAATACTACATCCTTGTAAATGTCTGCTATGGTGATAGCAGCGGGAACAGAGCGGAATTGAAGTGTGTCGGACGCACTACGGATCTCGGTAAGTTCCCACTTGCCGTTCGCGTTGATGTGAAATGCTTCGATGTGCATCGATTCTGAGTCTATCAGTATGTATTCGCGCAGGGAAGGGATCTCGCGATACAGCATGAATTTTTCTCCGCGGTCGTAGTTTTTTGTAGAGCCGGAGAGTACTTCTATGATTATGGCCGGGTTAAGGACATTGAACTCATCGTTGTTGAGTGTCTCTTCTTTACCGCAGATGATGGTGATATCAGGATAGGTGAACAGCGTATTGGCCGGTATATGGATGCGCGTATCACTACCAAATGGTTTGCAGCCGCTTCCTTTCAGCAGAGCACCCAATGCGGAATGTACATTTGACACGACATGGTTGTGCGCCATTTTCGCACCGGACATCGCAAATACTTCGCCCCTGTAGAATTCATGCTTTTCAGCCGATGAACGCTCCAGGTCAAGGTATTCTGTGATAGTGAGTTTTTGTTTGCCAAACGCAAGCGCCGGTTCGCGTACTTCCATTTCATAAAATTACAAAACAAAAGGCACACAGTAGTCTGCGTGCCTTTTGTGGATATACTATGTAAGTATTGTTATTCTGTAACCGGTGTTGCCTTGCCGTCTTTACCGAGGTAAAGGTGGAAGGTATCGCCACGCAGACCGATGCGCATTGATTCCAGCGGAATTACTTCAGCAGGAGCAAGGTTGCCCAGGTTCACGTTCACACCCAGCAATTCGAGGAAGTACACCTGCTGCGCTTTCTGCGGCGCTTCCCAGATGATCTTCTCGTAAGGGATCTGTGTGAGGATCTCCTGCACCAGTCCTTCGCGCACCTCGCCCGAACCGCGGTAGATGCCCACGTTTCCGGCCTCGCGTGCTTCGGCTATCACATAGGTAGAGCCTGATTCCAGTTCTGCCTTCATCAATTCTATCCACTTATACGGCGGCATGATGTGTGTAGCGTCTTTTGAACCCACTTCAGAGAATACGGTGAAGTGTTTTGCCATTTTCTCGATGTAGCCACATTTTTCGATGTGCGGTATTGTAATGGAGCCGTCGGACACTTCTACGTGTGTAACACCAAGGTCCTTCACAGCAGCGATATAATCGTCTATCTGGTTGCGAACGAGGAACGCTTCAAACAGGGTGCCACCGAAGTAAACCGGTATGTTGAGGTCCTGATAGATCTTGATCTTTTCCCTGAGGTTGGCGGTAACTACACCTGTGCCAAAGCCAAGTTTCACGATATCTACATAGGGTGCGGCAACAGAGAGGAAGTCTCTAACCCCGTCGAGTCCCATACCCTTGTCCATCACCATTGTGAGACCGTAAGTGCGGGGGATAACGGTCCTTTCGGGAATATTAGTTAGTTTGAAGTTCATGAACGACATGTTGAGTGCGGCTGCAAAGATAATTCAATTGGTTGTTTAACACTAATAATGCCTGTGTGGTTCGTATATTGCATGCGTAATTGGAAGATAATATGCGTCGCGACGTTCCTATAGTTGGTTTTATCATTGGTATGCTGATGCCCCTGCTTGGGTTTCTGATTGTGTATCTTTTGTGGTTCAAGGGGCGCGACCTTGGTACGGTGCTGGGTGTGATAGCCCACGACCACCGTATGGCACCTAAAGTGCTGACACTTAGCCTGTTGGCAAATCTGATACCGTTTGTATACTGCAACAATAAGCGTTTGGACCAAACGATGAAGGGCATAGTGATAGCCACTATGCTGTATGCGTTTGTTGTGGTGCTAATCATGTTTGTCTGGTAACATGCGTTACTACATTATAGCGGGAGAGGCCAGCGGAGACCTGCATGGCAGCAATCTGGTGAAAGCCATTCACCGTCAGGATGCGCATGCTGATGTGCGTTGCTGGGGCGGCGACAAAATGGAAGCCGCCGGTGCCACACTCGTCAAACATTACCGTGACCTGGCATTTATGGGGTTTGTGGAGGTGCTGGCGCATCTGCGCACCATTATGGGCAATATCTCTTTTTGCAAGAAGGACATTACAACTTACCGCCCCGATGTGTTGGTGCTTATAGACTATCCCGGGTTCAATCTGCGCATAGCCGAATGGGCGAAGCAGCAGGAGATAAAGGTTGTGTATTACATATCGCCGCAGGTGTGGGCCTGGAAGGAGGGCAGGGTGAAGCAGATAAAGCGCGATGTGGACCGCATGCTGGTGATACTGCCGTTTGAGCAGGATTTTTATAAGAAATGGAACTTTCCGGTGACCTATGTGGGGCATCCGCTGATAGAGGTGGTGGAGCAGGAGAAAGCTATCGCTCCCGCACCGTTGCCGAACGATAAGCCTATAATAGCCTTGTTGCCCGGCAGCCGCGCGCAGGAAATAAAGGTGAAGCTGCCCATAATGCTGGAGATGACAGAGCGGTTTCCGCAATACCGTTTTGCGGTGGCGCAGGCGCCCTCTCAGCCCGATGAGTTGTATCGGGAGATCATTGGCAATAAGGATGTACTTCTGGTAAAGGGCAAGACCTACGATCTGTTGAAGCAGGCAAAGGCGGGGCTGATAACCAGTGGCACCGCTACGCTTGAGACCGCGCTGTTTGGTGTGCCGCAGGTGGTGTGTTATAAGGGTAATGCAATCTCCTTCTGGCTGGCAACAAAGCTGGTAAGTGTGAAGTACATATCGCTGGTGAACCTGATAATGGACAAGCCGGTTGTGACCGAACTGATACAGAATGACCTAACGCCCGACAACCTGGAGCGAGAGCTGAACAAACTGCTGAACGATGGTGCCGACAGAGAGGCCGTACTGGCCGACTACAGGGAGTTGTGGCACAAGCTTGGCAGCAGACCTGCATCAGAGAATGCGGCTGCAGAGATAGTGGCCGTTGCGTCCTCAAAATAGCGGCTTACATGCCGTTGCGGGTCTCTTCTTCGGCCCTGCGTATCAATTTAGCCACGAACTTTCTGAAGTAAAGCGCGCCTCCGAACGTAGCCAGTACAAATGCGATCTTAAGGAGAATGGTCACCGTTTCAGGGAGTTGCAGAAAGCTGTATAAGAACACGAGTACCATTACACCCAATGCGTACGCTACTCCAAACATCGTCACCCGGCGCATCATTCGTTTCTGCGCTGTCGGGCTTATCACAGGCTCGTTAGCCGATGGTTCAGGCTTGGGTTCTTCGGCTATGATACGCCCGTTGATGCGGTCCTGCAGCAATTGGCGCATGGCAGGGGTGTTCCGGTACATCTTGTCGAAAATGAAGAGGCTGGTGCCATCGTCAAAGCGTATGGTCATGGCATCCATTTCGTGGTTCATGCGTGCATAGCGGAAGGGTTGTTTGCCGGTGAGTGCCACATTGTGCACGCGCGACCAGCCATAGGTGCGCCCACGCACCTGTATGCCCTCGTCGCTGAAGCGAATGACGGGCGTGTGTGCGAAGTAGAAGCGCAGCGTATAGCCCCCCATAAAGTAGAAGAACAACGCCAGTGCCAGCATCAGGTAGTTGGTCCCTTCATCGAGCGAAACGGCAAAGATGATGGAGCCATAACCCCAGTAAAACAGCCCTGCGAAGAACATGCCGATGTAGAAGGAAAACTTTCTGCGGGAGACGAGTTGCATTGGGGTATTATTTGTGGTAAAGGTACGGCTATGGGAAAATGAAACGGGCCCTGCGATGCAGAGCCCGTTTATGAAAAGTGTCAATAAACTATTAAGCGTAAGACTCGGTAGGCTCGCAAGTACATACGAGGTTACGATCGCCATAGGTGTTGTTCACGCGGGCTACGCTTGGCCAGAACTTGTTGTTCTTCACATAAGGCAGCGGGTAAGCGGCCATCTGACGGCTGTAGCTGTGGTTCCACTCGTCGGCAGTGATGACAAACTGAGTGTGCGGCGCGTTTTTCAGCGGGTTGTCATGTTTGTCCATTTTGCCTTCTTCAATAGCGCGAATCTCTGCACGTATGCTGAGGAGCGCATCGCAGAAGCGGTCCAGCTCGGCTTTGTCTTCGCTTTCTGTTGGCTCTATCATGATAGTGCCTGCAACAGGGAAGCTCATTGTAGGCGCGTGGAAGCCGTAGTCGATAAGGCGTTTTGCCACATCTTCAGCTTCGATCTCTGCAGTCTTCTTAAAAGGACGCAGGTCTACGATGAATTCGTGTGCGCATGTACCGCCGGTTCCTGTGTACAGGATCGAGAAATCGTTCTGCAGGCGCGCACGCATGTAGTTCGCGTTCAGGATGGCAAATTCAGTAGCCTTACGCACGCCTGTATAACCCAGCATACGGATGTATGCATAAGAGATGAGCAGGATGCTTGCAGAGCCGTAAGGAGCAGCAGAAACCGCGTTGGCATGTTTCACTGAACTGTCGGCACCAAACACGTGACCCGGCAGGTGCGGCGCCAGATGCGCTTTCACGCATATTGGGCCCATGCCCGGTCCGCCACCACCGTGAGGGATAGCGAATGTTTTATGCAGGTTGAGGTGACATACGTCGGCACCAATGAGGCCCGGAGCTGTAAGGCCTACCTGAGCGTTCATGTTCGCACCATCCATATATACCTGTCCGCCATACTGGTGAACGATATCAGTGATCTCTTTCACTGTTTCTTCGTACACACCGTAGGTAGATGGATAAGTGATCATGATACCGGCGAGGTTGTCGGCATACTGAGCAGCTTTTTGTTTCAGGTCTTCTACGTCGATGTATCCGTTTTCCAGTGCTTTTACCACAACTACTTTGTAACCAACCATTACCGCGCTGGCAGGGTTGGTGCCGTGTGCAGAGATCGGGATAAGGATAACATTGCGGTGTTTGTCGCCACGGCTTTCGTGATAGCCACGGATAGAAAGCAGACCGGCGTATTCGCCCTGAGCACCACTGTTTGGTTGCAGGCTGCATGCGTCAAACGCTGTGATCTCGCAGAGGTATGCTGAAAGTTCTTTCACGATCTGTGTGTATCCGCCGGCCTGAGCGATAGGCGCGAACGGGTGCATTTTGCTCCATTCAGGCCAGCTCAGCGGCATCATTTCTGTAGCAGCGTTCAGCTTCATGGTGCAGCTACCCAAAGAGATCATGCTGGTATTGAGGCTGAGGTCTTTGTTTTCCAGCATCTTGATGTAGCGCATCATCTGCGACTCGCTGTGGTGGGTGTTGAATACCTGGTGCGTGAGGAACGCGCTGGTGCGGGTAAGTGACGTTGGGATGTGCGAGAGTGATGTATGCTCGTCTATAGAGAACGACACAGGCTCTTCGCTGCCAAGGATCACTGAAATAATATCCAATACATCTGTTGATGTAGTTGTCTCGTCGAGAGAGATACCTATGCGGTTGTTGCTAAGGTAGCGGAAGTTGATGTTCTTCGCTTCGGCAGCGGCACGCACAGCGTTGCTGTCGGCAACAGTTACTACTACGGTATCGAAGAAGCTGTTGCTGTGCAGTTTCAGGCCGGCAGCTGTGAGCGAATCTCCGAGTACCTGAGCCAGCAATGCTACGCGCTTGGCTATGTCCTTCAGGCCATCAGGACCGTGGTAAACGGCATACATTGCAGCCATGTTGGCCAGCAGTGCCTGTGCGGTACAGATGTTTGAAGTAGCTTTTTCCCTTTTGATGTGTTGCTCGCGTGTGCCCAGCGCCATGCGGAGCGCGCGGTTGTTGGCAGCATCGATACTGATACCGATGATGCGGCCGGGGATCTGGCGTTTGAAGTCGTCCTTAACCGCGAAGAATGCGGCGTGAGGACCCCCAAAGCCCATTGGTACACCAAAACGCTGAGCGGAACCGATAGCGGCATCAGCGCCCAGCTCGCCCGGAGGCGTGAGCAGCGTGAGGGCCAGCAGATCTGTAGCCATAACTACGAATGCGCCTGCGTTGTGCGTAGCTTCAATGAAGCCACGGTAGTCTTCCACACTTCCTTTATCGTTGGGGTACTGCAGCAATGCGCCGAAGTAGGTATTGTCGATGTTGGTAGTGCGATAGTCGCCGGTTACTACCTGAATGCCGAGAGGAGTGGCGCGTGTGAGCACAACATCCAGTGTCTGCGGGAACACGTCAACGTCTACAAAGAACTTAGGACGATCGGGGTTCTGAGCGTCTTTGTTGGCTGTGTGGAAGAACATGTTCATTGCTTCTGCGGCGGCAGTTGCTTCGTCAAGCAAAGAAGCGTTGGTAATAGGCAGGGCAGTGAGGTCGCTGATGACAGTCTGATAGTTGATAAGACTTTCCAGACGGCCCTGGCTGATCTCGGCCTGGTAGGGAGTGTACTGAGTGTACCATCCCGGGTTTTCAAAAATATTGCGAAGAATGACACTTGGCGTGTGGGTATCGTAGTATCCCTGGCCGATGTAGTTTTTGCAGACTTTGTTTTTTGACGCGATCTCTTTCAGCTGGGTCAGGTATTCCGCCTCACTGATGCCACCCGGTATGCGCAGGTCATGATCCATACGGATACCCTGCGGTACGGTGCGGCCAACAAGTTCATCGAGACCGGCAACGCCAATGGTCTTGAGCATTTCTTTCGTGTCATGTTCATTGGGCCCGATGTGGCGTCCAATGAATTCAGCGCTCTGTTTTGAAAACAAGTTCATAAAATGTTGTTATGGATAAAAAGTGGAGAAAACGTATTTAAAAAGAAGCGCAAAGATAAATTTTTAATAGCAATTCCCGGTACTTACTGACGAGAGTCACCAATGGCTTTAGATATATGAGATTTACGTTATTGCATTACTGCCGCAAGAGCGGTTGGAGCCATCTGCCGATACACGCAGAGATGCGGGTAGCATGGTCAATTCTTTTTTTTAATGCTTCAATTAATGTTGTTTCATTGTTTTATTATTCGGATATTTGTTTTTATCTTTCCGAGCTATATAATAAAATTTTCAGCATTGAAACGATTAATACTCTCATTGGTTTTGTTGCTTCCTATGTGCCTTTCGGCCCAGGAAACGCACCATGAAATAGGTTTGGGTCTTGGCCTGGCCAATTATTATGGCGATCTGCAACCCAAGTTCTTTGCGTCTGACGGATATAAGCCTATGTCGACCATTATGTATAAGTTCTTTGCTACACCACGAGTGGGTTTCAGGGCGGGAGTTGCTTATACCCAGGTCACCGCAGCCGATAGTAACAGTCGTATTCCTATCAATCAGCGCAGGAACCTCAGCTTTACATCCAACGTTTTTGAGTTTCATGGTGCGATCGAGTTGAATCTGCTTCCTGTGGATGTGCTGCACCGCAGGGTGTCTCCATACATTTTTGGTGGTATCGGTTTGTTCTATTTCAATCCGTTTGCTGAGGATATTTCGGGCAATAAACACTTTTTGCGCCCGCTGAGCACCGAGGGACAGGGCTTGCCTATGTATCCTGACAGGAAACAGTACAGTCTGGTGAACATGTCGTTCCCGTTTGGTGGTGGTGTTAAGTTCCTGATAGGAAAGACGCTCGTTATCACACCTGAGATCGGTCTCCGCTATACGAATACAGACTATCTGGACGATGTGAGCAAGTCTTATGTGAACATGGATACACTGCAGGCTTACAAAGGAAAACTTGCGCGTGCTATGTCTTTCCGCGGTGATGCAAAAGCAGAGTGGGACGGAAACAACCCTAACTACGGCTACCAGCGCGGCGACAGCAAGGCAAACGACTGGTATTGGTGGGGCAACATCACAGTAACGGTTTATTTCCGTGCCTTTGGTAACCCCAAGCCATACACCAAAACCAAATGCCCGGGCTTTTAAGGTAACAGCCTTTGGTAGCAACTACATTACCAGACACTTGATCATTTAGAAGCGACACGGTTAGTGTCGCTTCTTTTTTTTGCGCGTGGTTATCCTTCATCAACACGGCCATGATCGCATGGTCAGTTATATCCACAGCGTGCTTGGGCAAGTCAACTATTACTCATGCACGCTGTGGCAGTTGATGTCTTATGAGGAACCTGTTTCGGGTGCGGTACCTTATGAATGTTGATCGCTGATATCAGGTGCTGTAAGTCGGGGCGGCAAGCTACCGCAGCCGTAGAAAAGAAAAGAGCATTGCGGTGTTGCGCAATGCCCTTTGAATATGATGAGAAATAGCTGTCAGCAGAACTACTGCTCCAGCGAGTGGATGCCATGCAGCAGGCGTTTCCAGCGGATGCCGTGCTCGCCATAACTGAGCCATACAAACCAGGCCTTGCCCACCACGTGGTCTTCGGGAACGAAGCCCCAGTAGCGCGAATCGAGCGAGTTGTGGCGATTGTCGCCCATCATCCAGTAATAATTCATTTTGAACGTGTAAGAATTAGCTTCCTTACCGTTTATAAAGATCTTACCGTCTTTTTCGTCAAGCGTGTTGCCTTCGAAATTGCGGATGATGCGGCGGTAAATAGCTATGTTCTGCGGCGTGATGGATACCGTGGCTCCGACCTTGGGGATGGTAAGCGGACCGTAATTGTCGCGGTTCCATTTGTAGTTGGCCGTGTCCTGAGGGAATACCCACTCAAAAGGCTGCTCCGGCGAAACGCCCGGTCCCTGTTCGATATACGGAACCACCGACACAACATTGGTGGCTTTCTGAACCTGTGCAACCTGGCAGTTTTCGAGATTGTACTTGTAGTGTGCGCCATCAATACGATCCACGTATTCAATATTATCGTCCACAACAGGAGCGGCACCGTTGGTTGTTACCAGGTGGGTGATCTTGGAGTGCGGGAATATTTGTCCCTGAGAACCGTTTATGTAGGTGATACCGTTCCTGATCTCTAAAATGTCTCCCGGAACCGCAACGCACCGCTTGATATAATTTTCCTTTTTATCAACCGGGCGGGTAATGACATGAAAACGGCTGTGCACCTCATCGTGCCCCATGGCGCGGCAGTAGGTGTAGTAATCCTGATCGGGATATTCGGTGATCACCGTATCGCCTGACGGGAAGTTGAACACCACCACATCGTTGCGCTTCACGCTTCCGAAACCCGGAATGCGGCGGTATTTCCAAGAAACTGCCTCGGTGTATGACTTTCCGCCTATAAATGGCATGGTGTTGTGTACCAGCGGCAGTGCTACAGGTGTCATGGGTACGCGCGGGCCATAGGCCAGCTTGCTCACGAAAAGGTAGTCGTTTACCAGCATGGTGCCTTCCATAGAGCCGGTAGGGATGGTGTAGGCTTCAAAAAAGAAGGTACGGATGAGGGTTGCCGCGACTACGGCAAACAAACCTGCGTCAAGCCACTCTCGGGCAACAGATTTTTTCTTTTTCGGGACGTTGGGATCACCGGGAGTCGCTTCTTTCTTTTTCCAGAATGCCATTTAATAGTATCAGTTTCTGTATCTGCCAAAAGTAACAACTTCCGATACAATTTATTGTATGACCGATGTGGGGAAAGTATATTTAACAAAAGCACATAACAAAAATGAGCACGCGGGTGCTACTGACTAATATTAGTAGTATGCATGACATTGGTCATAACAAAAATGGTATAATCAATAAATTTTTGCATAGAATATTCTGCATGATTATATTTTGAATTGGTAGGTGCAAAGTAGGATCTGAATAAGTTAAATAATTTTCTCTGTGTAAGTGTTTGCCCGTAAGGGTGTGTGGAGCGTGACAAAAGTGAAGAGCCGTGTGATTTTCGCATAAACGGTATGGTTATAGGCTCAAAAAGGCAAATACATGATCAGAAAAACCCGTGTTTATGAAGATTTGATACTATCTTTGTCGCTGATTTATAGAGTAAAATCACAAAATCACAGTTATATCATTCTGCTTATGGAACAAAAGAATCTTTACCCGACGCTCGGTAACAGCAAAAGGACAGCAGATGCCAGAATAGGTGCATTGAAGCGCACCATGCTTGCATCGGGGCTGTTTTGCATGTTGCTCACTATGTTTTCTGCAAACAATGCACACGCGCAGGCAGCCACCCGTACATCTACGGTGTATGCCGGCGCATCTCCTTTCCAGGACTCACTGTGGACATTCACTTTGCCTGGTGGGCAGATCGTCAAGCGACTGTCACCAACATTGTCAGGTTTCACCATTACAGGTATTAACGGTATTGCTACCGATCCTACAACTAACCAGGAGTATGCTATTCTTAAGCTCTCCGGTGTTTCGGGTCGGGTGCTGGCAACTATAAATATTCAAACGGGTATTTGCTCTCAAATAGGCAATCTCGGAGATAATTTTTCAACCTTAGCATTTAATGCAAATGGCTCTTTGTTTGGTGTTACAGGTGACGGAGCAACTGTTCCGGAGACCATGTATCGCATCAATAAGTCGGATGCGTCAAAGACGGTATTCCGCACACTAGGCAATGGCGCAGATGGCGAGGTTATCGCTTATAATAATGACGATCATAAATTTTATCACTGGTCCGGCAACGGAACGGTTGTTTGGGAGCGTTTTGATACGACCGGAACTGATGTAATTGAGCCACTGACATACACGGGCGCTCCGGGCGGCGAAACTTTCGGGGCTCTTTATGAAGGAGGAGGCGAAATGTTGGTAAGCAATATTTCCAGCAATCTTCGTTACTGGACCATCAGCGGAACTACCGGTTCTATCGGTTCATCGATCATGTCAGCGCCAGATGATCTGCGTGGTCTCGTAAAAGAAACACACGCCAGTCTTATAGATCCATGGGGACCTACTACTATTTGTCCGGGAGCTACTGTGACGCTTGAAGTTACGGGCGGAACTGGGGGATATCAGTGGTATTTCAATGGCTCACCTATAATAGGTGCTAACAGCGGAACTTATGCAGCAGACGCTGCCGGGGTATACAACTGTGTATATGCTGACGTGAACGGTATAATAGATAGCCCGGCGACCGGCATTACCGTTAAAATGTATTCAATGCCTTCTATATCGGTTGCAGCGCATCCTGCTGTTTGTCAGGGTGTTACCTCTACCGGTTTTAACTTCTCTACTCTCACGTCACATAGCTTCACCGGTGTTCCGACAAGTTATATCGTGCCGCAGGGTGTAACCAGTGTTCATTTTGATCTTGCAGGTGGTGTAGGTGGTAACGATTCAGGTATGGCGCCTAATCCGGGTCGCGGAGGCAGGCTGCAAGGTACACTTACAGTGGCTCCCGGCGATATACTTACTGTAAATGTAGGTGGCGCGGGTCATGCAGGTTCTGTATTTGGTTCTATCGGTGGTTTCAACGGTGGCGGTAACAGCTGGGGCTTTGGTGGCTCGGGCGGTGGAGCTACAGATATCCGTCTTAATGGCAGTCTTCTTGGTCAGCGCGTTGCAGTGGCAGGCGGTGGCGCAGGCAGCGGCCACGATGGTATTAATATGTCTGTGTTAGGTGGTTTTGGCGGTGGTACAACAGCCGGCGACGGTGAGTTCAACGCTGACGGTTCTAAAGCAACAGGCGGTAGTGCATCAGCCGGTGGAACAGGTGCGGCTTTCACAGGTTTTGCAAACGGTGAAGACGGCCAGCTTGGTCAGGGTGGTGCGGGTAGCATCGACGGCGTATCAGGCGGCGGTGGCGGCGGCTACTTCGGTGGCGGCGGCGGCGCATGGTCCGGCGGTGGCGGTGGTTCGTCTTATGCAGACGGCACCCTTGCTACATCTGTGACCCATACTCCTGCTTACAACGTAACTGACGGTTTCGCAAAGATCTCTTTCGACGTTCCTACGGCTTATACTTATTCAATTGACTGGGATCCTACAGCTGAAGGTGCAGGATTTACGGATGTAACAACAACTGCATTCCCTACTTCATCTGCGTTCCCTGTAACGGTTCCTGCAGGTGCTGCTCCGGCAGTGTACAATGGTTTCCTTACCATCAACGACGGTACGTGCAGCTATATGCAGCCGGTGAGTGTGGAAGTAAAAGCTATTCCAACAGTTACTGCTACTGCTGACCAGACTCCTGTTTGTAACGGAACAAACACAACTACTGTTGCATTTACCGGTTCGCACTCAGGAACCAACTACAACTGGACTAACAGTCTTATTTCAGTTGGTATCCCTGCAAGCGGCACAGGAGATATTTTCTCTTTCACCGCGTTCAACTCTTCAGCTGTAAATCAGGTAGCTGAGATCATCGTAACTCCTGAATTGAACGGCTGTTATGGTACTCCTGACACCTTTACTTACACAGTGAAGCCGACACCAACACTTACAGGCGGTTCTTCTGCAGGTTTTGTGTGCGACAACACATTGTTCGCTTACACGGCTACCAGCCCTGTAGCGGGTACAACATTTGCATGGAGCCGTCCAGCTCTTACGGGCGACATCTCTGCATCTGCCAACAGTGGTATTGCAAGCATCAGCGAGACATTTGATAATACAGGTGATTTCGTAGTTCCTGTTACTTACACATACACCCTCACAGCTAATGGTTGTGTGAACCAACAGGACCTCACGGTTTCGGTGAACCCGACACCATCATTGTTCCCTACACCATTGGTAGGTTCATCATGTTCCGGTAACGCAGTTACATTCACACAGACAAGTCTTACTCCGGGTCTGGTTCATTCATGGAGCAGGGCTGCGGTTACCGGTATCACTCCGGGTGCTGCAAGCGGCGCTGGTCTTATCAACGAGGTGCTGACAAATACAACAGTGGCTCCGATCACTGTAGTGTATGTTGATACAATGAACATCAACGGCTGTAAATACACCGAGAACCTTTCGGTTATCGTTAACCCGATGCCGGTGCTGACAAGCAGCCTCACAGGAAATATCTGTGATAACGCTTCTTTCAATTACAAAGCAACTACCGGTACTACAGGTACTACTATCAACTGGGAACGCTATCCGGTATCGGGTATCTCAAGTTCTTATGCATCAGGCACAGATACAATTGCTGAGACACACGACAACACAACACTGGCTCCGATAGTGGTTACGTACAACTTCTCGCTGTCAGCGAACGGATGTACTAATTTCCAGAACGTATTGCTCACAGTGAACCCAACTCCGTCACTGAGCACTACACTTACGCCTGCTGCAATATGCGACAGCACTACATTCAATTACACACCAAACAGTTTTACACCGGGTGCTGTGTTCACATGGTCTCGTGCTACTGTTACAGGTATCACTAATCCTGCAGCAACCGGAACAGGTAATCCTGCTGAGCGTTTGAGGAATGCTACTCCGCTCCCGATAGCTGTTACTTATGTATACACTACGAGCGTGAACGGTTGCGGATCTGCTGAGAACGTTATTGTTACAGTGAACCCAAGGCCAAGGCTGAGCAACCCAATGCCGGCACCTATATGTGACAGCACTGTGTTCAACTTCACACCTGCCAGCTTCACACCGGGTTATGCCTACACATGGTCTCGTCCGTTTGTTGCGGGTATCGGTTCTGTTCCTGTAGTGGATGCAACAGGCAACATCAGCGAACTGCTGAAGAACAATACCAACGGTAACCTGGCGGTGATCTACGAATTTACACTGAGCGCTAACGGCTGTACTAACCAGTATAACGTACCGGTAGTAGTACATCCTACTCCTAAAATGTCTTCATCGCTTACGGACAGTGCATGTTCCGGTGCTCCGTTCACATACGAGCCTACTACAGACCTGACAGTACCGGTTTCTTACGCATGGAACCGCGCAAGTGTTGGTAACATAACACCGAACACAGGAAGCGGAACAGGTAATGTGAACGAAACACTGGTGAACAGCACTGCCGCTACCATCAACGTAGCTTATGTGTACACCATTACTGTAGGTGCAAGCTGCTCTAAGTCGCAGACCGTAACAGTTAAGGTTCGTCCATCTGCTGAGGCTCCTGTGATCACTACTAAGCCTGGTTCTTCACTGTGTAATGGTGCTATGTACCAGAACTTCGGTGCATCAATTCCTGCTCCAACAGGCGTTACTTACTCATGGAGCGCTACAAACGCTGAGGTATACGCGACAGGTGCGGGCAACCAGTACAGCATTGTAAACTTCAACAATCCGGGTACAGCAGTGGTTACACTGTCAGCGGCGTATGCTTCTACCGGTTGTGTAGGTGTTGCGACATACTCTGTAGCTGTGGGCTCTACTGCAAACACAATGCCTGTTGTGATCTACGCACGTGGCAAGTTCATCTGCCTCCAGAACAACGTTAAGACATACCAGTGGGGTTATGATGATGCTGTAACACTGGATTCAGTGGCGCTGAAAGGCGAAGTGAACCAGAGCTACTTTGATGCTAAACCGGATTTCGCGGCACGCAAATACTGGGTGATGACGAACAACGGCGAATGCACTATCAAGGCATACTTCAACAAGCCTAACGACAATACGCCAAGGATCGAGGCGAATATTGAAGAGGAGGTTGCAGGTATGAAGCTGTTCCCTAACCCTGCTGCTGACCAGGTGAATGTAGAATTGACTACAATAACTACCGGCGAGGTGCGTGTGGAACTGGTGAACATGCTGGGACAAGTACTGAATAAGGTAACCACTGATAATAACAAAGCTACATTCCACGTGGCTGAACTGCCTGCAGGCTTCTACATGGTAGAGTGTTATCAGGATGGTGTAAGGATAGGAACCGCAAAATTTGTGAAAAACTAACCGCTCAACTTATTAAACTACATTAGATGAAAAAAGTAATCTTTTCCATATTGGCCGCATCGTCGATGATGCCGGCTATGGCGCAGGAAGCCAAGACAGCTCCTGCACCTGTTACAAAAAAATACAACTATACCCGCGACCCCGATCTTTCGAGGTGGGTAATAGACCTCAATTTGCTGGGCGGCGGCATGAAGCAGGACCTTACAACCGGTACTTCTACTTCAGGTTATCTGAACGCCATCAGCCAGAACACTAACATAGGCAAGCTGTCATTCGACAAGGGAAGTTCCCTTGGTTTTGACGCGCAGCTCGGCTACTTCTTTGGCCCCGGTTGCCATTGGGGTGTTGGTGCCGGTTTCATGTACCTGTCTCAGACAGGCAACCTGAACCTGGACAAGTATCATGTTGAGTATCAGGCTACCGATGCTGCAGGCGCTATTTTCCGCCAGCACATCACAGGTTATAACCTGGCAGAGTGGACAAAGTCTACCAACATCAACATTCCGTTGATGCTGAAGTATAAGTACAGGTTCTCTAAGGCGTTTGGCTTCACTGCTGACGCGGGACCAATGTTCAACATGCAAATGAAGAACGTGTCTCAGAACAACGGCAACTTCGATTATGAGGCTGTTTACAAATATAGCCTCACGCCAAGCGGAGACGGTTCGCCGTACACTTACGACAATTCCCCTGTTCCTTCTGCCAACTCTGAGTTGATAACAAGGACAGCAATGCTCAATTACAATCCGGGTGTGGATCTGAACGCTGAGTTCCAGAAGCAGAAAGCTGCCGGATACAATGTGGGTCTGGGTCAGACACCTGCCATTGATAAGAGCACTGTATCTTACACAACAGGTTCTGTAGGCTTCCTCCTGAGGCCACAGCTTAGCTGGTACCTGTCAGACCATGTAGCACTGAATTTCGGTGCATACTATATGTATCAGTCTTTCAAGAACAACAATGTGGCTAACTACACCTTCATGAATACGAAGATGGAGTACAGCTCAAGCCTGAACAACGTATCATCAAGCAACGTATCTTCTTTTGGCGGTAATGTTGGTGTTCGCTTCCTGTTCGGCAAACTCAGGGATACAGACGAGGACGGAATTCCGGACAAAAAGGACAAGTGTCCTGAGGTTTGGGGTCTGGAGCAGTTCCAGGGATGTCCTGACACCGATAAAGACGGTATCCAGGATTCTGAAGACTCTTGTCGTACCATTCCGGGTATCGCTAAGTTCAACGGTTGTCCTGACAGCGATGGTGACGGAATTCCTGACAAAAATGACGAATGTCCTTACCAGCCGGGTCCTGCAAGTCTGAAAGGCTGTCCTGACAGGGATGGTGACGGTATTGCCGATAAGAACGACCTCTGCCCTGACAAACCAGGTCTGGCTCAGTACAAAGGCTGTCCTGACACTGATGGTGATGGTATTCCAGATAACGAAGATCAGTGCCCTGAGGTTGCAGGTCCTGCAAGCAACAACGGTTGCCCGCTGCCTCCTCCTCCGGTAGTTGAGATCCCGCTTTCTACACCGATCCTGTTTGAAACAAACAAGACTGTAGTTCAGGAAACATCTAAGCCGGTACTGGAAACAGCTATCAAAACGCTGAAAGATGATCCTAACTCGATCATCATTATCCACGGTCACGCTGATGCGAGGGGTACTAACCAGTACAACATGAAGTTGTCTCTGCGTCGTGCACTGGCTGTTAAGAAACAGCTCATTGCTCTGGGTGCCGACGGTAAGCGCATCAAGGTGATGGCTCACGGTGAGAAAGATCCTGTAGCAAGCAATAAGACAGCAGAAGGCATGGCTGAGAACAGGCGTGCTGTGATGAGGCTGAACGTTGAGTAAGCTGCATCAATGAAATAGAAAAACGCGGTCGCTGAAAAGTGACCGCGTTTTTATTTTATGTCCGGTTTGTTAAGAGGATGGCAATACGATACCTGCCCGCATTGGGGGTAGGGATACTGCCAGTAAAGAAGAGTGAAAAACTACTTTGTACGGTCTTTTACCATCTCCAGCACAATGGTGAGTTGCTCGGCGCGGGTGAGGTTGCTGTTGTCAACGATCACAGCGTCGTCGGCACGGCGCAGGGGACTCTCATCGCGGGTAGAATCAATGTAATCGCGCAGTTCCAGGTTGTGACGCACCTCATCTATAGTGATGGCCGGGTTGGTGGCGTACAGCTCTTTAAAGCGGCGCATGACACGCACTTCCGGGTCGGCGGTCATAAACAGTTTCAGCTCGGCATCGGGGAACACTGCTGTACCTATATCGCGGCCATCCATCACAATGCCCTTATCTTGCCCCATGCGTTGTTGCTGGGCCACCGCGAATGTGCGCACCTCCTTTATGGCGGCCACTTCGCTTACCTTTTCAGACACGATCATGTCACGGATATAGGGTTCAGCATTCTCATCGTTCAGATAGATGTCGGACGCCTGGCGATGTTCGTTGAATACGAACGACAGATTGATATCGGCTATGGCTGCCTGTACAGCGCTATGGCTGGAAAGGTCAACACTGTTTCGCAGGAAATAGAGGGTAATGGCACGGTACATGGCACCGCTGTCGATATAGTTGTATCCGAGTTGCACGGCAAGTTCGCGTGCAAGTGTGCTCTTGCCGCACGATGAATACCCGTCTATCGCTATGATGATCTTTTTTGTTGCCATTCCGTACATCAAAAGTAGAAAGGAATGTCAAGATTGTCAAAATCACGAAGGAGGGAGCCCAAAAAGAAACGCTCTCGGTTTTCACCTAGAGCGCTGTAATAAGTTGAGGTCAGCCGACAATTATTTATTCCACTGCGAAGGATCGCTGTTGGTGATAGCTGCGTTGTAGCCGAAGTCATTCACCTTTTGTGTGGCTGTGTCAATGATCTGGTAGAGCGCGGTGATACCACCGTACTGACCATAAGTAACGTTTGAGTAGATATGCGCTATGCCGTGCAGTACTTTTCCTTCATACTGCTGGTTGGGGATGAACAAAGAGTCGCCAACAACTGTAGCGCGTACCGGAGTCTTGAAGTAGTTGTAGAAGTTCTTGATAACCACGTCTGAAGGCTCTGCTCCCGGCTCTATGCTGATGGGGTATTGAGCGGCCAGAGTGATGCTGCCTTTTTCGAACACAGTCCAGTTGCCAATGAATTTCAGGCGGCTTTCTTTTTCGCAGTTGGTTCCTTCATAGCCAGAAGGGCAGGTGCAGGCACCATCGTTACAAACGCCACCATTGGCGCAGGTGATGGTCTTACACTTGTCTCTGTTGCAAGAGGAAGTGTACACAACGGTAGCAAAAACACCGATAGTGGCTATGGCAGAAACTAATATGGTCTTAAAAGGAAAGTTCATCACTTTGATTGTGTTTTATCGTTCTCAAAAATAAGAAAAAACCGTTTACAACATGACAGCAAAAGACCCTTCAGCAGTGTGCCGACACGTTATACGGTCATAAATATATTTCAATAAAGCCATCTATCTATGGAAACTTAGAAATATTTTTTTGTACTATTTTTCGAGGTCGTCTTTATAGCCTTTTATGGCACGGTAAATAGCAACCGCTACCTCATATTGACCTTTCTCTGAATTCAGATAAGCCTCTTCTTCAATGTTGGTGATAAATCCGATCTCAACTAGCACACCCGGCATAGCACTGCCTGCCAGTACCTCCAGTCCCATCTGTTTTACACCCAGGTCCGGGCGGCCACCCAATGCGAACTGTTCCTGCACCTTTGACGCTAAGACCACACTCTTGCCAAGGAACGCCTGGGCGTACTGGGCCACAATAATTGCCGTCTGCGGATCGTTTTCATTAAGCAATCCCGGTTCGTCGCTTACGTTTTCGCCATATTCACCGATGGCGTCTTTCTGCTGACCGGCGCGGTGCAAGCCCATTACATAGGTCTCAACACCGCTGCGCTTCGTAACGTGATGGCGTACAGAGGTATAGATGGGTTGTTTCACTGTCTTGCCCTTGCGCTTCACCGTCTTGTAGCCTTTCAGGGTGCGCGTGTAGGTATAGGGAGTAGAGTTGACGTGTATGGAAATGAAAAGGTCGCCGTTCGACTTGTTTGCGATCTCGTGGCGCTCCACGAGTGAAGGGTATGCGTCCTCTGTACGAGTGTATACCACTTGCATGTTGCGCATGGAGTCTGTGAGGAGTTTGCCCAGTTTCAGGGCAACGGCCAGCGTGATGTCTTTCTCATTCGAGATAGCTCCCCGCGCTCCAAAGTCTTTGCCTCCATGACCGGCATCGATAACGATTTTACTTACCTTCTTGCCTTTGGCAAACATTGATACCGGCGAGAACGCCAGCAACATTGCCAGAACAACGATAGCGCGCATAAGAATGTTTCACAAAAGATTAAATATACAAATTCATTCAACCTCGCAGTCAAATAGTTATTTTTGCCCGTTCATGAGCCTTAGCGGTAAATTTATTCCAAATTTCTCATCATTGCATCGCTTTACCTGCTGTGTGGCCACTATTTTTATAATCTTTATAACAAATGATGCCGCTGCCCAGCTGAGACGAAAAAATGACTCGCTTGCCGCGAAGGATACCACTATTGCGATCGCCGACACCATTAGCTGGAAGAATGGGAAACCCGGTATAGCCGGCAAAGACACGCTGACAGCGGCAGACTCAACTAAGAAGACCACCCTGGCCGAGCGACTGGGCATAAAAATATCGTCAGATGCGCTTCCATCTGTTGTGAAAGCAACAGCTAAAGACTCGGCTGTGATGGATATGGACAGCGATCACTTTTACCTGTATGGTAAGGCGCAGGTGAACTATGAGGAAATGCAGCTGAATTCAGGTCAGATGAGTTTTGCGCAGGCCACCAACATGGTCACCGCCGCACCCAGCGATCTGGCAAAAGATACCGGAACCAACCGGCCCGCATTCAAGCAGGGCAGCGAGCGGTTCACTTTCGATTCCATGCAGTACAACTTCAAAAGCAAGCGTGCCATTGTGCGCAACGTGAGCTCTCAGTATGGCGAAGGGTATGTAAAGAGCGAACAGATCAAGCGCAATCCCGACCAAAGTATATATGGCTGGCATAGTGTGTACACCACGTGCGCGCTGGATACGCCGCATTTCGGTATAAGGGCTAAGAAGATAAAGGTTGTACCCGATAGGGTCATTGTGTCGGGGCCGGCCAACCTGAATATTGAAGGGGTGCCAACACCACTGTATCTGCCGTTCGGTCTGTTTCCGGCCTCCCAAAAGCAGCGGTCGGGTTTTGTGTTGCCAACGTACAGTGTAGAACAACAACGCGGATTCGGCCTGATGAATGGTGGGTACTACTTTTACGTGAATGACAAGGTGGACGCCCTTTTGCAGACCAATATCTACACCAAGGGTAGTTACAAGGTGACGGGTACCAGCAACTACAACAACATGTATCACTACCGGGGGGCATTCAGTTTGTCTTATGCCCTTAACAAGACCGGCGAAGACTTTGAACCCAATGCCAGTACCACCAAGGACTTTATGGTGAACTGGCGCCACAGTTCTGATGCCAAGTCGGTGCCGGGCCAAAGTTTCAACGCGTCAGTACAGGCGGGTACATCCAGCTTCTACTCCAACAACAGTCTGGATCCCAACCTGATATTGAACAACCAGTACCAGTCGAACATAAGCTACAGCAAGAACTGGCAGAACCGCCCGTTCGGACTTACCATAAGTGCGCTGCACCAGCAGAACACCCGCACAAAGCAGATAGACGTGACACTGCCGTCAATGAACTTTTATGTCAATCAGTTCAACCCGTTCCAGAACAAGAAGGCGGTGGGCAATCACTGGTACGATAAGATAACGGCCAGCTACTCTATGGACCTGCAGAACAAGACTACACTCTACGACAGTACTTTCGATCTGAGTAAGATGTCGCTGAACAAATTTCAGAATGGTGTGCGGCATACTATCCCTGTAAGTGCATCGTACACGGTTTTGAGGTATGTGAACATGTCGTTCAGCGCCAATTATAATGAGTACTGGCTCAGCAACAAGATCTACCAGGAATTCAATGATGTAACCGGCAAGGTCGACTCCTCGTTGAAGGACGGATTCTTTACCGCTCGCGACTTTAATGCAGGTGTCTCTCTCTCTACCCGTATATACGGTATGAAACTGTTCAACAGGGGAAGCCTGAAGGGCATAAGACACGTGCTTACCCCGTCTACCGGTGTCTCGTTCAGGCCCGATTTTGCTACCGACCCGTTCAATTACTACTACAAGGCGCGTATGGATACCAGCCAGACAGAGAGGGTATTGTCGCCCTTCCTGAGGTCGCCTATAGGGGCGCCGCCGCAAGGCAAGCAGGCTGCGGTGAGTCTGGGGCTGAATAACAACCTTCAGATAAAGGTGCGCAACAACAAAGACACGGCAAAGGGCTACAAGAATGTGACGCTCATAGATGGTCTGGGCATAGCCACTTCCTATAACGCTGCTGCAGATTCTTTCAGGTGGAGTGATATCGGTATGAATTTCAGGACGAACGTGCTGGACAAGGTGAATATCACCGGATCGGCAGGGTATAGCCCATACGCGTTCGACTATGGAAAGGGCAGGATCATGGAAACGCTGAACATAGAACACGGCACCGGTATAGGGCGTTTCAAATCGGCCAACCTTTCTCTGGGTAGTAACTTCCACTCCAAGCCAAAGGGCAGCGACAAAGCGCGCACCAATAGCGAAGAGTATCTGCGTGTATTGCGCAATGCAGGCTATAACGAATATGTGGACCTGAACATCCCGTGGAGTTTCAACTTCACCTATACCATGTCTGTGAACAAACAGTTCAGCAGGTTCTCCTATCGCGATACTGCGGTGTTGACCCACTCCATGACGTTTGCCGGAGAGTTGCAGATAACCGAACGGTGGAAGGCAGTGGTGAACAGTGGTTACAACTTCGATCTGAAACAGATGACGCTGACCAGCATAGACGTTTACCGCGATCTGCATTGCTGGGAAATGCACTTCCAGACCTATCCGTTCGGCCCCCGCAAGAGCTTCAATTTCACGCTCAACGCCAAGTCGTCTATTCTACAAGATCTGAAGCTGGTGCGCCGCCGCGACTTCCGGGACGTGCCAAATTAAAGGAGGGGGTTAATCTACATCACGCACTATCCTGAAGCCCAGGGTGGGCCAATTGGATGATGGTACTGCATAGTGTTCGGGGTCTTGCCGGCGATAAGTATTCGTCATGAATTCGGGGTAGGTTGCGTAGAATCCCCCACGATACACCCTCGCTACTCCTGATGTTGGTCCTTTGGGGTTATTGGCTTCTCGTTTCTCGTAGTAATGTTCGTCATACCAGTCGCTGCACCATTCCTGCAGGTTGCCGTTCATGTCATATATTCCCAGTTCATTGGGCCGGTGTTGGCCCACCACCTGTGTATGTCTTGCTACCTCAGGCATATCATCGCTATACGCAGACGCTATGTCACGAATGTTGTTGCTGCCGCTGTACAGGTAATTGCTCAGGTAGTGGCCGCCACGCGCTGCGTATTCCCATTCCGCTTCAGTGGGCAGCCTGTGGTGTTTCCCGGTGCGGCGGTTCAGTTCCGCTAAAAATTGCTGCACCTCGTCCCAGCTCACACCTTCCATGGCGCATTGGCGGCAATTGCGGTAGCTACTGTAGTTGTAGCCCGTCACAACTTCCCATTGTTCCTGTGTTATCTCGTAGATGCTCATGTAGAAGCTGCTCACCGTAACACTGTGCACCGGTTGTTCAGATGCGTGGCGGTTGCTGCCCATGTCAAACGTGCCGCCCCGCACCAATACCATCCTTATGCTGTCGGTTGTGCTAAGCCGTGTTGCTACACGTGTCACAGCAGGCCGGTTTTGGGCAATGGCGATGCTGTCCGGCAATGCGGATAGATATAAAAGCGATACGATCAGAAGACGGTACACACTACGAATATACGAAACAGAGGTGTCAGGGGGACGCCGTTAGTCGGTGATCTTGATGACATCGTCGTCTTCCTCGCCCATGAGGAAGTCGGTAGAATTGTTCTTTTTCTCTATCACCTTATCCATCCACAGCAGCAGAGCCGGCAGCAGGGTGAGGTTGGTCACCATGGCCAGGAACAGCGTGATGGAAGTGAGATAGCCCAGAGATTTAGTTCCATCAAATTGCGACAGCATAAACACAGCGAAACCCGCGATAAGAATGAGTGAAGTATAGATAATGCTGAGACCGGTATCGTGAATGGTACGGTGCACCGTATCGGCAATACTGTCGTCGTGCCGCACCAGTTCCTGTTTGAAGTTCACAAGGAAACGGATAGTAACATCGATAGTGATGCCCAGCGCCACACTGAATACGAGTACTGTAGACGGCTTGATTCGGATGCCGAACCAACCCATAAGGCCGGCAGTGATGAGCAGCGGCACAATATTCACAATGATGGAGATGAGCAGTATCCGCCATGAACGGAAAAGTGCCACCATGCAGCCGAAGATGATGAGGAAGGCAAGGATGAGACTGTCTCGCAGACTATCTACGATGAACTTACTACCCTCAAGGAAGGTGATGCTGGTGCCGGTGAACGTAACGGTGTACTTACTGCTGTCGAATATCTTGTAAACCTGTGGTTTTATGGAGTCGAGGAGGGCAGGGAGCTTTCGCGAACCTACGTCGGCCATACTTACACTGATGCGTGCCTTCTGCTTGTTGCTGTCAATGAACGAAAGGAGCAGTTTATTGAACAAGGTGCCCTTGCCGGTGTCTTTTTTGGCAGAAAGGTATGGCTGCAGGAATGCAGCACCGAAGTCGCCGGGAACAGCAAAGTAAGAGGTATCCCCGCCAAAATATTGTTGTGAGGCGAACTTCACCCCGTTGGTTATGGAGAGTGGTTTGCCTATTTCTGGGTAAGACTCGAGGAGCGCACTCAGTTCGTCCATTTTTCTGATGACACCCAGGCCGTTCACCACTCCGCGTTTTTTGCGGGTGTCTATCACTATCTCCAGCGGCATAACTCCCTTGAAGTTTGTCTCGAAGAACTTCAGGTCCACCGATACCTTGTCTGATTTCGGAAGGTCGTCCACAATGTGGGCGTCGTTTTTAAGGCGCAGCACCCCCCATACCGACAGGCCGCAAACCACAAATGTGAATGCGTAGATGGACATCCGGTGGCTGAACACCCAGTTGGTGATACGTGTCAGCACCTTATTGATGAGTCCGCTTTCCAGATACTTGGTGTGTTTTACCTTGGGCGGGGGCAGGAAGCTGAAGAAAGCCGGGATGAACACAAGAGAAATGAAGAACAGTGCAATGATGTTGATGCCCGCAACCAGACCGAATTCTTTAAGCAATACGCTTTTTGTGAAGAAGAATACGCCAAAACCAATTGCTGCGGTAAGGTTAGTGAAGAAGGTCACGATACCCATCCTGTCTACCATGCGCAACAGCGACTTCATCTTGTTGGGGTTGCGGTAATACTCAAAGTGATACCTGTTCAGCAGGTACACGCAGTTGGGAATACCGATCACCACCACCAGCGGCGGAATGAGTGCGGTGAGCAGCGTGATCTTGTAGCCCAGAAGTACAATGGTACCCACGCTCCAGATAACACCTATAGCCACCACCAGCATAGATGCCAATACTGCCGTGAACGACCGGAAGAAAATAACAAGGATCACTGCCGTAAGCACAAACGACATAATAAGGAACAGCTTCATCTCAGACTGAACCTTCATCGCCATCTGTGTGCGAATGAGGGGCAGGCCCGAGTAGTGCATTTCCACGTTCTGTTCTTTGGCAAACGCTTCGCCAAGTGCCACTATGCTGTTAATGACCTCCGATCTGTCTTTTGAGTTAAGTACATTCTTCTCAATGCGGACCGCCATCATGTAGGCCTTCGTATCAGGGTTGTAGAGGAAACCCCTGTAGATGGGCAGGTTCTCAAATTCTCTCCTTATGCTGTCTACGTTAGCATAGGGGGGCTCTCCGGCTATCGTCACCACCTTTAGCTTGGAGGTTAGGGTGTCTTTTACCAGGGTTACCGCACCGGGGATGCTGAGTACATTTTCCACAGCACGGACTTTCCCGATCTCCTTGCAGAGTTTGCCGTATGCGTTAAAAAAGGTTGGATCGAAGAACTTGTCGGTCTGTACCCCTATCACCATCAGGTTGCCATCCTCTCCGAATTGCTTCCTGAAATTCTGATATTCTATATATTTGGGGTTGTCTGTGGGTACCGCCGAGGTGAATTCATAACTGAGTTTCACCTGAGATGCGAAATATCCCATTATTGCAGTATCTGCCAATAGTGCTATCAGCAGGGCAACCCGGTACTTTATAATGAAAGCGGCTATCTTATGCCACATGTGAGAGCGTTGCGGTTAAAAACGGTAAAATTACTAAAAGGGTAGGTCAATATCCACTTCTTACGATTAACAATATATCATTTCATGCCCTGTATCGTCGCACAGTTTATTGCCCTGCGATTGTAGGCGGGTATAATTTTGGGTTAATAAAATGCCCTATCGCGGAATAGTGGGCATCATCTTCAGGCGGTCGATTGCGGCACCTTGTGTCGGCTTGCTGCAAAATGGCTGCGGACGTTGAATTATGCCTTGTTTCAGGCAACTATTTTTATCTAATGTTTTTATTTTCCAGAAAATAATTACTAACATTGTAGGGTAATTCGGTATATACCACAACTATTCAAATAAAAATGCCATTTATGAACAAAATGAAGTTACTCTTAACTCTTGCTGCACCTGCTCTGTTGTTTCAGGCCGCACAAGCGCAATCTTCAAGACTTACAGCTCAGGCACATTGGATTCACAATGGCGCAGAATTCAAGCGTTATGACTCTACCGCATATAACTATCTTTCTACTTCAAGGGGTGGTGATCTGAACAGCCAGTTGAAGTTTGACGAGGGTACTTCATGGATCTTTGTAATGGGCGACACCCAGAACAACAACCAAAGGTGGATCCAGGAGTTCGATGCGAACAACAATCTTACTACTTCTGTAGAGCAGAACTGGGATATGGTGCTCATGACATGGGCTAACACGTTCAAAAGCATCTATACGTACAATGCAAATAACACGAAGGCTACCATGATCAGGCAGCATTGGGATGGTACTTCTTCATGGATCACCGACTCTAAGAACACCTACAGCTACAATGCTGCCGGAAAGATGGAGCAAGATCAGTACGCTACATGGGACGGTACTGCATACACACTGCAGAGCGACGTTACTTACTATTACGATGCCGCAGGCAACAAGATCAATGAAACAGGACGCGACTGGTCTACTACCACTCCGGTATATACTAACCGCATCAACTACACTTACACTACTTCAAACAAGCTGAAGACCCTCACAAACGGTAACTGGAGCGGTACAGCATGGACTGATGTTGATATGTATACGCACGAGTACGATACTACCGGTAACAAAGTGTCTACGCTGCACAGCATCTGGAATGGCACTGCTTTCCAGAACAGTCAGCTCAGCCTCTACAGTTCTTTCACAGGCGGTAACGCTGCTTCTGAGACTGTTCAGACATGGGATACTACAGGAACAGGATCGTGGAAAGATACTTACCATTTTGCTCATACATACAACAGCAACGGTAAGCTCACTTCATCAACACGTCAGTCTTATGACATGAGCATCCCTGGTTGGGTGTCTGCTTCAGGCGATACAAAAGCTAACTACTACTACGGTACTTTCGTTTCTGTGAAGAGCGTAAGCAACAACGGTGGCACCGCTACTCTGTTCCCTGTACCTGCTGAAAGCACATTGAACATTCAGCTGAACTGGAACCGCGCTCAGGCTTCAACCGTGATCATTGCAGATATGCAGGGTCGTGTTGTGAAAACAACTTCAGTTGCTGCAGGTCAGAACAATATCAGCTTCAATGTAGCTGATCTGGCTGATGGTATCTACATGGTTAACATCAGCGGTGCTGAGGGCCAGATCGTTAAGCAGATCGCTGTAGCTCACTAATACTGATACAATAGCATTATACGGGCGGCTCACCATTTGGTGGGCCGCTTTTTTGTGTAAGTATGCCGATACCTTGCCGCCCAATTTGATTACATTTGTAACACAATCATTCACCTTTTTTGCAACATCCTATAGGTATATTCGATTCGGGTTACGGTGGGCTCACGGTGTTTTGCTCCATCGCAGAGGCACTGCCTCAGTACGACTATATATACCTGGGCGATAATGGCCGCGCACCCTATGGCAACCGCTCGTTCGATACTGTTCACCAATATACTCTGGAGTGTGTAGAGTGGTTCTTCAAAATGGGGTGCCCGCTGGTGATATTGGCATGCAATACAGCATCTGCAAAGGCATTGCGCACCATTCAGCAGCGCGATCTGCCCCGTATTGCTCCGGACAAGCGGGTACTGGGTGTTATCCGTCCCACAGCCGAGGTGGTGGGCAGGTATACGAAGACGGGTGTTGTGGGCGTTTTGGGTACCAGAGGAACTGTCTCTTCGGGTTCCTATGCCATAGAGATCAGTCATTTTTTTCCTGAAGTTACGGTACACCAGTTGGCCTGCCCCATGTGGGTACCGCTCATTGAGAATGGTGAATATGACTCGGACGGTGCAGACTATTTTGTGAAGAAATACCTGGACGAGCTGTTACAGCAGGCACCCGGCATTGATACCATTTTGCTTGCCTGTACCCACTATCCGTTGCTCATCAATAAGATCATGAAGTTCTTACCTGCCCATATTTCTGTGGTAACACAGGGTGGGATAGTAGCCGAAAGCTTGACAGACTATCTTATAAGGCATCCGGAAATGGAAACACGCATCAGCAAGGGCGGAAGTACCCGTTACTATACTACAGATGACACCGCTGATTTTGACGCGCACGGCTCTTTGTTCCTTGGTCGCGAGGTGCGTTCGCAGTTCACAACACTTTGATGGTGAGATTTGTTCACTACAGGGCATAAAAAAAGGCTGTAACGAAACAGCCTTTTTTTAAGATCGCTAGAAAAATCTTATTTCTTCTTAGCGGCGGTCTTTTTAGGACCAGCATTCTTTTTAGGAGCTGCTGCTTTTTTAGGAGCTGCTGCTGCCTTTTTAGGAGCTGCTGCTTTTTTAGGAGCTGCCGCTTTTTTAGCAGGTGCCGCTTTTTTAGCCGGCGCTGCTTTTTTCGCAGGTGCTGCTTTTTTAGCGGGAGCCGCTTTTTTTGCAGGTGCTGCTTTTTTTGCTGGCGCTGCTGCTTTTTTAGCAGGCGCTGCTTTTTTGGCTGGCGCTGCTGCTTTTTTCGCAGGCGCTTTTTTTGCTGTTGCCATAACTGTGAATTTAAGGGTTAAACAAAAATCTTTATAATGGCAAAATCGCCGTAGGGGGTTAGTCCTCGGCGATTCGGATTAATTAACTGCGCTTACTGATACTAATGTCTTCGTCCTTGTCTTACGGAATTCAACGATGCCGTCGGTAAGGGCGAAAATGGTAAAATCTTTACCAAGACCTACGTTCGTACCAGGATGATACACTGTACCACGCTGACGAACGATTATGTTTCCTGAGATGGCAGGCTGACCACCGAATATCTTTACACCGAGTCTTTTGCTATGTGAGTCGCGGCCGTTCCGTACACTGCCTTCCCCTTTTTTGTGTGCCATTGTTTATTGGTTAATTACTATTACGTGTTAAAGTTAAGAAATTTCAATTAAGCAATCTCATTTATTTTAATTTTCGTCAGGTACTGGCGGTGACCATTACTTTTCTGGTAACCTTTCCTGCGCTTTTTCTTGAAAACGATAACCTTATCGCCTTTCAGATGGTCTATGATCTCAGCCTGAACTTTCGTAGTGTTCTTGCCTACTGTGATGTTGCCTCCATTGCTTACCATAAGCACATTAGAAAACTCAACCTTATCGCCTGCATTTCCGCTCAGACGATGCACAAACAGCTCATCATTCTGCTTAACCTTGAACTGCTGCCCTGCTATATTAACTATTGCAAACATGATATACCTAAAATATTTCTGCAAAGGTAAGGAAGTTTTTCGTTTAAAACAACAAAAAAATAATTATTCTTTTATCCGTCCTGTTCCCCTCGCTAACTGAGCAATTTCTATTGATGTAAAATTAGTTTTTTATTTCATTGTCCGCAATGCTCAGTTGCAATGCCCGACACGCTTTCTGTGCTTCGTTTTTAACATCTCCCCTCGTTTTAATTAGTAACTTTGGCATCCAATCTGTAACGGATGAAAATAAAATCTTTCCTTGCAAAGCCCTACGCGTACATAGTGCATTCAAGGGTGCGTAAGGGCATGGCAACAGCAGTTGCAGACCAGCAGGCAATTCTTCAATACCTGCTCAAGAGCGGCAGCCGCACTGTTTTCGGGAAAGAACACAACTTCCAGCAGCTAAAGACTTACGAGGATTTCAGGAATGCGGTTCCCATTCGTGATTACGAGGCTTTCATTCCCTGGATAGAGAGGATAAAGAAGGGGGAACCGAATGTACTGTGGAAGGGGCGCCCAATATATTTTGCCAAGACATCCGGCACTACAAGCGGGGTCAAGTATATACCTATCTCAAAAGAGTCTATACCCAATCATATAGCCGGTGCACGCGATGCACTGCTCTGCTATATGGCGGAAAGCGGAAACACTGCGTTTGCCGATGGGAAAATGATATTCCTATCGGGATCGCCTGAGCTGGAACGAGTGGGAGGTATACCCACCGGCAGGCTCAGTGGCATTGTCAATCACTTTATTCCCCGCTACCTGCGCGGCAATCAGTTGCCGTCATACGAGACCAATTGCATTGAAGATTGGGAGACGAAACTGGAAAAGATAGTGCAGGAGACCATGAATGAGAATATGACGCTGATAAGCGGTATTCCCCCATGGATGCAGATGTACTTCGACTGGCTGATTCAGCGTAATGAAGGTAAGAAGATTAAAGACATCTTCCCCAAACTTCAGGTGATAGTGCATGGTGGGGTGAATTTTGAACCTTATCGCGCCCGTCTTACTGATAGTCTGGGTGGCCAGGTCGATATGATAGAGACCTTCCCGGCGTCCGAGGGCTTCTTTGCTTTTCAGGACCGCATTGGTGGCGAAGGCCTGTTGCTGAATACCAACGCAGGTATTTTCTACGAATTCATCCCTGCCGCCGAAATACATAACGAAAACCCCACGCGCCTGTCGCTGGCCGATGTGAAGGCGGGCGAGAACTACGCACTTATTGTGAGTACCAATGCCGGCCTTTGGGGATACAACATCGGCGATACAGTTCGCTTCATCAGCACCGATCCCTACCGCCTGGTAGTGACGGGCCGTGTGAAACATTTCATCTCGGCCTTCGGCGAGCATGTGATAGGTGAGGAGGTTGAGTACGCGATCATGAACGCTGCCCGCGAACATGATGTGCAGGTAACAGAGTTCACCATTGCGCCGCGCATACAGGTATCGGGCGAATTGCCTTATCACGAATGGTTTGTGGAGTTTGGCACTATGCCGACCGATATGGACGCTTTTGCCACAACCGTCAACAACCATTTGCGCGCCAAAAACATTTATTACGAAGATCTGATGTCTGGCAACATTCTGCAGCCGCTGAAAATAAGGGTGATGAAAAAGAACACCTTCATCGAATACATGCGCTCCATAGGCAAGCTGGGCGGGCAGAACAAGGTGCCGCGCCTGGGCAACGACCGCAAGATAGCCGATGCGTTGCAACCCTGGATAGCCTGATATTTTGGTTCACAGATATAACGAATAAGCCCCGCAATTGCGGGGCTTATTCGTTATTGTTAAGACTTGTAAACTACTTGATGTTAGGATGCGGAGGAGGCACATTTGATTCGCCGCCTTCGTCAACGTTCGCCGGGCGATAGGTAACGATATTCTCATCGCCTGCCTCGCCATACTTGAAGATGAAGCGCTCGCGGCCGATGCTGTTCTTGTCGCTCATGTACTCGATAACTGCATTCACGTGTTCCCACGATTTCTGCTCTTTTACTTTGCTGCCGGTACCACCGCCCATTATCACCACTTTGCAAAGCGGATTTGCCTGCATTTGCGCGGCAAGTGTCGCCAGCTGCACTTCCATTCCTTTGTTGATCTTGTTCGATTTCTCAGGGAACAGCAGTGTACCTGCGCCAATGTTACCGCATGGGTTCTTGTCGCCACCCTTGGTGTTGTTATTGTTGTTGTTGCTCACCATCTCCTTGCAGCCATCCGGGCAAGGGCAGTTACCTACACCATCTGCATCTACAGGCTGGCACTCAGTAGGGGTGATCAGTTGTTTGTCTTTGTAGTCAGGTACACCGTCGCCATCAGTATCCAGCGGACAGCCATGCGCGTCCACAGGCAGGTCTTTAGGTGTCTTCGGACACTTATCGAACTGGTCTGTAACGCCATCTTCGTCCTTGTCAGGCAATACCGGATTGGGCAGTATCATGTGGCGTGGGTAAGACAGTTCGTTGTAGCCATGGTCCAGCGGGTTCATCCAGTACAGTGGCTCCACAGCCTTCTTGGTCTTGATGTTCATGTTCACACCCACCGAGAAGTAGTTGATGGCATCAGAGGAACGGCCTGTGCTTACCGTATTGCCCAGATTAGGACCAAAGCGAGTACCGTCCAGGTAAGGATCCATCGGGAATATGTACCTGTTCTCCACCTGAACGTTGAACATTTTGTTGATCTTGTACTGTACACCCAAACCTACACTTGGCGCGAAGTCAAGGTGCTTTTTGTCGAGAATGGTCTTCCTGTTGGTATTGGGGGCAGGTGTTTCGTGCGATTTGTCAAATCCTTTGCGGAGGTCTTTGCGTATCGTTTTCAGATCGCCATTAGGGTTGGGTACCATGGTGGCGAAGTTGTACTCTTCGTAATTGTCGTTCAGCGCATTCACACGGGTTTTATACCCCAACGCGCCCAAGCCCAGATAGCCGAAGAAAGATACCTTATTGCGTGCCTGATGGAAGTTGATGTTACCCACATTGAACATCAGATCAAGGTTCAGTTGCGATGACTCCATGCGTGTGGAGCGGTATACACGTTCAGCAGGTGTGCCGTTGCCTGATTGCTGCAGTGGTACATAGCCGAATTGAGTGTAGGGCGCGTCGTATCCTGTAGTTGCTTGCAGGTCCATGTTCCTGGCTACACCATATATGTACTGCATCCTCATGGAGAACGCATAACCAAGAGACTTGCGCACGTTGAAGTTGATGCCGCCACCGCCTCTGTTCCACAACATAGTAGAAGGGATGTTGCCTACAACATTGTACAGACCTCCGCCTATGCCTACCTCAAACATATTGCGCGGCTTTGGGGGGAATGCCTCCTGATGCTCCATGTAGGCATGGAATTGCTTGGCTGGTTTGCCCTTGCGATAGTAGGCCGAATCCATGATATCATAGTTCTTGCCATGATACGTCATGTCCCTGTTCGACCATTGAAGGCCGGCGGGCTTAGATGCCGGTGCCGCCGGTGCTGCCTGGCTTTCTTCTTTGGCAGCTCCTTTTGCTTTCTTGTCTTTTTTCTCCTGCGCCGATAGCGAAGAAGCAGCAAGAACCGCAAGACCCGATATCAATAAAAACTTCCTTGCAAGCATAGATTGTATTTTACATTGCGTATTTTCTTTAATTGAACACGCACAAACAAAGGTATAGACCACCACAACAAAAAACAAACCGCCCCTGTCTTTTAACCCGTATTTTACGGTTTTATTATGTGTGCGCCCGCAATGGCAAAAAATATGTGGCAAATAGGATTCTTATTTCGACTTTTACACGCAATTTCGCAACACATAGATGGAGCGCATACAGAAAGTAATAGGCACCGAGCTGTCGCTTTTCGAGAAGAAGTTCGCGGAGAGCGTTAAAGGCAGTAATCCCCTGCTCGATCGGATCATGCGCTTTATCATCAAGCGGAAGGGGAAGCAGATGCGTCCTATGTTCGTTTTCCTCTCTGCCCGCATTGCCGGCGAGATCAACGAATCCTCCTACAGGGCTGCATCCCTCATAGAGCTCCTCCACACGGCCACACTCGTACACGATGATGTAGTGGACAACTCTATGAAACGCCGCAATTTCTTTTCCATCAATGCACTCTGGAAGAACAAGATAGCGGTGCTGGTGGGCGATTATCTGCTGTCAAAAGGGTTGCTCCTCTCTATCGACAACGGCGATTACAAGATCCTACAGATCACATCGCGCGCAGTAAAGGAAATGAGCGAGGGTGAACTGATGCAGATGGAAAAGGCGCGCAAACTGGATATAGACGAAAGCGTGTACTTCGACATCATCAGGGCTAAGACGGCATCTCTGCTGGCTGCAGCCTGTGCGTCCGGTGCCTACTCAACTACCGGCAGCGAGGAAGTAGCCGAGAAATTCAGGCTTTTTGGTGAGAAGGTGGGAATTGCATTCCAGATCAAGGACGACCTTTTCGACTATGGTCAGGATAACATAGGCAAGCCCACGGGCATAGACATCAAGGAAAAGAAGATGACCCTGCCGCTCATATATGCGCTGCAGCATGCCGACACAGCCACACGCCGCCGCATCATCTATACCGTAAAGAACAACAGCACCGACAGGCGAAAAGTGGATGAGGTGATCAGTTATGTGCAGACCTCAGGTGGTATAGATTACGCGAAAGAAAAAATGACACAATACAAAAAGGATGCCATAGACATCCTTAATACATTCCCTCCTTCGGCCGAACGCACTGCTATGGAGCAGTTGGTCGACTATGTTATCGACAGGAAATACTGATCTGAAGAAAGTTGCTTACCATTCCATACCCGGATAGGTACGTTGCATGAACTGCATTTCGGCAAGAACATAACCCAGATGTTCGGTATGACGTCCGTGTTTGCCACCTTCCTGCATCCATGTTCCTTTTGGTACATCAAGTGTAGCCTCCTGCAGTACTGACGCTATACGCTCCATCCACTTTGGCTGCAATGATGCCAGATCTACTCCTATGCCACTCTGCGCTGCTTCTTTCTCTGCATCGCTCATAGAGAAGAGTTCGCCTGTAAATGACCATAGTTCGTCGAGAGCCGTTTGCATGCGCTCATGACTTTCCTCGGTACCATCACCCAGGCGCACCACCCACTCACTGCTCCAACGCAGGTGGTAGGTCACTTCCTTCAATGATTTTTCAGCGATGGCTGCCAGTGTTATGTCCTTGCTGTTTTGTAGTGCAGAAAAGAAATAGAACGCGAACGCGTCATAGTACAGTGCACGGGCTACTGTGTAAGCCCAGTCGTTGTTGGGTTGCTCTACCAGGAGCACATTCCTGAAGTCCCATCCGTCGCGCAGAAAAGCCATGTCATCCTCGTCAAGTCCAGAGCCTGTGTTCACAAGATTCTGAATGGCCACAGAAGTTACAGCCGTTTTCTTTTCGTCTTCCGGCAGGTTATTGAATTGTTCTGCGGCATATTGAAACAAACTCCTCGCCCTACCCAGATGGTCGAGTGATGTATTGGTCAATGCAATGTCCTGTTCCAATATCGGACCGTGTCCGCACCATTCACTCAGCCTGTGACCAAGTATCAGCGCGTCATCAGCCAATCGCAGTGTATATTCTAAGCTCATTTGTTGTTTTTATTTCACCTGCCATCAGGTGATGGCAATAATGCCGTGTTCGTAATAACGCAGTCGGATGACTCCCAACTCCCAATTCCTAACCCCCAACTCCCAAAAAAAACTACATGTACTTCACTTCATCAGGAAGGTCGTAGAAGGTAGGGTGGCGGTAGATCTTGTCGCTCGCAGGGTCGTACAGAGATGCGGATTCGCCGGGGTCGGAAGCATGAATGTTTTTGCTTTCTACAACCCAGATGCTCACACCCTCCATGCGACGGGTATATACGTCACGCGCGTTTTCAATGGCCATTTGGGCATCTGCCGCATGCAGGCTGCCGGCATGTTTGTGGTCCAGACCAGCCTTGCTGCGGATGAATACTTCCCACAGGGGCCACTCGTGTTTATTCAGTTTATCGTTGGTCATTTGTTTCTTGTTGAGTTGTTGATCGGTTACGCTGCCTTGGTAGCTGAGCGTTCTTTCCTTTTTGCGGCATGTGCCATGGCTGCATCGCGCACCCACTTACCATCTTCCCATGCCTTGCGGCGTGCATCCAGGCGCTGCTTGTTGCATGGTCCGTTGCCCTTGATCACGTTGTAGAACTCAGCCCAGTTTATTTTGCCAAAGTCATAGTGACCACGTTCTTCATTCCATTTCAGATCCTTATCCGGAATTTCAAGGCCCAGTACTTTCGCTTGTTCTACAGTAACGTCTACAAACTTCTGACGCAGTTCGTCGTTCGTAAAACGTTTGATACGCCACCTTACACTCGATTCTGTGTTCGGGCTTTCAGCATCCGGCGGCCCAAACATCATCAGCGATGGCCACCACCAGCGGTTCAGTGCGTCCTGCGCCATTTTGCGCTGCACCTCACTTCCTTTAGACAGTGTCAGCATTATCTCAAAACCCTGCCTCTGGTGGAAGCTCTCTTCCTTGCACACACGCACCATGGCGCGTGCATAAGGGCCGTATGACGTGCGGCACAGTGGCACCTGATTCATAATAGCGGCACCGTCTACCAGCCAACCAATGGCGCCCATATCGGCCCAGGTAAGAGTAGGGTAGTTGAATATCGAAGAGTACTTAGCTTTTCCTGTGTGCAATTGATCGTACATCTCATCGCGGCTGATACCCAGTGTCTCTGCGGCACTGTACAGGTACAGACCATGGCCTGCTTCGTCCTGAACCTTCGCCAGCAGCACAGCCTTGCGGCGCAATGATGGCGCGCGGGTTATCCAATTGCCTTCCGGCAGCATCCCTATGATCTCGCTGTGCGCGTGCTGCGATATCTGCCTGATGAGTGTCTTCCGGTAGTCGTCCGGCATCCAGTCTTTAGGCTCTATGGATATTTCCCGGTCTATCAGGCTGTCAAAATGTTCCTGAAAAGAATGTACGGTCATGTATATAATAATTTTGAACTACAAATATACGCTATTCCACGCCCCTAAATGCAGCCACACGCATAAGATATTTTTGTTTAAGAATAGCTAACGGCTATCAGTGTGCCGGCGTTGGTGGCGGGTAGTGCGTCACCATCAGAATTCACATTTTATGGAATTTTCCTTTTCTTGTGTCTGTACCTTAGTTCCGCGCTAAAAAAGTTCACTTTTTTGTCTCAGACCAACAGATATTCCAATTTGTCCGATGAGGAGCTGCTGCTGCACTACCGCCGCAGCGGCGACAACATGTGGCTGGGAACACTGCTGCAACGGTACACCACGCTACTGCTTGGTGTCGCTTTTAAGTATCTGAGGGATGTGGGGCAGGCCGAAGATGCCGTGCAACACGTTTTTGAGACCGCCCTCACGCACATTCCCGCCGAGCCCATACAGAATTTCAAGGGGTGGCTGTACGTATTGATGCGCAATCATTGCCTGCACCTGCTGCGCGACAAAACTTATAAGACCGATGAGTCTGTTTTGTCTGCTGTGCCTGCTGTAGAGTCAGACAAAGAAGACATCAACTGGCAGGAATATTCCATAGCTCAGATGAATGAAGCGCTGGCGCGCCTAAGTGACGAACAGCGTGTCACCATCTCGCTATTTTATCTGGAACACAAAAGTTACGAGCAGATCATAACGGCAACCGGCTATACCTTTATGCAGGTAAAGAGTTATATTCAGAACGGAAAAAGAAATCTCAGGACCATACTCACCCCCATACTTCGCAACAGGCATTCATGAACGGTAACAACAACATATCGCAAGGTGGAAAAGATCCACGCCTTACCGAGGAAAAAATGCTTGCATACCTCGAGGGAAGGCTATCTCCGGCCGAGCAGCACGAGGTAGAGCGTTGGTTGTCGGAGGAGGGAATGGAAAGCGATGCCATGGAGGGTCTGCAGTCTATGCCATCTATGGACAGGCACCGGTCTGTGGCCCGTTTAAATTCCGGTCTTAACAAAAGGGTTTCTAAGCGCAGTCGGCGCGTAAAGCGTGCTTCGCCAGGTGCCAATGTGGTGTTTGCTGTCCTGCTTATCTTGGTATTAGTGGTGCTGGTTTGGCTGGTGTTCCAAAGGCTGTGGTGAGAACATATCCGTTCTTTTTAGTATCTTCATCATTATCAACACATTGCTTACCCCTTTCTAATGTACAGTTTTTCAGCACCGGGCGCCGGTAGTGCCGATGAAACAAATCTGCGTCTGCTCATAGAAAGCATGGACGACCCGGTTTGGCTGGTGGATGCGTCCTGCACTATCCTGCAATGCAATAGTGCGTTCCGAAATTGGGTGAGCCACTTCATAGGAAAGCAGCTTGTACCGGGCGATAATGTACTCAACAATGGCGAAGATCAGACCTATTTCCATAAGTTCGACATGTGCTACAGACTGGCATTGGCGGGCAAGGCATTCAAGACGGTTGAAGATCAATTGATACACGGTGTTACCCATTATACCAGCGTTAGTTTCAAACCACTTATTGACGACAACGGCCAGGTAGTGGCAGTTTCGTGCTTCGCTCGTGATATTACAGAGCAGCGTCAACACCTGTTCCACATAGAACGTCAGAATTCTACGCTGCGCGAGATCGCCTTTATAGAGTCGCACAAGATACGCGGGCCGGTAGCTACAATTTTGGGACTCGAGCAGTTTTTCAATTACAAAGACCTTACCGATCCGGTGAACCGCGAGATAATGGAAGGTGTTAAGACAGTTACGCTCGAGCTCGACTCCTTCATACGTGAAGTAGTGAGGTTGTCAAACGAGATAGATAGAGCCACTGAGCAGGACGCTTCAGAAGGATCAGCGCAATAGTTTGATGTACACTATAGACCCTTCAGTGGTCAGCCTTACCACATAATTTCCATGCGGCAGGCCCGATACATCCAACTGCCTTTTATTGATGTACGACATGGCGAGTTTGCCCTGCACGTCAAACAGTTCAATGGTGAAGTCGGTCCACGAATCGGGTATCTCAAACCTTACCCATCCGTCACTTGCCGGGTTAGGGTAGGCGAATAAGTCATCGGTCTTGGCCGTTATGTTTCGCACCCTCATGTTGAGTTCGGGGCGGTACTTATCTTTGTATTTCACCGATAGGGGCACATCAAAACCCGCAATAGAAAGGGTAGTGATCCACAGTGCAGGATAATGTTCTCCGTTTACCAGCCATTTGTATTCAACTGTTGTGCGGGGCAACCCCAGGGAAAGGCTATCCATCGTTATTGAGTCCGTCTCCACTATTTCCGACCGTACTCTGATGCACGGGGTTGGTTTGGTGTAGTAGGGCGTTGTAATGGTACCCCAGCCATCTACCACCGTTCGGCGATAGCCCTGCATCTTGATGCCGCCCAATCCGGGGGCACCTATATTAAGTGCAAAATCGGTGGCTGTGTCATCGCCAAAAGTAAGCGGGAAGAGATACAACACATCGGGAGTGGTATAGGCCGCACCCACCGGAAAACCACCTATCGACGCCCCGAACGCTTCGGCCTGAAAGGAAGGTGGATTGCTTTTCTTGTTGTAGAAGGTGTACATATCGCTGATGTTGATGCCCGAAAGCAACAAACTCAGCCCCGGAATACTGTCGGCGATCTTTGTGCCGTAACACGATAGGTTGCCCAGCGATAATGCGAAAAGCGGATTTACCTGCACCACTTTTTTGTAATAGTCTATTCCCTGTGCGGTTGGTGTCAGTTTAAAATTCCAGTTCCTATCGGCTCCGTTCTCACCTATATAGCTGTAGGCCGATAGCACACTGGCCTCACTGTATCGTAACGAGTCTCCGGCAACAGGCATGTCGTTGGCGGTGATCGTGATCTGTGCCCGTAGCGGCTGACACAACAAAACAGTAAGTGTTGCAAGCAGAAGATGACGGAGCATAGCGGTTGAGTTTGAATCAAATATACGACAAAATAAATGTGTAAGCGTGTCAGTACTACTTCAGAAATTTACCTATCACAGGCAGCCCTTTTATCTCGTCCTTTTCGCTGCGCACCACAGCGCCCACGTAGGCCAGCAGAAACAAACTGCCGGTCAGCAATCGCACCGCCACATGGTCTGTGAGCTGCATCACGCCTTTTTGCGCCGCGAACAGCGTAAGCATCAGGGCTACATAACCGCCTATTTTCTTCAGCGGATAGTTTACCGGATAGTGCCGCTGTCCCAGCAGGTAAGAGAGTACCATCATGGTGCTGTATGCGGCAAGTGTGGCCCAGGCGCAGGCATACATGCCATACACAGGTATGAATGCCACATTCAGAATAATGGTCAGTGCAGCACCTACCAGCGTGATGTACATGCCAATACTCATCTTGTCGGTGACCTTGTACCAGGCCGATAAGTTGTAGTAGATACCCAGTGCCACATTGGCCGCCAGCAGTATCGGCACAACATCAAGCCCCTGCCTGTATTGCGAACCGATAAAGTACTTCCAGAGGTCTATATACAATGCCGTGAACAGGAACGCGCCGCACAACGTCACCACAAACCACTTCATCACCCTTGCGTAGGTTTCCGGTGCATTTTTGTTCACCGAGTGACTGAAAAAGAAGGGTTCCGCCGACATCTTGAATGCCTGAATGAAAAGCGTGATGAAGATGGCGATCTTGTAATTGGCCGAATAGATACTTAGCGCAATTTTTGCTTCCTCGGTGCTTGCACGCATCAGCTTGGGCAGCATCAGGCGGTCCATGGTCTCGTTCACCATTCCACCCATGCCCACTATCACCATCGGCCAGCAATACGCCATTATTTTCTTCCACAGTACAGTATCAAATTTCAGGCGGTAACCGCTCCACTCTTTGAACAGTAGCAGGAAGGTCACAGCAGCCTGAGCCAGATTGGCAAGTATCAGAAATCCGGTGGGCGTGTATTGCCGGTACCATTGCGCAAATGCAGTATCAGGGTGGGCTGCCGTAGCTCCCGGGCAATAAGCGATAAAATAAACGGTGAGTATGATGTTCACTACTATTCCCGCCAGGCGAGTAAAGGCGTACTTTCGCGGTCGGCCCTCCTGCCGCAGTCGTGCAAACGGAATAGCGGCAAGTGTATCAATAGCCACAATGAACACACACCATACAATGTAGTCAGAGTGCCCGCCAAGGTCTATGAATGCGGCTATCGGTTCTCTGAAGAAGATAATGAAAGAGCTCAGCGCCAGCGTGCTGATGAGCAGCGATGTGAAAGTGGTTTGAAACAGATGTTCCTTATCGGTTCCTGATGCAGCAAAACGGAAATAGGCAGTTTCAAGTCCGTAAGTGAAAATGATATTGGCAAACGAGATACTGGAGTAGATCATGGTCATGTTGCCATAATCAACCATTCCTGCAGGGTTGTTCAGTACATACGTGATAATGGGAGTAAGCAATTGGTTCAGCAGCTTGGCGGCAATGTTGCTCAGCCCGTACCACATTGTTTGTCCCGCAAGTTGTTTCAGCGATGCCAAATTCCTATTTCAAAAGTGAACATTCAAAAATCCGGAAAACACCCGCACAAAAAGAACACCTCGCACTCACTTTACACGTCCACACTCGCTCTCACACCCGCTCTCAGATCCTATCCTATCGTCCAGGTTTCTTTACCCGACAACAGTTTGTCAAGATTACCTTTTCCTTTTGTTGCGGTAAGTTCTTCTATCTGCAGGCGCATATCATCTTCGTAGGTCGAACGCTCCTTGGCGTAGAACACACCGAACGGACGAGGGAAGTGACCTTCGTGCGATGGGTCGTCGAAGAATCGCGTCAGCATCTGTGCTTTATAGAAGTCGGTCTCGTCATGTATCCACAGGTCGTCAGCACTGTATTTGTCGCCTATTTCCACCAATTGTGGTTTGTAGCCGTCTATGCGCACACCCTTGTTCTTCTCCGCACCGAATATCAGTGGTTTGCCCTGCTCCAGCATCAGCGTCTCTGCCGCGCGGCTACCTTTTTCAGTGAATATCTCGAAGGCACCGTCATTAAAGATGTTACAGTTCTGGTAGATCTCCAGGAACGAAGCACCGTGATGTCCGTTTGAACGCAGCAACATCTGTTGCAGGTGTTTCGGATCGCGGTCCATGCTACGCGCTATGAACGTAGCCTCAGCGCCCAATGCCAGTGCCAGCGGGTTGAACGGATGGTCCAGACTTCCTGCCGGTGTTGACTTGGTTACTTTATGTACCTCTGAAGTAGGGGAGTATTGTCCCTTCGTCAGACCGTAGATCTGGTTATTGAAGAGCAGGATGTTTACGTTAAAGTTCCTGCGCAGCAGATGAATGGTATGGTTGCCGCCTATGCTCAGTGCGTCACCGTCGCCGGTCACTATCCATACGCTCAATTCGGGGCGTGTAGCTTTCAGGCCCGATGCGATGGCAGTGGCACGTCCGTGAATGGAGTGCATGCCGTACGTGTTCATGTAGTAGGGAAAGCGCGAACTGCACCCTATCCCCGATACGATCACAATATTTTCCCTTGGTATTCCTGTTTGCGGCAGAATGGTCTGCACTTGTTTCAGAATAGAATAATCTCCGCATCCGGGGCACCACCTCACTTCCTGGTCGGTGGCAAAATCTTTGGCCGTAAGCGGACTTGCCGCTTGTGGCGTTGCTACTTCACTCATAGAGGCTACAAAATTACATGTTTGCGGGGAGGCTATGAAACATAGATCGGGTTTTTATAGATTTTTTGGATTTATACCTATATTTATAGACTCAATTCCATACAGATTATGAAAAAACTTGTCGCTTCCGTCGCTGTTACATTACTCGTGTTAGGTGCTCAGGCACAGGGTGTCGTGAAACCGGCCCCATCGGTAGCCGGTGCTTCAGCCACTGCAAAGGCCGCTGCACCGCGCGCAGCCGCTGCTGCCAAAGTTCGCCACACTGCAATTGGTGGTACCTTCCTCAACGCTCGTCGCGAGCCGGTTGCAAAGATCCAGGCCTATGCGTACATGAACGATTCCATCAAGGCTTCCGGTTTCACCGATGCAGCCGGTAAATATGAGACCAGCAACATGATGCCGGGTGTGTATACTCTGCGTTTTGTTTACCCAAAATCGGGAAGGCGCATCACTGTTACCGGCATTCCGGTCAAACTTCGCAATGTGACCATGGTCAACTATACAGGTATTGAACCTGTGGGCGACAGCACATTTACCTACACCGAGCTGATGCCGCAGGCACCCGCAAAGAAGTAACACAACAATTACCAAACATCATAAAAGAGGAACGCAGCACCAAAGTGCTGCGTTCTCCTTTTATATCTCCGGGAAAGGTCCCCTAATTCCCAACTCCTAATTCCCAATTCCCAATTACTTCTTGTACACCTTCACGGCAAATGTGTAAGCTTCCATTTTGCTTATCTGCTGCTCGCGGTTCATACGGCCTATATGAGAAGCCTTTGGTAGTTTGATGCTTTTTTCATCGGGCAGCTTGTGTAGCAATTCCATGATGGCTTTTGCACTCACCGCATAGGTTTTTTCTTCGGCTTGAGAGCCTACTGCAGTCAGCAATCCCAGTACGTTTCCTTTGCTGTCTATCAGCGGAGAACCACTCTCTCCATAGCCTACGGGCAGTTCCAGTGTGTACTGCATGCCGTTGCCGTCATAACCATTCCTTGCGCTTATGTATCCCTCGCTGTAAGATATGTCTTCTGTAGGGTAGCCAAGTGTGAATATATGAGAGCCCAAAGCAGCTTTAGCCGGTGCGAATGAATATGGAAGGTCGCCTTTTCCAAAGCGGAAACCACTCTTTTCTACTTTCATGATCGCCACATCGGTCTCAGCATTGAATGTTACCAGCGATGCCTTGAAGTACTGACCATCGTGGTTCTGAATGTACACAGAGTCACCATAGCCATTTTCGTCGTGCAATACGTGATAAGCGGTAACAAAATATCCGTTATTCGAAAGCGCGAAACCGGTACCCGTTCTCATCACATCCGATGTAGGCGCGAAGCCCTTACGTGTTTTTGTGTCCAGGTTTTTCTCCAGTTGCTGCTGTTTCTGCAACTGCTGCGCCTGCGCTATCTGCAAACCCTTCACCTCACGGCTGATCATGTTGTACCGCGATTCGTTTTTCCTCATCGACGGTTTCAGACTCCAGATAGTGATAGTAGAGGTCAGTATCGCAACACCTGCCGCGATAGATGCTGTACGCCAGAACTCAGGCGTAAAAATGACGTGTTTGGTTGCTTTTTTACTTCCTGTTTCCTTCTTCTCTTGCTCGCGGTGTATGTCGCGCAGCATATTCTTGAAACGTTTATGCTTGCCGCTGTCTGTCGCAGAACGGATAAGGTCGGTAGCTTCGTAAAACTCGGTAGCGAACGCACTATCTGTTGCCAGTCGGGCCTTCAGTTGCGTGAAGGACTCCTGTGACAAAGAACCTGCCAGATACATTTCCGCAAGTTCCCAGATATTATTTGTACTCAAAGACATTTATATATAAAATAAAGTAGTTAACCCATTAATTCCCTTCACTTTCTCAGTCCATTCCCGCGTAAAAGATCTTTCGCAACCTCGCCAGACACTTATACTTCTGTGTTTTGGCATTCTCGGGGTTGGTGTACCCGAAGCTGGCCGCTATCTCCTGCATGCTCTTATCGTGGTGGTAATACGCCCTCAATATAGATCTGCAGGGTTCTCCCAGTTGGTCCAGGGCGGCATCAAGCTGTTCGTAGTGCGCTTCCCTTTCCTTGTGGGTGTTTATATCATCTTCATACGCTATACCCGTGTCTTCGTCGTCATCTCCCTTGTTCTCGTGCAGTGGCACCGGTTCCCTGTGTTGTTTTTGCAGTTTTTTATACCACAAATGTTTGCTTATCGCAAAAAGATAGGTCCCGATACTACACGTAAGCCTGAATTCCTCGTCCTGTGCCTTGCCAAACAACACTACCATCGCTTCCTGAAACAGGTCTGCCGCATCTGCCGATGTACCGCCGTTTTTTTGCAACCACCCGCTTATTATGTGGTAGTTCTGGCTGTATATCTGCTCTGTCGCTGCCCGGTCACCGGCAGCCAGTGCTGCAAGAAGCTGTTGTTCGATATTGAATTGGCTTTGCACTTATTAATACCTGTTTTTGAAAAAAGTAACCCGATTGATGGCCGGAGCTGCCCCAAATGTCAGGATTCCGCCCTAAAGATAATCATAAAATATACCACCGCTCCGCACCCTCACGCGCGTCACTTTCCCCGCTCACACAGCTTTCCGCCATTTCCTCCAAAAAAGAATGCCCCGGTTTCGGGGCATTCACATAAAAATAAAAATATTCAAACTACGGTGCTATTGCGTAGGTCATATTGCATTTTTCCGCATCATCCAACCTTATCAGGGTCAGGTGGTGTGTCTCCACCATCGGCACCAGATATTTGGCTACGGTTCCTTTTTTCGCTTTTTTCAGCGTCAGGATGACGTTACCCACTTCATCGTTGGTGATGGTATAGGTACCTGTCTCTTTCGGATTATCGCGCATGTCGCGGTAAGTCTTTTCGTAAGTGCCGTAGTTCACGTTGTTCGCGTTGCTTACAGTCAGTTTCATTGTAGAGAACCACTGAATATACTGTGCTTCAGAGCCGATCTTATCCGGGCACTTCATTCCCACAAAGTACCAGGTCTTGTCAAAAAGCTCATACCTGTTTATCGGATCGGTATTGCTGGGAGGGAATGGCGGTTTCTGTGCCATTGCCGAAAAAGATACCGCCATAAGGCATACCAGGAAGATGTTCTTGAGCATGTTTTTTAGCATAAAATAGTTTTCTTCGGAGTAAAAGTAATAAAACCTTCTTTTAATTTCCTACACTGATTCGCAAATTCACCAATATTATTTACCGACCCATTACTCTATTAACGCCTGATTCAAATTCCCGGCTAACAACCATTCGCCTTTCTGCGTTACTTTTGCACCCATTCTTATGTCAACGCTTCGTTTTCATCCGCTCCAGATCAGCGACGTTCGTGCCGAAACCGCCGATTGTGTCTCTGTGGCTTTTTCTATTCCTGCCGAACTGGCAAGTACTTACACGTTCGTTCCGGGGCAATACCTCACCCTCCGGAAGTTCATTGACGGTGCCGAGGTGCGCCGCTCTTATTCCATCTGCTCTGCGCCATCCGATGGCGAATTGAGGGTGGCCATCAAAAAGGTATCGAACGGCAAGTTTTCTACCTGGGCCAACGAGCAGCTGCGCAAGGGCGATACGCTGGAGGTGATGCCGCCGGTAGGCAACTTCACTGCCAAAACACTGGGGCAGGGTGGCAAAAACTACCTCGCCTTTGTTGCAGGTAGTGGCATAACGCCCGTCATGAGCATCATGAAGGCGGTGCTGGAGAACGATGCCGACAGCACTTTTACGCTCGTTTACGGAAACCGCTCGCGCAATTCCATCATTTTCAGGGAAGCAATAGAAGCACTGAAGAACAAGTACATGCTCCGTCTGCGTATCTATCACGTGCTCAGCCGCGAATACATGGACATTCCATTGTTCAGTGGCAGGCTCAATGCTGCAAAATGCGCGGATTTCTGCCAGAGTCTCATCGATGTCAATACCATTGACGAGGCCTTCATCTGCGGTCCCGAGGACATGATCCTTTCTGTGAAGCAACAGCTGCAGGACATCGGCCTTCCATCCGGCAAGATCCACATCGAGTTGTTCACCTCTCCCGATCAGCACAAGCCCGCTGCGACAGCAGGTGCGGCCGATGCCAAGGCCGATGACGGACCGAGAAGCAAAGTAAGCATCACACTCGATGGTGCTACCTTCGAAATGGAAGTACCATTTACCGGAGAAACCATTCTCGATGCCGCTTTGAGAAATGGCGCCGATCTTCCTTACGCCTGCAAGGGTGGTGTGTGCTGCACCTGCCGCGCGCTCGTTACAGAAGGAGAGGTGGAAATGGATGTGAACTACGCTCTGGAGCACGATGAGGTGGAAAAAGGCTACGTTCTTACCTGCCAGTGCCATCCGCGCTCAGAGAAAGTGGTAATAGACTTCGATGCCCGATAGGCATAAACAGGCTTAAAATTTAACTTTCAGTTCATTTTTAACCATCTCGTATATCTAAAAAGAATATTTGGAAAAGTTATGGATTTTTAAAAATGGCTACTATATTTGCAAGACTAAACAAAGAACGTTAACAAAACACATTCTGATATGAAAAAACTGATCCTCGCTTTATTAGCTGTTGGAACAATCACAACTGCAAACGCTCAGGAACCAAGAAGTATTCTGTTGTACGGCAACGTAGGTCTGCAGCAGGACAGGCTTCCTTCTCTTCAAAAAAATACCATTTGGAATGCAACTCCTGGTGTTGGTTATCAGTTCAATCACAACTGGACAGTAGGTGTGAACCTCAGCTGGGGTCAAAACGCGGTTAAAGACACTGCCGCTAACAAAACTACCAACAACATGTACGCTGCAGGTGCTTTCGCACGTTACTCGCAGTACATCCGCAGGAGCGAAATATTCTTCTGGTTTGCTCAGTACGAATTCGCTTACCAGGGTGGTTACACTACTATGGGCGGCAATCCTGCTACAAACAAGATGAGCGGTATCTACACAAACCTCTTCCCTGCTCTCGGTGTGAATGTAGGTCGTGGTCTCGCACTCAACTTCTCTGTAGGTGGTGTTAACTACGGTACAATGAAAGCTGATGGTGCTGCTTATAGCCGCAACACGCTGAACTTCACTTTCGGTCAGCAAATGAACTTCGGTCTTAGCAAAAACTTCAACTGCGGTCACAAAATGCACGCTCACCACGAGCCGGGCGACGAAGTACATCGCAGGAAAATTGACAAAATGGAAGACGAAGATGACGCAGCTCCAAAACCAAAAAGGAAAATGCGCAGCCGTGACGAAGATGAATAATCAACGCCACATCTCGTAAAACAATATCCGGAAGTCCCGCAACAGCGGGACTTCTTCTTTTTTATACCTGTGCCAATGGCCACACAGGTGTTCCCTTCCCGCCGGACATCACCCATGCCGGTCTTTCCCGGGCTCTCATAGGCATGCCGGGTTTCCTTTTTATGCAAATGCAGCAGGTGTGTTAGGTAAGGTTGTAAATTGGCTGAAGCCCGTTGGTTGGGAAATAGGACACAGAAGCGCGCGTAAACAATGGGCGGCTTACCGGCATTCAGGCTGCCCGGGGAAATACTACATAAATAGGGGGATGTTTTTAAAGGTCAGGCAAAACCTTAAGACCTCTCAAACTGTGGAGAAAAAGAGTCCTCACGATACAGACTTCCGCTTGAAAAAGCGTTCATAACAGTAGCCGGCCAGCTTCACGCCCTTCATGTCCACATATTCGGCCATCAGGTAAGAAAGCCCCATTACAGCTACCGAGGTGATGATGAAAACCACCGCTACCGCTCCATTATAGCCCATGGGCTCATACAGTTTCAGAAATGCAAAACAACTGATGGATCCTATTATCAGACAGTGAAGCAGATAAAGTGAGAACGAGATATGCCCCAGAAAACGTAGCGGACGGGTGCTGAAGAAAGATTGCAGGCGCGGCGACAGTATCACCGACAGTATCAGCATATATCCGCCTATGATATGGAAGGTGTTTTTCCCGGCCAGCACGATGCGCGGAAGTTTCTCAAATATAGAATTAGTATTGTCGTGCATACTGTATGATCCCAGCACACAACCACCGGCAAAAAGTAACGCAGACAATACAAAACGCACCGGATCACTCATTTTCAACGGCCTCTGTTCCAGGTAGTTGAATGACATGCCCAGTATGAAACAGGTATAAAGCGTTTTGCTGATGAACACCAGTGCCAATGCCGTAATGCCAAATGCAATCCCCTTATTGCGGGTATTGTGCGTAAGCGCCAGCACTGCAAATACCAGCATAGATCCATACAATTCTATCGACATGGTCCACAGTGTAGTGTCCAGCTTATTATTGCCGTGGAACATGGTCTGGTAAACAAACGATTTCAAAAACACCGACGTCGCATTGCCGAAATTCCAGAAATCGCCCAGCCACGGTCCCGAATGGGTGATGATAGCTACCTCGCGGTTAAAATAGCCACCGCTCAACATCAGCAGATACGAGATCACCAGTGTAGTGCCCACCGGTATAAATAACCTGATGTACCTTTTCTGTGCCGATGAGATCACTATATCCAGATCGTTTTTCAGAAAGTATTTCCTGCTCAGCACATAGCCGCTCAGAATGAAAAAGATATGTACACAGAAGCTGCCGCAGGTAAGGAACCGCCAAACGCTCTCGCCATAGGTAAGCTCAAAACCGTTCAGGTGAGAGTCGGCCGCAATATGTGTGTAATAAGCCGGGTAGAACGCCAGACCAAAATGGTGAAAGAACACGCACAAGGCGGCAAGCCCCCGGATACCATCCAGATATAGTACTTTAGAACCGCTGTTACTCTGTTTTGTCATTTTGAAAGGTGGCTGCAAGGTATAAAAAGTAAGTAGTAATTTATCTAGGTTCCCGTTGGCAACAGGCAATAATCTGCCTGCTATTTCGTTACTTTTAGTAGCTTGCCGCTTATGAAGAGTTTATTGTGCCTTGTACTCATTACTGCATCCCTTTCTGTGCACGCGCAGGATACCACCGCGCTCAGGCCGGCATCCGCGTTTCATAAGGGTAGTTACATGGTCACCGCCGGCATTGGCTTCATGAACAGCTACCGCGATGAATACCGCGTGCCTCCCTCCTTCGAAAAAGGAAATATCACCGGTTTCTCGCCCGTTTTTATTCGTGGCGAATATGCTGTGTCCGACAGGGTAAGCCTCGGTGCTACCTTCAATTACAGCATGCTCTATTTCAACTCGTTCCGCTTGTATCCATCCTTCAACGGGCCGGTCAAACGCTATACTGCCGATCAGTTCAGGGTGTTTGGGGTGGGGCTTTCAGCCTGGTATCATTTCGATAAGCTCATAAATGTACCCGGTCTCGATCCCTTCATTGGCATTGGTGCCAATATCAACAACGAGCGACACACCGCACTGCCCGAGGGCGACAGCACTGTACGCTTCCGCACACACACAGTAACACCACTCATAAAGGGCGGTGTGCGCTACTATCTGTCAGACAAAGTAAGTGTATACGGCGACGCGGGATTCGACAAATTCAGTATTGTCTCGTTGGGTGTCACCTGCCGTTTCGATCGCCGTGACAAATAGTGCTTGTGCCGTTTCCTTTCCGTTCTGCATAGTACAATGCAGCCCAAACTCATTACCTTTGTTGCAACAACGTTTCAGGTTATGAGAATTCACCGCGAAGGGTACATGTATATACTCATTGCCACCATCCTCTGGTTCGCACTCGGATGGGCGGCAAATCACTTTATCCCCGAATCCCTTTTCTGGCTCACGGCAGCCATTACTTTTGTGCTTTTCCTGCTTTGGTTCTGGGTAGTGGCGTTTTTCCGTATGCCCATTCGAAATATGGTGCATGGCGAGACAAAGATCATTGCCCCTGCCGATGGCAAGGTAGTAGTGATAGAAGAGGCATTTGAGCCTGAATATTTCAAGGAAAAAAGGTTGCAGGTGTCTATTTTCATGTCGCCTATCAATGTCCATGTAAACCGCAACCCTGTGAGCGGCGTTGTCAAATACATGAAATACCACAAGGGTAAGTACCTCGTGGCCTGGCACCCCAAATCATCTACCGAGAATGAAAGGACTACCATCGTCCTCGGCAACGACAATGGCGATATCCTCATGAGGCAGATCGCCGGTGCGCTTGCCCGCCGCATTTGTTTCTATGTGAAGGAAGGCGATGTGGTGAAGCAGAACGAAGAGTTCGGTTTCATTAAGTTCGGTTCCCGTGTCGATCTTTTCCTGCCCCTTGGTACCCGTGTTGATGTCAAGATCGGCGACGTGGTGAAAGGTGGCGTATCGGTTATTTCACATCATTGGTGATCCTGGTCACGTTCTATATTCCGTAATTCCTTATTTTTGTATCTCAAAACCGAATAAAAAATGAAAAAAATAACATTGTTACTGGCTTCAGTGCTCATGCTGGCTGGTGGTGCCAT
>JAEUVY010000092.1 GCA_016786565.1 Flavipsychrobacter sp.
GTTCACCGCTTTTCGGTTTGTGGTTCGTTCGTCATTGAAGTAGAAGGAATGCTTCGTATTCCTGTTGGTTGTAGGGCCATCATAGATGAGGATACTGAGGCTGCTGGTATCATTCCTGATTTCCTGTTCATACTCATCAAACTCATCCACATTATTGGTTCGGGACACTACCTTAAAGCCATCCACAACAATTTCAAAGTCCTTCTTTCTGTTCTTTGATGCTTCTCTTAGCAGGTATCTTTTCAGACTGTCCACCCTGTCCTGGTCATATTTTTCTTCTATCTGTGGCATTGCGCTTCGTTTTTAAATATTACCTGTATCATTTGAACGTGTTGCAGAGAAGGACTGTAGTTGGTTATATCGAATATGCCCTGAAACTCGTATTGCAACTCGTTGACTGCTGTTTCTGTCAGGTCAAATAGTGCTGTTTCACCTTCTACTCTGATATGTGGTGATGGGTCAACCAGCACGAATAATGCTGTCCCTCCAGTTATTCTCTGTTCACCCAAAGGAGGCAGCACATAATGCCTGAAACGGAGGTTATACTGATCGCCTTGCCCAAGCTCTGTAGCTCTTTTACGGATATACGCTATTGCCAGTTCTTGTGTCATTTCAGTTGTCTTTTCTTTCCGTCCATAAATACAACCCGGCAGTATAAACCAGATCCCTGCTTATTCTTTTGCCATATACGTCCGTATAACTACCATACAGCGTGTTCGTCTTGCCGATCCTTACTTGTTCAGGTTCCCGGTTGTAGCTGCCTACGTAGGTATTTTGCTGCCAAGCTGTATAGGTAGGGTTGAAGCCGGGCTGGTTCTTGTCCAAACTGCTAATGCCTACATGTACCTGAGTGCTGTAACATTGGTTGGCTATACCTTCGGCTTGCAATTTTATCATTCCGGCAACCTGCCTGCCAATAATTTCTACCAGCGTTATACCCGATAAACCCGTTATGCTTGCCTCTATCCCTATTATACTGTTCACATCTTTTGGGATCGCAACCTCAAAAAACACCTTCTGTCCTTGTCGTGTTATGGGTATTGGCACTATAATTACATTGGTCAGCATTGTTTTGCGATTTATCGGGTTAATAGGCTTTCAGTTCACAATCGAGGTAGAGTGAAATCCGGTATACCTCAAATGGCGCACGGCTATCATCCTTATCCTTGTATTCGATCTTTACCAATCCATTACCGATGGGCATATTCCCCGTTAGGTAGTACCGCTGGTTGACCGGGCAATTAATACCGCTGATTACCAGTTTGCTTTCATAGCCTTCAGGAAATATTTCCTGCCTGTTGATCTCTATCTTTTGCGATCCCCTGTAATACATCAGGTCGTCCTTATCCGATGTAAGCAAGACTCCCTTTACAAAGGCAATCGTCTTATCCAGCTCGAATGTTTGGGTGTAGGTTGCATCCCCTGCGGTTATCAGCAGGTCAAACCGCTTTTTGACGATGCCTGCTATATTGATTGCAGGCGCATTGTTTTCGCTCATCTCTTTGTTTTTTTGTTTGTTATACCACTACCTGCCCACCTGCACTTCTATATACATCGCTGAGTAGTGCAAGGCTGCGTTCCCTTTGCCCATATCCCGCACCGGGGAGTGAAGCCCATTCTTTCCTGCATTTTTCCACCGCTTCTCCAAACCGCCCTCCCAAAACCGCTTCCAACGCCCCCCTTCGCCGGATCAGTTCAATAGCTGCCCTGTTCTGGCTTGCCGGGCTGAAATCCGGCAGTTGTAATGCCTGCTGTACGCTTGCCCATGTCCGGTACAATATCTGGTATGCACCTGCTGCTGTACTGGTAATGCCGCTTCTGGTGATTGCGATATTGGGATGCCGGGCATAGCTGTTGAATAACTGTCCACCATAATGCATACGGTAGGCATTCTGGCCATAAGTTCCTTCCGCATATTGGATCATCGTGAGAAAGGCTTTCAGGTTATTGTAGGGTATCCTTTGGTTTGCAGCCTTTGCTTTCTTACTGAATATCACCACCAATGCGGGAACGGCAATGCTCATGGCTATATAAGGCAGATAGGGTATGTTGGATAGCCTTTTGCTTATCAGGTTTGCCATATTGTTGATTTAAGCGGCAGCTACTGCCCAGCGGTAGCTGCCGCTATCGGTTATGGAGTGGTGATCGTACCATGCAATGCCGCATACAGATAGGTATTGGCGGGTATGCCGTCCATTGTACCCAACTCAACGGTCAGTTCTATCAGGACATCGTCAAGGATCAGACGGGGGTTAGCTAGCTTGTAATAGCCAGCAGGTACGCCATGATAGTTACCTGTCTTGAATACGCCACATCCTGTTTCCGGCACAATCTGCTTCTTGTTGGATTTTAGGTTAAGTTCTCCAGAAGCAATTGCCGGGAAAAACTCAATACCCTTGTATTCCGTTGCCATAACCTTGTCATTGGTCGCATCCGCTGAAGTGCCAGCCAATAGAATAATACCACTTACCAGCAATACCTGGTTCTTGGGCAGTTTGGCATTGGAAATGTTGCGCAAGCCTATTTCCTTTGTGTCCTGTGTTTCAAACATCTTTATCGTCTTTGCTCCTACCTTCTTGATAGAATAGACGATTGTGTCCGCAAGGCGCAATTCCCCTTTTACCAATGACTGCTTGATATTGGGCGGCAGTTCACCGAAGTGTTTTTCCATTTCCGCCCTTGATCCCTTACTTGCAGGGCCGCTGTTTGCCAGCTTGTTTACTGTCTTAGCTCGTTTGATGGGGTTCATGCTCCTTAATGCGCCTAACAGTTCCGCATCATCCAGCCCATCCACACCAAGCAATGCGCCCTGGTTGCTGTACTCTTCAATTCCGTTGAATTCTAACATAATAGTTGTTTTTTGGTTTTTACTTTGGTTATTGATCGTTGTTAAATTGTTTGTTACAGGTTTAAATCTGATGCGTCCAGTGATGCCAGTTCTCCGATTTCGCCAAATTCTCCAAACTCCCCAAACTCTCCCATGCCCGATACCTGCATCTGGTCGATACCGCTTTGTGCGATTTGCTGTTCCAGATCCTCTAGGGCTGCCAGTTCATCGTATGCGCCATTCACGTCGTTGGGGTAATTGAAGAACTGGAGTTCCCCGATACCATTTGCAGATTCTGCATTTGCGGAACGTTTCCCTGTCAGCTTATCTATAAATAGCTTCTCGGAAAAATTGTCTTTGTAGGCTTGTATGCGGTTGAGAATAGCTTGTTTGTCCAGCCCTTCCAGTCCGTTCACTGATTTCGATCTTTGGAAGCCATTGGAAGCCATCAGCCCGATCCCGAACAGCTTTAACAAGTGGTTGTCTGTGAAGTGTCCCGCACCTGTTAAGCCGATTCCGACAAGCAGGGAGGGTTTACCTATTGCCGCACCCGCCACACCGCCACCTATTACACCAATCAGTAAATCTTTACCTGTTTCGAGGGCTGAATTTTTTATGTTGTCCTTCGTCTGTAATCGTTGATGAAAGTCAATAAATCCCGCCTGTTTTGCTTTCTGGGCAAACTTATTTTTGCCACCTTTCTTTTGTTTTGCCATTTTGGTTTGTTTTAATTGTTGAAGATGAATCACAACAGTTTGACTGATTTTTTCTTGCCCTGCTTTTTTCCTTTGTTTCTTTGGTGGTTTTTTCTGGAGGGCAGCCCGTGCATAGGTTTTGCCTTTGCAGGTATAGGGGTATTAGCTTTAGATTTCATAGCAGAGGCTGCAATGGCTATTATCGTTAACCCGCCAATACCTATTCCCACCGGAAGCAGCCACTTTTTATGCTTGTTCCAAAATCCTTCTTCGTTATTGCCTGCATCTGTGGCGGCTTTTGCTGCTGTCTTTTCTCCGCTTTCGGTTACTTCGATACTTGTCTGCGGTGGTGGCGAAACAGCCGTGGTAGCTCCGCCACCACTATCGCTAGGCATTGGATTGTCATATGAAGCAGTCGGGGGTGTGGCACTTCCGGGCGATCCGCCGCCGCCTTCATTGGTTGCAGACGGGCTTGTAGGCGTAAATGTTTCGGCAGGTGATACACCAGCTTCGTTTGCTTGTTGGGTGATCGCCTGAGTTTCTTTTTCAGCTACTGCATTTTCAGCCTCGTTGAAATCTTTAGAGCCTTCACCCTTGCCACCGAAGATGTCGCCAATTTTCTTGATAAGCCCGGCAATCGTTGCGATTGCGCCCGATGCTGCGGCAACTACCGCAAGGGTAACCGGTTCTCCTAATTCACCAAGCGACTGATATCCGTTTTCAGAATAGTATATTTCATGGCCGAGCAGTTGCGACAATGAAGTATGTACACTCATTTGTGCTGCATCACTGCGATTTCGCAAGCCATCAAAGCCATCAAAACCATTTACCGCCTTATCGCTATTGCCTTTACCACCGAGTATCGCTTTTTTCAAATTGGCAGGGTTGCCACCAGCACCATAAAAGATGTTTTCTAGCTTTTGTCTAGTCTGTACCAGCTTATTCCACCTGTCCATCTGCATCCCCTTTGCTTTTGCCTGATCGGGGGTGAGGTAACTCCACCGGAGCCGCTTTGCCACATTACTTACATTCAGCTTCATGCCTGCGAGCAATCCATTACGAAGGGCTACCGTTGCCGGATTTACTTTGTTAACGACATTCAGCACCTTTTTCAGGTTGGCTTTTTTAGCTGTGGTAGCTATTTTCTTACCTGTATTCTTTACCGCTCCTCCGGCTGCTTTTGTGACCTTTTTTGCGGCAGCGCCGATCTTTTTGAATACGCCACCGCCCTTTTTATTGCCGCCACCGGAGGCAGGTGCGCTTGCTTTCTTTTTAAACAGCTTCCCTAATTCTTCCATTTCGCCTGTGCCGTCAAACAGGCGGTTGTCGTTGTAGCCTATATCATCTAAGCCATCTAAGTATTGTAGATCCATTGGATAGTCTTTTTTTTCACTGTATGGTACTTCAAAATCAAATTGGTCTGTAACACAGTCCAGTATTACGTCCCTGCCGTTACAGTTGGCAATAGGATAGATGTGCTGGAAGTAGGGTTTGCTGTACTTCGTAATTCTCAACTTATGCGCAATACCTAAATTGGAAAGTATGCTGCTGATGAACGTCGTGTAACAATCGCAATCAACTCCTGCTTGACGGTCATGCCATGATCTTGCCGGGCTTCTTATCTGCTCATAACCATCTTTGTCCCTACGGTACGCAATGTGGTCGTACACGAATTGCCAGATATTACGGCAGGTGTCATAGTCACTGTTTCCTTTCAGTACTTTGGCAATAGCCTTTGTATGATCGAGTGTTTTACGCACTACTTTCGGGATAAATGCCACAGTATCGCCTACTCCCGCATTTGTCATTATGGTATGCGTAGCCGTATTTGCATCCGGGAACAATCGGCTGTACTGCTCACCGCTTTTAATATTTCGTTTCTTTCTTGCTTCCACTATTTACTTTTTTAGTGTCATGTCCTGTTTGTGTTCAATAGCTACCTGCGTTACGCCTAAATCGGCTGTTGTGATTACTGATATGGTCAGTGTTATGGGCTGCTTGTTCATCAGGGCTTTGATAATGTCGTAGCCAACCGAGAAAAAACTAAGCACGGGCACTTTAATCATTATATCCTTTATCATCACCTGCCCAAATGCGGGTATTTTTATGTCCTTATTGACAGCCTGAGAACTGCCTAACAGTGCATCCTTGTGATTCAACTTGACAAATGGATACTTGATTTTAAAACTTGCACCTGTTGGGTTCTTCAGTAAAGCATCCACTCTTACGGTTAGTCCTTCAAGACTTATCTGGTGGATGTTAATAACAGGGATAATTTCCAATTGTGCCTGCGCTCTTTTAATGTTTTTCAGGTAAGCAATGGCGGCAATGGCTCCGGCTCCTATTACAGTGCCCGCCAGAATTTTGTTTGCTGTACTCATTTGTTTTTCGATTTACGTTTCCGTTCCAGGTAGTCAGCAGTTATCTTATACCCAAGCCATATTGCTCCGCCAAAAAATGCTTTGAGGCTATAGTCTAGCAAACCATTCATGTCCACATTGGCAAGCAGTATTGTTCCTGTAAGCATCACATTGCTGAAATTTGAGGTTGCGTTTACTGTGTCTGGTTTCATCATTTTTTTGCTTTTGTAGGACAAAGGTCTATTGCCATTCTGGACTGCTTTCGCCATCAGGAGCGATATTCCCCGATCAGGACAAAATCTCCCCGATCAGGACAAATTTTCCCCGATTTACTTATGCTATTCAGCGATTAAAGTGCCAGGAAAACCAATTTTTTCAATAATTGTCTGCACCTGATTGACGGTAAAAAAGTGCCCTTTCCGCTCACCGATTTCTTCAGCAAATGGCTGCAACCATTTATTAAATGTCTTTTTGCTTACCAGATACATGGCACTAAGCTGCAATGGCGTGTATGGCTGTAGCGGAATACTGGTAGCAGCAATTGTGTTGATTGTCTTGCTCATTATTATTGTATTGAGTAGTTGAGATGAATAATAGAATTGTAGAAGTATTGAAGTAGCTTGTATGCTTTCAATTCAAGCAGCTTCTTCCGGCACCGGGTAAATACTTTGGCAGAGGGCTTTAGCGAATAGTCAAGATAGCAACTGGCGATAACGGAGCTTTGTTGTAAATAGCCGGGTATTTCTTCCCGTTGTAGTTGTAACCGCTGATACCAGCTTTTAGTTCCTGCAAATCCGAATTCATAATTTCTGTTGAACCACACGGAGGGGTTGGGGACATATCTTTCAGGACGGGCGGAAACGTATCGGTCTGTAAGTATAATACGTTCGCAAAAGCTGGTAAACGCTTTTTTCTTATCCGTTGACAACTCAAAATAAGACTGGATAGATTCCAATGTCCCGTTCAGATCTTCTTTGCAGAATGTTTGCTGCGGCCATAAAATGGTATGGGCGAAATTCCATGCGGCATTGGAAAGTTTATCAATGGCGACTACCTGCCTTTTGCGGCCAGGTTGTGAGTGAGGTGCGAGGTCTATAATCTTTGCTGTGCGCATATTTCTTTGTTTTGCGACACAAAGATGCTATCACCGCAAAGTGGCACTTTCCTGTTTCTAACACTTTCTAAACGTTTCTCAACAAGATTGAATAAAATTGATACTTTTTAAACGTTTGTAGCATTTTCTGCACTTTTTTGACGAAAGTTGACAGTTTGTGCATGTTGTTGCATTTTTTTAAACGTTTGTGCAATTTTTTGATCGAAAAAGTAGCTGTAAAATGCACCAGGGGGAAACGAAATCACGATTTCAGGATTCGAAATAGGTTCGTGGGGGATTCGCGGGGCGTTTGAAAATGTTTGAAAATGTACGGTATAATTCACGGCAGTTAGGTTTTTCGTGAAAATGCCAATTTTGGCATAACTTATTGCGATGCGCTCGGTATCAGAATAATAAAACGGAAAACATTTAGGAAAATAATTTGGGCAAATTACAAATTGTTTTTTAGATTTGTCCCGAAAAGAGAAAAGAAGATGATATGATAAACAAGAACATGATTGTTTTAGCGAGAGAGGCGAGGGGGATCACGCAACTGGAATTAGCAGAGAAGATAGGTGTGGCAAATACCACATTAAGTAAAATGGAGAAGGGTGATCTGAACACCAGCGATGAAGCTATTGGGCTAATTGCTGAGGCAACAAATTTTCCTGTTTCCTTTTTTATTCAGGAGAATGATATTTACCCTGAACATTTAAATTACCGTAAAAGAGATAGTGTTGCACAGAAACTACTTACACCGTTAAACGCTAACGTAAATATCGTAAGATTGCATATTCAGCGATTATTGTCGGAATTAAACATAAAGAAGTCAGATTTACCGTCATTCGAGGTTAACGATAAAAACACGCCTGCCACTATTGCAAAGAAAATACGGAAGGCATGGAAGGTTGATAGTCCTATTATTGAAAAAATTGTTGAATTGTTTGAAAGCAAAGGAATTGTTGTCACAAGTTTTGATTTTGGTACAGAGCGTGTTGATAGCCGTTGTGTGCTAACCGATGACTTGCAGCCGATCATTATTTACAACAATACTTTGCTTGGCGACCGTCAGCGGTTTTCATTGGCATTTCAATTAGGGCATCTTGTTATGCACACTTCAACTAGTGTAGATTGGGAAAGGGACGTTGCACATGAGGCAAACCTTTTCGCATCTGAGTTCCTGATGCCGGAAGCAACCATAAGGGGTGATTTTGAGAATGGTGTAACGCTGCCATTACTTGGGGAGTTAAAGCGCAAATGGAAAGTGTCGATGATTTCTTTATTATATCGTGCTGATGACCTCGGCTACCTCACACCCAATCAGAAGCGGTACTTATTACAGCAATTTAATGAGCAAAAGATGCGTAGGAGGGAACCCAAAGAACTTGATGTGCCGATTGAGAGAGAATCATTGGTGAAAAAATGGATCAAAGAATTAAAAACTAAACAGAAGCTGAATGATAAAGGGGTGGCTTCCCTGTTTCATCTAAATATGGATGAATTTACGACACGCTACAATTAATATCACGAAATTACTATCTCACAACTCCACAACGAAGATGAAATCAAGACATAAGCGTATTAACAGTTAAACAGTTTGGTATGGACACTATATCCAAGAATAAAACAATCCCGTTGCGGCCCTATTCACTGAAAGAACTCGCTGCACTATATGAAGTTAAGCCCAGAACCGTAAAGATCTGGCTTCAACCATTTTCTTCTTTCATCGGAGATAAAAAAGGTAGGTTTTACACAATAAAGCAAGTAGAAATCATTTTTGACAAAATTGGCGAACCAAATGAGATGGATGCTGCCTGATTTTTTTGAAATCGGGGAAAATTTGTACTGATCGGGGAAAATCGAGCCTGATCGGGAAAGCAGTTTTTCAGGACTGGATACTTTGCACAAAATATTAATTTTATGAGTGGCAAAGCGTTAAAGCCTGATAAATTTAGAGTGGATGCTTTTACAGATAAGGTATCTTTAGAAGTAATGAGAAGTATCTGGAATGATAAAGAACATACATATACGGATGAGCAATTGCTGAAAATGAGGGAGTGGGTGTATGTATTGGCAGATGTAATTTTTAATGCTTCCAAAAACAGAAAGGGAAACAACATTATTAATTTAAACCCCATTAAGAATGAGACAGAAGAAAGCTATCCTATACATCCGGGTGAGTACAGACGAGCAAGCTGAAAAAGGACACAGCTTACGGCACCAGGAAGAACGGCTGCGTAATCACTGTGCCATAAATGGCATAGAAGTAGTTGCACTGTACAAAGAAGATCACTCCGCTAAGACTTTTGAAAGGCCAGAGTTCAGAAAAATGCTCGAGTTCCTGAAAAAGAACAAGCGATATGCCGACTTGCTGTTATTTCTGAAATGGGACAGGTTTTCACGAAACGCACCTGAAGCATATAACATGATTAGTGTGCTTGGGAAATTGATGATAGAGCCGCAAGCGATTGAACAGCCTTTGGATATGAGCGTGCCGGAGAACAAGATAATGCTGGCAGTGTATCTTACAACTCCCGAAGTAGAAAATGACAGAAGGTCGCTGAATGTTATTGCTGGAATGAGACGGGCATTAAAAGATGGCAGGTGGATGTGCAAGGCACCCAAAGGCTATATGAACAGAAGGGATGAAGCCAACCGACCTTGCATTATTCCAAGTAAGGATGCGCCATTGGTTAAATTCGCTTTTGAGCAGATGGCAACCGGGCAACACAACATTGAAGCAGCCAGAAAATTAGCCAACGCAAAAGGGCTGAAGATTAGCCGGAACATATTTTGGCATATGGTACGCAATCCCATCTACATTGGCAAGATCGTTATTCCACCCTATAAAGACGAAGAGGCAACAATTGTGTTGGGTAAGCATGAGCCTATTATATCTGATGCTTTATTTTATGCGGTACAGGATGTTATATTGGGAAGGAAGAGGGTAGGGTTTCCCACCCATAACAGTAAACAGGAGGAATTACCTTTGCGGGGATTTCTGAAATGCGCTAAATGTGGTAAAACATTGACGGGTAGTGGTTCAAAAGGAAATGGAGGTAAATATTACTATTATCATTGTTTTGAAGGCTGCACAGAGCGTTTTAAAGCACCAATGGCTAATGACTTGTTTTATGGGCTATTAAATCAGATCAGTGGCAATAAGAAGCTATTGCAGACAATTAAACACATTACTACTGATCACTACAAAAAGAACAATAAAGACCAATCGCTTGAAGTTGAGAAAGTAGATCGGGAAATTGAAACCTACCGCAATAGGTTACAGAATGCTCAGACTTTAATGTTAGATGGAGCCTTGGATGCTGGCGAGTATCGCAGTATCAAGTCGAGATTAGAACCAGAAATTGAAAGGCTTATAAGAAAGCAAATCAATTTAAGTGAGAAGAACCCGGAAGAGCAGGAAGTAATGGAGTTTGGGTTATACTTTTTGAGTAATATGACGAAACTCTTTACAGAAGCGAGTTTGGAGGCAAAACATCAAATTATTGGTTCGATGTTCCCTGAAAAGATAGTTTTTGAAAATAAGGAACTTCGAACCAATCCTGAGAGCGGTGTCCTGCCGCTACTTATCAATGCCACAAAGGATTTCACTCTAAAAAAAGGGAAAGGGTCGAATAATTTCGACCCTTCTTCCCTTTTGGTGCCCCGAACAGGAATCGAACCTGCACTACCTTGCGATAACCAGATTTTGAGTCTAGCGCGTCTACCAATTCCGCCATCGGGGCTTTTTCGAAGAAATGACACTGGATAGTGTCTCCTTCTCCTACAATTGGGTTGCAAATCTATTGATTCTTTCCTGAATGCGCAACAGGTATTTTTTGCGGAAATACATGTCTTTCAGTGGCGCTAAAATAGCCGGGGAATGGTCACCGGCATCGAAGCGGGCCGTGAGGGTTTGGGCGGCCTGCTGCCATGCCTGCAGTTGCTCTGCCAAGCTGTTGATGGCGGTAAGTCGGGCGGCTTCGTTGTCGGGGTTGTCTTCGTAGTCGCTCACGGCCTCGTTTAGGTCCATCATTTCCATGAGGAATGCCGGTGGCAGGGCGTATTTCTCCTCGTCTTCCAGCATATTATTGAGTCGGAGGACATAGGCCATGGTGGCATCGGGATCGCGAAGGGTCTTGTAGGCCTCGTTGATGGTAGCTGCCATGGCGAGCGCCTGACTGAGCGCATCGGGCCCGGCCGTGCTGAACCTGTCGGGGTGGTACTGCCGGCTGAGTTCGTAGAAACGGGCCTTTACCGTTCCCGGATCGGGGTGCAGCGAGACAGGAATATTGAAGAGTTCGAAGTAGTTGGTCATAGAACGTGTTGCCGCATGAGTATTGCCTTGGTAACGGCAGACTGGCGGCGTATCTTTGCGGCAAAATTAAGATATGCTGCGCATAGGACTGATAAGAGAAAGGAAAAAGTTGCCGGATGAGCGGGTGCCACTGACGCCGAAACAATGCCGAATGATAATGGACCAGAATGCCGATGTGCAGATAGTGGTGGAGCCATCGCCCACGCGGTGTTTTGCCGATGCTGACTATGCTGCGGCGGGAGTGCCTTTGAGTGAAGATTTGGGCGGATGCGATATTTTGCTGGGGATAAAGGAGGTGCCGGTGGACTACCTGATGCCGGGAAAGACGTATTTCTTTTTTTCGCACACCAAGAAGAAGCAGCCGCATAATAAGGGTTTGATGCATGCGCTGATAGAAAAGAAGGTGCGCATGATAGATTATGAGTGCCTGACGCACAGCGACGCGCAGCGCATATTGGGTTTTGGCATGTATGCGGGTATAGTGGGGGCTCACAACGGCTTACTGACCTATGGCAGAAAGTGGGGCTTGTATGAACTGCCGGCGGCACACAAGGTGCGCTCTTATGCCGAGTTGTTGCAGGCATACGAGAGAGTGAAGTTGCCGAACATGAAGATTGTTGTGACGGGATCGGGCAAGGTGGCATCTGGCGTGCTGGACGTGATGCGCCAGCTGGATATAGAAGAGGTGGAGCCGATGGATTACCTGACGCACCAGTATGAATACCCTGTATTCACGCACCTGAAGGGGGGCGACCTGTATGCGCGCAAGGATAACAATCTGTTTCACAGGGATGATTTTCATGCCAATCCGGAAGCGTACAAGTGTCTGTTCTCGGCCTATGTGAACCAGACAGATATATTGATGAACGGTATATACTGGGAGAAGCGCATAGCAAGGCTCTTTGAAAAGGAAGACATAAGGCGCAACGACTGGCGCATAAGTGTGATAGCAGATATAAGCTGCGATGTGGACGGATCGGTGCCGATAACGCTGGATTCGACAACAATAGCGGACCCTGTGATGGGTATAGACAGGGCAACAGCAGCACGTGTTGCGCCCTTTGCCAATACACGTGACACGATAGATGTGATGGCGGTGGACAATCTGCCGAACGAGTTGCCGAGGGATGCATCGCAATACTTTGGCGTGCATTTTGAGAAGTATGTGTTACCGGAGCTGAAGAAGGAGAAGAGCGACATATTGCTGCGGGCTACTATATGCGAAAACGGTAGCCTGACACAACGGTATGAGTATTTGGCGGACTACGCTTACGAATAGGTGTTATTGTAAGGGTAAGAGCCCCGCACAGTGTATGTGCGGGGCTTTTGTCTTGTAAGAGGCACGTTATTTCTTTTCGCCAGAGATCTTGGTAATGAATGCCGCCAAATCTACCGAATAACCCAGTTGTAGCATGGAGAATGAGTTCTTTGCTACTTCTGAGCCCTTTAGCGGGACGTTGCCGAAAAGGCTGTAGTGCACGAATATTTTGGAGCTCGCACCATTATCGGCTTTTTTGTTCACGTGGTACATAATGAGCGCATCGAAATTGTGGTATGGTACAACTTCATGGGTGTAGAGTGGCTTTTCGGGAACCACACCGCGGGTAAAGTAGGATGCCTTTACATTTCCGGTCTGGTAATTGAGCAATGGCTGAACGGGGGATGAAATGGGGTTGATGTAGAAGAGGCGATAGGCAAATTCAAAGTATAGGGGAAAGTCTTCGTAGGAGAGGTTTTGTGTGCGGTAGGTGAGGTTGAGACCATAGGCAACGCTGTTTACATTGGTGTTGACTATATTGTTGGTGTCGGCAACTGTAGTATTGAAAAGAGAAATGAAGGGTTGCACATAGAAACTTGCCTGATTATCGTAGTTCTTGCGCACGGGGATAAAATAGGCCAGGAGGGGGAAGTTGATATTGAGGTTGAAGCGCGATTCCTGAAGTAGGTCCAGGCGGTTGACATATCGATTTTTAAACCCGCTGCCTGATGATTTGGTTACTGTAGAATCGAAGTAGCTGACATTGTCGGCATTGGATGTGTAGGTGGTCTGGATGAAGATATTGCGGCACATTATTGCCCGCCGGCGTGCCGGCGCGTTGTAGGGGATGCCATCGGTCTTGCGGGTAGGTATGCTGAAACGGAGATAGGTCTGCGTGAGGTTTGTGGAGGCTGCGTTGATATCAGGAGCGAACATCTGAGCGGCAATAATGCTGAGGCGTTGTGTTCCGATGCAGCCCTTAAGGTCTATTTTAAGTGTATCTGACACGACAATTGTGTCACAACCGTTGTAGACAATGCATCTTGCCTGTGTATTTCGAAGTTCGCAATCCACGTTGTTTATGATAAGTGTGCTACGGGTAGCGCCGTCTTCACTTAAAGATGATGTTTCTGAAAACATGGACCCATATTCCTGAATATTGATGAATCCGTTATTTCCCTTGCGTATCTGCCACTGAAAACGGGGTGAGCACGAGCCGATAGCCTCGATGTGGAACTGAGAATCAGGCTTGTTGCTGATAGAAAGATCACATTTGGAAACGAGGTCTTTTTTTATCACTATGCCTGTGCGAAGTGTGGCTACATTGGAGCTTGTAGTATCACAATAACCTGAAATGATACAACGGTACTTAGAGCCCGAAATGTCGCGGGTGACCTTTGATATGATCAGACTGTCTTTGTCTACGTTGGAGTAGGTGGCATCGTCATCGAGGTCAACGAATTTGTCTGACTTATTCACCTGCCACTTGTAGTGCTTTGCATTTTCGGCCTTGACGGCGAATACGGCTTTGCGGCCGATGGTGGCGTGGCGGTCAGTGGGTTGTGACGTTATCTTCAGCGGCGGATTGATGGTGAGTACAGCCGTTGCGGAGTCGATTGGCAAGGTGTTATACCTTTTTTTCTTATTATTGAATTTTGGAACGGAAACAACACATTGAAATGCCGCGCCGTTGTGATCTTGTGTCACGTTGCTGAGGTGGAGGGTGCGGGTGTTGATGTCGTGAAAGATACTGTCAGTAGGAATAGTGTCAAATTTGGGGTCGCCCTTCACTTTGATCATCCATTTGTAGGATGCGCCGGGTAATTTACTATTGACCGAGAATTTTACATCGTTTCCGGGGCAGGTTTTCACGTTGGCTGGTTGTTGGGTGATGGCTTCCTGTGCCATGACCGCAGACGGAAGGAATAAGAGGCCGATACATAGAGTTTTTTTCATAGAACCTGTTTTTATGGTTAATAATGGAATGAATAACAATTGACTACGTGAAAGGTATCTCAGCCTTTAGCTGAATAAAAGAGTGTTTTTACGGTTTTTTATTTGCTAAATATTGCATATATGGAACATCCGGAATAGAAGCCGACTTGAGTGATAGGATGTAATGTGTTGTGTTGGGTAGGCGGAGTATTGAAATGACCTATAGCGGTATAGGAAAGGTAAGTTATTTGACAGGCTGTAGATGATAACTTACCTACCTTTGCCCCTGCAAAAAAGTGATATGGGCAAAGTAGCCATTAATATAGCGACGGGTAGTTTACAGACAGAGGACATAATTGTAGGTATAGACCTGGGTACCACCAACAGCCTTGTGGCTATGGTGCGTAAGGACAGCAGGCAGCCAATAGCGCTTCGTGAGACTGATGGACTGACACTGGTACCGTCGATAGTGCATTTTGATGAATATGGAAATACCACGGTGGGAACTCCTGCGCGCGAAAAACTGCTGCAGGAGCCAGAACGTACCATCTATTCGGTGAAGCGATTGATGGGGAAATCTTACATGGATGTAAAAGACCATGCCGGGGTGTTTGCCTACAACATTATTGATGATGGTACTGACGCGCTGGTGAAGATACAAGTGGGGCAGAAGTTTTATACGCCTATCGAGCTGTCTTCTTACATCCTGAAAGAGCTGAAGAAGCGAGCAGAGCATATTTTGAAGGCTAATGTTAGTAAGGCTGTGATAACAGTGCCTGCTTACTTTAATGATGCCCAGAGGCAGGCCACCCGTGATGCAGGCAGACTGGCTGGGCTTGATGTGCTGCGTATCATCAACGAGCCTACGGCTGCGAGTCTGGCGTATGGAATAGGCGCCAAGCATCACGAAGAGAAGACGATAGCAGTGTATGATCTGGGTGGCGGTACTTTTGACGTGTCTATCCTGAATATCACCAATGGAATATTTGAGGTGCTGTCTACTAACGGAGATACCTATCTGGGTGGAGACGATCTGGACAATGCGATAGTGCAGTATTGGAAACAAGCGGCTGGCCTTGGTGAAAGTGCGGATAAGGGCCAGGTGCAGGCATTGCGCGTGTTGGCCGAGGAAGCAAAGAAACACCTGTCTGATAATGATGCTTTTGAAGGAAGTGTAAACGGAGTGGCGGTGCACCTGACGAGGGAACAGTTCAATGAGGTAATAGCACCGCTTGTGGACAGGACGATAACCGCCTGTGCCAATGCCCTGCGTGATGCCGGTATAACCAAGGATAAGATAGATGCAGTGGTGATGGTGGGTGGCAGCACCCGTGTGCCGCTGGTAAAACAAAGGGTAAAAGAATTCTTTGGCCGTGAGGTGCATGATGAACTGAACCCTGATGAAGTGGTGGCACTGGGAGCCGCTGTGCAGGCCGATATACTTGCCGGTAACAATACCGAGATGTTGTTGCTGGATGTGACACCATTGTCGCTGGGTATAGAGACCATGGGCGGGCTGATGGATGTGTTGATACCACGTAATTCTAAGATACCTAATAAGGCAGGACGCCAGTACACCACCCAAAAGGATGGTCAGAGCGGCATGCGCATATCTGTGTTTCAGGGGGAGCGCGACCTGGTGAAGGACAACCGTAAACTGGCTGAATTCAATCTTACGGGCATACCTGGCATGCCGGCGGGATTGCCTAAAGTGGAAGTGAACTTCCTGATAGACGCAGACGGTATATTGAAAGTGAGTGCTACCGAGTTGCGTAGCGGAGTGGCACAGACCATAGAAGTGAAGCCTCAGTATGGGTTGACGGATGAGCAGGTAGAGCAGATGTTGCTTGACAGCTTGACGCATGCGAAAGAAGATATCGGCACCAGGGCATTGGTGGAAGCGTCCACTGAGGCACAGCAGATGCTGGATACTACGGAGCGCTTTATTGAGAAATACAAGGCCGACCTGACCGAGGAGGAAGAAGCCACTACAAGGGCTCATATGCAACTGCTGCGCGATGCCATTGCCGCCAGGGATAAGGACAAGATTCAGCACGAGACAGAAAGCTTGAATGAGGTGTCGAGGCCGTATGCAGAGCGTGTGATGGAGGGTGCGCTGAAAGATGCGATGAAGGGCAAGAAGGTAATATAACCGGCCCGCGAACAGTAATTTATACAACCATATATATTGAAACGGCCGGTGATAACACAGTCACCGGCCGTTAAATTTTTAGAATTTGTGTTTTCCATATCTTTGCGCC
>JAEUVY010000127.1 GCA_016786565.1 Flavipsychrobacter sp.
GGCAGACCGCCAACCCCGCCAAAGAGCCTCTGCGCTACGTGGTATATCGTTTTAACGCGGGCGAAAAAATTGATCTGGAACGCAACGACCGCATCATCTCCATTCAGCAGGACGCCACCTACAAAGACACCGATGCTGCTGCACACAAGCAGGCCACCTATGTGGTCACCGCTCTGGACCGTGTATGGAACGAGAGTCCGGCCAGCAATGCTGTGAAGCTGTAAAAAAATATTGGAACTTAATACCGTAGCAGGGGCGATCAGAGATACTTGTCGCCCTTGTTTCTTTTTACCTCGGCCACATATTCCTTTATCTGCTGCTCGCGGTTGCGTTCGCATATCAGCAATACATCAGGTGTGTCCACTACTATAAAGTTCTCCAGACCCTGCAGCACCACCAGCTTATCATCGGGCGCCTTCACCATGCATTGTGTGGCGTCTATCACCATCACGTTCTTGCCCAGTACGGCATTGCCCAGGTAGTCTTTGTTGCTGTTGTCATACGCAGACTCCCACGTGCCCAGGTCGCACCAACCAAAGTAGGATGGGATCACATACACATTGCGTGCCTTCTCCATGATACCGTAGTCTATAGAGATATTGTTGCAGTGCGGATACAGGCGCACAATAGCATCATGCTCTGCAGGAGTGTTGTACACGTCTTTCGCCTGTGTGAATACTTCATTGGTCTCGGGCAGGAACTGCTCCAGTGCCTCCATGATGGTCTTTACATTCCATACAAAGATGCCCGAGTTCCACAGGAAGTCGCCGCTCTTCAGGAAGGTGCGGGCCAGCTCCAGCGAAGGCTTTTCGGTGAAGGTCTTCACACGGTACACCTTGTCTATCTCTTTCTCGGCATCATATTGAATGTAGCCATAGCCGGTGTCGGGGCGGGTAGGTTTTATACCCAGTGTCAGCAGAGCCTTGTGTTTCGATACGAACTCCAGCGCCTCATGTGCGGTGCGCTCAAAAGAGTGCTCGTCCATAATGAGGTGGTCTGCCGGAGACATAATGATGTTGGCATCGGGGTTCAGCGCCATGATCTTGTGCGCGAAGTAGGCCGCACAGGGTGCAGTATTCTTGCGCGATGGCTCGCTGATAATGTTGTCATCGCTTATCTCGGGTATCTGCTGGCGCAGCGTGGCCATATAGGCCTCGTTGGTTATGAAGTAGATGTTCTCCTTCGGGCAGATGTGCTTGAAGCGGTTGTACGTCCACTGAATGAGCGACTTTCCGGTGCCCAGCAGATCAAGGAACTGTTTGGGGAGATGGGTACGGCTTTCGGGCCAGAATCTGCTGCCTATACCGCCGGCCATAATGGCCACATAATTGTTCTGAATGTTCATTGAGTAGTGCCGGAACCGGGGCTATTGCCTCCGCTTCTTACTTTTTATCTATTGAATAAATACATCTACAGCCTAAAAATAAGGCTTTTTCGTGGATTGGGGCTTTGTGCCTGCACACACACAACGCCACACCTGTCCTACGCAATGTTTTGTCCCTTAATTTTGTGACAATTTTCCATCATTGGCGCAGGCGTTCAAAGACTATTATGCCATTCTGGGCATCACCTATCCGGCTACTACCGCCGAGATAAAGGCAGCATACATCAGGCAGTGCAAACACTGGCACCCCGACCGCAACCCGGGCGTGGACACTACCCGCAAAATGCAGGAAGTGAACGAGGCCGGAGACGTGCTTCTGGATGCTGCCGCCAAGAACAACTACGACTACCAATACCAGTTGCACCGCAGCGGCCACGCTTCACAAACCAATACACACAACTACCGCCACACCTACGATGCCACCGAACAGGCCGACAGATATGCCGCGCGCTATGAGGCGCTCAAGAGCCGCATCGCGGTCTTCAGACAGCGAGACGCGCAACTCTTTTCTGTTTATGTGCAGCAGGTGCGCAGCCGCACCACCGCCGACCTCGTGAACTGCTGCGAGAACTGGTACAACTACTCTATCGACTTTATGGACATGGTCATAAGCGAGCTGCACGAGAACCGCAAGTTCCAACTGATGCACATATATGGCCGCATCAAAGAAAAACCGGCATCTGCCACCACTACCCGCACAGCGCCCGTAAAAGAAAACAACAGCGTGCCCTGGTGGGCCATATGGTTATTCCTGCTTGTTCTGCGCGGATTGGCCAGCCTTGTAAAGTAGCGTATCGCTTACAGCACTACAGGCTCTTCGCCGCGTGCTATGGCAGCAGCCTCTTGCTTGCTCTTGCGGTCCAGAATGATGAGCATAGCCACCGGTATGTAGAACAGCGCGGCCACTTTGTGGGTCTCTATCAGTTCTGAGAAGAAGTTGTTGATAAAGCCCACGGCTATGGTCATGGCCAGACCAATGGTCACTAACCGGTAGAAACGATCCCGGAAACGGTGGTATATCTTCTGCGCCTTATTGAACACCATCACCATAAAAATAGCATAGAGTATCATGGCAGGCCAGCCCTGCTCCACCAGCATATACAAGAAGTAGTTGTGCGTGGTAGACTGTTCGGGGTTGCGGCTCACATAGGTGCGGAAAGACGTTACAGCATAGGGCTTGTAGAAGTAGTAAAACGCGCGCGGTCCCACACCTGTCACCGGCCTGGCTTTGCTCATACGCACCGCGGCTATCCACCGGTACAGGCGCTCCATAGACGACATGTCCGTGCCGCGGAAGGTAGCGATCACGTGGTCGGCAAAGTCTTTGCGCATGTACGTATGTTCAAAGTCAGGGCGGAAGTCTATGTACTTGTTGTTGGGCACCATATATGCCATCAGCAATATGATGAGGGCATAAAAGCCGGGCATTACCAGGTTCACCAGGCGCAGCCTCATGGCTATGCCCACCACTATGGCAAATATCACCGCCACCACCGCGGCACGGGCATAGGCAAAACCTATACCGGCTATAAATATGATAATGATCGCTATCACCACCGACTTCATCACTATGTTGCGCTTGCGTATCAGCGGCCACAGGGTCACTATCAGCAGCGGAAAGTACATGGAGATGACGGTAGAATAATCTACGTGATTGTAATAGAGTTGGGTGATGGCGCGCTGTATCCTGTCGAAACGGAAACCATAGAACGAGTGGTGTATCAGGATGATGATGATGGTGAGCAGCATGGGTACCAGCAGCACCAGGAAGCCGCGCACAAAATCCTTCTTGGTTTGGAAGATCCACAGGGGGAAGAAGAAGAAACACACCAGCAACCATGTCTTCACCAGCAGGAACTTGAAAGAGAAGAACACCATCTCAGAGAAGATCACCGCTACTATCGTCCACAAGAACTGCACCACTACTATCAGCACCATAGGGTCGCGCCACCACCATTGCGGCACTACTTTGGGGTTGCGTGCCAGCAACAGGATGAACACCCCCAGAAACAGCCACATGATGGGCTGGTCGGGCACGGTGAGCGACAGCGTATCGCCGGCAAAATAGAGCTGCGTACTTGGCGGAATGGTGAAGAGGAATATCCAGTAGGCGGTCTTCCAGTTCACCCCCATCAGCAGGGTGAAGAGGTAACCAAAGGGCAGCACAAGGAAGTACGGATTACCCGTGAAAGTAACCAGCAATATGGTGGCAAACAACACCGATAGCGATGCCGCCCTGAACCACTTATTTTCCTCTTGCAGTGCGAGCATTTATCTTTCTATGGCGTTCAGCTTACGGTAGTAGGCCATAAGCAGTACATATAATGTGGCAAAAAAGAAAGACAGCAGCGCGGCAGCGATCAGCGTCATCGTCATGCTGAGGCCGGCCGGATTGATAGGCGGCAGCGCACGTGTGATCACCTTCACAAATTCCAGTGCACTGTTGGTGGTGGCGTAAAACTCGTTGAGGGCCGATATGTAATGTGCTCTGTCGGCAACCAACTGGTCTTTTATAGATTCTATGTTCTGCAGCTCTTCTATGGCGCGGCCATAACCCTTCCCACCACCTTTCAGTTCGCTCACCAATACGTTCTGGCGAGACGGGCTGATGATGGAGTAGATACCATACTGATCGCGCATGATGGCCAGCGTATCTGTAAGGGCGGCTATTGAGCTGTCCAGCTTTATCACCTGGTCATTTATAGACTTATAGATGTCGTTCTTAATGTGTGTATAGTAGTTGCGGTAGGTCTCTTCCAGCACTTTTACCGACATATTGGCCACGTTAGCAGCCGTTTGCGGATCGTAATCGGTATAGGAAACCTCTACATCTTTATACTCGGTACGCTTGATATTGAAATTCTTTTTGAAGATCGACATCAGCTCGGCATACCCCTTGGGGGTGTTGATATCCTTTTTATATACCGTCTGGAACTGGCAGTTGCGGATGATTCGGTTGCGCACCGTGTCTGATGCGGCAAAAGCCATGATCTTGTCCAGATCGTCGTCGCCACCAAAATAGTCTACATAACGGGTATCGCGGGCCCTGAAGAGGGTGTTACGGTCGCCGTAGAGGGGGTTATTTACCAGAAAACGGGCTTCCGCCTTGTATTTCTTCTTTTTTACCAGGAGGCCGGCGCCTGCAAGTGCCATACCGGCCAGTGTGATGATGATAATAAAACGCTTCTGTTTCTGAATGGTCCTGATTATATCAACAAGGTCAAAAGAGATATTAGTCATTATATTAGGTATAACTGTTTAAACCGCTTAAAGGTAAGTCTATTTTCAAAAACCCGTCAAAACAAATTTGTGTAACATATGTGGTCACTAATGCGTTGCAGCGGGCCGAAAGGGAGTAGGGAGTCAAAAAATGTGCCAGTTTTGGGTTGGGGGTGGTTAATGCCCTCCTTCGCTGAAAAAGCTTCGGTGGGTGAAAGGTTAATAAGTTAATAGGTTCCGAGCTTAATTGTCACCCTGCGTTTACCGATGGGTTGCCCGATCATTGCCGTCATTCCGAATGGAGTGAGGCACGAACGAACAGAGGAATCTCCTGAGCACATGTACCAATGCCCAATAGAATTCCCGCACCAAGTCTTCCAATCGCGCAATTTTTTTTCTGCGCAGTTTTCTACTAATTCATTGATTATCAATAAAAAGGCGGGAAGTGAATGCGCCGTTTGCTTCCCAAAACTGCGCAAAACCTGCGCACTTCTTCTCACTTGGTGCGCAGGTGAGAAGTAAAATAAAATCATCATACATGCCCTTTGGCCTCATTTCCCGCAACATCGATACAAGTTACATCCGGCATAGCAACAGGACAAAAAGAAAATCTATGATAGTGCGATTTGTGTAGTGTGATAAAAGAATCAGGATGACATGGGCAGCCCCGAAGGGGCGAAATGATCATAGAAAAACAACCCGCACATCACACAAGCCCCGAGGGGCGACATGATCATTCAAAGGACGCTTCTCGCTGAACAACTACATTGCACAGGGCTTCACAAAGAAGATTCGTCGATCCGTAGATCGGGGATTGCAAGCTCTGGTCCACGCACATATAGTTTAATAAATTCGCAGATCTGGAGATTTGCTTCCACAACGATGAAACACACCGGGCATACTTTTAGTAGTTTTGGTACACTACGCCTAACGGGGGCTCAATAATTTTTTGTTTTCCAATTATTTAATAATGCAAATATGGCAGATGTAAAGTTCTACATAACATGTTGCTTGGCCTTTCTTCTCGTAGGGTGTAATACAGACGCAATTCATAAACAGGGTAGAAAATCAAATCGAATAACAGTACACGTATTGTGCGACAATATTTTTCTGTCAGATACAAGAATTAAGTGTTGTTGTGTCGAAAAAGTAGGCGGGCGCGGTTTTAAAGAAATTACAATACAAGGAGATGAGCCTGAATATGATTCAATAATTAGATACATAAGCGCACGTAAGATTATAAATGATACTGACAAACAAATTGATGCAAGAATGAACATACGAGTGTATACCGGAAATACGTTGATTCTGGAGGCATGTATAGATAATTATGACTATGCCGTTTATTCTAACTCTAAGTATTTAGGTGTTAATAGTCGTCTACGACAATACATTGGTAGAAAATATTGTGAATAAATATTTCAAACTTGAGATCAGTTATTCGACACCTTCATTCAGCACATTATGTGCCATCACTAAGGATGTTGGTGACAATAAAACTCCTGACCCTCTAACCGATAAAAATGGAAAGTCGAATTAGAAAAAATGCCAAATGGCTTGTAGCATTAGTGGTTGTATTTGTATTGGGAGTTTCTATAGGAACTCTCGGAAAACGAAATGAAATAACTAATGCAAGTCCAGTTGCCGACTCTTTGGAACGCACTGATAGCTTATTGAACAGGGTAAGACGTGGCGATACTACGGCCTATTTAGAGCTATCGGGAAGATACAGTGATTACCCCCCCGGAGGAAATACTTTTTTGGGCTATATACATGGCAAACAGGTATGATTATAGTCGAGCTTATAGCGATGTATATTTTTCACTAATCGGAGCATACTGCTACGGCGATTCTACTCTTTGCAAAATGGATACCCTGACAAGGGATTTTGCCTTGAAATATCTCTATATGGCTGCTCAAAGAAATGAAGAAATGGCTATCGGAGAAATTGAGGCGATGAAGACAAATGAATGTTGGACAAAAAGCAATATTTTGCTACACTAAACTGACCGTTTAATTAGCGCAGAAACTGCACCACAGTCGTTCCGTCTCAACCTGGTCTCTGCCCTTCGCAGGCCCCGGCGAGTACCCCGCAGAAAAAGCGGGGAGATTCACCGAAGACAAAAACCCGGCGCGGTTGCCGTCGTGATCACAGTTTAGATAGTCTGAATACCTTTCTTACACCATGTGACGTTCTGATCTCCAGAATGTACTGCCCCCTGTCCAGATCCTCCGTTGCTACCACATTCAGGTCCGGACCCAAGGCACCCGTCTGCAACAGGTGGCCGGTGAGATCGGATATATTATACTCACCACGATCGTACAGACCCGTAATATTCACTTTGCCCCGGGTCGGATTAGGGTACACCATTATCTGTTCCGAACCCTGCAATATGTCGCTTACCGCTACTGTTCCCTTTACAACTATCTCTTTGCACCATGTGTGTGTACCACAGTTGGTATAAACAGTAGCGCAAACTGTGTAAGTGTCAGCCACCGCATAGGTGTGTATAATTGTTGTGCCACTTCCGGTATATCCATCACCGAAGGTCCACTTTACACTGTCGAGACCTGCGGTTGTGCCGGTATAGGTGAAGCCATGCACAACCTTGCCAGTATCGGTAAAAGCTGCAACAGGAGTGCTGGCGCATGTGGTGGTTATCTCTTTGCAGTGCATATCCATGCCACATGATGTGTACACCCGCACACAGGTTGTGAACGTACCGGAACCTGTGTATGTATGAACCGGAGAAAGGGAAGTGCTTGTTCCTCCATCGCCAAACGTCCACCGAACGCTGTCTACACCGGTTGTAGTTCCGGAATACGTGAAAGACCTGGAAAGAAAAGAGCCTGAATAAAAGTAGTTTGCCACCGGCATTGATGTGCAACTGCAGTCAATGCCATACTTCATAATGAAATAATCGGTGTCACCGCCTACGGACGTATATGGAGGCAGACTTCCTCCCCAAATATTGTTTTCAACCTGGCCACCAATGTATAAATTACCGACCCCGTCTGCCGCGCACGAATAGGCCAGATCATAGAATCCGGCACCATGCATTTGTTGCAGGGTCACTATGTATCCTGCTGTGTCCAATACCGTGAAGTAGGCGTTCTGCCCTTCACCTGTATAGCTCCTTATTGTATCTGTTCCACACACAACATGATTGGTCATTAGGCCAACTGTAGCGACTTTGTTGGCAGGAGTAACTGTAATGTCAAGAAGACTATTTATTCCGGTATTGCCACTGTAGGTTTTTATCCACTTTACAGCGCCCGAAGTATCCAACTTCATTACCGACGCGATTTTTGATGATGTGACAGACATCTTGTTAATTGCTGTATCGCCACGATATACAAAGCACCTTGGTGCATTGGGAGTTAGGTAGAGATTTCCGATTCCGTCTGCTGCAATACCCCCCATCGCAACATTTCCACTATAATATGGGTTGGTAAATGTATCAATCCATATCCGGTTTCGAGCAGGATTGAAAGCAGCCACGTAAGGATATCCTGAGCTATCCGGAAACGTTCCGTTGTCGCGATAACCATGGGCGTAAAGTTTATTACTTAATCTGTCAATTGTGATCCCTTTTACAAATAGTGTTGAGTCTAACTCCAATCTGTGGACACTCAATAAATTTCCACCTACATCGTATGTAAGATCGTAGGTGCCACGGATGCTGGTTATGGATGGGGTGATTTGAACGCCACTCCTTACACTAGCGAGGAAATGAACATTGTTCATATTGTCAACTGAAACAAATGAATTTTCACCAACACCGCCTGTAAGTGTAGACACGGTATTCGACCCAACAAAACGTACCCAGTTAAAGTGCCCATTTGTATCAAACTGTGCGAGAACCTGGCATAAATATATGTCTCCTGTTATTGTAGTGTCATAGCCGATCCTCAATGGGGCAGTGTGATGTAAACCATAAAAGGCTACATAAAGGTGTCCTGCAGTGTCGCAGGTAATCGCATAGGGGTAGGCTTCTACTCCTGATACCAACTTTGCAAAACGCATTTGCCCGTTACACGTGTGGCTGGTCAAGAAGAGATTCTGGTAGCTGCCAAATGCAGCAGGTCTGTAGAACGTATCGGCAACGATTGAAGTGCCGCCCATGATGCTCAACGAATAGATATTCCCATTTCTATCGGTGCACATTGAATACACTGCTTCCCGCATAGAAAATGTTGACAATGAAGTAGTTGATCCGCCGCCACGCACCCACTTGAAATTTTGCGAGTGTCCCGCCAGCGGTTGAAGTAATAGAACAAGCAACAGTGAACTAAAGAGAAATTTCATGGTGCGGTGTTTGGTGTAAAAGATCATTGCAAACTCTGTGCCACGATATTACAAAACTAACAATATCGATGTGCAGACAAAGGGGTAAAGGGTTAAAAGGTCAACAGATAGATGTAGTCGAGACTGTTACCCTGTAATAAATGAATATTGGCTACGACCAAAAGAAATGCCGCCGGGTCCCTCTCTCACACAAGGCTCAGCAAAGGAGACCCGTCTGGAACGGAAGACCACAGCGTCAACTTCGGTTTTTACATTCCAGCCAGAAACATCCAGGGGCTTTAGGCACCATTCAGCGTAAGGGCTTCTTCTGAAAGCAAGTCAACTAAGGCAGGAAACTGTTGTAATGCAAATCAGGATGCTCAATACCGGGGGGAAACATATGGAAGAACCGGTTAGACACAAGTCGGAAAGACTCGCCAGCGGGGTTGTGCCGGCCGCAAATATTCACTTTTTGAGTTGAGGGAACAATTGTAACTTTACTAAAACGATTGCTATGCAAGAGGTATTTCACTTACGTGTCAAAAAAGACTATGCCGAAGCCATCATCATCGACCTTCAAAAGATGGATGCGGTAGAATTGCTGAGTGACGATATTCCCGGCTGGCAGGTAGATCTTGTAAAAGAACGAATGGAAGAATACAAAAGGAATCCAATTGTTTTACAGGATTTCGATAGTGCGATAGATGATATCGAAAAGGAGCTGTAATGTACAAGGTAAAAATACTACCTGCCGCAAAACAAGATATAAGAGAAGCTGCCAAATGGTATAATGAACAGCAACCTGGTTTAGGGCTTCGTTTTACATCGTATGTGCGCCATAAAATCCACTCAATAACCGCTAATCCCCTTGCTTTTTCGGTTAAGTATTCCGATATCCGTGCGGTCGTTTTAGATGTGTTTCCGTATATGGTTCATTTTGAGGTGGAGGGAAATAAGATCATTATCTTGGCTGTATTGCATACCAGCAGGAAACCTTTGAGTGAAGGTGGGCACCCTTGAATGCAGGAGGGATGAATAAGACACAAGTCGGAAACACTTGCGCCAGCAGGGTGTCTGAACCGTTGATTGAAACTGATTGTTTTGTTTTAGCTGATAGCAGAGGTTTATTTTAGCTACATCAAGATGAATACCGTCGGAGACGGAGTTGTATCGCTACTTCCAGATGCGCTGCGCAAACATCTGGGATCGGATACCGGTATGACATAGTCGGGAGACTATGGCAAGCGGGGACCAGGTAGGGCGCAAATAAAATTTATTTTTCCTTGCACCTAACTCTCAGCGATATATAGTAGCCTATTCTTTAAATATATTAAAAGCCCCAAGTGTGGCACTGAATTTGTAGTTCAGTTTCTACCCACGGTTCATTTTTTTACAAATACCCAAAAAACACCTTATGAAAAAGCTAGCGTTTACTTTATCCGTTTTCCTGTTTTGTATTGCCGGTGTCAAGGCACAATCTTTCAGCAGCGGTCATCTTACCGTTTCTGTTACAGACTCAATGGTACACGACTCAACTATTTGTTACACCAACGTATTGTTCTATTATCACATTTATATTGATAGTTCTTACACCGGACAGATCGTTAGTGTTGTAGACACGAACACGGGCAGCCTTATGGGTACTTTTACCAATGTCTCGGGCAGTTCACCATGGTCGTTCGTTACAAATCCCGGAGGCCTCAGTTCGGGTGCTTCCTATTATTGTGTGCCTGATTACAGCATTTCAGGCGGTTACGCCCATACATCGATCTATGCTGCTACAAGAAAAATCGCGGCAGGATACGATACCGTGTTTGCGACTGCAGCCCACGACAGCCTATTGGTTACCGACCCCTGCGAATACAGCACTGTTTCTGGTGAGAGATTCGCTGACAACAACGGCAACTGTGTTTATGATGCCGGAGATGACGCCCTGTCTTTCCCTTTGAGCGATATTGTCGTAAACAGTACATTCGCGCCACCGGGCACCGGGGTGAATTTCTTCACTTCCGGATCTACATATGGCGCATTGTATACCAGTATGGTACAGAAATCATGGATGACCACATGTACTGTGTCTGTTCCCTCTTACTACTATTTTGTTTATAGCGTGGGCGCTTGCGCTGCAGGGCCCTATGTATTCACATCCCTCCCGGCCACGGGTGCCGACTTTCCTTTTAATTGCACCAGCAATGTAGATGTTCAATGCGGCGCGTGTTCTCCCGGATCAGTTCGTTTACATACTCCTTTTCTGCTACATCCATATGTAAGTAATACCGGTTGCAGCCCGGCTGCCGGCCAGATGAAACTGATACTGGACCCACACGTAGTTTATGATTCCGCACTGAGTTCACATCCGGCCGACGCAGTGAGTGGCGATACGCTCATCTGGAATTACTCGGGACTTACAAATATTGTTGCCTCCGGATACTGGAATAGTTTTATGGCTGGAGTCCACCTCACGCCCGATGCCACAGTAGTTGTTGGTGATACACTGTGTTTCCGCATATTTACAAACGTACCGGCGGCTGATATAAATGCAAGCAATAATGATCTTTCGTTTTGTTTCCCTGTGGTTTATTCCTACGATCCTAACATGAAGGAGGTACTTCCCAAAGGAACAGGTACGGAGGGCTTCATCAGTGGCGATCAGGATACGCTGCAGTATACCATTCATTTTCAGAATACAGGCAGTGCGCCTGCTATCGATGTCAAGATCATTGATACCCTTGATTCAGATATTGATCCGGCCAGTTTAAAGATCTTGGGAAGTACACATAAGATGACTCCGAAGTGGCTATCGTCGACCGTCGTTGAGTTCACCTATTCCAATATCAATTTGCCGGATAGCCTCAGCAACGAACCTGCGAGTCATGGTGCAGTGCGTTTCAGTGTAAAGCTCAAAGCAGGTTTACCTATCGGAACAAAGATCCGCAACACCGGGTACATCTATTTTGACCTCAATCCGCCGGTTATCACCAATACAGCACTCAGCACCCTTTCAAGCCCTACAACGGTTTCGTCGGTAACATCAGAGCTTGCCTTGAAAATTTATCCCAATCCTGCAACAGACCAGATCACAGTCGAAAATCTCGATCGGGGCGAGATCAGTATCATGAATATCAGCGGTGCAGTGGTGCTTCGTCATACTGTTACATCATCGCGTTCGGTCGTTGATATAAGCAGACTACCCGCCGGTGTCTATATCCTCAGATCAATGAACGCATCTGTCTCAGATACCCGCAAATTCATTAAGTATTGAGAATAATTGACGGTACACGCCATTTGGACCAAGGGCTTCCCTTGGTCCATTTTTTGCAAATCTGTTTCTGCCCTTCGCAGAACTCAGGCGACAATTTATTGGTGTGATTGATGACTGTTACCTTGCTATAGATATATTGACTGCTATGACAAGAGCTAACGTCGGGGGCAGAGATAGGCGTCGGCGAGTCCCCCGCAGAAAAAGCGGGGAGATTCACGGAAGACAGCGACGTAAGAATTTCCGAATTGCATTTTACACCTGCTAAACCAGCTCTATGATACCGAATGTTTTTTGCAGCATCTCTATATAGCTGGCTTTGAAACCGTCGGTAAGAAAACTGCTTTGTACCAATGCAAACCATTTCTCTTTCGCTCTCGTCATTTTAGCAAAAATATTTGCCTGCTGCTTCGCATCGAGTCCCATCTGTTCAAAAGTCGCAACAAAATCAGATCGTTTTATCCTTCTTTTCTTTCCATTCAACGTAAGGGCGGTTTCTTCTATATCGGCCGGGTTCACCAATCTGGTAGATAAAAGGTCGTAAGCCTGAGCTAGCATAATACCCTGGCCGGGTCTGTGTATGAGCGAAAAGTTTTTAAGGTGCATGTCTGCATTGCCGGTCAAAAAACAAAAAAGCAACAGCTCTCCGAAATTTACCAGATCCAAACCGGGCTGAGCGCTGTATTTTTTTATCGCCTTCGCGATCTGCTCATAAGAACCATGATATTTTTCTTCCGTTAACCGTTCAGTTATCTGGCACATGTCTTCCATGTGCATTTTTCCTTTCTTTGTTCTGTCTATTCGTTTAGTAATGTAGGCAAGGTTTCCCGACTGCAGCCTGATGAGGCTATGAGGCACCACGCTTATTTTTGCGGCAGACGCCAGGTGCATGGTGAGGTCTTCTACCTCCGGCAACTCAGGGTAATGAGCTGATGGCGGTTTCAGGATATAACTACCCCACAGCCCTACGATCGTAAATCTTTTCGGTTCGTGTTTTGTTGCAGATCCCAACTCCAACGATAATTTAGGCTGCACACCCGTTACCGCTATCTGGCTTTTCACGATCTGGTCAGCCAGAGCCTCCATGTCCTTTTCGGCATAGGGCAACTCAGGTGCCATGTCCTCGCCAAAAAATTTCTTGCTACATGCCCTATGAAAGTCTACCTCACCCGCACTGAGCGGTTGGTAACAATACAAACATCTATTCATGTTCTGGTACATCGTTTACAGGGTGAACACTAACAGCTCCTATACATTCCCTGCAGCATGCCAGCAGCAACCCCATGCGGTCGCGCTCGTTTAATTTCCAGTTTCGTTCCGCGATATGAAGTAGCCACCCTTCCGGAATCAATCCATCAAAAAACGGGAACAGCACCTTTGACTGATATTCCTTGTCTGTGAGTGGCAGTGTTACACTCACCTTTTCCGCGTCCTCCTGATTCAGGTACGATCTGTCATAGGAGAAGGAATACCCGTTTTCATCCTGAACTAACCAGCCGGCAGTACGTTCGTGCATTTTTATCTCAGCCTTTCTCATCTGTTACCTCCCTTTTTATCGGTACAGCGCCAACTTCGTAACCAAAAAGCCACAGGACCTGATTCACCTTGTCCATCCTGAGGCTTTCTTTGCCTTGTTCAAGATCCCGGACGAATCTGAGCCCCACACCGGCTTTCTCGGCCAACTCAGGCTGCCTTAGACCAGATGCCTTTCTTTTTGCCTTTACGAAATCGCTCAACGACATTTTATACCTTTTGAGGTATAAAGATACGCATTTTACTCAAATTATACCTATTAGGGTATATTTTGTGGCATCGATCCATATTTATACCCTTTATGGTATAATTTATGATAAAAACGAGACAAATCCTGATGACAGACAAGTAGTGACATCGGGAACAACAAAGCGGTCTCCTTCTTTCATACAAAGCTCCACTTAGGAGACCCTGCCAAGGCTCCAGAATTAAAAAATTGCGCACTTCCTGTGAAGTTTCCCCTACTTTTGTTTGATTATCAGCCAAATTTGTTAAACAAAACAAGAAACGGACGATCAACAACTAAAACCCCGGATGTATGGAAAACGACGATTCAGTTTATTGCTACTATAGCGACCTGCCATCGCCAATGGCCTATATGGCCGAGGAGGAGGCACCGGCAGAACGAAAACTATCGGTAGCAGATATAGACCGCATCATAGAAATGGCGTGGGAAGACCGCACCCCGTTCGATGCTATTGAATTTCAGTTTGGTTTGCGCGAGGACGAGGTGAAGGCGCTGATGAAGAGCCAAATGAAGTTCAGCTCTTATAAACTATGGCGGCAGCGTGTGGAGGCATGCAGCACCAAACACGCCAAAACGCGGCTGCCCGAGATCAGCAGGTTCAAGTGCAGCATGCAGCGCGATATCTCTTTCAACAAGATCTCTAAAAGACGTGGCAGGTAAGCCCCACTGAAAAACAACACGATGCAAACAACATTCTCAGTCGCCGACATACTGAATTTTGAACAACGCTACCGCGCCACCTTCATCAACTCGCTCACGGGTTTCAAAAGTGTGGCCCTCATAGGCACCGCGAATGAGGAGGGGCAGACAAACCTGGCCATCTTCAATTCCATCTTTCACCTGGGTGCCAATCCGCCTATGTTTGGTTTTGTAGTGCGGCCCCACTCGGTTGAGCGCCACACGCTGGACAACATACTGCGCACCGGCACGTTCACGCTAAACCACATTCAGGAGACGTTCTACCAACAGGCGCATCAGACCTCGGCACGCTACCCCGCCCACCAAAGCGAGTTTGACGCCACCGGCCTCACACCCCTGTATCGCGAGGGTTGCGCCGCGCCATTTGTGCAGCAAAGCAAAATACAGATAGCCGCAGAATTTGTGCGCAAGATAGATGTGGAAGAGAACGGCACGCTGATCATATTAGCCCGCATCACGGCTGTGTACCTGCCGGAAGATTGTATAGGCGCCGATGGTTACATAGACGTGGAGCAGGCGGGCAGCATCACTTGTGTGGGCCTGGACAGTTACCACCGCACCACACGCATTGGCAGATTGCCGTACGCGAAACCGTGAGCAGGAGCAGAAGGCAGGGGCAGTGAGAAGTTTCCGGAGCGCAGTGCCCTTTATGATTGGCCCAGGTCTTCGTCGACGTGGGTCTTGAGTGCAGGCAGTTCGCGCGCTTCGCGCTTGATAACAAACACCGCTGTCTTCTTCACGCGCACACCACGCCCCATCTTGCGGGCATACACATCGGTGAACGATGCCCCGAAATACAGGATGATGGCCGAGTAGTAGATCCAAGACAAGAGGATGATAAGTGATGCCGCGGCACCATAAGCCGTTATCAGTTTAGAATTAGTAAGGTAGAGCGAGATAAGGAACTTGCCCAGCAGAAAAAGCCCGCCGGTAAACGAAGCACCCACCAGCGCGTCCTTCCAGTGTATGCGCGCATCGGGCAGCACCATGAAGATGACCCCGAACAGGAAGGTGACCACTATGAACAGCACACCTGTGTCCACACTGGTGAGCAACACAATGCTGTCGCTCGGAATGATGTCCTTAAGATACTTCATGTGCTGCAGCTTGCCGGTAAGCACATCGCCTATCACGTTCAGCAGCAGCGATGCCGTGAGCAGGAAACCGCAACCTATGATGAGCAACAACGACAGCAAACGATCGGTGACCACCTTCAGCCAGCCGCGCTTTGGCTTTGCCTTGACCGACCACATATAGTTGATGGAGCTCTTCATCTCAGTGAAGATGCTGGTGGCACTGAACACAAACACTATGATACCTATAATACCGAACAGGGTACTGTTGTTGCTGGTGTTCATCTTGTCCAGTATGCTCTCCAACTGGTGCGCTTCCTCGGGCCCCACTATATTGGCCACCTGATCGAACACGGCATGTGTGGCGGCGTCCTTCTTCTTGTAGAAGACACCTATTATATGGATGAGCACCAGCAATAGCGGCCCAATGGCAAATATGGTATAGTAGGCCAGCGACGCGCTGAACTTGGCCACGTGGTCTTCTTCAAACTCGTCGATGGTATCTTTTATCACCTCCCAGAAACGGCGCGCCCTGCCTATGGTCTCTTTTTGCACATCCATTGGCTCAAATGTAGCTAATATGGGTAAGATTTTGAGTGACGCATCACCATGTCAGATCGGGGTCTGTGGCATCGCTGCGCGACTGCCGGTGTTGCAGTCGGCTGCGCATCTTTTCCAGCTGGCGGTCATATACCAGCCGGGCTATACGGGCCGGCGCGTCATCTGCCGCCGATATCTCGCGCAGCTTCTTCTCTGATATGTCCAGCCGGTACATCAACTGGTAGAAGGTGCCGGGTCCCTGCGCTATGATGTCGGCCATGCGTAGAGTGAGCAGTTTCAGGATGGTCTCTTCAGAAATGAGGTCGGGCATCTGTATGCCCCACTCGCCATGCAGTGCCATGGCCGTGTTTTGCAGTAACTCTATACCCTGTTCCATAGGCTGTTATTTCTCCACGCAACGCATCATACAAGCCCACAGCTTATCGGCCGAGGACTGCCAGTTGAACTTCGCTACCTGTGCCGGGGCGTTCTGTATCAGCTTTGTGCGCAGTGCTTCGTCCTTATATAACTGGTGCATCTTGGTGGCAATATCTTCGGGGTCGGTGGGGTCTACCAGTAGGGCCGCATCGCCGGCCACCTCGGGCATACTCGATGTGTTGCTGGCTATAGCGGGCACATTGCACTGCAGTGCCTCCAGAATGGGGATACCAAACCCTTCGAACAGGGAGGCATATACCAGGGCATAAGCCCCGCCTATCACCTTCGACAGTTCGTCCACATTCATATAACCCACCCACTTCACTTCATCTTTAAACGGCATGGTGGCGCGCATCTCCTCTACTTCCTCATACTTCCACGCCATGCGGCCCACTATCACCAGCTTCATATTGGTGCGCTGGCGTTTTTTGAAGATCACAAACGCCTTCAGCAGGTTCACAATGTTCTTGCGGGGGTGCAGGGCGCCGGCAAACACAAAGTATTCGCAACCATCGGCATACCTGGCCTTCACATCATCGCGCTCGGCCGATGTGAGCGGACGGTACTCGCTGTGCGCGCCATTATAGACAACATCTATATTATCGGGGGCAATGCCGTAGTGCTCGCTGATGTCGGTCTTGGAGAACGTGGACACCGTGGCTATACGCTTGGCCTTGCGGGCAAACAGCGGCGAATAGTGCCTCCAGTAGAGCTTGTGGCTCAGCACATAGTGTTCGGGATAATGTTCGAACGCCAGATCGTGTATCACCAGGCAGGTAGGCACCTTTGTGCTCAGCGACAGGTAGCCGTCGGTAGACAGGAACAGGTCGGCCTTGTACTTGCGCAGCAGCATGGGCAGGCTCCACTCGAACCACAGGTAGAACAACACCGGGTGCCGCGCCTGCGGATGCACCACTACCGGGGTGACATTGGGCGCAAAAACGAACTGGGGATCATAAGGCCGGTCGAAAAAGAAGATAAACTCATGCTCGGGATGCTGCTTCACGATCCGTTCAAGCGTCTGACTGGTGAACCAGCCTATACCTTCCAATTTGCCCTTCAGCAGCAAACGTGTATTTACAGCAATACGCATACCTTATGCCGACAAAAATATACTTTTACCGCTTTATCCGCCGTTATTTGTAGGCATGCAGCGTTTTTTTGTAAAAAATATCCTTTTTGTCATCGCGGTGAACCTGCTGGTGAAGCCTTTATGGGTACTTTTTATAGACCGTACCGTGCAGAACACCGTACCCGCTGCCTCCTACGGCACCTACCAGGCATTGTTCAGTCTGGGCATCATTTTCCAGACCGTCCTCGACTTCGGTATCAGCAATTACAACAGCAAGACCATCTCCGGCCATCCCGAGCGGCTGCAGGAGTTGTTTCCGGCCATGCTGTCGGCACGGCTGGTGCTTATGTTCCTGTATATGCTGGTGGCCGGCACCTGGGGTTTTGTGCTGGGCTACCGCGGCTGGGAGCTCACCCTGCTGGCGGGTATCCTCCTCATTCACTCGCTCAATGCGCTGCTGGCGTTCATCCGCAGCAATGTGGCCGCCCTGCACCGCTTCAAGACCGATGCCGTGCTGTCCATCACCGACCGCATGCTCATGATCATCATCTGCGGCTTCCTGTTGCTGTACCCGGCCACCGCTGCCGTGTTCCGCATACAGTGGTTCGTCATCACCCAGATCGTGTGCTACTTTATAGCCGCCATGGCGGGTTATATAGTGCTGCGCCGGCTGGGCAAGGTGAAGCTCAGCTTCTCCTTCAGCGTGCCCGAGATCATGGGCGTTGTGCGCAACAGCTTTCCCTACGCCCTGCTCATCTTCCTGATGTCCATCTATAACCGTGCCGATGCCATTATGATAGAGCGTATGTGTACCGATGGCAAGGCGCAGGCCGGCATCTGGGCCGCTGCCTTCCGCCTGTTGGATATGGTCAACATCTTCGGTCTTATGTTCGCCACCATGCTGCTGCCCCTCTTCGGGCGCATGCTGGCACAGAAGGAAGACGTGCAACCCATAGCCAAGCTGTGCATGAACATGATGGTGCCCGTATCGGTGATAGCGGCCATAGCGGCATGGTTCTATGGCGGCGACATCATGTACCTGCTCTATCGCAAGAGCGAGATCTACCCCACCCATGCCGAAAGTTACCGCCTCGTGTTCTCCATCCTCATGCTGTCGTTCCCGGCATGGTGTGTCATGTATGTGTACTCTACACTACTCACCGCCAATGGTAGTATGAAAACGCTGAACGCTATTGCCGCGGCAGGTGTGGTCTTCAACCTTACGCTGAACTATGTGCTGGTGCCCCGCTACAATGCCATAGGCGGCGCCATCACCTCGCTGGCCACACAAACGGGTCTGGCGCTGGTGTTCTTCATTGCCGCCGTGCGGGTCATTAAACTGCCGCTCAATGCCCGCTGGCTTTTGGCGCATGTGGGCTTCGGCGCGCTGGTGGCGGCGCTGGGTTTCGGTATTGCGCGCTACACGCCGTCGTTGTCGCACCCGGTGCAACTGGTGTTGTTTGGCGCCATCAGCACCGTGCTCATCTTTGTGTTCCGGTTCGTGTCGGTAGGCAATCTCAAACAACTCATGAACCGCAAGGTAGAGGCTGCCGCCTAACAAAACAGCTACCGTTTCCGGTAGCTGCCTGCTTGTCTTTTTTTATGCACCAAACTGTTTCAGATGGTGGTCCAGATGTTTGTAGAACATATTGTTCCATTCTGTCTTGTTCAGCACACCAAACGAGTGCGACGGCTTCCCGTCAAAATAGCTTTCGCCCATCTGGCGCGTCTTGCGCACAAAACCTATCAGGCGCTGTTTCTCTTCCTCAAAGTTCTTGTCGTCCTTTATAATGAAATCGGGTGCTGTGGGCAGGCCCTGCTTGTAGGGCTGCTCGTTCACAATATTGCCTTTTACAAAGGTCTTCAGTATCAGGCCCATGATCAGGTTGGGCTTTTTGTACTTGTTCTCTTCAAACACATACTCATAACTGACACAGCAATGGGCCAGCATTTGCGATACAGACATTTTGCCCCACTGCGGGCGCGTTTCGGGTGTCAGTTGGTTGATACGGGAGATGAGTGTTTCCTCAACTTCAATGGTGAATACGTTAGGTAGAGCCATATAAGTAATTTTTGTAAAGATGCGATTTTTTCTAACATTTCTACCATTTCATGTGCGGCCACCGGCTCTGGAAGAAATAGTACGACGGCGCTTTCTGCTTCAGTGCCTGCACCTCGTCGGCATGTTCCTGCACCAGTGCCGATATGGTTGCCGGCGACAGATAAAACTCCGCCACCAGTAGTCGCAGAATGTCTTCGTAGCATTTGTTCTTCAGATAGCCATAATAATAGTAGCGCGCCAGCAGGCATTCATTGCGCTTGTGCAGCAGGGTGTTGCTGCGGCCCTTGCGCGCGCGGGTGGTTATGGCCGGCTCGCGCATCAGTTCGTTAAAGATCCTTTGTCCTCTCATAGTTGATAGATGTTATAGCACAAAAATAAAAGCGCCCTGCATGCCGCTGGAGTCAATAACATATTACAGTTTCGCCACAACACCCCTGCAATGCCCTGCTGCCGTGGGTTTCGGCCTGTCCTGCCACCCGCGCCAACCCACCCAAAATGTGGATATGTCCTTCATTTTTCGTGCCGCGGCTGCCACGCCGGTTGTTTTTGTGGCCCGCATGCGGGGTGTGATATGTTGCGGCTCATTACATTTGTCTTGTGCGTTGCCGCCTCATATACCTGCTGCTGTCGCTTGTGTGTGCCACACAGGCGCGGGCGCAGTTGTGGCAGTGGCCGTCGGCCGGGGTCAATGCCGGAGTGGTGTCGGCCATCGGCAATAGGTTTCAGCGCATAGGCCTCTCGGTGCAGGCATACTATGGCTACCGCCACGTGCAGGGCAATGCCGAGGTGCGCTGGTACCGCAACTTCCGCACCCCGGGGCCACGACTGCCCCACAACGAACTGGTGACCGCCGCTGGTATAGTATATGCCTGGGGGCCGCCACCAGTATGGAAAGATCCCTTTATCTCGGTAACGGGCAACCAGACCGGCCACCGCAACAGTGCGGGTTATTCCTACAACTACTACTGGAACCGCATAGGCACCCGACAGCAAACAGGCATCATCTCGGTGCAGATAGACAGGTTCGGGCTCATCTCGGAGAACGACCTCTTTGCCCGCCCCACGCTCGACCGCTTCCGCACTGGCGCGGTGCTGGTGCAATACCGCTACCGCGATGTAGCCCAACTGGCGCTGAACTGCACTATGTGGACCGGCCAGATGGGCACCAACAAGATCACGGGCGATCCCTCTTTTCCACACTATGGTTACATGGACACCACCGGCGGCCGCTATACCCGCTTCTCGCACGGACTGCTGAGCGCGCAAGGCAAGGTGCACCTGGGTGCCGGGCAGGTGGCGCAGGCCAATGCCGGTATAGATGCCGAGCAGGTGCGCAACGCTTTGCAGAACCGCCTGTTTCACGACATGGTGTTCATCCCCCGCCGCTGGCGCCAACCCAAGAACTGCCACATACCCATGCTGGACACCGCCGGCAACCCCTACCTATACCGCCCCGGCCAACACATCAAAAAAGCCACTCCCTACTGGAATGTGTTCAACGCGCCGTTTGTGTTTTATTGATTTGGGGGAATTGGGAGGATGCTGCAGGGCTACCCGCACCCATATGTAAAGATTTCACCCAAAATCTTTACATATCCGGGGCATTTGTAAAAAATCTTTACATATCGTTTTGGGGAGGTGCGCGGGCATGATAATCGGAGATTTTATTCTATATATTGGTCGATATGTAAAGATTTCACCCAAAATCTTTCTATATTTACACCATCTGTAAAAAATCTTTCAACATGGCATGGACAGATCCGGAAGCACCGTTTAATGAATTGCCCAACCTGCCGCCGGCCACACAGGTGGAAACCACAGCAGTGCTGAAAAAGTCTATTACGGCCAATAAGTACCTTGCTGAGCTAAAAGGCTCCTGCCTTCGCCTGCCCGATCCGGGATTGCTGCTCAATACCGTTATACTACAGGAAAGTAAAGACAGCTCTGCCATAGAAAATATTGTCACAACACAAGACGCCTTATATCAGGCCATCTTAGATCCTTCCGATGGGGTGCCGTCTGAAGTGAAGGAGGTGTTGCGTTACCGCGAAGCCATGTATGCCGGTATCGACGAAATGAACAGGACCGGACTTATCAGATCGGGGCTGGCAATAAATATAATGTGCAAGCTGAGAGGTATAAATAATCAGGGGTTCAGAACCCTACCCGGCACCAAACTAAGCAATCCGCAAAGCCAAAGAACAATATACACGCCCCCCGATCCGCAATTTGTATCAGGCAAAATGACGGAATGGGAAAAGTTTGTGAACGAGAACGAAGACTTCGACCCATTGGTCAAAATGGCCCTGATGCATTATCAACTGGAGGCCATCCACCCCTTCAGCGATGGCAACGGCCGCACAGGCCGCATACTAAATGTACTGTACCTCATGCAGCAGAACTTGCTGACACAGCCTGTACTCTACCACAGCTCCTACATTATTCAGCACAAAGCCGACTACTACCGTTGCCTGAGAGAAGTGACAGAAAAAGACGCCTGGGAAGCATGGATCTTATTCATGCTCGATGCGGTAATTGAGACCTCACAAAAAACCCTGACGTTCATAGACAAGACGCTGTCGCTGAAAGAAGAGACATTGGCAATTCTGAAAACACTCTCTCAAAAAATGCCGGCATACGAACTGAACGAAATACTATACAGCCTGCCCTACCTGAAAATTAAAACCCTAATTGATAAAAATATGGGAACCCGCCCCACTGTCACAGGATACCTTGACGCATTGGCAGAAAAAGGCCTGCTGATAACAAGAAAAGTAGGCCGCGAAAAGTACTACATCAACCATAGGTTGATGGCGTTGCTGACGGGTCCGGTGGAATAGTAGTCAGACGAATAATTAATGCAGAAACGAACAGGTGGAAAGCCAGTTTGGCATATTCTAGACATTTTGGTATTCCTACAAACTCCCCAATTTGAAACGCCAGAATGCAGTGTTATCCTGCGCTCTGGCGTTTCTTGATAAATAGGGTATAATTGTAGTCGATAGAACACGAACTACAGAACCTTTTCATTGTTAATTCTCTTTAGAACATCCTCAACTAGAAAATCAGGAGGGAGCGGTTTAAAATCTCCCTTTGTGTGAGTAATTGAAAATTTCTGCCTCTGAAATTCACGCAGCGTAGTTAAATTAATTTTTGCCGTTAGAATAGCGTCATTTAAACCGCCTTTCAATTTTAATATGTCTTTTCTTGCAGATTCCACAGGTTGAGTTAATCTTGTGTCCCCGTATTGGCTTGTGTTTACCTGTGCAACGTAAACATGCAAATCTCTTGACCCCGCTTCGACAATATTGGAAAAATACGGAGTGTCTTTGTTCCATTCAATACCTATCAGCAAATCAATCTTTCCTTTCATCAAACTTCGATGCAACGCATTTGCCAGTTCAAAGCAATAAAATGATGAAAAATAGATATTACGCCATACAAAAATATCATACCGATAAGGAGAAGGTTTGGGAACATTATAATGATTACCCTCAATTAGTTCTTCTTCAATATGGGCATAATGATTTTTAAGCCGGAAAATGACAACTGAATCTTTAATGCCGTTTACTTCAACAGGTAAAATAGTAACAATGAAATTAAAACAAGCTTTATCAATAGTAATATGTTCTAAACCAGTTACCGTTAACAGGTTGTTTTTCTGGGAATGTCTTACTAAACTAGATAGTAAGTTAACCGGTATGAAGAATTCCGGGAATAGTAGTATTTCAGTCCGAGCCTCTCTTGCCTGCCGTAAAATCGCTGCTAATTTTTGATACCTTTCAAATTCCAAATTGGGCGTATTCCTAACACTCCTTATGATGTTGTCTAATTTCACTTCAGTGTTGGCAAATGCTATCTTGGGTTCAGGCAATTTGTCTGACGAATTCACCCTTAGCTCTTGTATTTGCGTCGGCATTATATTGTCGTATGATACGGGATCGGTATTTCTTACATAAAATTGATTTCTAAAGTGCTTATCTTCTAGTATATACGCTGGAATATGATTTTTATTCGCTCGTTTGTATAACTCAAATGCATCTTCTAAATAAAAGTGGTCCTTTGAAGAACTTTCCACGTTTTCCGTTCCTTCATCATCAATGGTTGATGTATTTAAAGTTAGTCCAAGAATTTTTGTGAAAGTGTATCCGTTATCTATACGATCGACCTTTTTCCCAGCATCAGCAAGTTCGACAAATACAGTTGCCATACAGCATTCAGAAAACTTAATTGGTCTCGGTGAGTCTTCGATCAAGTTCATATCCAACGCATAGTGTTCTAAGTCTATGCGGAGAGAAGCAAGATTGATATTTTTCAACTTTGACTCTTTGGTATAGTTCAATAAAGGATGAACAACGTAATGATGCCTAATCATATTAGTTTCCCTGAATCGTTTTCCCCAAAATGAGTTCGGCTTTGTTGCTGCGAACCAGCTACTTTCATACTCGCGTTCAATTTTATTTATTTGAAATTCAAAATGTCTAGCCGCCTTTTTTGCTTTTGAGATAAATTCAGGGTTTAACGAAATTGCTATCTCGTGAGCGCAATCGAGATAGTCAAATAAGGTAGCAAATATCTGCTTCTCCTTGACTTGTGAATTTTGAAGATTAACTGAGATTTTTTCTAATTGCCCAAAACAATGCAGATAGAATGACACATATGCTTCCGCGTGATTGTTTACAAGAAAGAATGTAAAAATCCGCTCCCATAAGCGATAAAAATTGAGACAATTAGTCCCTCTAAAGAACTTAAGAACTTGGTCACGTTCAGAAGTAGAAATTCGCTTTTCGTGGCGCAACGCACTAAATATTTTGTTTGCCAAATAAACGGTAAGTCCGTAGCGATTCTCCTTGTAGTCTTTAAGAGTTCTAATTTTCCCTTCGGTGCCGTCATAGAGGAGATGATAGGCGCTTTCTTCGAATGTTTCTTCGTTTTCGTCTTCTTCAGGAAAATCACGAAATTCACTCGTGCGTTCGTCCAGTTCCTTTTTGAGTTTATCGATCACAAGATTTGATTCTTCATGATCAAAATAGTACAAGAGAGACTTTTTGCTTTGACAATAAAGAGAAGAGTAACCAGACAACTTAAATACTTTATCCGCCTTCCCCTCCTCGCAATCATCTTCATTTTTAATGTGTGTTGCCTTATTAAAGTGATCCGGGGCATCAACCAACTTGATTACAGGGTGGAAATTCGGCAATACGAATTTTTCCAATTTAGTCATGTCCTCTTTTTCGAAAGAGACCTTTTCGTTTAAATCATCTTTATTATCATTGACCTCGCTTTTATATTCCTCGAAATCAAAACGCAGATTCTTCACCTGTTCAAGATCGTGATAGTCAAGCTGTGGATCCGCAATCACAATTAGAATGTCGTCAACGTACCGACCATAGTAAGCGGGCTTAATTATCTGCTTTATTCGACTATCAAACTCTTTCAAATATTCGTTTGCCAACACATATGATGACACCAAGCCTATTGGGAGTATTACCTCAGTTTTCGCACCCTTCGCATTTTCTTTAAGGTCAACATAAAAATTGTAAGGAACTTGATATTTTTGGCCAACTAACGCGGTGTATTTCTCATGTATCTTTAAAAAAATCTCCTTTAAGTTATAGTGACTGTTTAATAGGGGATTCTTCCTTTTGCCTCTGCCTTCGAACAGCTTAGTTGTTTCTATTCTTACAGAATGGAAATAGTCTCTTATATCCAAATTCAAGAATAGAACATCCTTATCATTATCCAAAATGCTTTGCGCCGCTTTAATTGAATCATCTCGCCATTTCTTGTACTGTGCATGATATGGCTTAAACAACCCCGACCCTTGCACAATCTTTTCATGGTTCTGAGTCAATAACAGTCGATTACCCAAACAACTATCGGAGAGGTCGCCATCGAGTTCCCTACCATGTTGCATTATCCATAGAACGGATAACAGGTGAATCTCAACCGGTGCATTAATAAACGCTGTTACGCGGTCAATTTCATAGTTTTTTTCGACCCTTTTATTTGTGATAAAATTATCTTCAAGATTGTTTTCATTAATCCCCTTTATATAGAAATCAACATCAATCTGATTTATAAAATAATCAAAGAAGGAAGGATTAGAATGATATTCATTTAATCCAGAGGTAAACAGTTCCAACTTCTCATCTACAGAAAAAAGTTTGGAATCAAATATATCGGCATTGTAGGGGGCATCCTGACTAAAAAAAATTGAAGTCCAATCTTTTGTTCTATTTGTTTCAAATTCAACTAGCTTTTTTCGTAGAATAATATCGGTATTGTCATAATAAACATATGATTTTAATTTGTTGTAAGCTTCTTTAACTTGTGAAATGTCGAATGTCATGGTAATAGTTTTTAATAAAAACAATTGAATTTGTTTCCAACAAATAAATAATTATAGCCGAATTTTCCCGTAATTCCTTTTCATGCAAGTATTCCACTTACCTTCTGTCTGTTTCCGTGATATCTGATTCAGAACTATTGAAATGGCGTTTTGCCATTAGATTCGGCCGTTGGGGTGACAGATTTTACGAAGTAAGTGTAGCTTTTCTCACGCTGGAGGTGTATTGCCGCATTCATTTCCTGATTCCTTGTCCGAATTGCTCGGGCCTTGGGGTGGTATCCGCTTGTTAGCCATGGTAGGTGATTTTAGTTAACCAAAAGTAGTTAAGTTTTCGTTTTTACATAATATAAAATGTATTTTTTTGTAAGTGTAAAGATTCAGGTGTGGCAAAACATATCACCCATGCTGTAACACTCTCACTTGCCTTATAAAAATGGCGTTAACAAAAATGGCGGAACGCAGCGGCAGCAAAATCTATGGAGGTAGATGTTCCAAAGCTGATAGTAGCGAGGGCACAGTAGCGAAAACGGCAACGATAGATATCTACATTTTGCAGCGGAGTGCAGACATTTTTTAGCCAATTTTTATACAGCCATGATCTTTTGGTTCTTTTGTATCAAGGCCCATTTGGCGCAAGTGTTTTTTACTTGTGTCTATCATTCTTGCAAGTGTTTTCCACTTGCAAACCTACCTTTCATCTTTTTTCTGTCATACCCCACAATTCGCTCTATCATAGATTTTCTTTTTGCTCTGTAGTTATGCAGGATGTAACTTGTATTGATGTTGAAAGAATTCGTGGTTCAGATTCTTATATTGCATAATAACGTTACTTCTCGGGCCTGTCCCGAAAGCATTCGGGATGCGCAAAGGTGCGCAGGTTTTGGGAAGCAGTGGGAAGCAAATTGCGCACCTGCTTCCCACCTTTTTATTGAGAATCAATGAAATAGATGAAAAAGGCGCAGTAACAAAAAACTGCGCAGTTTCGAAACAAAAGAAGGGAATTCTATTTGGCGGATGTGCTAGTTCTCAGGAGATTTCTCTCTTCGCTCGCGCACTCGCTGCATTCGAAATGACGGGTACAATTGGGCAGCTTTTACTAAAACCCTCACGGCGCTCATTCGAGGTGTCCCCCTCCTGGTTTGGAGAGCCTGTCCCGAAAGCATTCGGGAGGATAGGGGTGGTTTATGGTGATTTTATTTCACGTCTCACCCTGCGCAGAAGCCTGCCTGCCGGTAGGCAGGTGCGCAGGTTTTGGGAAGCAGTGAGAAGCAGTGGGAAGCAAAACTTCCCACATACCCATTGATAATCAATGAAAACACCCCGAACTGCGCAGAACAAAAAAATTTCTCGCAATCCTGACGGGAAACAGTGCGGAGGGTATAAGAAATGATGTTTGTCAGTGATGTTTCAGGGCATTAAGATTAACTTTGTTAGGTTCGCCTTGGTTGGCGGCAAGGGGTGCGCGGCACCCTTTCTGAACACACACATCACACATTAATGATAGACACACCTCGGTACAAAGAGTTGCAGGAGACTCTTGCACAACAAACTGATGAAAAAGGCCGCATAGACACGCTGGTGGATATGGGCGTGGAGATACGCAGTATAGACGTGGAGCATGCGCTGAAGATGGCGGAAGACATCATATCGCGCTCCAAAACAGTGGGCTATGCGCGGGGCATAGGCCGCGGGCTGAACCTGAAAGGATCTTGCCTGTCGCTGCAGGGCCTCTATGATGATGCGCTGGCCATTCTGCGCGATGCCCTGTCTATTGCCGAACGCATTAAAGACAAAGGGCTGGAAGCAAGGGTGCTGCACAACTTCGGCAACATCTACCGCGACATGGGCGACTTTGCCAACGCGGTGACGCACTTTGAAAAAGCGCTCACCATAAACGAAGAGATAGGCGACGAGTACGCGCAAACGGTGATACTGACCAGCATATCGAACCTGCTGTATGACCTGAACGACTACGACAGCGCGCTGGAATATGCGTTGAAGTGTCTGCCGATATTTGAGAAAGAGCACAATCGCGCCAATCTCACCAACATCTACAATACGTTGGGCAACATCTACTTCAAAAAAGAGGTGTACAAAGAAGCCCTGCTGTACTTTCAGGAGAACCTGAAACAGTCGGAGCCCGAAACGGCAGCCTATGTGATGGCAGAGAGCGGACTGGGCAAGGTATATTATAAGATGCAGGACTTCGGCAATTCGTCTAAGTTCCTCACCGATGCCCTGCGCGAAGCGCAGTTGCTGGGAAATGTGGAGGTACAGATCATTTGCCACTTCTACCTGGGCCGTCTGTACATGGACGACGGCAATTTCCGCCAGGCGCTGCAGTCGCTCAACTCGGCCTACAGCCTTGCCGACGAATACTCTCGCCGCCACGATCTGGTGAGTGTGCACGAAATGCTGTCGGTGCTCTATGACAAGATGGGCGATATACCGCAGGCGTTCCACCACCTCAAGTCATACGAGCAGTTGAAGGAGGAGGTGTTTCAGCAAAAGATCATCAACGAGCTGCGCAACCTTCAGGTGCGTCAGCAGATAGAGCTGGCGAAAAAGGAGAAGGAAGTGGCCGAGCGCACCGCGCAACTGAAGCATCAGTTCATGGCCAATATGAGCCACGAGATACGCACGCCCATGAATGCCATTATAGGCATGGCACGGCTGCTGCTGTCCAAGTCGCCACGGCCCGACCAGCTGCGCTACCTGAACGCCATTCAGATATCGGCCGATAACCTGCTGGTGATCATCAACGACATTCTGGACGTGTCGAAGATAGAGGCCGGTAAAATAGTGATAGAGCATATAGACTTCTCTATACGCGAGGTGCTGCAGAGCGCCACCGATATGCTGATGCTGAAAGCTGAGGAAAAGAGCATTGGTCTGCGCCTGACGGTGGACCACAATCTGCCACGCCGCCTTGTGGGCGATCCCACCCGCATCAACCAGATCTTGATCAATCTGGCGGGCAACGCGGTGAAGTTTACCGAGAAGGGATCGGTAGAGGTGATCGCGTCGGTGGCCAAGCAGGAGGGCAGCAAACTGTGGGTGCGCTTTGATGTAAAAGACACGGGTATAGGCATAGCGAAGGAACACCTCAATTCTATATTCGACAGCTTCACACAGGCCGGCGCCGATACCACGCGCAAGTTTGGCGGCACGGGTCTGGGGCTTACCATCTGCCGCCAGTTGGTGAGCCTTATGGGTGGCGAGATAAGTGTAGCATCGGAACTGGGTGTGGGTACCACATTCACCGCCATTGTTCCGTTTGAGCAGGCCGCGGTGCAGGAAGAAGAAGTGAAAAGTAAGGTGCTGGACGAGCGCTCTATGAAGCGACTGAACAACCTGAAGGTGCTGCTGGTGGAAGACAACGAGTTCAACCGCATGGTGGCCGACGATACACTGAAGGAAGTGCTGCCGGGCATAAGGCTGCACATGGCCGAGAACGGCAAAGAAGCGGTAGACTGCGTGAAAACGGAGATGTATGATGTGGTACTGATGGACATACAGATGCCGGTGATGGACGGAGTGACCGCCACTACCCTCATACGCAATACGCTGCCCGAGCCCAACCGCAATGTGAAGATCATAGCCATGACGGCCAATGTGATGCAGGAAGATGTGCAGCAGTATTTTGAAGTAGGCATGAACGGCTACATCTCAAAACCGTTTCACGAAGACGAACTGCTGCTGAAAATGGACGCGGTGATGACGGACGCACCGGCGGAACCAAAAAAGGAAGAACCTGTAGTGGTGAAGAAGGAAGAACCACAGCTACCCGTCCTTCCAGACAAGGTGACGGATATGCAGTTCCTGCGCCAGCTGACCGGTGGCAATGCCGAAAAAATGCAGAAATACATCGGTATGTTCCTGGACAATGCGCCCAAACTGCTGGACAGCATAGACAAAGGCCTGGCCGCCCGCGACTTTGGTACAGTGAAGATAGCTGCCCACTCGCTGAAGCCGCAACTGTCTTACATGGGAGTGAAGGAAGACGTGAGCAAGATATTCCTCATAGAGCAGAGTGCAGGCTCATCGGCCCACTATGACGCCATACCGCCGCTGGTTGCCAACCTGAACCGTTTGTGCGCCAAGGCGTTTGAGGAATTGAAGCAGCAATAAGCGCAACTAAGGGCGCTTTTTGCCCGAATGTGACGTAGATATTTTGATTTTTGAAAATTTCAATTTACTTTTCTAAACAATTGAAAATTATTTTATGGCAGCTGAACAAAGTAAAAGGTATATTTTTCTGGTGGACGACGAGCCCATTCAGAATGAAATGCTTAAAGATTACATCTCTGAGCGTTTCAGTTACCAGATCAAGACATACGAAAGCGGAGAAACTGCTTTACAAGATATGCACCTGAACCCTGAAGTAGTGGTTCTCGACTTCCACCTGAACGCTCACCTGCCCGATGCGCAGAACGGAGTAGAGGTGCTGAAGAAGATAAAAGAACAGTATCCTGCCGTACAGGTGATCATGCTTTCAGGCCAGGACAAACTGGAAGTAGCCATCGACAGTATGAAGCATGGCGCCTACGACTATGTTATAAAGGGTGAGACAGCGTTCTCTCGCATGGAGAACATCTTCAACAACATCAACGAGTTAAGCAGCATCAAATCCGCCAACGAAAACTACAAGCGCGTGATAACTATGCTGTGGGCAGCTATAGCCGGTGTGGCACTGCTGGGTATGGGTCTGCTGTACATCTTCCGCTAAAAAAAAGTGGTGATCATATGACCACCACTTCGTAATAATCTTTCGGATCAAAGTATTTCCGAGCTAACGCCTGCAACTCAGCAGGCGTTATGCTTTTATAGATCCTAACGTTGTTATTAAAATAATTTTCGTCGAAACCGTTGAGGATGATGCTGCGCCAGCGGTGCAATATAGAGAACGGTCCGTCGAGGTCGCCGAGGAGCCCACCCAGCAGGTAGTTCTTCACCAGCAGTAGTTCTTCATCGTCGGCCTGCTCATTGCACAGCAGTTCCATCTCTTTGTAGATTTCGGTAACTGCAGCTTCCACCACATCTCTGCCGGTCTCGGTATGTATGGTGAGTGAGCCACCGTTCAGATCGGGTGCAAGAGAGCTGTAGATGCCATAAGTATACCCCTTCTCTTCGCGTATGTTGCTCATCAGCCTTGACCCGAAGTAACCTCCGAACAGTGTGTTAAGCACTACCATCGGGGTGTAGTCGGGGTGGTGGCGGTTAGGGAACAGGCGCCCTATACGGATAGCACCCTGCACACCGTTAGGATCGTTGCTGATGCGGTGTTTGCGCTCTGCAGCACTTTGCACCGCATATTCGTTCTTAGTGGTTTCAGCCGGCGTCAATTGCAGTTTGCCAAAGGTGTCGTTCAGCACCTTCACTTCTGCATCGCCTATCTTGCCACCCATGAAGATCTTCACATTGGCCAGGTTGTAGCACCTGTTGTAGAACGTCACTACGTCCTCCCGCTGCAGGGCTTCGATCTTCTCCTTCCGCGAATATCGGCCATAAGGATGCTCCTCGCCAAACATGAGCGCGTCTATCTGTTGGTTGGCCACAAACTCGCACTGGCGCAGATGTACCAGCAACTTCTGTATGGCGTTGCGCTTGTGCAGTTCCAGCTCCGCCTCAGGGTAGATACTGTCGGTAAGCATCTCTACTACCATTGGCAGCAACTCTGGCAGGTGCCTGGTCAAGGTGTGCAGCGTTACGGTAGCTTTGTCGTTGCCGGCACTTACCTTTAGCTGTGCGCCATAAAATTCCAGCGCTTCATGTATCTGCTTCGAGGTGTGCTTCGAGGTTCCGCTCTTCAGCAATGCTGCTGCGGCGTGCGCTACAGATGGTGCCTGCTCGTACCATAGGCCGGCTGGGAAAACCCAATCTATCTCTACCACGTCCTGCACTCCGGCATTGAGCCAGTATAGCGGCAGGCCATTGTCGAGGCTCACTTTGTTGATAGCCGGCAACACGTAGTCGAACTCAACTGCATCGTGTATCGGCGGTGCTATTTTACGATCTATGACCATAGTGTTTTTTATTTTACAAAGAGTGCACGCAATTCACCGGCATCTTCGGCTTTCATTTTTCCGCCTAATATCAATCGCAGCTGCCGGCGACGAAGAGCGCCATCAAACATTCTCGTTTCCTCTTCTGTTTCGGGTATCAGTTCGGGTACTTTCCTCGGGCGACCGTTGGGGTCAAGCGCTACAAAAGTGAGGTATGCCTCGTTGGAAAGGTACTTGTATTGCGCCGACAGATCTTCACCCCACACCCTGATGAACACCTCCATAGAGGTATTAAAAGAACGTGTAAGCTTTGCTTCGATCGTGAGCAGGTTGCCCAGTTTAATGGGGTTTGCAAAAGACACATTGTCAACAGATGCAGTAACAACCGGGCAACTGCAGTGCTTTTGTGCTGCTATAGCAGCGGCAATGTCCATCCAGTGCATCAGTCGGCCACCCATCAGGTTGCCCAGCGTGTTGGTGTCGTTCGGCAACACCAATTCCGACATCACAACAAAGGTGTCTTTCGGATTTTTAGCTTTCATCTTGGTATCGTTTGAAGCGGCAAGGTATCACTTTGCCTGTTATAAAAATGTTGTTATTTGATCAATTCAGTATATGGCATTATAGTATAGGGTACTGTGGTATCAATATCAAAGTACTGACGATTGAGGTTTTCGGGCACCAGCATGTCAAAACTAATGCTGATCGCATCGGGTTTCAGCAACGCGTCACGCTTGGCATTATCGCCTGAGTCAATGATACAGAATGTTCTTTGCGGCCGCTCTCCGTTCATCGCCGACATGAGTATACATTCATTGGGCAGCGACCAGTCCAGCATCAGCTTCTTTCTGAGGTCTTTGTCGGCATACAAGGCCAGCTTGGTGATGCCACGTTCTTTCATTTCTGCAAATACATCTTCCTTGAATTTTGTTCTCCATTCATAATCTCCTGCATAAGCATAGATGTATGCCAGACGTATGACAATAATGATGGCGACTACAAACATGGATGTTGCCTGTTTCAGCCGTGGAAGATAGTAGAACACAAACGGCATGGAACAAATGATGCTCAACGACATCCACTCGCTCTCAATGTGGAAGAGCGCAAAGTCGGCATCGTAACCTCCATAAGTCAGGCTCATTACTATGCCATACCCAATGCATGACAGTATAGTCCACCCCAACAGGCGCTTGTTACCGGCCTTGTATAGAAACCATAATCCCGCAAGCAGCACAAATATCGCCGGCCAATACAAGAGGAAACAACGCTTGATGAACACCTTTGTTACCGGTGTGTTCCATGACAACAGGACGTCTTTTATACTGAAATGTGTGACACCATGAAGTGCGGCACCATCATAAGGCTGGCTAATGCTGAAGAGGAACTTCGTTGCGATGACGGCTATCAGAAGGGTGCTGTAGATACCTTTCTGTCGAACCGCCATCGCCCCACTTTCATCATCCATCATCAGGAAAACCCACAGAAAAACAAAGGGTATTATCACGATAAAGTGTGTGGACACAGTAACCGCTGCCAACAAGAAAAAGAGCACATACTGCAATGCTACATTTGCTCCTCGTTGCTGCAGATATTTCATTGTGCCGATGGTGAGAAACAGCCAGGCAACTGCCTGATGGATCTCGTTGTTTGTCCAGTAGTAAGATGACGTTACAAATAGCAAGTAATACAATGCCATTACTATAGTGAGCCTGTATTGCCGGTATGCAAAATACAAACAGGAAGAAACGGCAAGATAAAAAATGCTGAAGCTGAGCGAATAGGCTATGAGGATCGACTTTATCGGCGCGTTCAGTTTCTGGCCGATCAACGGCACCATCTGCGTGACAAAAGACCCCAGGCGATGCTCCTGTATATAGAATCGTTTGTAGTTAAGTACGTTGAAAACAACAAACGAGGCATCAGCAAAGAAAACGCGCTCTTTGAACCAAACAACTGCTCCCACCAGCAGCAACACCATCGCTACAAGCGCCAGTGTTGCCGGACGTTTTAATGAGCGCTCGTTTGCATCCATTCGTTGTTTGTTTGATTATTGACGACTACCTGTTGATCACCACCTGAGTTGTGAATTCCGGCACGCCATTTTCGCTGACCATCACATGGTATAAACCAGATAGTAAAAACCCAAGCAATGAGACTGTGGCATCGCCCTTACTTCCATCAAACCGACCTGACATTACCTCCCGGCCTGATATATCGCTGATAGTGTATTGGTATGGTACGCTTCTCGGAACAACAAAATGCAACGTATTGTTTGCCGGATTGGGATAGACAGCAAACCGAACACTACCACTCAAATTTTCTGTCGCTACCGGTTCCAGCCTTTGATGATGATAGACAACTTTTGACGGGGTGGAAAACCCTGCATCTTTGTATTGAACCGAAACAAGGGGCGTTATTTCTCCTGCGCGATAGTACGACTGAGAGTAAACGGTATCTTTCTTTCCCTGTGTAAGACCCAAAAGGGTCAGATACGCTCCCGGAGCTACGGCACTACCCGTGTAAAAACTGTCGGTAGTGTACGTAGTTATTTGTGTCTGCAGGACATTGACATATGGAGACGGAGCACCGGTTGAATTCTTTACACGCATCGTGCCCCAGCCAACAACTGTATCTTTCCGTACCGTAAAACGCCTTTGGGTGAATTGCTGATGGGAGAGAGAGAATGCAGAAATGGACAACTCAAAAACAATATCAGAAGAAAACACAGATTGCCATGCGCTTCCGGATGTTGAAGGAAATGCAATCTTCACCAGATGCGTAGAATATAAACTTGTCTGTGCAGGAATGAAAATAGAGTCAAATGGCGCTGCAGTTAGGCTGGAAAGACTATACGCAGCATAATTTGCTTTCATTGAGTATTCAAATATACCTGTTGATGTGACAGAATTTGATCTAAATTGGGAGAAAGTAAATGTTGAAATTCTTCCAACTCCGCTATCACCAAAATGATACGTTGGAACGGCAACCCGATAGGACAACAAGGCAGCCGAACTATCGGTTGCAGCTGAAATATCCCAGCTACCTCCTGTAGCCGGCGTCAGCGATGGCAATGGTGCAGTGTAGCTTAATTGTCGCAGACTATCTGTTCCTACCAGAACACCGGGGTAATCGGTGGCGGTAAGCGTGATCTGACCATATCCGGTCAGGAACGTGCAGCAAAGAATGATGATAGCAGATAATGAACGCACTGAATATATTTTTGAGTAAATATATTTGAAAATAGCTGAACAATAAAATTCTTTGCCTCTCGACAATATTGGCTACTTACTCAAGTGCATGCTTCGCTCTTTATACAACTGCCTGAACCAAGGATCGCGCAGATTCTTGATGAACCTGATCGCCTCACCTGTGCTTTTCATCTCAGGTCCCAGCTCTTTGTTCACATTGGGGAACTTGTTGAAGCTGAATACAGGCTCTTTCACTGCAAAACCTTCCAGATTCTTTTCCATCACAAAGTCTTTCAGCTTCTTTTCCCCCATCATTACTTTCGTAGCAATATTGAGATATGGGATGTTGTAGGCTTTTGCAATGAACGGTGTTGTGCGGCTGGCACGTGGGTTAGCCTCTATCACGTATACCTTATTGTCCTTGATGGCAAACTGAATATTGATCAGTCCGCGCACATTAAGGCGTAATGCGATCTTTTTGGCTATGTCGGCCATCTCCTCAACTACCAACGGCCCCAGATTGAATACCGGCAGCAACGCATGGCTGTCGCCACTGTGAATACCTGCCGGCTCTATGTGTTCCATAATACCCATTATGTGTACCTCTTCGCCGTCACATATTGCGTCTACTTCCGCCTCCTGACACCTGTCCAGGAAGTGGTCGATAAGTATCTTGTTGCCGGGCAAATGTTTCAAAAGGCTCACGACACTTTTTTCCAGCTCTTGATCGTTGATAACAATACGCATGCGCTGCCCGCCCAAAACGTATGACGGACGAACCAGAACAGGATAACCAACCTCCTTGGCCACTTCTATTGCCTCATCGGTTGTATATGCGGTTCCATATCGCGGATACGGTATGTTTAATTCCTTCAGTGTATCGCTGAACCTGCCGCGATCTTCGGCAATGTCCATGTTGTCGAAAGAGGTACCAATGATCCTGATCCCTTTTTCATGAAGCCTTTTTGCAAGCTTTAAGGCCGTCTGCCCACCCAACTGAACTATGACACCATCGGGCTGTTCGTGCTCTATGATCTCCCACAGATGCTCCCAGTTCACCGGCTCAAAGTAGAGCTTGTCTGCAATATCAAAGTCGGTAGAAACGGTCTCAGGGTTGCAGTTCACCATTATAGACTCGTAACCACATTCGCGTATAGCCAGCAGGCCATGTGTACAGCAGTAATCAAACTCAATACCCTGACCTATACGGTTAGGGCCAGAGCCCAATACAATGATCTTCTTCTTTTTGCTGACAATGCTCTCATTCGAAAGCACTTCGCGTGGCGACGATTGTGGCTTGTTTTCAAATGTGCTGTAGTAGTAAGGAGTCTTTGCTTCAAACTCTGCACTACAAGTATCCACCATTTTGAACACCCTTGTTATCCCAAGCGCCTTTCGGAATTCATATACTTCTTCTGCCGAGCAATCGCTGAGCAACTCTGCTATCTGTTCATCACCAAAGCCCATCTTTTTTGCTTCGCGCATCAAAGACTCGGGCATTTTATCAAGGTGCTTAATTTTTCTGATCTCATTTTCCAGATTCACAATGTCCTGGATCTGGTATAGGAACCAACGGTCTATCTGTGTCAGCTCGCGGATCGTTTTTATCGATACGCCGGCAGCCATGGCTTCCTTTATCCTGAAGATCCTGTCCCAGGTAGGTCGCTTCAGCGTATCTATCAGTTCTTCCGGCTTCAGCCTGCTGGTACTTATGAAAGAAAGACCGGTCGCATTATTCTCAAGACTTTGGCATGCCTTCTGCAAAGCCTCGGGGAATGTACGCCCAATGGCCATCACCTCTCCCACAGACTTCATCTGCAAGCCCAGTGTGTCGTCGGCACCTTTGAATTTATCAAAGTTCCACCGTGGCATTTTTACAATCACGTAATCGAGTGCGGGCTCGAAGTAAGCTGAAGTGGTCTGCGTTATCTGGTTACTCAATTCATCGAGCGAGTATCCTATCGCCAGTTTTGCAGCTATCTTAGCGATCGGGTATCCGGTTGCCTTTGAGGCAAGGGCCGATGATCTGCTCACGCGAGGATTGATCTCTATCGCGATGATCTCTTCGGTCTCAGGATTCAAAGCAAACTGCACATTACAGCCCCCGGCAAAATTGCCCAGATCGCGCATCATACGGATGGCCGTATTCCTCATCAGCTGAAAAGCAGTATCACTCAGGGTCATGGCAGGCGCCACAGTTATGCTATCGCCGGTATGGATACCCATGGGGTCAAAATTCTCAACGGTACATATGATCGTCACGTTGTCTTTCATATCCCTCAACAGCTCCAGCTCAAATTCTTTCCAACCCATTACCGCTTTTTCCACCAGCACTTCATGTATGGGTGATGCCGTGAGGCCTCTTTCCAGCGCACCATCCAATTCTTCCTTATTGAACACTATTCCGCCACCGGTACCACCAAGGGTAAATGAAGGCCTTATAACCAGCGGAATACCGATCTCCTGAGCAAACTCTTTTCCTTCCAGCAAAGAATTGGCGGTTTTTGCTGTAGCAACCGGCACGCCCAGCTCTATCATCCATTTACGGAACAGCTCACGATCTTCTGCTTTATCAATCGCTTTAATGTCCACACCTATCAGGCGAACATTGTGCCGCTCCCATATTCCCAACTCATCCGCTTCTTTTGCAAGGTTCAGCGCTGTTTGTCCACCCATGGTAGGCAGTACCGCATCTATCTGGTTTTCTTCCAGTATCTGCTCCAGACTCTCAACGGTTAGTGGTAAAAGATATACCCTGTCGGCCATGATCGGGTCGGTCATGATAGTAGCGGGGTTTGAATTGATAAGGATGACCCTTACCCCTTCTTCCCTGAGACTACGAGCCGCCTGTGAACCCGAATAGTCGAATTCACACGCCTGACCGATAATGATTGGTCCCGAACCGATGATGAGAACACTTTTGATGGATAGATCGCGTGGCATTATAAAAAATTATGAAAGTTTAAATACTATTACCTGCAGAGAAACCATACAGGTCATTGGATATCCGGAGAGATGAGCAGACATAAAAATCGGGCTCAACGCCCGAGGGGCAAAAGTAGGAAAAAAGACAGTAGTATCGGGCTATAATTTATTTACATATGAATAAAAAAGCGCGATAGAATTTTTGATGGAGTATATATCCTGAACATCATCCTTTTTGCCCGAAACGTGTTAATTGGAAAAATAATATTGCGGCAGATAGATAAATTAGCCCCATGTTAATAAAATAGTCAGAGAGGCATCAATATTTGCATATTTTTGCTGAAAATGGCGGCATTTTAGCCATTTTGAAATACTTTTTTGCACTTTTGTGCTTGATGTCATAAATCCCGGAGTAATGAGTTTTTTAGGTTTTTTTAAATTTCTGACGCAGGAAATTGCGATCGATCTTGGCACTGCCAATACATTAATAATACATAACGATCAGGTAGTTGTAGACGAACCATCGATTGTTGCGATAGACCGTACTACCAACAAGATAGTGGCAGTGGGAAAGAAAGCGATGATGATGCACGAAAAGACCCACGAAAACCTGAAAACAATACGCCCGCTTAAAGATGGTGTGATAGCCGACTTTAATGCCGCAGAGGGTATGCTTCGGGAAATGATCAAACTTGTTTATCCCAAAAAACCCATGTTCCCGCCAAGCTGGAGGATGGTGATCTGTATCCCATCGAGCATCACAGAAGTAGAAAAACGCGCTGTGCGCGACTCTGCAGAGCAGGCCGGAGCAAAGGAAGTATATATGATACACGAACCCATGGCAGCAGCTTTGGGTATAGGCATTGATGTTGAAGAGCCTACCGGCAACATGATCATTGACATAGGCGGTGGTACAACCGGTATCTCAGTAATAGCGCTGGCTGGTATTGTATGCGATCAGTCTATTCGTATAGCGGGAGATGAATTCACAGGAGATATTATGGAAGCTATGCGTCGCTACCACAGCCTTATGATAGGTGAGCGCACGGCTGAGCAAATAAAAATACACGTGGGGTCGGCGCTGAAAGAACTGGACAATCCGCCTGATGACATTGCAGTAAACGGTCGCGACCTTGTTACCGGCATTCCAAAGCAGATAATGGTATCTTACCAGGAAGTTGCTGAAGCATTAGACAAGTCCATTTTCAAAATAGAAGAAGCTATTCTCAAGGCGCTGGAAAGCACTCCTCCTGAACTTGCTGCCGACATATACAGAAGGGGCCTTTACCTGACCGGTGGTGGTGCGCTTCTGAGGGGTCTTGACAAGAGGATATCCCACAAGATCAAACTTCCGGTTCATGTTGCCGACGACCCGCTGCGTGCGGTGGTGCGTGGCACCGGAATGGCGCTAAAGAATATTGCAAGGATGCCGTTCCTCATGAAGTAACGCATTGCTTCAATTGTTAGCCTATTGGTTGCTGTTTAAGTGCAGATGCTATTGACACAATGATTGTGTTATAGACTCTTGATAAAATTAATCCGGACGGGTGCGCAATTTTATATTTTTCATACGCCGTTTTTTCAACCTCATTTTGTTCCTGACATTAGAGGTGATATGCGTCGTAATGATAGAACGGACAAATACTTTACAGGGGAACGATATTGTAAGTTCGGCAAACGCTGTTTCGGGGCTCGTTTATAAAAAGCAGAACGACGTAGTATATTACTTTGGTCTGCGCCGCATGAACGATAGTCTACAGAACGAGAATGCCCGACTGAGACAAATAATAGAGCAGTATCGCAGCCTGGATACCCTGAGTGATTCGCTTGTGAAGACCAAAACACAGGTGGGCGACACTTCAAAACACATTGTACGGTTTGCGGAATATGTGTACCGCACCGCTCGCGTCATAAACAACTCGGTAAATGCTACCGATAATTTTATAACCATTAACAGGGGATCCCGACATGGTATTGGCAAAAACATGGCGGTGCTTTCGGGCTCCGGTGTGGTGGGCCGGGTAGAACATGTATCGGCAAACTACTCAAGCATATTATCGGTGCTGAGTGCAAAACAAAGAGTGAGTGCCCGCCTTAAAAACACAGCAAACGGATTTGTGGTTTGGGAAGGAAAAAACCCGCGGGTACTGACCATGATAGATGTACCACAGCAGGTAGAGGTAAAGAAAGGAGACTCGGTTTTCACCAATAGCTACTCACTTTATTTCCCTCCTGAAGTATTGATAGGCACGGTGATAAAGACCGAGCCAATTAAAAAGAACGCAATGCAACACATATACCTGAAATCTTCGACCGATTTTGCGAATCTTCAGTATGTGTATGTGGTTGAAAACAAAATGCGCCAGGAAAAAACGCAGTTAGAGGACTCGACAACAAAAAAGTGATCGCCAGAAGAGCCGATATACCCCACAATATGACAAAAGAAAAAGCAGTATGAACGTGTATCTTAAAAATATTCTGAGATTTTGCATCATAGTTTCACTACAGGTGCTTATTCTCAACAAGATCACGCTGAGATGGTGGAGCGAACCGTCCGGATTCCCTGTTTTTATACCCTACATCTACCCACTATTTATTCTCCTGCTTCCATTTGAAACTCCGGTATGGGCATTGCTTATATTGGGGTTCGTGTTGGGTGCCACTGTCGATTCGTTTGGCAACACAGCCGGTATGCACGCATGTGCAACCGTACTTATTGCCTACCTCAGGACAAACGTATTGAGCGCACTGCTGCCACGCAATCTCTCAGAATATTCGGGGCTGCAGCCTTCCACCAGAAACATGGGCTGGATGCCCTTCCTTGTTTACAGCGGATTTCTCACCATTCTGCATCACCTGCTTTTCTTCAGCGTGGAACTCTGGAATCTCTCCAACGTTGGCCAATTGCTTTTGAAAACCGCTGCGTCTGCAGCAACTTCTATGCTCTTCATTATTGTTTACCTACTCCTGTTTACAAAACAGGATAATTCGAGAATCTAGTCGAGCGGTAGAATATCGTTGAATACAATACCATAGGCCGAAACAGATAGATCTGGCTTGATCCAATTTGCAAAGAGATTTCCACCATTCGTTAAGCCGCAATTTATCTGCTTGACCCACCCCACTCCAGCATCATCTTTTATCAGACCGGCTCCAAAATATTGTGCCACAAAATACCCCGTATTTACCGGTGCATATGCCGCCGGCAATGACCCCATCAGGTAATAAAGTGAACCGGGAGAAGCCGCAAAATTCTGCGCGTTAGATGCTGTCAGCACTCCTCTTATGTGCAGCGTATTTGTTGTGTGATCCTTTTTGTAATACACCGTCCCGCTCACACCACCGTCCACTACCGATGTTGAAACAGACAGTGTCTTCCATGCAGCGTCTCTGTTGGCTGCACCAAACACTTTTCCGTAAGGGTTCAGATCGGTCAAGGGGAATCTCGTAGCGTCTGCAACTGTTCCCGTGGGCAGTACAGCAAGGCTCGCAGTTTTTTCATTGATCACATTTGGCGTGCTGCCGTCAAAGTAAATCAATGGTGCAGATGTCTCTGTTATCGACACGTACACGTCAGAGCCTCCGGTAGCGCCTGAAACAGACGAGCTCTCGCATCTTATCATTTCCCCATTGTAGAAAAACCAACCATTGGTAATGGAATAATCACCCGTTGATGGATTGCTGACAACCATCCCGCTCACAACAACCGGCGCGCTGCCACTGCCACCCATTGCAGCCAATGCATTGGTCGCCTATATGTATGCCGATTGCAGATAATTAAGTTGGTCCTGCGTCAAGGGGAACCCTCCCGGCTTTGTAAAATCTATTGTCTTCATGTGCTTTATTTTTTCTCGCTTAAATAATCATTAGAATACCACTATGCCGTAAACGCCCTTACCTGCTATCCTGTACTTATTGACTACAGCCCGCATATGCACCTCGTCAAAAACAACGGAAGCCGGCACCCTAATTATGAATGAATCGCCAAGCAGCGTGGTCTCAGTTGTTGTAAATAATGTGACCGGCGTGTCAAATGCGGCCACACCCGATTCTGCGCTCAGCCCAAGCCAAACGGGGTAGGTCTCAGGTTCTGTAAATACGAATGCCGGGTCTTCATAGCTACCGTCAACAATCGTAATTCCGCGCATCACGGTATCGAACGTATCATTCAGCACCGCCTCCAGAAAAACCACCTGACCGGTATGAGCCAGTGTATACACATCGCCTTTCCTTTGCCTCAGGAACTGCACATGCAACCACTTTATCGGAGCTATCAGGCAACGTAGCCACGCCTTCATCTTTACGTTTCTCAGTCTTACCGGAAGCAACTGTGCACGCAGTATGTCATAATTAATATCAAAAAATCCCATCGCTATTTTCTGTTGATCTTGTTTGTCTACTCAGGCAGGTACGCCTCATAAGAAACATTGGCGGCAAAGTGGGTCTCGTCCAGTTTCATGTACCCCGCATCGGGAATGTATTTCACTGTGATCGGTACAAATGCCGTTGAAGCGTAGTTTGCCTGTGCAGACAGTACCTGCCCTATCTTCACCCCTTCTATTGCCTGGAGCGCGGCGATAAACTTGTTAAGTATAAACACACCGTTGAATGGAAGGTCTGCCAGAAAGACCTTTATCGCATCCATTACCGGATTGACAGCAGTACCATCGATCCTCGAACCGGTCGCCGTCAGCACGAGCGGATCATAGAATATTTTCAACGACACTCTGAATGTATCAGGCGCATCACTTGTAATGTACAGCCTTACTCCCGCGTCCTTTATCCTGTTCATGTATGTCGTAAACGCACTTAGTTCTGGTGCAGTCAACCCCTCCAGTGCCGCGGCTGGGCCCTTAGCCACTTTTATCCTTATCATATTCAGCAACTCTATGGCTGCCGCGTATTGTACTATTGTAACACTTGTATCTTCAGTTGGCTCGGCATACTCATCACTATCCGGCGGAAGCGTCACCCCATACTGGAATGCCTTTGCCTTGTTTACATACCACGACAGCTTGTGGGGTCGCATAGTGCCGATCTTCAACTCCATCTCTGATCTGTGTGCATCAAACAACTCTTCCAGTGTCCATATACACACAGCAACCACATATGTCCACAACCGCCACATCGCCACCTTGCTATCGCTCCAGGTATATGTACTCAGGTGCGGATCAGTTGTCATCGTACCTATTATCTGGTCTTGTATCTCCTTGATCTTTCTTGCCATTGTTTCTTTATTCAACTGTGATAACCATTGTAAAAGCTGAAGCCGGATAAGTAACACCCGCTGCCGTATTCATGTATGTTGTCTTTAATCCCAGCGTGTGCACACCTGCATTAAGCGTCACTACTGTCTTATCCGGATTTGCGGGATCCGACGGATCGGGAATACCCGCACTCGCTACTCCAAGCCATTCCATACTATACGTGCTGAAGTTGGTGAGGACAATGGGAGGATGTTGCCTTATGAACCTCAATGTCACATTCGTATTTGTAGATGACACCAACTCAACACTTATGTCACCCAACAAATGCTCTACAACCGTATTGCTGGTATTATCAAATACAGTCACCGGCGCCACATAAGCAGTATTACCGGCAATGTCACTATAAGTGGCCGTAGTAATGGGCGCGCCCAGGTCGCTCCACACGATCATATAACCGAACCCAACCGTCCATGGCAACTTATATGGGATCGATATACCGTCCATTGCAGTTACAGACTCGGGCAACGCACTCTCGGGCGTTAGCCCCATAATAAAACGCTCTTCTGTCTGGTATGTAAGTCGATTATTCCCGGGAAATTCAACGTCGACCGGATTGAGATTCAAAAAATCGGGGCCACCCTGCATATCAAATTTGTAATACCCCATCACATGCGGATCACCTACCTCATTCGGCACAGCTAGTATCCTTGGACGAAATACTATCCAATAGCCCAATCCCGTTGTGTATGCTGTTCCCAATAATATCTTCTCTCTCCTCAGATACTCAATTGCAGATATGTCTGCACGCTCATCCGATACTTCCGGCAAGTTCACGCTGGTCCCTGCCATCGGCACACTTCCTACGTCTCTTCCGTTGGCCATGGCTACACTCATGGCCGCCTCCATTGTTCCGTATTCCGTAAGAACAATATCCAGCAAACTCTGATTGGGTTGTACTATTCCTGTTTTCATTTCCATGTATGTTTACCGGTATACCGCATTTGTATCTATCGATCCGTCTTTGTTCAACTTAATGCCCGAAACGATCATCCCGTCCCGGCAAAACTCTACGTTTATAGCACGTATCATCCCTTCAAAATTTTCGTCATTCAGATAGTTGAATACTCCGACACAGATCGTAGGATTTTCTTTAAAATCGCCCTTATTGTTCAGCAATAATTGCCGCTGATGCGTTGCCGTACTTTCCGCTATTACCAGGTCTCCGCTATCAATCAAAAGATCGTCTCCTTCATCCAGCGAAATGTCTTTCATCTCCCTCGCCATATCATCCTCTTTTTATGCTGCCAACAAATTGTTTAGTCTCAATAGAATCGCATCAAACAGCGCAACGTTCACCGGCACCGAACTAGGCCCTGTGGAAGTAGTTACAGTGATGAGTTTTATAGAATCCAGAATGTCCCTTAGAAGCGTATAAAGGTCCTCCGCACCGCATCTGATAGTTACCTTTTCCGCAACCCTCACTGTCGCCATTCCCGTGTCTATTTGAATGGATTCAGGAGTTACAACTACAGATCGGCCATGCAACCTCACCTCCCACTTTGATACGCTGCTTGCCTGAAGCAGAGTCCATTGCCCTGACCCGTCAATGCTGCCAATCACCACATCGCTACCCTCCTCAGGAGTAGCAATCACTCCATCGGTACCATCACTCGTTGCTTTAAATAGAACATCCTTTATTTCAAGTCCGTTTGCCGACAGTACTACACTCATTGTATTTGCTCCGGCGTCAATGCTCCCTGCGACAACCTTGCCTGATACAATTTCAAAAGGTCTCCGTGATAGCTCTTTCAATCCGTCAATTATCCTCACACTATTTCTATTCATCCTTTTACATTTTCGTCACTTTGGGCCCTATCTCAATTATTCGCCTGGCGCCACCTACACCAAACCGCACCTCCACACTTTCGGCCACATAGATCCCGTCCCTGTCTTTGTTCAAACTATCTGAAATAGACACCCTGTATCCCGGCTGTACATATGGCTGCAAGTAGGCGGTGAGCTGCCCGTCGAGTCCACTATACCTGAACCTGGCCATTCGCTCGTCAGCAAGTTGCTTCAGACCTTTCCTGCCTGCGACATGGTTGAGCACACGCTGATAGTTTGCGCCGGTACTTCCAACCTTTGCTGCTGTGCCTGATTCAACAACTCCGCTGATGGGCCGCCTCATGTACACCACTTGTGCGGGCGCTCCTTCAGTGCTGTGTTGCCTCAGTTCACTGTCTCTTAGCGCATTATACCCCACCTTGTATTTCACTACGCTACCCCTGTTAAATACCTCTCCATTTGCGCATGAGGTATAAAACCGCCCGCACCACAACACATCTCGGTCAGCCATAAAACACTTTATGTTCCCGTCAGTATAGGTGCTGATAGCGTTTACCACATCCAATCCCGACATGCCCGATGAAAAGACATTAGTCAACTCCACATTGTCCTTGCACTTGACATGCAATCCGGGTAGCATCTTCCTTATCGCTACTAACGCGCTCTGAACATCATTAGCGTTAACTATCTTCTCCGGCACAACTCGCCTTAGCAACCAACTTACACCCTCGCATTCAATAATCACATGCCTATTGCAGGTTATGTTCTTTACATACCCCGTAAACTCCGTTTCAAGTGAACCATTGTATCCAAGCTTTATTACTACCGCATCACCCGCACTAAATAGCTCCGATGGTGTTCTTCGTTCCGGTTGCGCTCTTCCTTTCCGTCTTATCATGGCCACCGCCGGTATGTGCACTTCAGCTGTCTCCACAACACTGTGCACACTCTTCCTTATCACCACTTCATTCACGGTGGTAAAAAAGAATCCACCTATCGCTATCTTACTGTTTAGTACAAACATCACTCTATTGATATCAGGTTAAAGGTCTCATCACTGATCAGCTTCAATTCATAGGGTCGCACGTTCTTTACACCTGGTATCACCGGCATACGCATCTCCGCTATCACAACTTTGTCACTGCCACTCCTGTCTGGCCTCAGCAAGAAAATATCCGTCACTGCTGAGGCAATGGAAACAGGCTTGTTCTGTTCATAGGCATCTCTCAACATCGCTATCTGGTCTTCAGGAAAATCATGTGTAGCTCCTATTATCAGCCCCCTTATCGTAATCTCGTAGTCCGATGTATTGATCATCTCCTTCACGGTACCTCTCCGCTCGGTCAATACTGTATCTATGATGTGCTTCTTGCTCTCTACACTCACCACCGGATTAGGCAACTGCCACGACTTGTTCGGCTTTTGATCTGAGTTCGACTCCCTTCCCGCGCCTCCATACGCCACTTGATCCTCATCCTCAAAACTGATTGTTACCGGCATGAATATCTTGCCATTCCTTCCGTCTTCATAATACGGCGAACCACCCATACCGGTGCCAGCCCTCATCCCGTCCACCTCACCATATGTCTTAGGGAAATTTGGCTTGAACGCCTCCGGGCTCACACCAAACGCCTTCTTATATAGGTCCACCAGACTCAAACTTATCCTCGCCATCTCTTATCCTATTGTGTTTACACTTTCAAGAATGTCCATCAATACTCCCTCTATCTTCGACCGCAATTCATACGCGCCTCCGTCACCTCTGTTCGTCTGGATCGTCACCGACCCTATCAATGGCTGATTGATCTCTACTTTCACTGCCTGGCTTCGCTGATTCATGTTCGTCCCGGTTCCTCTTCTTCCGTTTCCTGCAGCACTTTCTGTCGGCAAGTGTATCAGCTTATTGTCAAACTTCCCTCCATTTGACAGCCCTGAGCCGTCCATCGAAAAATTCGGCCTTAACGATACTGGTTTTACTGACTGCATAAAATTGTTTCTGTAGATCATTCCCCTTTCTACAGGCAACGTTGACCTACTTTGTAACAGTCCGCGAGATGGAACTAAGCTGCTACGGGACACATTCGGCAATTCACTCGAATGAAAACTCTTGGGATCGCCTGAAGTACGCAAATCATATGCAACCCGCGATTCACCTTCATTTCGCAACCCGACCGTCGCTCTCATACTCTCAATACCTGTTCTCGTCTTTCTCGCATAAAAAGGAGCAGTTATCGTCGGTGTCTTTTGTTCGGTTAGCCAAAGCGCATTTTTACGACAGCTAGCTAAGTTCTTCCCAATGGCAGTTTGGCTTCCTTCTGAATCCCGCACAGGAAGTCTTCCATTTCCAGCGGAATTTATTACTTCATGTGAATCAGCGCTTGTCAATACCCTGGAGGTCATCTCCGATTCCAATACCCGCAACTTCCCTACGCGTGCAATCGGTTCTCGCAATCTATTCCCCTTTAAGAAAATGGGCAGTTGCTCAATGTGCATCTCTGGTTTGTTCCCTACAATCTCGCTTGTCCTTATTCTCCCACCAGTGTTTATCCCTTGCCCCGAGATCCGATCTTCATCATTTTGTTGCCTGTTGTCCGGTCGTGTCTTCTGTCTGTTTTGCGAAAGCGCTTTCCTCCCATACCTCATAAACCTGAATACAGATGACAGCCCCATGCCACTCACTTTAATTCCTCGAGTCTTCAATTGCATAAACACCCCGGCCAACTCAGCTATCCTTTTCACCCCATCTTCTTCTTTAACTGCAACCTTTTGCATTTGGGCTCCCATTGTTCCGTGTTCCATCTCTCCTCCTTTTTCTTCTTACTCATGCTCATCTGCAGGTCGTTCATGTTGCAGTATATAATTCAAGTGCGCAATTTTCCTCGCAAACTCTTCGTCACTCAACTTCCTGTGGTCCAGTCCCGGTAAATGGTATTCCAATATCGTCTCCATATATCCCACGGGATCGTGCGTCGGACCGCCGCGCGATCCCTCTATAAGTTTACCAGTACCGCTTTCTTACCTTCAAGTTTCACTTTCAACTCCTGGCATACACCAATGAACATCTGATCATCGCGCAGCACCTCTTCACTTCCGCCAAGAAAGGTCAGCGATGCCAGCTCTTCGTACATGTCCAGCGCCCGCTCATTGTCGGCCTTGCTCATGGCGCAGTTCAATTCTTGCCTTCCCGGATTCTTGAAGTAGGCAATATGTCCATCCACTTCAATCGAGTAGATTCCATACTTATGGCTCGCCTTCCATTCCCTTATCTGCGCATCAGCGGCGCTTCCTATTGGTTTACTATTCTGTTCGTTCATCTCGTTGGTAGTTTATTGCACTGAAACCAGTTTCATGAAAACGATCGGCAGCGTCACATCCATATGCTTTGCGCCCTGGTCCCATCCTTTCTCAAACTCTTTTATCTCTACGCCCACAAGGGTGTCGGTCTGCAACCCTCTTGCCCCTTTGGCCTTGTACGTGATCACTATGTCGAACTGCAGGTCAAGGATGTCGTCACCTCCCGCCAACAGTGCGGCCTTGTTCATGTCATCCAGCGCACCCTTCAGCACCTTTATATGCCCCTCATAGGTCCGCTTCCCACCCTGAATACTTATTGGCTCATCGCCTGCGGCATGCAGCAGTTGTTTATCCTTCAGTGCTTTGTATTTCAGTCCCCTTATTTTGGTCAGGTTCGATCCCGCCACTGTTACGGTCATATCTGCCCATTCACAGTCTTTACTATCGAAAAATGGTATCGTTGGCATTTTTTTGATTCTTTTGTTCTGTTATTAATTGATCAGCCTCACTAGATCGCCGGGTTATTGAAACCAAGGCTGATCTCTATCTGTGTCGCATATCCCACCGGCACAATTCCTATCACTACATTCAGCTGGTTGGTGCTCAGTATGTTCTGCGCAGGGTCTATAAAGCACTTCACACTGCTTATCTCCCTGTTAGCCGTCATGGTATTATTGATCAGGTTCTCTATCTGCTGACTCAACCATTTGCAGAATCCGGGCTCCAGTGTCCCGTCTGTGGTCACCGGCACTTCATCATCCACCACCTGCACAAACGTGGCATAAGCCAGCACATGTGCCTTGTCTATTACGCGCCCTCTCGCCAGCACACTATAGTCGTCTGTCGTCGCCGCACAGGTCGGATCACCCGAGAAATAATACCCGGTCGTATTCGGATAGGTCATGAAGGTGATGAATCCCTTTCCCGCTATTACCGGCAGGCTCTCCGCAACAGAAGCCACCGCTGTTGTTGCAAGAAATGCGCTGGTATTCGAAAGTGGTCCGTTCCTCACCCTGCTTATCTTTCGTTGCACCGGCACCGTAGAGAGCACACCCAATACCAGCCCCACACATGCTCCTTTGCCTGCCACTGTATCGCCTATCACTATAGCGGTTCTGTTATTCGATCCTCCTGTGGCCATATCAGTCAGTGCTGCTGCGCTGCCCGAATAACTGGTTCCTCCTATCACGGCTCTGAAGGGCTTGTGTGCTTCAAAATACTCCTGCGCAAGTGCTGCCATATTGGTCGCCGCGGCATATACATCCTCATTCACACCATTGGTCACAGTTACCGCCGATCCCGCTGCAATAACAGCCGCGTCATCACTCAACACGCCCAGCAATTTTATCCTGCCTCCCGCATAGTCCAGCAGCTTCCTCGCACCTGCCGCCTCACTCACCAGGGCCACCTCATCTACGGTCATCGTTGCAGGCACAAGCATCAGGTACAGTTGCGCGCCACTGCCGGCCTGTGCATAAAACTCCTTCACCTGTCGCAGGGCAAATGCGTTTCCCGTCTCTGTTATGCCTGCTGCGTTGGCAGAAGCCACACTTGTTATCAGTATCGGCGTACCTACCGTGTAAGCGCCCTCAGTCGCCCCCGTCACTACCAGGCCTGGCATCCCGTCATTGGTCTGCAGCGTTCCGCCCAATTGGCCGTTGGCCAACGTTATATTTACACTACCCATTCTCTTTTGTTTTTTGATTTACAGTTCTTCGTTGTTCACTTGTTCACGAAACACTACATCCTGATGAGGAAATTATCCTACCTCGATGCGGTATATTTTGCCTGAACAAACAGATCATAATCCCTTTGCTTCATCCGGCCTCCATCCAGTGCCGCGGTAATAAGGCTTGCCAGCTTATGCAGCAACGCGTCCTTCACCTCTGGCGCAGCCTTTGCCAGCTCAGTTATCAGGCACCTGATTCTCGCATTTATATCTCCCTCTTCTGCGCATGTGTTCATTGCCGTAAGGGTCACCACCGCTTTTTCTAGTGCTGTCACTATGTGTCGCTTCAGCAGATCGTCCGCTTCTCCCGGTATCAGCAATGTCACTACATCTGAGGCCGGCGACTCCAGCATTACCTTCAGTGCCGTTGTTATCTGCAATGCCGTTTCTGCATGTGCTTCAACATACTCGTCAAAGTGTTGCACCAGCTGCCGTATCTTTTTTCTCATTTTATTACAGAACATATTCTCTTGGTTTTAGTGTTTATAGAGTATCGCGTTTGTCTCCAGCGCATGTAGTCGTTCGGCATGCTCATTGAGGCGGCGGTGTATCATGGCTTCCTGGTCTTTCAACCCCTGTATCTGTTGTCCCTGCACCGTGGTCACTTGTGTCAGCTGTTTCAATTCCGTCACTATTTCATCCAGCCTCTTTATCACCTGATCCGTGATCACCTTTACCGTAAAGCCCAGTATTGTTGCCATTACACCGGCCGCCCCTATGAGTATCCATATTTTTATCTCACTCAGCATTTTCTTCTTTTATGCTGCGGCCTGCACTATGGCCACAATTCCTTTCGCATCATTTCTGCGTTTCCTCGCTCCCATTCTCACACCCACGCTATATATGTCACCATAGTAAGTAGGGTCTCCTATTCGCTCAAAGAAGGTGATCTGTCCCAGCGCGCGCTCCACCGCGCTCACCTGCCAGCACAACACACCGTCATTGTCGTCTGCTGCTGCCAGTGCTCCGTAGCTGTTCACTTCCGGCAGCGTCGTGTTATCGTAGCTCACCACACTTCCCCTCATCATAATGTTGAAACCGAACAAACGTCCCAACACACCGTCTTTCACATCATAGGCCGCACTGAAATCGCGGTACTGCGTCGCCGACATATCATCTGTCAGTTGCTGAAACATGTCTGCGCTTATCAGGGCATACCTGCCTTCCATTGGTATGTTCTGCTTGTTCATCTGCAGTTGCGCGTGTTTCAGGTCATTCACCGTCAGCTTCTTTCGGTTACCGGTCGTGTCATCAAGATGTGTCGCCGTCGATACACCTGTTGTTCTGATGATCGTTCCTGTCGCTCCCGTCGGGCTCCAGTCAATCAGCAGGTTCTCCGCTATCGTCTGCCTCAGCGACGACTCATATTCGGCAAGTATGCTTTCACGTTTGTTGTAGCTCAGTTCAAAACTCTCCGCATTCGGTATCAGTATCGGATCCGTTGTAAACTCGTCCAGCACATAGGTTACATCTGTGTCCGTCCGCTGCACTACTGTTGCCGGCACCGATGCCCTGTTCTTTACCACAGTCGCTGTTGCTCCTGCCTGCGGTATGTGCACTACTTTGCCCTGCAGCACATACTGACTTGCATCCGTCGACGCCAGCAGAAACTCATTGTTCTTGAATAGATTTCCCTCTATATGGTCCTGCCATATCTCTTTTTGAATTGCCATCTTTTTTTATGATTGTTTGGTGATAGAATTTTATCTCATTACAGCACACGCAGTGCCTGGCACGCTCGTGCATTCAGTTTCTTCCCGTAGATGTTGGTGTTGGTATTTTATTTCGCTCAGGCGTTGAATTTGTTGTTAAACAACTCCTGATATTTTGCGCCGTCGGTCGCGCGCAATTCCATTAACTTCTTACCACTGGGGTCATTGCGTTCATAGTCGTCCCAGGTCCATTCAGCAACATTGCCTTCCGCTCTCGGTTGGCTCAGTTGTTCCGCTATAGATCGGTAAGCAGGCATTGCAGCCAGTAGTGTTCTTAGTCCTTCCGGGTTGCCCGCATAGTCAGCAGCCAGACGGTCTCGCAATTCCACCGTCACCTTCTTGTCTTCCAGTGCCCTCACCAGCATCGATTGCACTTCGGCCTTCATTCGGCTCGTTTGTATTTCCTCCAGTGTCGCGGTTAGTCGGCTCCTTTCTTCATACAGTAATTGATTCTCTGCTTCCAGCTGTGTCGCTTTCAGTGCCAGTTGCTCCACTGCCTTTCCTATTTGTAGTGCGTCACTTGTCTTTTCCATTTTCAGGTGAACGGCCATTGTCGCCAGCAACTCATTGTTCCCTATTGTATAGATCGACTTGTTGCCGCTCATGTCCGCCAGATTCATTTCGTTTTCATTGGCGTCATACAATTGGGTCAGCGCATTGCAGTTGCCTGGTATATCCACCAAACTGCACTCTTTGTTATACCATCTTGTTATCGTTGGTCCGGTTTGGCCAGGCAGCATCAGTTCTTTGTCCAGGCTATACTCCAGTACCACTATGTGTCCCACCGATGCAGCGTTCAGGAAACCGTTTTCCACTTCCTGCAATGTCTGCTCACCTCTCGCGTTCACCAGATTTATCACCGGCACACCCAGCAACTGGTCTCCTTCTACCCGCAGGTCTTCCCACTTCAGCACTATGCCGTCCTCACGCTTGTGCATATAATATCCTATGGGGTTCTTCCTGAATGATTCGATCTCGTAACCCGATGTCAATAATCTGAACCCATATTCGTTCACACTGCTGTCCGAGAGTACATAACTCCGCTCTGCTTTCTTCAATTTGTCGGTCATGATAGGGATTTGGTTGTTTTGTGACACAAAGGTCATTCGCATTCCGGTGCCCCGCAAATCACGTTTCTGTCATTCGCATCTATTGCCATACCGTTGGCTGTCTGCTGCTTATCATAGATTTATTTCCGCTCCCAATCCGTTCATACTCAGTCAGCTTACACATTTCATTCTGCCTGGCACCTCACATGTTCCACATTCTTTCGTTTGCAGCCGATCCTCCTACTCATATTAACGCAATTTTTGCTGAATATCCCCCGCCTGCACGCCCTCATGGTTCACGCAGAAATAATATCTTTGTTCCTTATGGCATCCTTACAGGAACAAATTCTGCCCTACGAGCAGGAAATTAATGCTTTCAACCCCGCAAACGCCGCCGACCTCGAGCAATTTCGCATCAGGTTCCTCGGCACAAAGGGTATTGTCAAACTGTTGGCAAATGAAATGAAGAACGTCCCGCCGGAAGGACGTAAAGAAGCCGGCATGTTGCTCAATTCATTCAAACAACTTGCCGAGGCCCGCTACGAGCAGTTCGCCCATCTCAAAGACGAGGGCAACGCCAACGCTGCGGCAATAGATACAAGCCTACCGGGTGCGGCACTGCCTATCGGCACTCGCCACCCGCTGCGCATTGTCGAGAACCGCATTGTCGATATTTTCAGCAAGATCGGTTTCAGTGTAGCTACCGGCCCCGAGATCGAGGACGACTGGCACAACTTTACGTCACTCAACATGCCCGAGAATCACACAGCTCGCGACATGCAGGACACGTTCTACGTGGCGCAGAACCCCGACTGGGTATTGCGTACCCATACGTCTTCCGTACAGGCGCGCATCCTCGAGACCACTCCGCTTCCGGTTCGTGTCATTTGTCCCGGCCGTGTTTATCGCAACGAAACCATATCTGCTCGTGCGCACTGCTTCTTCCATCAGTTCGAAGGACTGTACGTAGATAAGAAGGTGTCTTTCGCCGACCTCAAGCAAACGCTCTATTATTTCGTTACAGAGATGTTCGGCCCCGATACCAAGGTGCGCTTCCGCCCTTCCTACTTCCCGTTCACCGAGCCAAGCGCTGAAATGGATATCTCATGTACTGTATGTGGCGGTTCAGGCTGTAGCCTGTGCAAGCATACCGGCTGGGTCGAGATCCTCGGCTGCGGCATGGTGCACCCCAACCTCCTGCGCAATTTCGGTATCGACCCCGAGGTTTATTCCGGTTTCGCGTTCGGCATGGGTGTAGAACGTATCACACAGATCAAATATCAGGTGAACGATCTCCGTCTCTATTCTCAGAACGACGTTCGCTTCCTCCGGCAGTTCCAAGGGTTGTGACGACACTAAATATCATTCCATAAAAAAGGAGCCACTACAGTACAGTGGCTCCTTTTTCGTTTTCTAAATATTCTCTCGACAGTAACCGAAAAGGAATTACATCATGCAAAAAGCAATTTGTACACATCCTCCACCTTGTTCACCATCTTTATCTCGATCTTGTAGTTTTTCCTGTCCAGCCCCTTTGCATTCGCTTTTGGTATAAATATTACATCCATACCCAATTTGTCTGCCTCGGCTATCCGCTGCTCTATCCTGTTCACAGCCCTTATCTCTCCGCTCAACCCTACCTCACCTACCAGACAGACATTAGATGGCAACGTTTTATCTTCATAAGACGATAATAATGAACACACTACCGCCAACTCTATCGATGGATCCTCTATTTTCAGTCCACCCGCTATGTTCACAAACACATCTTTAGCCCCAAAATGGAACCCACCCCGTTTTTCCAGCACCGCCAGCAGCAACTGCAGCCGTCTCAGGTCCATGCCGCTCACCGTTCTTTGCGGCGTTCCATACACGGCAGTCGTCACCAGGGCCTGCACTTCTATCATCAGCGGCCTCGATGCCTCCATCGTTGCTGCTATAGCTATACCGCTCAGCGGCTCGTCATGTTGAGATAATAAAATTTCAGATGGGTTCGTCACTGCGCGCATTCCCTGCTGCACCATCTCATAAATACCCAGTTCCGCCGTCGATCCGAACCTGTTTTTCAGTGTCCGCAGTATCCGGTAGGCATAATGTCGGTCTCCTTCAAACTGCAGAACCGTGTCCACCATATGCTCCAATACCTTCGGTCCCGCTATAGATCCGTCCTTCGTTATGTGACCAATTATGAACACCGGTATGTTCGATGTCTTCGCAAATCGTTGCAGCTCAGCGGCACACTCCCTCACCTGCGACACACTGCCCGCCGCCGACTCCACATACGGCGACTCCAGCGTCTGTATAGAATCTATGATCAATACCTGCGGCTTCACCTTTTTCACTTCGTTAAAGATCGTCGCTGTGTCTGTCGCCGTCAGCAGGTACAGATTATTGTTGGTCACTCCCAGTCGCTCCGCACGCAACTTTATTTGTTGTGCGCTTTCCTCTCCCGATACATATAGTGTCCTTATCGATTTCCATTGCAATGCGCATTGCAGAAACAAGGTACTCTTTCCTATGCCCGGGTCGCCCGCCACCAGTATCACCGATCCCGGCACCACACCGCCACCCAACACTCGGTTAAGCTCTGTATCCGGCGCTGGTAGCCGCCTTTCCTCTACTTGCTCTATTTCATCCAGCTTATGCGCCTTGTTTTTTTCTTTGTTGTCTCCGTCCTCCCAACCCTGCACATCTCCTCGTTTCTTTTCATCGCGCTGCACCACTTCTTCCACAAACGAATTCCATGTACCGCACGACGGACACTTACCCGTCCATTTCGGTGTCTCATATCCGCATTGCTGACAGAAGAATGCTGATTTTATTTTTGCCATCGTTCGTTAAAGATACAACTTCACCTACCGCCCGCACGACAGTTACGCCTTTACGATATCCACATTTTTTCATGCAGACCATAATTTACATTTTTCAGGAAATGAGATGCAGACCCTTCAAAAATTTTCAGCGCGGCTTCATGCCATCGGGTGGTGGGGAGAAAAAGAATGGAACTCTTCGGACAACTTCCCCGGGGCTTGGGGTACCCCTAAAAACAGAGCCGCCGGAAGAATCCGGCAGCTCTTACTTACTAACCCATTAAATTCACAACTTGATGCAAATATACTACCGGTGGGGGTAGCAAAAAAATGGAATTGCAAACCGCCTCCATCAGTTTTATAGATATAGTCGGAAATTAATATCCCACGACAGTCACACCCAACTATTTGCTGCTTTTTTCTGCTAAATGGCCTCCTTTTTGTCATTTTCTCTTCCCCAATAGCCACATTTCGTCAATACTAATATGAAATGGAGCAAACGAAACATTTACAATAATTTCATTCGTTTCGCCAAATAACGGATTTCTCCATGTCTTCCGCGCCGTTTTCTAACAATTATTATACCTGCGGGCTTACATCAATAACCTAAATTTGCTTGCCTCATTCAAGGCAGGTTTCAAAATTATGAACGCAACATTCCAACCACTTCCGGTTAAAGAAAGGACTTTCCTCCCCAAAGACTTCACAGTCACCAATTGGGATACACTCAAACCATACTACGACGAACTCACCGAAAGAGAGATAACCTCTCCTTCCCAACTCGCTACCTGGCTCAGCAACATCTCCGAGCTCGAAGCAGTCATCAGCGAAGACGCTTGTTGGCGTCAGATAAAAATGACGTGCGACACAACCAACAAGGAAATTGAAGAAGCCTTCACTTTCTTCTGCATGGAGATCGAACCCAAGATCAAACCTTACACGTTTGCGCTCAACAAAAAACTCCTCGCCTGTCCGTTCGTCAAAGAACTCGATCCCGCCATGTACTTCCCCTACCTGCGCGGCGTAGAGAATGCGGCTCAATTGTACCGCGAAGAGAACGTCGCGCTTCAGGCCGACCTCAATCTCCTCGCACAACAATACGGTGTCATCTCCGGTGCCATGAGTGTCGAGATCGACGGTAAGGAATACACGCTGCAGCAGGCAGCCAAATTCCTGCAGAACCCCGAGCGCGATCTCAGGCAATCTGTATTTACAAAAGTGGCCGGTCGTCGTCTGGTTGATAAAGACAAACTCAACGAACTTTTCGATAAGCTCCTTTCCATTCGCCATCAGGTGGCCCGCAATGCCGGCTTTGATAACTACCGCGATTACAAATTCCGCGAACTCGGTCGCTTCGACTATTCTGTCGAAGACTGTTTCGAATTCCACAAAGCAGTAAAAGAACACATCGTTCCGTTGCATGCCATGCTCGTTCGCAACCGGCAGCAGCGCCTCGGCGTCGATGTCATGCGCCCTTGGGATGGCGACGCCGAACCAAAAGGTACGCAGCCACTCCATCCTTTTACATCAGGAAAAGAGCTCGCAGAAAAAACCGTTGAGACCTTCAGTCGCCTGTCACCGTTCTTCAGCAACTGCCTCACTACCATGCAGGGCATGGAGCGTCTCGACCTCGAAAGCCGCAAAGGCAAGGCGCCGGGTGGCTACAACTGTCCGCTCGCCGAGACAGGAGTGCCGTTCATCTTCATGAATGCTGCCGGGACCATGGGCGATGTCATCACCATGATGCACGAAGGCGGTCACGCTATCCACTCATTCCTCTCTCATCCGCTCCCGCTCACCGCGTTCAAAGAATATCCTATGGAGATCGCCGAACTCGCCAGCATGAGTATGGAGCTGTTCTCTATGGAACATTGGGATGTCTTCTTCAAAGATCAGACCGAACTCCACCGCGCACAACTCGAAGAGATGGAACGCATCATCTCGGTCCTTCCGTGGATCGCCACTATCGATAAGTTCCAGCATTGGCTCTATACCAATCCGGGTCACTCCGTTCAGCAACGCGAAGAACAATGGCTCGCCATACTCGACGAGTTCGCTACCGGCATCACCGACTGGTCCGGCTTCGACGAATACCGCCGCAACCTCTGGCAGAAACAATTGCACCTTTTCGAAGTTCCGTTCTATTATATCGAATACGGAATCGCCCAGCTTGGCGCCATCGCCATGTGGCGGCAGTACCGCGGCAACAAACAACAGGCATTACAGAACTATCAGAACGCGCTCAGCCTCGGCTACACCAAAACACTAAAAGAATTATACGCTACCGCAGGCATCCGTTTCGACTTCTCACCGGCCTACATCAAAGAACTTTCAGATTTTGTAACTCCTTTGTTGAAAGAGATGGGTGTAAAATAGCCCGTTTACAGTATCCTATATTTCCAATAACTTAAAAAGCCTGCCAACTGTATAGTATCAGTTGACAGGCTTTTTTGAATTCAAAGGTTTTCTTCTTCTTCAAGTAGAAATATCAGCCACTAGTTGTTCAACAATTTCGCTGTTGCAATATCTACTCCGTCTATAGAAATGTGCATATTATCTACCCACGCTCTTCCTGTACCAAATATCTGTGCCCCTGCTAATATATGCTGTGCGTTCTTACCATCGTAGTTCAGCTCAATGGTATATTCCGTCCAGTCAGTAGTACCCTTTGCCGCGGTTTTCGCCATATTGTCAAATGCCAGAACTGAATCCTGTCCATCTATACGAAACCATAATCCTGCCCATCCCCTCACATCTTCTGTTTTCAGGTAGCCGGTCAGCTTTATCTTTTGTCCGTTAAATCGTTCATCTATTATGGTCTTTGTCACAGTCCACCCCAGCACCCCGTTCCTTTCCAGCAATATAGAGCTTCGCCCATGCTGCTTCACCACCGTATCCGTATGACATATCTTCATCAGACTATCTACAGATATAGTTGTATCTCTTGGATGGCGGGGTATCCAGCGCTCCGGCATATTATTACTTCCCGGCGTTTCCATATCCAGGTTATAGTTTACCCTGGTCTGCAAAGGCTCACTTTCTTTCACATGTTTCTTTCCGTGGAGAAAGCAACCGGTCATCGCTATAGCTAAACCGGCAATTATTGCAAATAATAGTACGTTTTGTTTTTTCATACGGTGCGTATTCTGTGTAAGATACTTAATAACGCGCTGCACGGGTATGATAAGATTGTCATCACGGCAGCATCTGTTATTCATCACTCATCAAAACTCAAGTTAGCTGGTGTTGCTTGCATAGGCAATTCCTTGCCTGTTACCGGCACTGTAACATTTACTACCTCAAACTTAATGTCATCAAACCATATTGTACCGGTGCCACTCAGCAAAGCACCATATCCTAAACCGGTAGCATTTTCAGGCACATTCCGACTTCGTTACACCCATCCTCAAAGAAATGGGGGTGAAGTAATTTGCTACTTAACATAATGGCATTGGGGGAATGGGCACTTCACTCATTCCCCATTTTTTTGGGTGTCACCTTCCCTTCATCGACATGCTATGTAAAAACAATTCATACGCCTGGCGCCATCCTGTCCATTCCGCATCTGTGCCCAACGAAAAATTATGGAATACCGTGATCAGCTTGCTGCCGGTTTGCTCCAATACCTTACGCATCGCTTCCAGCCTTTCAAACGCCTGCTGTGTTGTCAGACCCGCTTCGTAGTGAGCGGTGGTGTCCATAAAACAGAAAGGGAACACCCTCAGATTGGTTTTCTTTTCTTGCTCAAGGTCATACCACATAAACGAACTTCCCGTTCCCGACCTGAAACCCAGGTGCGTACCATATCCCATACTATAGTCCTCTCTTATCCCCTCTGCAATTAGCCTTCGGTATGTCTGCGGCAGCACAGCGCGTATATAGTGCTGTCTCGATATCGCAGTGCTCTTCCCCGCCACAGTCTCCAGCACACCCCGCTCCGCCCGCATCACACTTCCTTCGCCCGAGTAGTACGACGGATGTATCCCTATTATCCCCTCCTTAGCCAGGTTCTTGATCACGCGCACCATCGCCGGATGTTCAGGATGTATGTTCTTATCAAACTTCGTCGTGCGCAGCGTCGACAGTACAAAATACGTCGGAATGAATCCATACTCTTTGTGCACCTGCCTCAGCCACCTGAACGAATCATACGGATCCTTCTGCTTTTTCTTCAGTACCTGCGCCCGCAATCCTATCTCTTTCAGATTACCCGCCGCCAACGCTCTCAAAAAAGCACCCGCTATTCTCTTCGCACCCTTGTGCAGGTGCGCGTATGCCATATCTATATCATAGGTCGGCCTGAATACAAATTGCATTTCCGGTAGCTCCACGCTCCATCGCTTAAGCAATTCCTTTCTCAATGCATGCACCCACTCATCTACTATTGGTCGTTGCAGCCATCCGTTTTTGGTCAGTACACTTTCCGTCGCCGGATACCTGCCGTGTTTGTCCGGCACATATCCGCCATACTCCTCATATCGTGTTATCAGAAAAAAAATAGCAGAGAAAATATCAAAGGGCACGGTGTACCCATCTTCACTCATTGCGAATAGGGTAGGCAACTGCCCCCAACTACCCACCGCGGGTTTCACTGCGGCGGTACCCGTTTGCTGCAACAGACCTGCAACGGGCACACAGAACTTGCCCGCTTGCGGTATACCATAATACACAGCATACTCACTCGCATCTGCTTCCTCCTTGTTATCGGTAATGTGCACGTCCAGTTGCAGTCGTTCTTTTATCAGCCATCCGGTCACATACCTGAGACGCTCATTCACAAACGGACTATATACAACCACGGTCGCCATGTGTTTCTATTTTCCCTGGCGTTCCTTCCACATCTTGTTAAACGACTTCTCTGCAAATCGCAGTGGCGTTCGGTGTTTCACCCATGTGTCTTCAAACAGTTTGTTCACCACCTTTCCCTTCATATTCGCGCTCGCCAGGTTCAGCATCGTCCGGCTCAGCATCGCGCGCTCCCACAGTGCCCACACTGCATGTTCACCAAAACCATTCAGATTGTCCTCTACAGCAATATGCCTGTTCTCCAGCAACATCTCATGTATGTTGATCTTCACCGGACATACCTCTGTACAGTTGCCGCACAAGCTGCTCGCATAACTCAGATGTTTGAATTCATTCATCCCCTCCAGGTGCGGAGTTATCACCGCGCCTATCGGGCCGCTGTAAGTAGTGCCATAGGCATGGCCACCTATATTCTTATATACCGGGCATGCGTTCAGGCAACTTCCGCACCTGATGCAGTACATGCTCTCACGCACTTCCTTCCGCAGCAGATTCGTTCTGCCGTTATCCAGCAATATCACATACATCTCCTCCGGTCCGTCAGTTTCATTCGCCCTTCTCGGTCCCGTAAAAATGCTGTTGTACACAGTCACTTGTTGCCCCGTGCCAAAAGTCGCAAGCAACGGCCAGAACAGTGGCAGATCATTGATCGATGGCAGCAATTTTTCTATGCCCACCACCGCTATATGTGTCTTCGGAAACGTTGTCGACAGTCGCCCATTCCCCTCATTCTCGGTCACACACACACCGCCCACATCGGCCAGCAAAAAGTTACCGCCGGTGATACCTACTTCCGCCGTCACATACTTCTCTCTCAGGTTCTTGCGCGCCACCAGTGTTATCTCCGACGGGCTCAGGTGTGGCTCAGTGCCCAGCTTCTCATGAAATAGCTTGGCCACATCTTCCTTGCTCTTGTGCATCGCCGGCGTCACTATATGGTAGGGCGGCTCCTCGTCCAGTTGTTGTATATATTCGCCCAGGTCCGTCTCCACCGATTCTATACCATTTTTCGCAAAAAACGAATTCAGGTGCAGCTCTTCCGTCACCATGCTCTTTGCCTTCACCACCTGGCGTGTGTTCTTCTCCTTGCATATCTGCAGTATAGCCTGCCTTGCTTCTTCAGCGTCCTCAGCCCATATCAGCTTACCGCCGTTGGCGGTAAAATTTTTTTCAAATTGCTCCAGGTACTTGTCAAGGTTCTCAATGGTCTTCCACTTTATGTTCTTGGCGCGCCTGCGTGCCAGCTCCAGGTTCGAATATTGCTTCTTACCTTTCACCACACTGTCATTATACTTCTGTATGTTGAACGCCACCTTTCGCTTGTGCTCCAGGTCATGCGCCTTCACCTCACTCTTCGCAAGAAATATGTTCTGTTGATTACCCATGTAAACTCATTAATTATAACCCGGCGATACGTGCTCGTCAGCACCACTCATTACATGCTTCATAGGATGGGATAGAACAAACCTACACAATATATTCTTTGTGTGGTAGTTCCTACTGTTGCTTCTTCGGTCCGCCACCATTGCCCTTGTACCTCCGCTTTTTCTTGTTCGCTTGTCCTTCACCACCACTACCACTGCTGCGCTCACTGCGGGCTGCAGGTGTTGGTGCCGCGCCAAATTCCGCTGGAACCGGCAATTTCTCTACCTCCTTCCCTATCAGCTTCTCTATCTTATGAAACTTGAACTGCTCCTTGTCGGTGATGAACGTGTAAGCCGTTCCCTTTGAGGCGGCCCTCGCTGTCCTGCCTATACGGTGCACATAGTCCTCTCCGTCATGCGGCACATCATAGTTGATCACCAGATCTATGTCTTCTATGTCTATACCACGGCTCAGTATGTCTGTTGCCACCAGTATAGATAGTTTCTTACTCTTGAAATCAAGCAACACCTGCTCCCGTTGCTCCTGCTCCAGGTCCGAGTGTATACTACCCACCGGAAATTTCGCACGCTTCAGCTCTTCAAACAGCTTCTTCACACTCAGCTTGCTCGAGCAGAATACGACCACACTCGCAAATTCCTTCTGTTTCAGCACATACTTCACCAGCGCGGGTTTCTGCGGTTCATATACCAGGAACGCGCCCTGTGTTATCTGTTCCGGTGGCTTCGATATCGCAATGTTCACTTCGGCCGGGTTCACCAATATGGTATTGGCAAGCTTCCTGATGGCCGGTGGCATCGTCGCCGAGAAAAGCAGGTTCTGCCTTTCGTTCGGCAGATAAGAAATGATCTTGATGATGTCCTCATAAAAACCCATATCCAGCATCCTGTCCGCCTCATCCAGTATCAGATACTTCAGTCCGCCCAGCTTCACATAACCCATGTTCAGGTGCGATATCATCCTGCCCGGCGTACATATCACTATGTCCACGCCCGTTTCCAGTGCCTTCCGCTCCGATGCGAACAATGCTCCGCCCGTTCCTCCGTAAACCGATATGAAACTTATGTTGGTATAGTACGCTATCCCTTCCAATGCCTGCGATATCTGTGTCGCCAACTCGCGCGTCGGCACTATGATCAGCGCGTTCACCGATCGTTCGTCATGCGGCTTCGTCAGCAATTGCTCCAGTACAGGCAGCAAAAATGCAGCCGTCTTGCCCGTACCCGTTTGAGCCGCGGCTATTATGTCTCTTCCTTCCAGTATCAGTGGTATTACCTGTGCTTGTACAGGGGTGGCTTTTTCATAGCCCATGGCATCTATGCCATCCATCAGATCATCATCAAAGCCAAAATCAGCGAAATACAAAATATGTAGAATTTTTGCTAAGATACCAATTCACCGCCACATACACCGCTTGCACCTCACATCAATGTCATTATTACAAGGCTCTATATACCCCTCCCGCAAAATAAACTACCTTTAACCCCATGATTCCGGCTTGGCAAAAAGGAGTTGTTACACACATAGAACAGGCTACGTCCAACACACGCCGGTATTGGGTAGAAATGCCCGAAAAACCCGACTTCAATTTTGTCCCCGGTCAGTTCGTCACCCTCGATCTCCCCATCCACGAGCAGCGCAACAAACGTTGGCGCAGCTACAGCATCGCCTCTATGCCTGATGGCACCAATGTCATCGAACTCATCATTGTGCATTTGCACGGTGGGGTAGGGTCTCGCTACATTTTCGAGAACGTCAAGGTCGGCGACTCGCTCACACTGCGTGGCCCGCAGGGCATTTTCACGTTACCCGCCGACAAAGACAAAGAACATTTCTTCATCTGCACAGGCACCGGCATCGCCCCGTTCCGCAGCATGATCCGGTACATTCACCACCACAATATCAAAGGCTACAAGATCAATCTCATCTTCGGCACACGCACCATCGCCGATCTTCTGTACCACGATGAGATGCTCGATCTTCAGAACAAGGTCGAAGGATTCCGCTATATACCCACGCTCTCCCGCCAGCACTGGGAGGGCCACACCGGCTATGTACACGAGATTTATGAAGAGTTATGCGCAACCCATCAGCCTGCATCATTCATGTTGTGCGGCTGGCGCGAAATGATCGACGAAGCGCGCGAGCGCATCCTCGCCCTCGGTTACGACAAACGCGATGTGCAGATAGAGATCTACGGCTGATCCGCGTTTGCCACCTCGTCAGCGGCTCCGAAATCATACTCTATCGCTTCCCACAATTCTATTTTATTCCCTTCCGGGTCCATTATGTGGGCAAACTTCCCGTAATCATACACCTGCAGCTCACCTATTTGCTCCACTCCCTCTTTTTTCAACTCGCCCAGCAGCCACTCCAGGTCCTCAACCCGCATATTGATCATGAAATCCTTTCCCGATGGCGCGAAATACTGAGTATCCGCCTTGAACGGATTCCACACGGTACTGCCCTTCTTCGACGGGTCTTCCGCATCCCTCCAGTCAAATACCGTCCCATAAGGGTCATTACCCAAACCCAGATGTTTGTGATACCACTCGCGCACACCATTAGGGTCCTGTGCCTTAAAGAAAATACCACCTATACCTGTTACTCGTTTTTTGTTTTCCATCTTCCTTACCTTTTAAAAACAACGAAGGCCCTGATTTCACAGAGCCCTCGCCTAAAATTTGTTATTGTTCTTATTCTATCGTCGCTGAGAACGCCTCCAGCTGCTCCATTATCTGTTGCTTGTTGGCTATTATGTTCTCCTGACGCATTTTCAGCACCTGCGCAAACATATTCCTTTGCTTCACAGTCAATGCGCTGTATCTGCTCTTGTCAGCATCATTCTGTGCATGGCGCATCTTCTCCCGTGTCGACCCGAATTCGGCATTCGCCAATTTGTTGATCTCTGTGAAAAGCTGCTCAGCTTCGGCTTTCTTATCTTTATCCAGCAGTTTTCCCAACTCCGCCACCAGTGCCGAGAACTCACTTTTCGTCACTTCGGTCTGTTCGGTAACTACAACTTGCTGCGCCATAGCAGGCAACCCTGCAGTCAGCAAAAGTAAAGATGCGGATAAGACTTTAATATTCATGCTTTGTAGGTATGTGGCACGTTTCCGCACCCTTGCAATTAATAGATGGTCGCTGCAAATTCCAACAACTTAGCCTTTATAAGCACTCTGTTTGTTGCCAGATTCGGCTTCAGGTTCCACGCCGCCTGATAGATCACAGTCTGGTTATTCAGAATAGTCTCATAAGCGGTCTTTGCTGCTGGTGTCGGAGCTGTCAGTATGCTGTTCTTGGTCACACCAAGCACACTCAGCATCATGGTGTGTATTTCTTCCCATGTTGCCTGAGCCGCAGTCATGCTTCCGGCGCCTATCTGGCTGTCCATTAGATTCACTTTCGCGGTAAATGACGCTACCGTCACAGGTGCCGCTGCACTATACGCCGCTGCATGCTGGGTCGGAGCCACGCTCGCTGCAGCCGTCAAAAGGAAACACGCTATTAAAATACGCTTCATTGTAGTTGAATTTTATTGATAAAGGTAATAAAATGAATTAAAAAATCTGCTATTCACTATCTAAGACAGTAGCTCCCCCCTCATATAGTTGGGTCTTATACTTCAAAGAAGGCGATTTTAACAATTCACCCAGCCCCAGCTCACTCCATTTAGCATCTATTTTCGCTATTGTAGCGTCGTCCGCAGCTATTATATTCGGCCACGGCCTGTCAAAGTTATCGTACCGCTTTGTCTTCCTTGTTCCGTCCAGCCCCAATATCTGCTGCTGGTCCCCGGCATAGAAATTATCCCTTCTCGGGTCCAGATTGTTACAAAAACGCCACAAAACATCAGCAATATCGTGTATGTCCACGGTGTGCTCCACATAGATCACCATCTTCACTCCCTCCATTCCTGCCGCTCCGGCAATTCTCGTGTGCAGGTCGCGCACATGGCCGGGCCGATCCTTTTTCATAGACACCATCAACACCGGTATCTCCCATTGGCGCATCAGCACATCGTTCACGCCGTTCACCTCCGGCATATCAGCCATTATCTGCTTTGCCGAGAATGCTGCCGATATTTTGTAAGGCTTCAACTCCTCGGTCTGTTCTTCTTCGGTCTTCCGCGTACCATCTATGCACATCTTACCGCCAAAACCCATCTTCGAGCAGCTATGGTCCAGCACATCCATCGGGCCCTGACTGAAGTACACATCGGTCACAGGGTTCAGATTGTCAAATACCTCTTTCGCCAGCTTCCCATAGTCGTCTATTTTTATTCCGTTCTGCCCCACACCGTTTGCCAGCACCAGAATCTTATTAAACATCATTTGTCCTGCCCCCCACATCGCATTCATCACTTTCTGACCCTGTCCGGCATATTCCTTGTTTATCGTCGCTATCACCAGATTATGGAACACTCCTTCCACCGGCATATTCATATCAGTGATCTCAGGCACCATCGTCATTTTTATCGGCGTAAGGAAGATGCGCTCGGTAGCCTTCCCTATCCACGCGTCCTCCTGCGGCGGTATACCCACTATCGTAGCCGGGTATATGGCATCCTTTTTATGTGTTATCGCCGTCACATGAAACTTCGGGTACCAATCTGCCAGAGAATAATATCCTGTATGGTCCCCGAACGGCCCTTCCCATATAAGCTCTTCGCTCGGATCCACATATCCTTCGATAATGAAATCCGCATCTGCAGGCACTTCTATTTCGGGCTGGGTGATGCAGCGCACCATCTCCACTTTCTTCTTGCGCAGAAATCCGGCCAGCATGTACTCATCCACATTCTCTGGTAGCGGAGCAGTGGCCGCGTATGTATATACCGGGTCTCCTCCCAGTGCCACTGCAACCGGCATTCTTTTTCCCAGTTTCTTGTACTCATTATAGTGCCTCGCCGACACTTTATGCTTGTGCCAGTGCATACCTGTCATTTGCTCATCAAACACTTGCATGCGGTACATGCCTATGTTACGCATTCCCGTATTCGGATCCTTGGTGTGTATCGCCGGCAGGGTTATGAACCTGCCTCCATCCTCCGGCCAGCACTTCAGCACTGGTATCTTGCTCAGGTCCGGCTTTGCCATCACCACTTCCTGGCAGGCGCCACGGCCACTCACCACTTTCGGCATGTATGAGGCAAACTTACCCAGCTCGGGCAGCATCGCCAACTTGTCCAAGATACCGGCCTTGGGCGCAGACATCTTTTTCATCAGACTGTCTATGTCGTTCATCACCTCGTCCAGGTCGTTCACACCCAGTGCGATACACATTCTCCGTTCACTACCCATACTATTTATGAGTAGCGGAAACTGGGTCCCCGTGTTTTCAAATAGCAATGCCTTGTTCCGGTCAGGTGTCTTAGACACCCTGTCTGTGATCTCCGATATCTCCAGCTCCGGATCCACAAATGCCTTGATCCGCACCAGCTCTCCTGCCTCTTCCAGCTTTTCTACAAACGCTCTCAACGATTTATATGCCATGCAACAAAGGTAGCAACGTCAGCCTTACCAGCCTCCACTGCCACCCTTCCCGGTCATAGATTCTCTATATTCTTAAATAAGGCTACACCCCTGCATCAAACTCGCCCGTTATCACCGGCGTCACAGCCACATATGTTACCGCCGCCTGCGTACTTCTGTCATCAAATGCCAGACTATACCGTATTTCACGCACCCTGTAACCGTCCGTCCTTTGCTGGCTCCTTGTGTTCTTCCTTATTAGGTACCCGAAACCCTCTCCCGCACTCCACCCGTGCAACGCCTTGTTCAACTTCCACTCCAACTCATAATACCCCAATGCTGCCTCCTTATATTCCTCCGGGGTACCGCTTGCCGTCGGCCCATTCGGCGCGAAACCCAGCAACACACACACTGTCCCCTCAGCCGTCTGTACGTTCGACCCCAGATTGTCATATTCAAACGTTTCCATGTCTATCAGCACACACGGCCACTGCACCGCCGGCCTGCTCTTGGCGTTCAGTTGTCCTCTGTCCTGATCCACCCAGGCTATCTCAGGCACTACAGCGCCTATACGCTCCTGCATGTTTTTCAATAATCTCGAAAATGGCGAATTCATCTCTATTCAGTTTTTAGTTTTCCTCACGCCTGTTCCTTCACAGGCACACCATAGGTCTCACTCCAATATTCCCTTGGTATATTCACTATCGCATTCAGCTCTTTGTCTATAGCCACTCTTTTGTACAGCTGTTCCACATCCATTTCTTTGGCAAATACAAACCGCCCCCCATCGGTGTCGTACCCATACGATCGCAATACGCTCAAAAACCGGGCACTGTTCAGCATCGACGCGGTATACGCTATATCTGCCTTCGTTATCTCAAACTGTTGCTCCTGGTGTATCTTACTCTGTGCATAGCCCGCGCTCTTGCTGCTGTTTGTCGTCTCTGTGTTGCCAAGCACGGTCACCGATATTTCCTCGTTCAGCGCCTTGACGAACGACAACTGCAACCCTCCGTCACTATTGGCCTGCTTACCATCCTTTATCTCAAAATCAGCCTGCCTCGGTATCATCATCGACAGCGAACTCCCACTCTCATCCAATATCCTCTTCAGCTCCACCCTCGTCTGTTCATCATACGAGTCATACTTGATCACTCGCACCGGCTGCCCGAATAGCTCTATGAACTGTGCCCAATCGGCCAGACCTCCCCTTTTGTACAGGCAATACGGCGCGCACTTCAGCAACAACCCCAGATCATTCGCCGCACCCATCACCCATATGTTGGGCACACCTCCATAGGCTATCCCTTCATGTCCACCCTGCTCATACGAAATGATGCCCCGCTCAGGTTTGATGTGCTTTCTCGGTATCTTCTGAAAATTCATTTCCGGCCCCGGCAAGAACTCTATCCCCGATATTCCCCACAGAAGTGTCTCCACGATAGTCTTCACTATCTCCCTGAACCCCTCCGACCTTATCAGCTCATCCATCTCCGGCACGTGTGTGCCGCTCCGCTCAAAGCGGATCACCTTATTCAGCACCGCGTTCACCTTCTTACTCGTCACACCTGTAAGGTGCCCGTCCAGCATTATTTCTTCATAAAGATCATACAGCCTGGTCCGGTTCGGGTGACTTACCGACTCTGCGCTGGTCAGCGCACTGCGCCACCACGATATGTCCTTCTTCCCCCTGTCTATCGACCGCACATTTATTTCATTGATAATGATCGGCTTACTCCTGTCTTCCTTTCTGGTCATAAATTTTTAATTTTCTATTTCCTTGCATCTGCTGTTTACATACATTACCTTTACGAAACACCCCACCCGCTAACAATTCCAAAACAAATTATTTCATAAGTGAACTCGATCAATGAGAAGGATACTCACTGAGTTTTATAGTTGGATGTTCAAGTTGACTGGAGCGAAAATGCCCGCCTACATTGGTGGTATCCTCTTCGTCAGTGCCATGAACTACATTATCGTTAATGGACTTGTCCTGTTGGTTCAGGGGCTTTTTAGTTTCGCGTCATTGGCGCTTATGTTCTTTCGCTTCCCCATCTCGTTTGCCACTGTTTTTCTGTTCATCGGCGTCACATATTGGCTTACCCCCAACGCCCAGACTGTCGCAAAAGATGCAAAAAAGAACCACAGTCACACAACGCTGATTCTGTACACGGTGGCAGCCCTCGTGCTATTCTTGTACAAACACTTTGGCGACTGGCTTTTCGTATGATCGTCAATAATGGTTGCTTCTTCGCTCGTTGCTGCTCCAGTTCACAGCATTGCCGTCGGTAGGTTCAGTTGTCGTTGGCACCGCATATGGCCACCCCACGGGCACTGCCTGACCATTCATTATATTCTTCAGGGTTCCTAACGCGTCCACATAGGCCGTCCTGAATACTGAGATCTCCGTTCCGTTGTTAGATAGGCGCAGCAAATGCCAGCAGGCTACATCTTTTACCAGTTGCTTCAGTAGCTCATCGTCCACTGCCGGCGCTTCACTCTCCGTCCCGAACAGTGCTGTCAGGTCAAATTTTCCCAGGTAAAGTTTCACTTCCTGCTCCGCAGCAGTTATAGCTCTGCCCAGAATAGTATTGTCGTCCCGCGTCAATGCGGCGGTCACTTCCGGATACAGGTGTGTATCCAGTTCAGATGGTGTAATGATAGGCATGGTTTATAGGTTACTTATTGTTTTCGTTATTCTTCGTCCTCTTTTTCTTTCTTTCTCCCCCTTACCGGCTTTTCGGTTTCTTCAGTTTCTTCTTCGTCAGCCTCTTCTTCTTCGTCATCGTCACCGGTCTTTTTCTTGGGCTTGGCCTTTAGTGGCGGCTTGCCTGCTGTTGGCCTGCGGCTTGCAGGTGTCGCTTTCTCCACCTCCAGTTGTTCTCCTGTTGGTCGCACCAGTATGATCCGCTTCAGGTTCCTGTCAAATGTCAGTTCATACACATTCGCGGTATTATCTCCCATCACCAGCTGAATATACCCCTTCAGAAATTTATCATCCGGTTGCTCATTGGTGGAATCTACAACCGCGTAGATCTTTCCTATACCCTTGCCGTCACTCTTCAGCTGAGCCAGTTTCCTTCGCTCATCGCTGAACTCGGTCAGCGTCAGTATCTGCCGCCTGAACACCGTATAGTCCACCCTGTCCTTATTCGCTGCCTTCCGTTCCTCTGTCGCCTCTTTTCGGTCGTCCTTATCCTTTTGTTGACCATATCCTGCCAATGTGCTCAGCATAAGTATTGTTGCAAGAAGTAACTTCCTCATCTTCCGGTTTTATTTATGGGTAGATCACAAAGGTCATAATTTTCATCTTTTCAATTGTCCTTTTTTCTCAGCTGTTATCTGTTGTTAGAATCTCTTTTCATTTACCCGCGCGCCATAGATGATGCCCTTAAGCTCACTCGCTGTTTTCGTCCTCGATATCAACTGCCACACAGCACCCTCAACGGCATCCGGACCATCATCATTTGCTCTGCTTCCCGGCCCGAACGCGATAAACTGCTGCTCCAGCGTTTTCATATGCGGGTTGTCTCTCTCCGTTTCATTAAAGTACAGGTCTCCGTTCCTCAACAGTGGCTCCAGCAAACTTTCTATACGCATGTACTTGTTACCCTTTTTTCTGTTGTCCTGCATTACAGGCACATGTCGTCCTCTTTGCAAACCTGCCTCGGCAACTTGTTTTATCAGCATATCCTGCAGAAACACATCTTCCATCAGATAGTAACACGTTGCCCCACCCACTTCATCCATCATCCGGTAGTGCCACTCTATCATCTCAGGCGTGGTCGCCCTTGCCACAAAGCACTTGATCACATGAAACTCGTTGCGCCACTTTCCCACCAGCACGGTCGCTTTGTAGTCTCCGGTTGTCGTATACGACGGATCCGTATAACACACCAGCAGCTCATATTCGTTCATCGGCAACACTGCCTTATACGGCAGCGCCCCGAACACGGCACCCTCAGTCACCGGATTATTAAAGTACTCCTTCTGCTGGGCCGCATAACTCTTCTGGCTCAGCACTCTGTCAATGTCTGCTTCGCTGTTCTTTTCCGTCCATACCGATTGCCCCGCTTCATTCCTTATATTCACGATCTCTGTGTGGTCCGCTATTTCAGTTGCTCTTTGTATACACGAGTCCATCGATATCCTGTTACCGCAAAAGATAATGGTCGTCGCCGCCGACACCGACCGCGTCCCTATTGCCGCCTCCTCAATCCAGCGCCATTTCTGTGCCACCAATTCGGGGTTCAGACAATCCGCATCTGTATCTACATCGTCAAAAACCAATACGTCCGGCCGCACCTCTTCATTCCTCATCCCTCGCGGGCTCTGGCCTACACCCACCGCCCTGAACGATATTCCGGTCGCGGTCACAAACTCTCCCGCCGTCCACATCATAGCGCCCTTCTGTTCTCCGTAATCCTGCAGCAATCTTTTGTTGAATTCCAGGTTCGCTCGGTAGGGCATCAGACCTCTTGTTGCGTTGTCCAGACTATTACTCACCAGCAGCACACAGCGTTTCTTTTTGATTTTCCTTTTCTGTCGTTGCCCTTTTTCGCGGACGTTATGTCCCACCAGCACCAGAAAAAGTACCTCCATCATCGTGCGTGTACTCTTGGCTAGTTCACGGCTCCACATGCGCACCTCCATCCACTCCTCATTTTGCAGCACCCTGCTCGTCGACTCTATGTGAAACGCAGCCGGCTTCGCATAACTGAAAGACGGAAAATAATAACAGAACCACGCTTCAGGATCCCGTTCCAGTCGCTTCACTCTTTTCTCAATTTCTTCTCTTGTCTCGTTTTCATCGGTCAGTGTCTCATTGGTTATCTGCTGCGTCAGTCGCTGCCATTGCAACAATCGTTCACTCTTCACACTCATATTCTTGTTTTCATGGTCACATGCACGGTCGTGCATGCATTAGGTTTATAGGGGCTGGCGGGTGGTCAGTTCCTTTATATAGTTGTCATAGATCGTCACATAGTGTTGCGCCTGTTTTCTGTCTTTCTTGTATAGCCACTTCAAAAAGTCTTCAGCCATTTCTATCGTTCTGTACAGATTGTCTTCGCTCTCCAGTTTTCCTATCATGCCCACATACTTCATCAGCAGATCTATGTCTTTCGATGATTGCTCGTCTCCCGTCACCATCCGCACGTTTATCTGCTCCGCCATCTCATACAGTCGCTTCAGTTGCTCCTGCTTCGATCCCGCCATCGATCGCCTCACTTCTCCCCATCTTCCGCCATCCACCCAGTCAGCTACTTCTTGCACAGGCACCTTGAGCGTCTCCGCTATCTCTGTCACCGTCTTATATCCTTCTGTATACAGTATCCTCGCCAACTCCCGGGTATCTGCTTCTTTCATCCCCTCTTTCATGCCCCAAAATTCCACCCGCTATACCGTATCGCAAAAACAAGATTCCGTCATATGACCCCGCGGTCACATCACGTAACATTTTCAGCACTATCACAATAATTTTTGGGGGACATTTTTTTGCGTCAACACTGCATTGTCAATCGCATATGTATTAAACACAAATCACTTTGAACAGGTAAAAATTATTGACAGATAGGTCGCCATTTTTTCTGCGATCATTACGTCAATTGCTTATGTGTCTTGGGGTTATTCCTTGCCTCCCTTTTCTTTCCACTCTATCCTGTTCAACCCCGATTTTGCCTGCTGGTCTATCGAGTTCTGAAAATCGTGCGAGGGCATATCCAGGCATTCATGGTAGGCCAGTGTTGCCTCCTTGTTCATACCCAGTAGTTCATATATCTTGCCTATGTGCAGCGCTGCCCTTGCGGCAAACTGCTCACTTCTGTCCTTTCCTTCCTTCATGGCATCCCGGTATTGGGTCAGTGCGTCCGAATATTTGAATCCACTTCCCGGTCGCTTGGCAAGCTCCTCATATACACGTCCCAGCCTGAAGCTGTATTCCGCCTTGTCTGGCTGCGTCTGCATATCTGCCTTACCTATCCGTTGCAGTAAGCCCAGCGCCTTCTCATAATATCCTCCTTCTATCAGCAGCCTCGCCTGCAGCAACGTTCTGTTCGGCCACAAGCCTGATTCAGCAAACCGTTGCGCCTGCTTATCCGGGTCAAGCCGGGCTGTACCCTGGCTCAATATCTGCTTCCTGCAATATTCCGCGCGGCTGCTCATGCCCGCCACATGCCATGCGAAGGCCATGCGCTGCCATGCGTCCTTAATGAAGATATCACTCTTGTTGTTCTTCAGATACCGCTCAAAATAACGCACACAGTTGGTATCGCATTTTGTTAGGAGCGCCATCCCATACTGATAGTCGAAAACAGGGTAATTTGAATATCCCTCCTCTTTGGTAGCAGCCTTCAGTGTCTCCAACGCTTCGTCAGAGTGCCGCAGATCAAGGGCGATGTTGGTCTTTACAAATACATGAAGCAAATTATCCACTGTGCTGAATCTCGGCCCTGTCAGGGTCGACCATACTTCCTGCTGTTCTGCAAGCAAGTAAAACCGTGCATACAGATAGTACAACATCGTTTCAGTATACAACGGCTGTGTGGCGTTATGGCTACTCACAAATGCACCTAGCCTTTCTGTGCCCTTGCGCACACTACCCCTCATACCAAACACCGATGCCAGCCACTTATAGCTGCCCGGCAACGAACCCACAACCGCTTCCTGCAGACCTGCTATTATAGCATTGTATTCAAATGCCGGGTACAACCGCTGATTCTCTTTAAGCAACGCAAACGACCGCCTGAAGTTCATAGCGGCTTTATACTGCTCTCCAAAGCGCACGTTCACTATCGCTCTGTGCAGATACATTCCTGAGTTACAGAATCTATACCATGGCGAAGACGCGTCCCCACTCTCCAGCAGTGTCAGCCTCCTTTCCATTCCCTCAGCCCGCTTCTTATAATCCGCCACATTGCAGTTCACCAGCAACAATATGCAGTCCTCATAGTCAGCTATATATGCCGCCATCAGGTTTTTCGGGTCCGCTTTCATTTCGTGCTGTATCAAGGTGTGCCCTTCCTTCAACCGCAATGCCATAAAGTGATTGTAAGCCCTCGCGCAATTCTCTGTATAGTCATACGTGAACCCACTTGCTCCCGTGGCCACAAATGGTACCAGTATCAGTATTAGTCGTAAAAGGGCGTGTCTCATTGCTTGGTGGGCAGGTAGTGTTGCTGGCTATCAGGCAGCAAAATAACAAACGATTCGTATGTTTGTTATATCACTAACTTATCCACTCCATGAAAAATATCAGGCCGGTCATCTTTGGCATCATACTCACTATCATTGGTTTCCTAAGCATCGTTTACACTTCCTGCACTAAGAAAGACCCTTGCGGGGGCATCAATTGTATCAATGGTGGCGCATGCAACAATGGCCGCTGCATCTGCCCCACCGGGTTTGAAGGCACCTATTGCGAACGTACATCCGACCCATGCAAAAAGGTCACCTGCCTCAACGGAGGTACCTGTACTGATGGCAAATGCGCCTGCCCTACAGGCTATTACGGCACTTACTGCGAAACCTACGATCCCTGCCGCGCTGTTTCCTGTGCCAACGGTGGCTCTTGTGTAGACGGCTCCTGCATTTGCCCCGACGGCTATGAGGGCGTGTCATGCGAGACCATCTCCCGTGCAAAATTCATAAAGGTTTGGCACGCGGTAGATAAGGACATACCCGCCACCGCCACTACATACGATTATTCTTCAACCATTTCCGTCGGTTCCGGCGCCATCACTTCGGTTTCGGTAGCGGGCCTTTGGGAAGGCTTCTTTTCGGCGGCCGTTGTGGCAACCGTCATCCGCGACACTATTAATATACCCCTTCAGGAACCCGACCACGATGGATACCTCGTAAGCGGGCGGGGCATTTACGACCATACATCATCAGAGATCACCTGGACCTACTCCATCAAAAGTTCCGCTTCCGTTATCCGCAACTTTTCCGGCACATGGAATTAGCGCCCCCGTCTTATCAGCCCTATTTTTGTTATTAGTTGGCTCACATAGCCGTTTTCTTCAGAAATTCATCTTACATTTGCACAAATAAATTCACTTAACTAAAAAAACCGGATATGAAATCGATCAAAAACATCGCCCTGAGTGCATTCCTGACTGTAAGCGCATTTGGCGCAGTATTGTACACATCTTGTACAAAAGACGAATGTAAAGACGTAGTTTGCCAGAACGGTGGTACTTGTAGCGGTGGTACTTGTACTTGCGCTACTGGTTATGAAGGCACAAACTGCGAAACAGCTTCAAGAGACAAGTTCATTAAGACTTGGACTGCATCTGACAAAGAGGCTACAACTACTACAACTCTCCCTACTTACACTTCAGGTATCATCGGCGGTGCAGGCATCACTGAGATCAAGATCAGCAAGTTCTCTGACGCTTACTTTACTAACGATGTAGTTGCTACTGTTAAAGGTAATGTTGCAACTATCGCTTCTCAGCAGCCTGATAACGATGGTTACTATGTAACTACCGGTACAGGTACTTATGACGCAACTACTAAGAAAATAACTTGGAGCTACACACTGAAAAACCCAGCTGGTGCTGAAAAGTCTTACACTGGTACTTGGCAGTAATTATCAATCCAGACCATATTTTATGAAGCGACCTCAATTGAGGTCGCTTCTCTTTTTATAGCAGTCATTTTAAATAGTTGCAATCATTCTAAAAATAAAGAGCTCCCATATTAATGGGAGCTCTTTCTGATTTAAATCTTATGTTTTATCGTTATTTAAAACGATCAGCTTTCTTGTTTGGAGCGTTTGGATCAACCGGTGCTTTGTCCTTAGGATCTTTAAAACGATCTTCTTTCGGATTTGCTGGTGGTGGCGGTGGTGGTGGCGGAGTTGTTGGAGAAGCTGGTGGTGTAGCCTTGGTAGTCTTCTTGGTAGATTTCTTACCACCGGCTTTCTTAGCTTCTTCAGCTGCAGCAGCAGAATCAGCAGCAGCTTTCTCAGCTTCCATTGCTTTCAGAGTAGAGTCCTGTACACGAGCCATTTCTGCCTCTTTAGCTGCAACCTGTGCATTTACCGCAGAGTCGATCTGTGCTTGTGACTGGCCTGCGTCTTCGGTTTTGTTCTCACCGCCGCAAGACGCCAGTATCACTGCTGCGCCTGCCAGTAAAAGAAAGTGTTTTTTCATTGTCGTAAGTTTAGTTTGGTGCAAAAATATTGCTATTATTCTAAAACTAAAAAAATGATGTTCTAAATAACAAATTATTTAGTCGCCACTTCTCTACACGGCCACAGGCGCCTTTATAGCCGGATGACTTTCATACCCCTCCAGCGTAAAATCCTCGTATTTGAAGTCAAAAAGGTCTTTTACTTCCGGGTTCAGCTTCATTTTGGGTAGCGGAAAAGGTTTGCGTGTTAGTTGCAGCTTCGCCTGGTCCACATGGTTGCTGTACAGGTGCACATCCCCGAAGGTGTGAACGAATTCGCCCGGTTGCAGCCCGCACACCTGCGCCATCATCATGGTCAGCAGGGCATAAGACGCTATATTGAACGGGACACCCAGAAACACATCCGCGCTACGCTGGTATAGCTGGCACGACAGGCGCCCATTGGCCACATAAAACTGGAACAGGGCATGGCACGGACTCAGCTTCATCTTCGGCAGGTCGGCCACATTCCAGGCGTTCACTATCATACGGCGGCTGTCGGGGTTGGTCTTCAACTGGTGCAGCACATCCTTTATCTGATCATACGTCTTTCCGTCTGCACCCGTCCAGCTACGCCATTGGTGGCCATACACCGGGCCAAGGTCTCCGTTCTCGTCCGCCCACTCGTCCCATATACTCACTCCGTTCTCTTTCAGGTAGGCAATATTGGTATCCCCCTTCAAAAACCACAGCAGCTCATGTATTATAGAACGCAGGTGCAGTTTCTTAGTGGTCACCATCGGGAAACCCTCCTGCAGATCAAATCGCATCTGATACCCGAAACAGCTTATAGTGCCTGTTCCTGTACGGTCGCTCTTTTCTACGCCCGTATCCAATATGTGCTGAACCAGATCCAGATATGCCTGCATAAAACCCCTTGTGTGATGTGTGCAACAAAGTTAATCATTCTCCACATAGCACCTGCCGCCCGTCCGGGCATCAGATACACATGTTAGTAGTATGTTCACTTTCCTCATCCTGTTTTATATCTTCACCCTCCCAAAAACTCCCTTTTTACCATGCGCATTCTCTGTTTCGTACTATTGTCCCTGTTGTTTGTTCCCCTGTCGCAGCAGCCAACCTCAGCCGCCATCATCATTCATACGCAAACCACACCTCCGGCAGCACAGCAGGGCACGCTCATTGTTTCACTGCAGCAGCACAGTCGTGCAGCACAATTTGCCGCACCCGGCAAACGCGCGGGGCGCGAAAGCGGGTGGCGGGGCACCGTATCGCTGCTACTCGGTCTGGCCTCTATCCTGCTCTTCCCCAGTATGGGACTGTCGTTCTTACCTGCAGCATTGGCCGTAGCGTTCGGCATCCCCGGTCTTCGCAGTTTCCGTCGCAACAAACTGCTTGCCATTGTCGGCATACTCCTCGGCCTGGTTGTCCTGTCCGGTTGGGTCATATCACTCATCGCAGCCCTTTAATAACCTCCGGGAACGATTTGAATTTTTTACGAGTTAAAAAATGTGATTCTATTCGCGGCCCCTCTCTAAACTGTTTCTCAGTTTGCGCAAAATTTTTTAATTGCGCAGTTTTGGGGGATTTTAACGTCCCAGCCGGGTCTCCTCGCGTGGCCGTGAGCGTAGCAGGGACCCGGCGGTGTTTCAGCACGTTGGCACAATTTTATTCCGTCATTGATGATACTTTCTTATTTTCAGGATCATGCCATTAACGTCCCAGCCGGGTCTCCTCGCGTGTCCACGAGCGGAGCAGGGACCCGGCGGTGTTTCAGCACGTTGGCTTAATTTAATTCCGTGAGCGATCCCGAAACGTCCCAGCCGGGTCTCCTCGCATAGCCGCGTG
>JAEUVY010000019.1 GCA_016786565.1 Flavipsychrobacter sp.
CCGAACAGATCGTGGTGAATGTCGGTGATATGCTGCAGCGCCTCACTAACAACCGCCTCCGGTCAACAACGCACCGTGTGGTAAATCCGCCCAGAGAAAAATGGGCGTCTCCCCGCTACTCCATCCCGTTCTTCTTCCACCCGAAACTCAACACAAGTCTGGCGTGTCTGGAGAGTTGCATTTCTGCAGAGAATCCTAAAAGTTATCCCGATTACACTGCCGGCGAATACCTAGATGAGCGCCTGCGAGAGATAGGCCTTAAATAGATTGTCGGCACATATTTCACTAAAAACCGAACGGCGGAGATTAAGTGATCTCCGCCGTTCTTTGCTCTATTCTGTTCTGACTCTGTTATCTGATAAGGGTGATTTTCTCATGATACCAGATACCGTCTATCGCGGTATTTAGTATATAGATACCGTCTGGTAGTTCGTTCGGCAAGCTGATTTGCGATGAAAGCACACCATTTACAACGTCTGATGTTGAATTGTAGACCTGCCTACCCAGATGATCTGTAAAGACAACGGGCACTTTATGCGTCGCAATAGTGTTGAACTTGCCCGATAAGTAAACCATTCCGTTAGATGGGTTGGGCCAAACCTTAATGGTACTGTTTGTAAGATCACTATTGTCATGTACCGCTGATATAGTGCGCACATTGATTGTGGTGCTACCCGCCCCGCTTGCAACGCCGCAAATACCCGAGGCTGTCACCTCACAAGTCACGACAGACTTCTCAGCAAGAATGCTGGTACTAAAGGTCGAAGCCGTGGCACCGGCAACAGACAGACCGTTCACATACCATTGGTACGTAATGGTGGACAGCAGATCGATACCACTTGCTGTTGCAGTAAATACCACTGTCTGTCCGGCCATGATATTGGTACCCGCGCTCGAAGCAATTGAGACAGTTGGAACATCGGGTGCAGCAACATACATCTTTATAGTATTACTGAACACTGTGTCGTTGGTTGCGCAAGAAGCATTAGTTAACAGTCGGCACATAACAACGTCATTATGGGCTGCGGTTGAAGTAAAGGAAGGCCCCGTCGTGGAGGGAAGCCCGTTTACAAGCCATTGGTACGTCGGCATCGGCCCACCGTGACCTATCGCCGCTACGTATGTACACATTGTCGCTTGGCACACCGTATCGCCCGGCAGCACTGCAATTCCGATATACGGGGTCACCGCCGGCGCCACATGCACCGTGTCTCGTGAAACGGCAGTGTCAAACAGGCGGCATGTTGCATTACTTATGAGGGTTGCCTTTATTACGTCACCGTCACTCGGGATATGGCTGTAGGTTGAACCGGTTCCGGCGGGCAGTCCGTTCCAGGTCCACGAGATCATTGGTGATGCTCCACCGTTAACCGGGGTTGCGGTGAATAGAACCGACATCCCTTCGCAAACAGGATCGGCAGCCGAACGGTTAACTGAGATGGATGGAGCAACCGGTGTTACCGTACTCACAGTAGCGGCTCCCGGCATATTTTGGGTGCAGCCCGTTGCCGTATCAAGGGCACCAACAGTATACGGGCCCGGTATTGTTACATGGGTGAACACCAACGATGAACCACTGCCAAACAGTGAATCCATAGATTCGCCAGCCCTCTTAAGCAGGTACTTCACACCAGCTTGCGATGCGGACACGTTTACCACAGTGCCACTGCTGCCCGCGCAGTATGCACCACCACCCGATACGGTGAATGATGTAGGTAAAAAGCTTATGGTCACCACCTTTTCGGCATAACAACCGGTTGTCGGGATGACATAGGATATTATTGCAGTCCCCGGTGCTATCGGCATAACCACACCCGATGCAATGGATGCAACAAGCGGGTCGCTCACGGTCCAGGTTCCGTCTACGCTGCTGGTGGAATAAGTTGCTGCACTGCCTACGCACAACTTCTGATCTCCTGATATCGGAGCAGGAGTCGGGTTTACCGAAATAGTAGTAGTTCTGAAGCAGCCCGTGGGCAGCGTATAACTGATAAGTACAGTACCGGCGGAAAGACCATAGGTCGCGCCGGCCATAGGTCCGCTGGTAGCAATGGTTGCAACACTGGTATTGCTGCTTATCCACACACCACCCGGCGTGCTGCAATGCAGTACAGTGGTTCTGCCGGTGCATAATGTTGGTGCAGCCAGTATCGTTGCCGGCGTGGGATTGATGGAGATGGCAGCACTTGTTTTACAGCCCAGTGGACCGGTATAAGTGATGTTCACCAGTCCGCCCGTAACACCGGTAAGCCCCCCTGTTGAGGAACCAACTACGGCAATAAGCGGATTTCCCGATGTCCACGTACCACCTGCAAGTGCATTGGTCAAGGTGATCGAATTACCACTACAGAATGGTACCAAGCCGGTTATAGGCGGTGGCAGCGGACTTACGCTGATTGTTGTAACCACAGAACATCCTGACCCGATAGTATAGGAGATCTGGCTCGCTCCCGGAGTCGCAGCGGTCAGTATTCCTGTTGCCGGATCGATTAGGGCAACTGTAGTATTGTTGCTGCTCCACACCCCGCCCGGTGTTGAATTTGCGAATAACCCTGTGCTTCCGGAACACACAGTGGCAGGTCCGGATATAGGTAACGGAAGAGGATTTACTGTCAACTCGGCCGTTCTGTAACACCCGGTCACCAGCGTATAGCTTACCGATACTGTACCTGATGACATGCCTGTAACGACACCGGACACAGACCCAATTGTCGCGTTGGTGTTCGATGCAGACCACATACCCCCGGTACTGGTGGACGACATGGAAATGCTGTAACCCAGACACACAGCGCTGCTTCCGGTTATTGCCGCCGGAAGTGGGTTAACTGTGATCGACCTGTATGCCTTGCAACCAGAAGGCAGTGTATAAGTAACCTCAGTTGTTCCGGTCGATAGTCCGGTTACTACCCCACTCAGGCTACCTACTGAGACTACCCCACCCGATGTTGACCAGGTACCGCCACCTGTGCTACTCGACAGGTTGACAGTTGATCCTGTACATACTTGAGGGGCACCAACGATGGGTGCAGGCAAAGGGTTCACGGTGAAAATTGATACTGAGAAACAACCGGTCGGTAAGGTATACGATACTACTGTCGTGCCACTAATCATGCCGGTCACTTGGCCGGTTATAGACGCGATACTTGCATTGGTGTTGTTCACATTCCATGTTCCACCGGGGGTACTGTTCGACATTGACACAACGCCGGATACGCATACAGACGATGCGCCTGATATTGCTGACGGCACCGGATTTACTGTAACGGTCTTGAGTTTGATGCAACCGTTTGGCAAAGTATAAGAGACTGTTGCAGTACCATTAGTGATCCCCGTCAGGATACCCGTCGTTGCTCCGATAGTCAGGTTTGTATTGCTGCTCGTCCAGGTACCATCTGGTATGCTATTAGTCAGCGTATCACCGGTTGCTCCAACACATATCGCTGATACACCGGAAATGTTAGAAGGAGCCTGATTTACAGTAACCACTGCTACAACGAAGCAGCCACCCGACAACGTGTAACTGACTTCAGCGGTACCCGCGGTAATACCAGTGACGATACCTGTAACGGCATCTATGCTTACCAAGGGTGATGCAGCGCTCCAGGTACCACCCGCCACCGGGTTGCTGAGTACCATATTTGCACCTTCACAAACCGATAATGTGCCACCAATAGCAGATGGAGCAGCATTGATTGTGAGTGCTTTTGTTACATAACAGCCATCGGTAGATGTATATGATATTGTCACTGTTCCTGAGGCTACTGCGGTCACGATACCGGTAGTAGCACTAATGGTGGCATTGGTATTACTTACAGACCATGTGCCACCCGGTGTGCCATTAGATAGCGTAATTGTAGATCCGACACACACATTGTCTGATCCGGTAATTGTTGATGGTAATGCATTTACAGTTGTGACCGTACTCGCCTGAGCAGTACACCCGTCATTATTTGCGACCACGGTATATGAGTATATACCGGCGACAGTTGGGCTAAAGAACACCGTTGCTGCAGGAGCGCCGGTGTAAGGTATTGCCGCAGCCGCGTCGGTGTACAAACCCGATGTTGGCGTCCATGTTTTGGGGACTGAGTAGCTATACTCAAGAGTCACCGACCATTGCATAGACGGAATTACAGTGTTGGAGAATGCTGTATTGTTATAGATAGAAAGTGTCCAATTTCCGTTGGGTACGCTGTAAAGACCAGACCATAATGAGGTGTTCGAGAAGTTGGGCACTCCACCTACACTCATAACGGCATCAGCCGCCCACAGTCCTGTAAAGGTTCCGGAACCGGTTCCCAAAGAAGACACACCGGATGAACTGATCTCTGTGTTTGAGAACAGCGTAGTCACAGCAGATGTGTGCGTTCCTCTTTGCTTTATGAGATTCAGCACATTCCCATTTGGAGCTTTTATATTGATGATGTAGTCATCCTGGTATTGAGATCCGAAATCTATCAGATTGATTTTGGCTCCGGTGATCACAGCACCTGCAGGAATACCGTCCACAGCGACCGAGCCCGATATGGTTCCGAATGCTGTAATGGTGCCGGGAATTGTCACGCTGCCTGAGTATACTGTGGTTGGACCTACAGTTCCGCCTGTGGCTATTAACGAATGTGGTGCATTAGACAAACACATTGTATGGGTTGCAGGAGTAATCACTACGACCGACGGAGTAATTCCATATTTCGCGAATGCAGTGTCAGACGCGCTACATCCATTTGCATCTGTACCGGTAACAGAATATACCGTACCCGATGTTGGATTGGCTACAATTGAGGATCCCGTTGTAGCTGTCAATCCTGTGGACGGACTCCATACATAGTTGACGGCGCCTGAAGCATTGATGGTAGTACCGCTGCCACCGGAGCATACTGTTCCTCCCGTAGCTTCAACAACAGGCAGTTGGTGAACAAATACAGTAGCCACAGTAGAGATGGCCGACAATGATGATGTAGGGCAGGTTGTTGTGCACCAGAAATAGGTAGTGTCCGTTAACGTGCCGGTAGAATAGGTTAATGATGTTGCACCTGGAATATCGGTGCCTGGTGGAATGTTATTAGTTGAAGACGACCATTGATAAGTGACTCCTCCCACTGTTGCGCCTGAAAGGGATAAGCTGGTAGTGCCAGCACCACAAAAGCTGGTTACAGATGGCAGGATCGTTCCACTTGCAGGGAGACCGCTACATACACTTGGCACCACATTCAGCAAAGCTCCTGACGAGATCGTGTTTCCGCTGCAATTTGTCACTACGCACCGGTATGCATATCCGTCCCAACTTGCAGGAACACCGGAAAGCACCAATGTAGAGGTCGAAGCAGTAGAGGTTATAGCATATCCAGAGTATGTGCCGGTGGGGTCCATAGTAGCGCTCGTTATATCAACCCATGTGCCTCCGGATAGGCCAGATGCATTGCGTTGCCATTGGTAAGAAGCTGCGTTTGTGACACCGGAAACAGAAAAGCTGGTACCGGAGCCTGCTGAAATTGCTGAATTGACCGGTGAAGTACCTACTGTCGGTGCAACTATGACTGCAGTTGTACCGTTTATTGCCAGACTTGTGTTTGTGAAGTACCAATTACCCGTTGAACTACCGGTAGGGTTGATGAGGAATTTAATGGTAGTTCCTGCCGGTATGTTTTGAAGCGCGGTCACACCTGAAAGTGTTGTAGAACCTGCGGTTCCTGTTGTACCGGAGGTTGAGGTCGTTACCCAACTACCTGCAAAAACGTAGGGGGTGCCATTTAATGAATAATAGATATTACATCCAGATGGTCCTGAACCCGAGCGGCGAGTGAACCCTGCGATAGACGATATGGAAATCTCCTGACATGCTGCCGAGATAGTGATACTAAAGCTATTGGCGTCAAGTGCGCCGGCAAACCATCCACCAGAACCTCCATAACATCCACCGGCTGGTGTTCCCGACGTAAGTATGGAACTCCCTCTGATCAAACCTGATGTTGATAAGCCGGGTGCAAGGATGGCAGGAGGTGTCCATGGGCTGGCTCCAAATCCTACAGAGGTTGCAGGGTTGAACCTTATCAATTGCCCGTTTGCGCCTAAGCACTGGAGAAGAAATACGGCAAGTATTGTTAGTATTCTATTCATATAGCCTGATCTTGATAAGTTATTAATGCGTTTGCAGTTTGTAAATAGGGTCGGATACGATGTTTCTCGGTTATCTATTCAGTAATGATCAATGGTGCCTTCCCGATCATTTTGTCTTCTCCGATGAGGACAACCCAATAGGCACCAGCCGGAATCGATGAGATATCATAAGCACTTTGTGCACGTGATCGCGCAATCAGTATCCCTAAAGAGTTATACAGCTGCATTTCCTTCACTAACATTCCTTCGACTTTAAACCGGCCTTTTGCAGGGTTCGGATATATCCTGAAGGACTCTTGATCAGCAATATCTTCAACACCCGTCGCGGTGCCCCCTGCAAGCACATAAGTTGCAGATACAGCCTGACATCCGTTTGTGTCCGTCACCCTCACTTTATAAAGCCCCGCTGAGGAAGCTGTTAATGTTGAAGACGTTGCACCGTAGATAGGGGCCAGATCCTTATACCATTGGTATGAGACATAATATCCCTGTGTCGTTAAAAATGATCCACTGCGAGTAATGATCGGATCGGGCAACTGGTGCTCTCTAACTTCTATTGGTGTTCCGGTAAAGATGCAACTACCGGAGACTGATACACTGCAGTTATATGATCCGGTTTCTGAGGCCGAGTAGGTGATCGAAGTGGCTCCGGCGATTGCCGCGCCCGATCTCAGCCACTGAAAAGTAACGCCACCGGAAACGATATTCGTAGATAATAAGCTGCTGCCACCCCAGCAAAAAACCGAAGGTGTGAGGGGTATTACTATCAGCGAACTTAATACCGTGACAGTCGTATCGGCAGCTGTTATTGCCGAACATCCGGTGGCAGTATTAGTTACGCGGACACGGTATCCACCGCTAACCGATGCATAATAAGATGATGACGTTGCGCCCGGAATGGCCGCTCCTGTTTTGTACCATTGATACTGATATGCTGCTCCCGCACTTGCACTCAAAGTAACACCACCACCAGGGCAAAGGGTTGTTGGCCCCGATGTAGAGATGACAGGTGACGGTAAGCCATTTACCACTACGTTGGCGACCGTACTAACCGATGTGCAACCTGATGCGTTTGATACAACACAGGAATAACTGCCTGACGCCGACGCTGTATACGTACTATTGGTAGCTCCCGGCAAAACAATAGCGCCATTGTACCACTGGTATGATAAAGTAGTGGCACCTGGTACCATAAGGTTAACATTCCCACCCGAACAGAAGGTTAAAGGTCCGGATACTGTGATTGAGGCGTCGGGGCTTGGGATAAACGACAACGTCACCGGAGCTGACACATCTGTACAACCGGTAGAATTCGTTATTCTTACCGAATAGTCGGAACTCATTGTCGCATCATAAGTAGCATTGGTAGCGCCTGCAATTGCTGCACCGGCCATCAGCCATTGATAAGTGTAGCCCGTTCCTGTGGTGGCATTCAACGTTATGGGAGTTCCTGAACAGCCTGATGTTGCGCCCGAAGGAACTGTTATTGAGGCTGTAACCAGGTTCACTGACACAGTTACAGGAGCGGAGAACCCGGGGCAGCTGAATGTATTGGTTACACGCACTCTGTAGTTGCCTGAAGTTGTGGCTGTATAGGTTGGTAATATAGCACCCGATAGCAGAGACGCTCCGTTGAACCATTGATACGACACACCACTACTGGTGCCGGCTGTAAGAATAACAAAATCTCCGGGGCACATTATTGTGTCGCCTATTACCATCACCGATGCTGTTGGCGACGGATTCACTGTCATTTGTCGGGTAGTCTTACATCCTACTGATGTTGTATATGTTGTTATGACCGTACCCGATATCAGACCGCTGACAACTCCTGTCGAGAACCCTATAGTGGCTATGGCCGGGTTATTTACGGACCATGTTCCGCCTGTAGGTGAACTTGAAAGTGAAATTGTTTGCCCGGTGCATACTGACAGTGGTCCCGTGATAGCAGTAGGCAAACCGTTCACTGTCTGGGTCCTTACTGTGAAGCAACCAGTGGTGGTCAATTGATAGGTAATTGAAACAGTTCCTGCGGCAACGCCTGTCAGCCAACCTGATATATTATGTATTGTCGCTATTGAAGTATTCCCCGATATCCACGTACCTCCAGTAGCAATATTTGTCAGAAGCACGCTATCTCCTGCACAAACCGCCGCTGCACCCGAAATGCCGGCAGGCAGTGGATTTGTTGTAAAGATGACCTCTGACCTACATCCCGTTGACGTTAATACGTAGGAGATAATGGTGGTACCCGCTGAGACAGGAGACACGATTCCTGTAAGCGAGCCAACCGATGCAACCGTGGGCATACTACTGCTCCATGTTCCTCCGGGAGTAGCGGATGTCAATGATACAATTGATCCAACGCATGAAGCCGATATTCCGATTGGAGTTGCCGGGAGCGGATTGACAGTTAATGATTTTACTGAAAAACATCCTGTTGGCAGGATATATGATATGCTTGTTACGCCGGAACTGACACCCGTTGCCAGGCCACTTAAAGATCCGATCGTTGCAATCAATTCGTCTGCGCTGCTCCAATGCCCTCCGGGCAATGCAATTGTAGCGACTATAGATTGTCCCTCACATACATCGCCGGGTGCAGAGATAGGGCCGGGAGTGGTGAGAACATTAATAGTTGTAATTGAGATACAACCAGCGGGCTCAGTGTAGGTAATTATTGCAGTACCCGATGCTACCGCAGTTACGTGTCCGCTCGCCAAAGCCACAGTTGCAATAGCGGGTGCACTGCTTGTCCATGTCCCTCCCGCCGGTGCAGCCGTCAGCGTTGCTGTGTCTCCTATACAATAGGTAGATGTGCCTGAAATCGCTGTTGGTGGAGTGGATACTGTAACGACCGTGGTTGCCGAACAACCTGTAGGGAGTGTATAACTGATTGTAACGGTCCCGGGTGAAACAGCTGTGAGAACGCCGGATGTCGCATTGATGGTAGCTATTGTCGCATCACTTACTGTCCATGTTCCACCTGTCGTAGCGGATGAATAAGCCGCTGTTAATAAGGGACAAACAGTAGATGACCCGGAGATAGCCGCCGGTAATGGATTGACCGTAACGGCTGTTGTTGCAGGAGAAGACAGGGTTGAACAACTCAGCACGTCAGACACCGTCAACGTATATATCCCGGCTGTCCCTGCAGTAACGCTTGAAATGAATGGACTTGCAGCGGTACTACTGAATCCTCCCGGTCCCGACCATGAATACGTATATCCTGGAATGCCCCCTGATACTGTGCTGGTAAGAGAAAAACTTCCGCCAATACAAACCGGCGATGTACTCCCTGCTGATACGATCAGAGCTGGTGCATATCCTGCTACGATTGATGTTCCATCGTTAATACGTAGTGTTCCGGCGGCACTTGTAGCACCCCATCCATACAATTGGAACGTAGCTGTTTGTCCGGCACCAATGCATAGATTTTCTGAGAAATCCCACGTCTCGGGGCTTGCATTGTGGGCGGTTAAAATTGGTGTACCGAAACTCAACGTAGAAGCACCTATTGTGCTCGTAAGCTGCACATTTTGCGGTCCCGTTGCGCTGACCTGAGACCTTATTGTAATGCGTGTCACCTGCAATTCGGTAGTGCCGCTGTTCACAACTGTAAAGAATACACACCTGTTGTTTGCCTGAGCAGATGCAAAAGAACCACCCACCTGCCAGTTGTTGCTATTATAGCATGCAGCCGCCGCGTTGAATACTACTGAGCCACGGTTCCACTGAGATATGCTGACAGTTGCAGCACCAGGTGCAAAAGTGGCCGGGAGTGTAGTGAATGCGCTAGGTCCGGTGGCGGATGCCGGACTACCTGTCCACGTAAATGGGTTGATAGGAGTCTGCCCATTTAGAGATGCAATTGATAATGTGAGAAAACATAAAAAAATGACCAGCGTCCTTACCGCCGCATCTACCCGTTTAAAATTAATGTTCGTCATTTCTTGTTAATAGTTTCCGAATGGATTTTCGTGCGTAAAAGTGACTAAGCGACGTAAACGGAACATAAACGACAGATTAAAATTGCGTTACCAATTGTTTAAGTGGCATCAATGGGAGAATTGGTGGTGTTGAATGATATTTAGCGCAGGCGAAATCTTCTCTGAATCTATTCGGAAATGACACGTCGCGGAGATAATTTACGATTCGGTAATATTCGGTTAATGCATGTGATGGTTCTTTGCAGAAAGCGTTAGTACTATGCGGGCTCCGTCGATATTTTCATTCTTTTGCACATTATTTTTTACAAGCTTTTTTATATCTCCTGGTTTCTCTCAGCTCACAGTTGTACCTACCCACCCTGCTGCGGTATTGGCAGCGAAACTTGCCGGTCCTGGTATCTCTATTTCCGCTCCGGTACTCACATGTCATAATCTTGCCAACGGCACTTTTACTTCCGTTACCACACCTATCACCATAGACAGCGGCATTGTTCTCACAACCGGGCGAGCCATGAATACAACCGGAATGGAGTCGTTTCTGGCAAGCACAAACAACTCAAGGCCGGGCGACCCTTCTCTTGCTACCCTTGCGGGAACAACAACTTACGACGCGTGCATTCTTGAATTCGATTTTATTCCAAAAGGGGACACGGTCAGTTTTAATTATCAGTTCGGATCTGAAGAATACATCAACTCAACATGTGGTCAGTACAATGACGCGTTTGCTTTTTTTATATCTGGTCCCGGCATTACCGGTGCCCAGAATATGGCACTTGTACCAGGTACGAATATTCCTGTTACAGTTAACTCCATTAATAGTGGTGTGCCTGGACCTCCCGGATGGCCAGGGTTCTGTAATATTGCAAACTGCACCGCCATGGGTCCTGGTTCTCCGTTCACCGGATACTATGTAAATAATACCGGTGGCACGACCACCACATACCGTGGTTATACAGCAAAGCTTGCTGCAAAACATGCAGTAACTCCGTGCGTTACCTACCACCTTAAACTAAGTATAGCAGACGGAGCAAATGGTTTGTACGATTCAGGAGTATTCATTGAGGCCGGTAGTTTGAAGGCAAATAATTATGTATTCAAACGGTCAGATTCCATTGGCCATACTATCGCTGGCATTCCGAACGCGTTGGTAAAAGGATGTGCGCCTGCCACAGTGACCGTCTTGAATAGCCGGACTACTTCAAGTCCGCAAAAGGTGTTATTTACTTATGGTGGTTCTGCCGTAAAGGGAACCGATTATACAGCTCCAGACAGTGCCTTCATAGCGCCCGGAGACACGGCGGTGGCCATAACGTTAACAGGACTTGCGACAGCCGCGTCGGGTTTAAAAACTATTGTTATCTATCTTTCTTCACCATTCAGCTGTGGTACCATCGACACGCTGTCACTTAACCTGCTTGACGCACCCCAGTTGTATATCCTCACTCCAGATACTGCTGTATGTTCGGGCGTGTCGTTTCAGATACGTACTTCAGGCTCCTCAGGTCTAGTTTACAATTGGGCCCCAACTGTCGGAGTAAGTTCACCCTCAGCTCAGCAGCCTATCGTGGCTCCCACTGTAAACACTGTGTACACAGTTACCGCTACATTGCCATTATCGGGCTGTCTGCCATTGCCGCGCACGTTAAATGTGTCCATTCTGAATGTTGGTCTCTCAATTATTACGCCCGATACTGCAATTTGCATCGGCAGTTCGCTCAGGATTCAAACATTGGGAACTCCGGGGCTCACTTACAGTTGGGCTCCATCAACTACAATCGACAACCCTACAAGCAACAGCCCGTTGGCCACACCTACGTCAACAACTATTTATACCGTTACCGCAACCACGGCCGTTGGTTCCTGCAAGGATAGCCGCCAGATCAAAATTACTGTCATCGATCCAAAGATCCTGGTTTCTCCTGCCAACTACGGAGTTTGTCCCGGAGCTACTGTTAAATTCAGTGTCACCGGCGATGCAGGGCTACTATATTCCTGGTTGCCGACTTCCGGTCTCGATGATCCGGGGTTGATGGAGCCGACAGCCACCGGTAGTATGCCCATGACATACACGGTAACCGCAACCACTCCCGGCTCTCTTTGTCATGTAAAAAGTACAGTTAGTGTAGTTGTATATCCGCAGGTGAATGCCTTTGGAGAACAGATATCTACCACATGTATAGGGCAGGCTATCTTACTGAACGCATTTCCCACAGGTAAAGAATTCATCTATTCATGGGCGGGACCAGCAGCCTTTTCATCGGCTATTCCGTCACCTTCGGTCAAAAATGCACTTCCGGCAAACGAGGGTACTTATACACTCACAGTAACCAATATTCTCACTGGTTGTGTAGGTACAGATACGTTGTTTGTTCCGGTTGGTAATGATTCGTTCACACTTCGCAATGTAACCCCGGACCAGACTATTACAATCGGTTCAAGTATTCGCCTTAATGCGGAAAATGCGGTGCTTTATACCTGGACACCTGATGACGGCACAATAGACAACCCAAATATCAATAACCCAATCGTTACCCCAACTACCAAAACACGCTACACGGTTACAGCTTTGGGGCAGAACGGATGTATAGATACAGCAGGGGTTACGATAGATGTTGTAGATAACAATGATCTCTTTATTCCCTCAGCATTCACGCCAAATGGAGACGGATTGAATGATATATTCAGGATCAGGCATGGAGTATCTGTTAAGGTTGCTGAATTACGTATACTCAATCGATGGGGACAGGTTGTATTTAGTCGACCCTCAAAAAGTCACTTTGGGATTAGGCAATAAAAATTGAAGCACGTATAGTATAGAGTTGTAAACGAGTTGCCAACTGTTAATTGCCTCTGTACGCCAGAGGTTCATGACTCGTTTAAAATTCATAGCAGCTGCTGCAAGAATTACATTGATCTGGTCGCCGATTATGCCTTTCAGGTAGTTGCGACATAGTCGGTAGTCACTTTTTAAATGCCCTATCACAGGTTCAATTGCAGCTCGTTTGCTATGATGTTTACGCTTCTTTCTGCTGATATTTTTGTCTGGCTTAGGCACATGAACTATTGAAGACTTGTATTGCTTTATGCCCTTGTAACCACGGTCTACAAATACATTTGTGGCTTCTTTATCGTTAAGCCGCTGATATTGTTCCAGCACTTCGGGCAGTGTTTTGGAGTCATGGAGCGTTTCTGTAAAGTTGAGTGCGCCCATGATGATACCGGTCTGCTGACAGATCAAAAAAGAGGCCTTGCTGCCGAATTCAAATTTCTTATGTTCTTTACCCTTCGTGTAGCATTTTACGTGAGGCTCATGAAGGCTGTAGATCTTATCCGAATCATCCCGTTGTTGAGACAATACCCGCTGATACAACTTTAGCTTAGAAAGATAGACGCCTAGCCTGTCCAGCGGTAGTTTTCTGGCTAGCTCCCGCAAGAGCCGGCCAGCGATCACCTTAATGCTCCTTGATGCTTTACGCGCCTGCCTGGCACCACTCTTTGTATTCTTGAAGCGTTGCTGATGACTGAGCCTTTTAAATGTACGCGTGTATGACTGACGCACATTGACACCTTCCTTCTCCGCAATTTTCCAGCAGCTTTTAATGATCTTCTTGTATTGTTTGTCGTCCGTGGGATAAGTGATGTTTTTCTCCTGCACCGTAGTGTCCACACTCACCACAGTATTGCCTGCATCATCTGGTGGCTCATTAACCCGGATGCTTTCTTTCAGGATCAACTCCATTCCAGCCTCGCCAATCCGTTGACGAAAAGCCACCAGTTCCGTTGGAACACAGGGAATGCATGGCTGAAACTGATGTTCGCCTCCAAAATATTGATAATACAAGTTCTCTGACCATTGCTCCACTACGCTTTCATCGCTCAAATTGCGTACCTGTTTGAGAATAAGAAGGGAGACCATAAGCCGAATAGGCTTGGATGGCTTACCCATCTTCTCGCTGTAATGAACTTTAAAAGCATCATCAAAACCAGACCAGTTGATCTTGTGAGCAAGGATGAATAACGGATGTTTTTGATTGAGTTGATCTCCGAGACCGGTAAACATCCCCAATTGTGGACTAGGCTTTTTAGAAGATGATAGCATACATGAAATTGCAAGCTTTTTGCCACGTTTGCAAGTAGCTTGCAATTTTATTCACCCCTTTTTCCATTGTACGTCAGTATTGACAACGAATACAGACTTTTTGAGGGTCGACTATTTACATCCTCTGATGCTGCAGCTACCGGCTGGGACGGCACTCAAAACGGGATACCTTCAGACATTGGCACGTATCACTACCTTGTTGTTATTTCGGGCGCTGATGGGACCGGATCTGTAAAGTCCGGCACCATAGATCTTTTACGATAGAACTATGGAATATTAGTGTAGAAAATATTCTACTGTTCACGGTGAACTGTCGTCATAGAGAACGAATACGTTATTTATCATCCATCCTGCAGATATCTAACTTCAAAAAAAGCAAGGAACATCATTTGATGTTCCTTGCTCAGTATAACTAGTAGGTGTATTACAACCAAACATACACATCGTCGCCATCCAGCGGCACGCCTATTTCAATATCGGTAATGCGCTCATATTCTACATTCAGTACTATCCAGCTCTTTTCATTCATATAGGTATCAAAGAAATCGTAGTTCTCCTTTTGCCATCCCTTTATGCTTTTCATTGGTCCGTCCAGTATTTGTTTCACTGGTTGGTCCAGCAGAACTTCTCCGCCAAATGTTACTTCAGGATTTGAAGACCGGATGTAACCGAGCCTGTCGTTCTCATGCTTATAAAATGTAAGCATCATACGCAGATCATTGTACTGGTAGATGAACTCATCTTCTTCGTCATCGGCTACAAATATCCTATCCGGTTTACCCAGCTTCGCTTCTACAGTTGCCGGCAGCATGCCGAATGTAAGATCGCCTAATCCTTTTCCTGGTTTCAGTTGCATGACGCAAAAGTAATTCATATTCGTCATAGGTAGAATGCCATTGGCAGAAGCCCTGTCCTATCTAAAATTTCTGCCTCCGTGAAACAGGTCTGCCTGCATCACTTTCTTTACCCGCTGGTCTTTTTCCGCAAACTTGTCCGGGTCGTCCATACCCTCGTCCGCCCTCGATAAGGGCATAACCGGCAAGCTTACAGACTCTTTCGCCACCATTTGCCCCAGCAGTACCGATACATCGTGGCAGCGTTTCACTACCACATGTATCACTTCCCCCTCCTTCTGTACCTTCCCTTCTACCATCAGTAAGCGGGCACGCACTATTTCCTTCCTGTACTTATCGAATATCTTTTTGAAAACCACCAGATTTGCAGTGCCGGCCTCATCTTCAATAGTGATGAAGCAGATGCCGCTTGCCGTTCCCGGTCTTTGCCGCACCAGCACCAGCCCGCTTACTTTCACTTCTGTGCCATCAGCGCAGTGCAGCAGGTCAGCCGTTCGCACATTATTCAGCATTGTCAGTTTCTCCCGCACAAAACCCACAGGGTGCGCCTTTACAGATAATCCGGTAGCGCCATAGTCCTGCAAAACATGTTCAGGCAGGCTCATGGACGGCAGCTCAATTCCCTGTTCTCGTTCCGCTTCGGGCAACTGACCTTCATACATACCATTCGGCCTGTCGGCAAGAGCAGCCACCTGCCATAGTGCCTGTCTTCTGTCCAGCCCCATCGACCGGAATGCATCGGCATCAGCAAGCCGCTCCAACACCACCTGCGATACGCCTGCATCCATTACAGACTGCACTGTTTTATATCCCTCTCCCCTATTGGCTACAAGCACCTTTACATCATCTTCGTGCATACCTTTCACCTGCCTGAATCCAAGGCGTATGGTATGATATTTTCCATTCTGCTCTTCCATAGTATTGTCCCATTGCGATAGGTTCACATCTACCGCCCGCACAGGAACTCCATGCTTCTGTGCATCTATTACTATCTGTGCAGGCTGGTAGAAGCCCATAGGCATGCTGTTCAGCAATGCCGTAGCAAACACATCAGGATAATGACACTTCAGCCAGCACGATACATATACCAGCAATGCGAAACTCGCTGCATGACTTTCAGGGAAACCATAACTGCCAAACCCTTCCAGTTGTTTGAATACCCTTCTGGCAAAATCTTCCTTATACCCTCTTTGGGTCATACCATCAACGAGCTTCTTCTCAAATTGGCTCACCAGCCCTTTTGCCTTGAATGTGGCCATACTTCTGCGTAGCTGATCAGCCTCACCCGGTGTAAACCCGGCTGCGACAATGGCTATTTCCATTGCCTGCTCCTGAAACAGGGGCACCCCCAGAGTGCGTCCCAATATGTCTTCCAGTTCTTGTGATGGAAATTCTACAGGCTCTTCACCGTTCCTTCTTCTAAGGTATGGGTGCACCATGTCTCCCTGTATAGGCCCTGGCCGCACTATGGCCACCTCTATCACCAGATCATAAAAGTTCCGCGGTTTCAGTCGGGGCAGCATAGACATCTGCGCCCTGCTCTCTATCTGAAATACCCCTACTGTATCGGCATGACTGACCATCTCATATACAGCAGGGTCGTCTTGCGGAATGTTTGCCAGCGTAAACTCCTTTCCATAATGCTGCCTCGCCAGGTCAAATGCTTTTCTGATACACGTAAGCATACCCAGTGCCAATACGTCCACCTTCAGGAATCCCAAGGCTTCTATATCGTCTTTGTTCCATTCTATACAGGTCCTGTCTTCCATGCGGGCGTTCAGCACCGGGCACAGATCAGATAGTTTCCCTCTTGTTATCACAAACCCACCAGTGTGTTGTCCCAGCTGACGAGGGAAACCAATGTACTGATGGGTAAGTTCCAATACCTTACGCAATAACGCATCATTCGGGTCGAATCCCTCTGCCGATATCCGCTTACCTTCTGCCCATTCGTCCGTTAACTCCCACGTAGATTTAGACAATCTGTTTATCGCATCCACCGACATACCCATTGCCTTTGCCACATCCCTTATTGCCCCCTTCATGTGCAGTTGTGTCACAGTTGCTACTATCGCTGCCCTGTCTCTGCCATATTTGTCATAGATATATTGGATCACTTCCTCTCTTCTTTCGTGTTCAAAATCCACATCTATATCTGGTGGTTCATCTCTTGCGTCTGACATGAACCTGGCAAACAACAACTTGAATTTAGATGGATCAACTGAAGTGATTCCAAGACAATAGCACACAACCGAGTTCGCTGCCGACCCTCTCCCCTGACAAAGGATGCCCTTTTCGCGTGCATAGCGTACAAAGTCGAACACGGTAAGAAAATAGGCGGCATAGTTTTTCTTTCTTATAAAGTCCAGTTCATAAAGGATGGTGTCCTTTATATGGCCGGGTATCACTTCCCCGAAGTACGCCCTTGCTCCATTCCAGGTATGCAGTTCCAGCTCTTCCTGCGGAGTCCTTCCTTCAGATGTTATCTCCTCTGGATAAACATATTTCAGTTCATCCAGCGAGAAGGTACATGCTTCTGCTATTTCCACTGTCGCGGCAATAGCATCTTTGTATTGCGCAAACAACCTCCTCATTTCCTTTTCAGGCTTCAGATATCTTTCGGCATTCTGGTGTAGTTTATAACCCGCATTATGAATGGGGCATTTTTCCCGCACACAGGTCACCACGTCCTGCAATTGTCTCCGCCCGGCATTATGATAGTGTACATCATTAACCGCCACCATTGGCACCCCCAATCTTTTCGATAATTGCCACAACCGATACAACCGTTTATTGTCATTGGCCATATACGACCTCGATGCTGCCAGATACAGCTTATCTCCGAAATGCTCTTTATATTCCTTTATGTCCTCTTCAAACTTATCAGTAAAAGTGTAGCTGTCTGTTAGTTCATACGGCGGTATCGCTATGAAAATGATCCCCTCACAGGCTGCATACACATCTCTTTTATAGAGCTCGCAATTTCCCTTTGGCACTCGTCGGTTCCCTGTTGTCAGCAGGCCCGATAGTCTTGCGTATGCCTTGCAGTTGGTAGGGTATGCAAGCAGACTTACTCCATCCTCAAGGTCCAGTCTGCAAGCCGGTATAAAACCTACCCCTTTGGCCTTGGCCGCCACATGCCCCCGCACTATACCGGCCAGTGTGTTTCGGTCGGTAATGGCTATCTTTTTATAACCCAGCATTGCCGCTTGCTCTACCATCTCCTCGGGGTGCGATGCGCCTCTCAGAAAACTAAAATTGGTGGTCACCTGCAATTCTACATATCCCATTTCTCATCCACTTTATCAGGCAAAAAATCCGTGTATAAACCATCTTGGTTCTGTGGTTCCATAGTGTCCCGACCGGAACAACCAGAACCTTGAACCTTTCTCATCTTCAACACAATAGTAGTCGCGCTGCAGTCCGTCAGCTATCCACCACTCCTGTTCTATACGCTCAGGACCGTCAGCCTTTACTACCTGGTGCAGTTCACCCTTATATCGGAACAACATAGGCGGATAGTCCGGAATAGGTACGGTCACGTCTATCACCTCCGGCACCGGCAACAGACATACTGGTCTGGGTATGTCCTTTCGCCATATTGTTACGGGCTTTTCACTCAGGCCATCTGCTACCCTCACCGATCGCTCCGGCCAGTAATGTTCATCGGGCAGGTATCGTCTTATCGTATCTCCACCCACTTTCCCTGCCACCCTGTCTATCAACTCACTCAATTCCTTATCGGTGTTTGCCCTGGTATTCCACAGTGCTTCCTGCTCAGGCGATAGCGCTTCTACTATTGTCGCTTCCATCAAAAACAGTTCTATTCCCAGATCGGGCTCAATGTTGCTGATCTCCTGTTCAAACAATTTATACAGATGAGCCACATCTCTCGAAGGTCTGCTTGTGCCTATCTTCACCTGTTGCACATCTCTGTCCACCCTGTAGCAGGTGAGCACACAATAGCGCAGTCCTGCATCTTCATTTGCCAGTCTCCTGCACAATTCCTCCAGCATATTGCTCAATACGTGCTCTATACCCGCTGCAGTCCTCACAGGATCCATACATGGTTTCCTCACCTGATGCGGCACTATCGGCTTTATGGGGCAGATAGGTTCTATTGCCTGTCCCAATGCCTGATCAAGCCTCATCAGCAGCACCTCGCCAAATCTTCTGGCCAGTGCCCGTCGTGGCATGGTCATAAAACTCCTCACATCGTGCAGTCCCAGTTTGTGCAACTTACTCAACACATTTGCCGGCAATCTCAATGCGTCAGGCGGCAATGGCATTAGTGCCTCCGTCAGCCGTCCCGTTTCCACTATCACATCACCCGGCACATAATGCGCCATTGCCCATGCCGCCCCCACAGTATCTGCCATACCCGCGCATGCATGATACCCGAATGCACGCAATCTTGATAATATCTCCTTCAGATATGGTCCTTCCCCACCCCATAGATGCGCGCAACCGCTTATGTCCAGTATCAACCCGTCTGGCTCGTCGGTAGCCACCACCGGAGTGTACCTGATACACCATTCACCCATTGCATGTAGCGTTTTTGCTACAAGATCATCATCATGGTCCAGCACCTGCAAGGATGGTAGAATGGCCCTGCAATCGGCCACTACCATTCCGGCACGCACCCCATGTTTGTATGCCACGGCATTTACTGCCTTCACCACCATACGCCCATGCTGTGGCAGCACCAGTGCGAAGGGAACATCCTTCATGCCCGGCTGCCGACGCACCACCCTATCCGCCTCCAGAAAGCGGAACCATATCACTACAAATCGCCCGGGCATATTATCCTGTTTTACGGGTGTGTACCTCCGGTAGAGCAATGATAGTTTTCGGCACATAGCACAGTGTTCCGTTGCGCCATTCCAGCACCCAGCTCCCCGGTTTGCCATTGCGCACCTTCTGTAATTGTACATGCCAGCGGGGCATACCCAGGCCAGGCATGCCGTCATCGGCTATGCTGGTTTCCGGTGTTATTTTCCACCTCGACACACACGCTACTGTATTTTCTGTTCTTGGGTTCTTCCGGTGAATAAATCCCGTAACACTGCTTCGCTCCACGGCCAGCTGCAGCCTTCTCGATTCCATAAAACTCAGCTCACCTACCTCGCCTACCACCAGCTGCAATGCCTCGCATTTCAGTGCCTCTTCTATCGTCCACAATACATCCTTCTTTCGCGGCGGGTCTATAAATATTACCTTGTCCGGTGCTATACCGAATTGTGCCAATGCCACCGGGTACACAGTTCGCTTCGCACCCACCCACACACATACGCCCGATGCAGGCATCAGCTTACCCGCAACCCCCATCATAAAACCATTGGTTGCGGCTGCAGCACCCATATCATAACTGATGAATTCATGCACTGCCGCCCTCGGAAATTCCTTACCCGGGAATGCCTCCTCTATGGCTCCGAGCCCGGTTGCACTTTGGTCATTCAGGGCCACAGCGCCACCACGCTGCATGGAAAGGACCTCTTTTTGCAGCGCTTTCACAATATCTTCCTTCTTCAATAGCGGTTCCATACAGGGGGCATTATGAACTTCAGAACAAAATTATTCTGCTGTTCATTCACTTAGCTATTCCCGCCCCAATTTGTGGATAAGTTCCTGCGCCACACCCTCCTCGGGTCTGCTTACAGGTCAGCGTTTCGCCTTCGTTTTTGGTGGTTTCTTTTCATCGGTCTTGGCCGATTCTGCTACCATCGACAACATGGTGTCTATCTCTTCCGGAGTGAAGTAGCGCCACTTGCCTACAGGCATTTTGCCCAATTGCACATTCATTATGCGCACCCTTGTCAGGGTCATCACTTTGTAGTCAAGGAATTCACACATACGCCTTATCTGCCGGTTCAGACCCTGTGTCAGTATGATCCTGAAACGCCTGCCACCCTCCTGTCGCACAAAACACTTCTTCGTCACTGTGCCCAACATAGGTATGCCATTACTCATCTTTTGTATGAACTCAGGCGTTATGGCTTTATCCACCGTCACTATATATTCCTTCTCGTGATGGTTGGAAGCCCGCAATATCTTATTCACTATGTCTCCGTCATTGGTCAGGAAGATAAGCCCGTCAGAATCTTTATCCAGCCTGCCTATCGGAAATATCCGCTTCGGGTGATTGATATATGAAATGATATTGGTCCTGTCTTTCAGATCGGTGGTTGATGTAACACCTACCGGTTTATTGAATGCAATGTATATAGGGCGCGTAGCCTTGAATGCGCTCTTTATCGGTTCACCGTCTATAGCCACTTTATCGCCCGGCGACACGCGCGCACCCGGCAATACCAGTTCGTCATTCACCGTCACACGGGCCTGTTCTATCAGTTTGTCAGCTTCCCTTCTCGAGCAGAACCCTGTAGAGCTGATATATTTATTCAGGCTTATTTGTTCGTTAGGCATTCACGCAAATTTATTCAAAATCCATTACATCCCTTCTCTATTATCATACCACCAAGCGCCACACCTCTTTTATCGTTATCTTTGGCTTTCACGCTACAACACACATTATTAGCAATAACATAAACCTGATGCCGATGGTATTTTCAACAGAATACCGAATATTTGCAATCAGGAAAATCTCGATCTATGCTTCATAAGACCAAAATTATCGCCACAGTAGGCCCTGCCTGCAATACTTCCGAAAAACTGCTGGCTCTCGTTCAGGCCGGTGTCAATGTTTTCAGGCTCAACTTTTCTCATGGCACTCACGAGCAACATAAAGAGGTCATAGACCGCATTAAAGAGATCAATAGTACTTACCCATTCAATATCGCTATACTTGCCGACCTGCAGGGCCCAAAACTGCGTGTAGGCATCATTCAGGATAACGCCCTCGATCTCAAGACCGGCGACCGTTTCTACTTTACCAACGAAAAATGTATTGGCAATGCCGAGCAGGTTTATCTGTCTTACCCAAACTTCCACAACGATGTGAAAGTGGACGAGAAGATACTTCTGGACGATGGCAAGATAGAGGTCATGGTAAAGGACATCGACCACAATACACATCGCGTACTCGTAGAGGTGGTTACTCCCGGCATACTTTCATCCAACAAAGGCATTAATCTCCCTGATACCAAAATATCATTGCCATCTCTGTCAGAGAAAGACCTTCAGGACCTCGACTTCATTATCAGTCAGGATATTGATTGGGTGGCGCTCTCTTTCGTCCGCACGCCCGACGATGTGAAACAACTTCGCGAGCGCATACGCAGCCGCAACAGCAATGCAAAGATCATTTCCAAGATAGAGAAGCCCGAAGCGCTCCTGCACCTGCGCGAGATCATTCTGGCTTCCGATGCGGTAATGGTGGCGCGCGGCGACCTGGGCGTGGAACTGCCACTGGAACAGATACCAATGATCCAGAAGAACATTGTGCGCAAGTGCATCCACAGGGCCAAGCCGGTTATCATTGCCACCCAGATGATGGAAAGCATGATGGACCGTCCGCGTCCAAACCGCAGCGAGATCACCGACGTGGCCAATGCCGTGATGGAAGGTGCTGATGCGGTTATGCTGAGTGGCGAGACCGCTATGGGTCAATATCCTGTTCAGGTCGTAAAGACCATGGTCAACATCATAAACGAGGTAGAGAAAGAGGAAATGGTATATAACCGCAACCTCACACCGCAGCCGCACTCTCCGTCATTCCTCAGCGATGCGCTCTGCTACAATGCCTGCGAGATGGCCCGCGACATCAAGGCCGATGCACTCATAGGCATGACGCAGTCAGGTTACACCGGCTTCATGTTGTCCAGCTACAGACCGCATTCCAACCTGTTTGTGTTCACCAAAACACAAAGTCTCATCAATCAGCTCAGTCTTAGCTGGGGGGTACAAGCCTTCTACTACGACAAAGAAGAAAGTATTGACGAGGTTATTGCCGATCAGCACAAGATCCTTATAGAAAAGGGACTGCTGCAACCCGGCAATGTGGTGGTAAATACCGGTAGCATACCCATACAGTCGCACATGCCTACCAACATGCTGAAGGTGACACGCATAGCATAGGTCTATCCAAGCAATGCGGGGCGTTCCCGGTATACTTTAAGTACAAATTCGCCAAACAAAGTATTGGCCCAGGCAAACCATGGCCGGCTGAATTTGGCGGCATCGTCCTTATGGAACGCCTCGTGCATAAAGCCGGTACCTGCATGTGTCTTTTGTAGCGTCAGCAGGCAGTTTCTTATTTCCTGCTCGTCCTTGCCGGTGATGCCCCGCATAATGATGCTCAGCGGCCATATGTAGTCTGCACCCACATGCGGGCCACCTATACCCTCTCCGGCCGCGCCTTTGAAATAGAACGGGTTCCTCTGCGACAGCACAAACTTCCGGGTGTTCTTGTACACCACATTGTTCTCCATGCCGGGCACCAGGTAGGCCAGCGATAGCAGCGACGGCACATTCGCATCGTCCATCAGGTTCACACTACCCATGCCGTTTGTCTCGTAGGCATATATTTCACCCAGTTCATTGTCTATATGGGTGGCGCAGGCATTCAAACCCTTTATCAGGTCATCTATCAGACCGTCAGTATCAGCATCATCCTTTATGCCTTTCGCCCTGTATATGGCTTTCAGTTGCTTCAGACTTTCCAGTGCAAACAGGTTCGATGGGATCAGGTACGGAAATACAGTAGCATCGTCACTCGGGCGGAACATAGAGCAGATCAGCCCGTTCGGCTTCACCGGGTAGCCATAACCGCCCAGCGGCAGACTGTCAGTAGCATATTCGGTGCGGCGCATAAAGCTGTATGGTCCCTTGCCGTCCTTGCGTTGTTGCTCCCTGAAGGTTTTTACTACCAGCTTCATAGCGGCCTGCCATTGCTCGTCAAACACACTTGTGTCGCCCGTGGCCTTCCAGTAGCCATGTGCCAGCCTTATGGGGTAGCAAAGACTATCAATCTCCCATTTGCGCTCGTGTATGCCGGGTTGCATCTTGGTATTATCATCCTTCCATTCGCTCACCTTGTTCGGGTCTTTATAAAAGGCATTGGCATAGGGGTCTTTCAGTATACACTTCGCCTGCCGGTTGATAACGCCCGTTATCAGTTGTTTCAGTGGCTCATCCTTGCTGCATAGCTGCAGGTACGGCCACACCTGTGCCGACGAGTCGCGCAGCCACATGGCATCTATGTCGCCTGTTATCACATATGTGTCCGGCTTGCCGTCTATTATCTCAAACTCAACAGTGGTGTCCAGCGTGTTCGGAAAACTGTTCTCAAACATCCATGCCAGTTCCTTGTTCCCTATCTTTTGTTTCACCTCGGCAATGGTTGCCTCCACGGCGGCACTATTGAATTTTCGCTTTTCCGGGGCTACACGCACCACCGGAAAACCTGTCGGCATACCCATCAGTTGTGTGTAGCGCGATAACATCAACGCGCCTCCCGCCAGCGATGCTTTTATAATAAAGTCCTTCCTGTTCATTGTTGTTGGTTATTTCATTTCCTCTATCAGCCCCATTAGCTGCCGCTTAAAAGCCCTTACCTCCGCCGACTGCTCTGGTGTGTCATCTATGTCCAGCTTCATCCGCACATCGGCCGGGCCGCTAATGATCTCCAGATATATCCCACCCTGGTCGTGACTGTCGGGGTTGCCAATCACCACCCTGTTTTTGTTGCACAGCTCCAGCGGCACCTTTTTCAGCAGTGGCAATGCGGCCTTGTGCTGTTCAGCCGTCATTTTGGTGGTGCCGGAGAAGTAGTACGCCCAGTTCAGCGATCCGTAGCGGGCGCTGTCGTCTCTGCGCAGTCCTGCGTTGTCCAACTCATATACCCGCACACAGTTGCCCTTGCACATACTATAATACGCACCAAATACAAGCTTGTCTATCTCTATGGGCTCCTGTGCCTGCACTTGTTGTGCGGCCATCAGTAGCAGTACAGGGAGTAGTATCTTTTTCAGATTGTCTTTTTTTTACGATTGTTACTGCCGGGTCACTTTATCTGTTTCATCACATCCAGCACCCGTTGCTTAAATGTCCTCACCTCAGCCGACTGGTCCGGTGTATCGTCCATATCTATTCGGAAACGGTATATAGCCGGAATGGTCTTGATAATGATATACACCCCTCCCTGGTCATGGCTATCCGGGCTGCCAAAGGTCGTGGTGCTGTTCTTCATCAGTTCGGCAGGCACCTGCTTCAACAGTGGGATTGCTATGTTCTGCTTGGTCTTATCCATTGTGCGGGTGGCCTTAAAAACATATACCCAGTTCAGCGTCGCATTAGTCACACTATCATCTATCTGCAGCACGGCCGGGCTCACATTATATACCCGCACACAGTTCTTCAGGCAATTGCCATAAAAGGTACCAAAGGTGATACCGTCAACCACCGTCGCATCATAGTCAGGGTCTTTCTTACACCCTGCCAGCAAAACCCACACAGTAATTATCGCCCAAACTATCCTCATACATTTTCAATAATATTTGAAGGTACAAAAAGCCGCTTCAATTTGTGTTATCGCGCGGCAGATTGCATCTGTCGCCACCTCATTGGCTATGGCGTTTCCAATGTGTCTATACCTCGGTATGTCTGTTTAACTCCCGGCGATCGTATTACTCCCAAACCCCGAAGGGGTGACATAATTATAGCCACAGATCATCATAAACACAAAGCCCTGAAGGGGCGACATTATTCCATCTCTTTATCTAAAACAACTATCCGCTGATCAGATTACAACATACAAATACCCTATCTGCCCCTTAGGGGCAACCGCTTTGTAGCTCGCGACACCCATCAATACCGCTTGCCCCGTCGGGGCTACCCGATTGCCAGTAACCGTGTGTTCTCATTACAATCGAAACCGATCTCTCTTTTGATGTCCTCCGGCAGGCAATTGTTCTCAATCATCACTTTTACTATGCTGTTGCGGCAAATACCACACCTTGTTTTCCTGTACAATATCGCCAGTGGTAAATAGTCTCCCTGAATGTTGGATATTATGAATATCAATTTTCGTACTTTTGAAATGTTGACATTCCGGATCCTTTTCCAGAGTTAGCCCTAGGTCGGAAATGGTGATCGCTGAATTGCAGTTAGTAAACTCTACAGTATATGGTTAGAAAATAAGCAAACAAAAACTCCGCAGCGAATAACTAATGAAAACAATACTACATAACACACCTAAATACCATGAAAAGAATCTACAACATCCTGTTCTTTCTCTGTCTATTATTGACCTTAACTTCCTGCCCCAAAGAACCGATGTTTTATGCCGTAATTGTGAATAACAAGGCTAAAAATGAAAAGCTAAAAATGTTTATAGGTCAGGATAAACCCGGAGATTCCTTATTGCCTATTTCGGAAGATGATTTTAGGAGTAACATCTTGGGATTCACGCATGAAAATACAGCAGTTAGTTTTAGAGTATGTATTCACGAGATCAGGGGAATTCGTGATTGTATTGAAAGTCAACCTGAAAAGAAAATATACTTGTTTGTATTCGATACAGATACACTTGCCGCATATGATTACAGCGAGATAAGGGCAAAGAAGAAGTATAGAGACCGTGTAGAAATTCCTTACACAATGGCTACGAATGACGCAAACCTAGTAATTGACTACCCATAATGTCAGTATTTGTGCTAATCTAAGCTAAATCGTGGTGAATGGATATTTTTGACAATAACTAATCAAACCTTAAGTTAATTAACATTAGATAGATGAAAAGGGTCATAAACGTGATAGTGCTCATTTTTGCTACATTCATTTGTACGGGACAATACAATTGGAAACATAACAAAACCTGGGCTTTTGGTTACAAGGCAGGTTTGGATTTTACATCAGGTTCGCCGGTGCCGATAGCGACCGGAGGCGACACAATTGTTAGCTCAGAAGGTGTAGCCTCGGTTTGTGATACGGGGGGGCATTTACTCTTCTATTCATATGGTACGCGGGTCTACAATAAAAATCACGTTGTGATGCCTAATGGTAATTTCATTGCGCCTTTTTTTACATTTAGCACAACCCAAGCTGCAGTAATAGCGCCCGTTATTGGGTCTGCTTCCAAATACTATTTGTTTTCTCTTCAGCAGGCTACCATAGGCGATACTGCAATGTGCAGACTGGTGTATTGCATTGTAGATATGTCTTTAGATGGAGGGAAAGGCGATGTGGTGCCATCAACTTTACGAACTTTTATTGCAGATTCTTTGTCAGAAAAAATGATAGCCATTACAGGAAATAACAAAAATATCTGGTTAGTAACTCACAAGTTGGATACACCACTCTTTCTGGCTTATGAGATCACTAATACAGGCATTAATCTGAACCCGGTGTTATCGGCTTGTGGTACCTTTAAAGGAGAATGGGGATACACCATTGGTGAAATAAAAGCATCTCATGACAGAAGGAAAATAGTTTCAAACACTGTAAGTCAGTTCATACCTTTCGGAACACAGAAATATGGCACCGAAATATATGATTTCAACCCTGCTAACGGGAAGCTATCAAATTGTATCGTATTAGATTCTATTAACAGTCATTATGGTGCCGAATTCTCACCTGATAATTCAAAACTCTATACTGATCAGCGGGTGTCAAGCGATACCTTGAAGATCGTTCAGTATGACTTATCGCTGTCAACACCTGACTTGATAAGAGCATCAAAAACTCAAATTGCAATAATCCCGAAAATTAATCTTGCGCCACTAAAATTGGGGCCCGATGGAAAGATATATTTCATCAGTACCGACACTTTTACGTCGCCCTATTCTCGGTTTATGGACTGCATTACATCGCCAAATTCTGCGGCTCCGGCATGTGGCTATGTATACCGTGCGATTACTATGGTGCCCGGAACCGGCGTTCAATTTGGCCTCCCCAATAGATATGTCACCGAAGACACTGTAGAGCCCGTCATCGTTGCTGTCACCGACCCACAAAATAGTGTTGCAATTTTCCCCAATCCTGCAATTGGTGACGTTACGATATCATCCCAATTCCCTATTTCGGATATAAAGATGTCTGATATGCTTGGGCGTACGGTGCTTTTAAAGAAATGTCAAATGAAAAAAACAGAGTCTGTTGACTTATCTTCTCTCTCAGCCGGCTTGTATTTCATAAGTATCAATAGCGAAGTTATCGTTAAGTTTCAGAAGGAATGATAAACGGTATTTTCGTGGCTTCGGTAGTTTGCCCTCACAAATTTTACTCCCCCAAACCCATTTTCTACCATACTACAGAAAACGCACTATCACAGATATTCTTTTTGTCCCGCTACTACGCCCTTCGTAACTTGTATTGATGTTGAATAAAAATGAGGCGATTCAGAATGTATGACAATATTATATCACTTCTCAGGTGCGCAGAAGTGAGAAGTTTTTGCACAGTTTTGGGAAGCAGATTGCGCACCGGCTTCCCTCCTTTTTATTGAAAACCAATTAGTTAGTACAAAAGTGGGAAGTATAAAAAAATTGGGAAGTGCGCAGGCAGTTATTTGTTCCGGTTACTATACCGGGGGGGTATCCGGTACTTTTTCCTGCAAATGGGTATTGCAAATCCCTGACAGGGAATGCGCTTATATTGCCCGCAGAAATGCCTAAATTTGCTGCAAACATCATCCCAAAATGCCACATTATTACAAACTCGGGCAAGTTCCGCAGAAACGCCATACCCAGTTCCGCAAGCCGGACGGTGGCCTCTACTCGGAGCAGCTGTTCAGCACCGAAGGCTTTTCATCCAATTCGTCGCTGTTGTACCACCTTCATCCGCCAACCATCATTACCAAGGCCGGCGAACCGGTGAATGTGGCTCCCGTTGCAGCTACGTCAAACATACTGAAACACCGCAGCTTCAAGGGTTTTAAAGTGGCTCCCGAGGCCGACTACTTGAAAAGCCGCAAAACGGTTTTGTTCAATAATGATGTGCACATTACACTTGCGGCCCCTACTAAAGGCCTCACAGACAATGTGTTCTACAAAAATGCCGACACCGACGAGGTGATCTTTATACACGAAGGAAAGGGCGTTCTGAAAACACAGTATGGCCGCATCCCCTTTGGTTATGGCGACTACGTGGTTATCCCGCGTGGCACCATCTATCAGATAGAGTTCGAGGATGCCAACAACAGGCTGTTCATAGTGGAGTCGTTCAGCCCCATCACCTTCCCCAAGCGCTACCTCAGCCGCTACGGGCAGTTGCTGGAACATGCTCCCTTCTGCGAGCGCGATATGCGCCTGCCGCAGGATCTGGAGACATTCGATGTCAAGGGCGAGTTCCTCATCCAGGTCAAGAAGAAAGGGTATCTCTACCCTATCTGGTATGGCAATCACCCGTTTGATGTGGTAGGCTGGGACGGCTGCGAATATCCGTACGCCATCAGCATCCACGACTTCGAACCGATCACCGGTCGCGTGCACCAGCCGCCACCTGTGCATCAGACCTTCGATGCGCACAACTTCGTGATCTGTTCATTTGTGCCCCGTCTGTTCGATTACCACCCCGAGGCCATACCCGCCCCATACAACCACAGCAACATCGATAGCGACGAGGTGCTGTATTATGTGGACGGCGACTTTATGAGCCGCAAGCATGTGGAGCGCGGCATGATAACACTGCACCCGGCGGGCATACCGCACGGTCCGCACCCGGGCACAGTGGAGAAAAGCATAGGCGCCAAGGAAACCCGCGAGCTGGCAGTAATGGTGGACACTTTCCATCCGCTGACACTCACGCAAGCCGCATTAGACCTTGAAGATGATACCTACGTTTATAGCTGGGCCGACTAATACAAACAAACATTACTCATAACCAATATTCAGAAACATCTTAATCATTTATTATGGATACATTGACCGTAAGCCAAAAGATGCAGCAGGCGCAGGATTTCCTGCCCATCAACGGCACCGATCATATCGAGTTTTACGTGGGAAATGCCAAGCAGGCTGCGCACTATTACAAAACGGCATTCGGCTTTCAGTCGCTGGCATACTCAGGCCCTGAGACCGGCATTCGCGACCGCGTTTCTTATGTGCTGCAACAGGGCAAGATACGCCTGGTGCTCACAACGGCACTGAAGTCGGACCACCCGGTTGCCGACCACGTGAAAAAGCATGGCGATGGCGTGAAGATCCTGGCCCTGTGGGTGGATGATGCATACAAGTCATATGAAGAGACCGTGAAACGCGGCGGAAAGTCATACATGGAGCCGGTTACTATGACCGACGAGCATGGCGAAGTGCGTATGAGCGGCATTTATACCTATGGCGAAACAGTGCATCTGTTTGTAGAGCGCAAGAACTACAACGGCCTGTTCCTGCCGGGTTACAAAGCATGGAATAGCAGCTATCAGCCTACTGATACCGGACTGCTGTATGTGGACCATTGCGTAGGTAATGTGGGTTGGAACCGCATGAACCCTACCATTAAATGGTATGAAGACGTGATGGGCTTTGTCAACATCCTCTCTTTCGATGACAAGCAGATCAATACTGAGTATAGCGCGCTGATGAGTAAGGTGATGAGCAATGGTAACGGCTATGTGAAATTCCCTATCAACGAACCGGCTGAAGGCAAGAAGAAGTCTCAGATAGAAGAGTACCTCGATTTCTATGAGGGAGAAGGTGTACAACACGTGGCGATAGCTACAAACGACATCGTTGCTACAGTGCGTTCACTCAAGGCGCGTGGTGTCGAGTTCCTCGATGCTCCGCCAAGTGCCTACTACGAAGACCTCCCTAACCGTGTGGGCAAGATAGATGAAGATATTGCACCACTGCAGGAGCTGGGTATCCTTGTGGATTGTGACGAGGAAGGTTATCTGCTGCAGCTTTTCACCAAGCCGGTAGAAGACCGTCCTACCTTGTTCTTCGAGATCATCCAACGCAAGGGTGCGAAGAGCTTCGGTGCCGGTAACTTCAAGGCCCTCTTCGAATCGATAGAAAGGGAGCAGGCCAAGCGCGGTAACCTGTAATAACAGCATAAAGGAAGAGGCCGTCCTTTCGGGCGGCCTCTTTATCATTTCATTAGAGTAAGTATCTCTTATGGAAGTTTCTGAAGTTCTGCTTCCAGTTTAGCCTGTTGCTCGGCATAGTTCACATCATGTTTCTGGAAGGTCTTGCCTGTCACTACTTCGTACAGCTCCACGTACCTTTCTGATATACGGCCCACAACGTCTTCAGTCATTTCTGGCACTTGCTGGCCTTCTTTACCCTGGAAGCCGTTCTCCATAAGCCACTCACGCACAAACTCTTTCGAGAGTTGTTTCTGAGCCTCACCCTTCCTCTGGCGTTCTTCATAACCTTCCATGTAGAAGTAGCGCGATGAATCGGGTGTGTGGATCTCGTCGATCAGGTAAATGATATCACCAATACGTCCGAATTCATACTTGGTGTCCACCAGTATCAGGCCGCGGCTCTTGGCTATCTCTTTACCCCTTTCAAACAGGGCGAGGGTGTATTTCTCCAGTTGTTCGTACTCTTCTTTAGATACGAGTCCGCTGGAAATGATCTCTTCGCGGGAGATGTCCTCATCGTGGCCCTCGTGTGCCTTGGTTGTAGGCGTTATGATCGGTTTTTCGAAGAAGTCGTTCTCCTTCATACCGTCGGGCATCGCCACACCGCACAGTTCGCGCTTGCCGCTTTTGTAGGTGCGCCATGCATGACCTGTCAGGTTACCACGAACCACCATTTCTACCGGGTATGTTTCGCACTTGTATCCGATAGTGGCGTTTGGCAGCGGCGTGCTGATCATCCAGTTGGGCACAATGTCTTTAGTAGCTTCAAGAAACTGAGCAGCGATCTGGTTGAGCACCTGACCTTTATATGGTATAGGTTTTGGCAGCACCACATCGAACGCAGAAATACGATCGCTCACTATCATCACCATGTATTTGTCGTTGATGGTGTACACATCGCGCACCTTGCCTTTATAGAAGTTCGTCTGACCGGTAAATTGCATCATAGTACAGATTGTTTAAGTGATATATTTTTAAAATGGATGGCAAAGATAACAGTTAAAACATACCGAAGTTCAAAGGCAATGGGTCAATTTTTATTATCTTGCCATAGTTTATGCAGCTTGTAGACGCATTGATAAAAGGCCTGCTGGTGGGGTTGTTCATGGCGATAAGTGTAGGGCCTACGCTCTTCGCTATCATCAGGTATAGCCTCAACTTCAGTTACAAGGCCGGACTGGCTTTTGTGCTCGGTGTTTCGATCAGCGACCTGATCTATGTTACTATTGCCAACCTGGCCGCCGGCTGGCTCCGTTACCTGGAGCCATACGAGCGCCACATAGCATTTGGTGGTGCTGTCACGCTTATGGCCATCGGGTTGGTGGGCTTGCTGAAGAAGCTTAAACCCAAGCGGCCGTCATCGGTTCAGCTTACCATTTCCAGCGGAGATGTGATAAAGATATGGATGAGCGGCTTTCTGGTAAACACCTTGAACCCGGGAGTTTTGATCACCTGGCTTGGGGCGGTAACTATTACAGCCAACACCACGGGGTATTACCGTGTGATACTTTTCGGCACGGCTTTGGTTATCATTCTGGGCATCGACTTCTCAAAGGTGTTTCTGGCAGACCGCATAAAGCGGTTACTTACTGTAAGGAAGATCATCTATGTGCAACGCTTTTCAGCTGCATGTATATTGGCGATAGGCCTGGCACTGTTTGCCGGCACTATTTTCAATATCCATAGCTCGGAAAACAAGGGAGGAAATACAGAGATCAACAAGATATTATCTCGTTAGTTTATAGTATTTCGATATACTCCTGATTGAATTCAGCCAGATTATCTGATATGGTCTTGTCCACATAACCGAGGATGATCTCGTCCAGTTCTTCCCCTTTTCCGAACAGTACATATACTGCAATGGGCAATACCACTATCTGTATCCCCCACTCTGCCAGTTTATCCTTGTGCAGCATCAGGCGGGCGGCGTCCTTTTCGGTAGTGACGATCACTTTGTTCTCTACCTCCCATTTGCTGTAAGTTGTCTTGATCTCTTCCAGATCGGCAGAAACGAAGTAGTGGTGGTCTTTGTAAGACAAAGTATGCACGCCTTTCGAGACACCTGAGAGGAATGAAAGCAATGGCTCGGGACGGGCTATACCGCACACCAGCAGGGCATTTACAGAAGACAGGTCGACCGGTTCTCCGGTAAAGAAGCTGTAGGGGTGCATATACTGCAGCCCCGTAAAGAAGACCTTCTGCCCATCGCGAGGGGCGATCTTTGCTACCATGTCTCCTGCTTCAGACTCCGATAACGTGGTAGGGCATTTGGACACTATGATGACCTGCGCTCTTTTTGCCGCACCCTTGCTTTCGCGCAGGCTACCGAACGGCAGAATATGGTCTGAATAGAACGGACGCGAATAGTCGGTGATCAAAATGTTCAGTCCTGCTTTTACGGATCGGTGCTGGTAGGCATCGTCAAGTAGAATGACGTCGACGTCGGGACGGCGCTGCAACAATGCAGGAATTCCCGTCATGCGTTCTTCGGCAACACTCACTGCCAGGTCCGGAAATTTGAGGTGGTACTGCATTGGTTCATCACCTATGCGTAGTGCGTTGCTGTCCTCGCCGGCAAGTATGAAACCCTGTGTCCTTCTCTTATAGCCCCGGCTCATGGTTGCCACCTGATACCGGTATTGCAGCAATCGGATCAGATACTCAACGTGCGGCGTTTTCCCTGTTCCACCGGTCGAAAGGTTACCGATAGCAATAACCGGAACACTG
>JAEUVY010000057.1 GCA_016786565.1 Flavipsychrobacter sp.
CAACAGCGGCTTGAAAGTGGCATTGATAGACCGGTCAGTATTTCCCAGAGACAAGGTATGTGGCGATGCCATTCCCGGCCGGGCGGTGAAAGTACTGCGGCAACTGGTCCCTGAATATGAAGCCTCCTTCAGGGAATTTGCACCCAAACTACTCACGAAGACCACCAGACTGTTTTACAACAAACGGGAGTTGGCTTTTGACTGGAAGGGAGAAGCCTACACCTGTGCAAGAATGGACTTTGACCATTTTCTATTTGAAAAAGCTGCTGCAACGGGGATAGATGTTTTCACCGGCGAACAGGCGACCCACGTAAGCAGACAGGATGGTATTTTTTCTCTGCAAACGAAAACGGGTAATGTGCTGCAGTGTAAACTGCTGATAGGCGCTGACGGGACCAATGGCGTAACCGCCCGTCAGCTGGCAGCAAGGGTCACTGACAAGACAAACCACGTAGGCTCGGTAAGGGCCTACTATAATAATGTGACCGCACTGCGCCCCGACACCACAGAAGTGTACTTCCTGAAGAACTTCCTGCCGAGTTATATGTGGGTGTTTCCGTTGCCGGGCAACAGGGCAAACGTAGGATTCGGGATGCTTTCGGCTGAAATATCGCGGCGCCGGCTGGACCTTAAAAAGCTGTTCTACGAGTTTATTGACCAGTCGCCCCAATTGAAGGCACGATTGAATGGAGCCGTGCAGGATGGTCCTTTGGAGGGTTTCGGGTTGCCGCTGGGGGGACGAAAGGTCACATTATCGGGCGAGGGTTTCATGTTGACAGGTGACGCTGCATCCATCATCGACCCTATGTCGGGCGACGGCATTGGCAATGCCATGGTCAGTGGTTTGCTGGCGGCGACACAAGCTATATCATGCTTTGAGCGCTCCGATCTTTCAGCCGGTTTCATGCAAGATTATGACAAGGCGCTGGACCGGCGACTGGGCAGCGAACTGCGTCTGCATCTGCGGTCGAGGAAGGTGCTCGCTGCCTTTCCGGGAATGCTGGATGTGGTATTTGCGGCGGGCAGCAATGCCACCCTACGGCGGCTGATACAGAAGGCACTGTGATGATGAGGCACCCACCCATGTAAAACAAGCCCGTCAAGACACAATTATGAACTATTTTTGCGGCAAACACAACTACGATGACGCTTGCCGCACAGGTAAAACACGCTGCTTTTGACGCACTGAAACATTTGTACCCCGATGCTCAGACCGACCTATCTATGATTACAGTGAACCAGACAAAACCTGAGTTCACCGGTGATTATACGGTTGTACTGTTCCCATTTGTGAAATTGCTGCGTATGAAACCCGACGAACTGGGCAACAAACTGGGCGAACACTTGCTGGCAACATCGGAGCTTTTCTCAGCCTATCAGATCGTGAGCGGGTTCCTGAATCTTACCGTTAAAGATCAATATTGCACGTCATACCTGTTGAATAATTTCACGAAAACCGATTTCAGCAGGCAGCAGAAAAGCAGTAGCCGTGTGATGGTGGAGTACTCATCGCCCAACACCAACAAGCCGCTGCACTTCGGCCACATGCGCAATATCTTTTTGGGTGCGGCTGTGTCTGAGATACTTAAAGCGGACGGCAAGCAGGTCATCAAAGCCAATCTGATCAATGACAGGGGTATCCACATCTGCAAGTCCATGATCGCGTGGATGTGGTATGCCAACGGTGCTACACCTGCATCAGCAGGCATCAAAGGCGACCACCTTGTGGGCGACTACTATGTAAAGTTCAATGACGTATATAAGCAGGAAATTGCCGGTCTGGTAAAGGCAGGGATGGACGAAAAGCTGGCCGAAAAAGAGGCACCTATCATGAAAGCGGCACAGGAACTGCTGCGCAAATGGGAGGCCGGCGATGCCGAAACCCGCGAACTGTGGAAGACCATGAACGGATGGGTGTATGAGGGTTTTGATGTGTCATACAAAAAACTCGGCGTGTCTTTCGATAAGATGTATTACGAAAGTGACACCTACCTGCTGGGAAAGAAAATAGTTGAGGATGGCCTGAACAAGGGCGTGCTTTTCAAGAAAGAAGATGGCTCTGTTTGGATAGACCTCAAAGAAGACGGGCTGGATGAAAAACTGCTGCTGCGTGGCGACGGCACTTCAGTCTATATGACACAGGACCTTGGTACAGCCAAACTTAAGTATGACGATTACAAGCTGGACCAATCAGTATATGTTATAGCCGACGAACAGAACTACCATATTCAGGTATTGAAACTGATACTAAAGAAGATCGGCGAGCCTTGCGCTGACGGTATATACCACCTGTCGTATGGTATGGTGGAGTTGCCTACAGGTAAGATGAAGAGCCGTGAAGGTACTGTAGTTGATGCCGATGATATGATGGACGAAATGGTGAATCTGTCGCGGGAACAAACAGAACAGTCGGGCAAGACGGAAGGATTTACGGCAGAAGAACTGGATTGGCTCTATGAGACCATTGGTATGGGGGCGCTCAAATTCTACCTGCTGCGTGTGGACCCTAAGAAGAAAATGATCTTCAACCCTAAGGAGTCGATAGACCTGCACGGGTTCACAGCCACCTTTATACAATATGCACACGCACGTATCTGCTCCATTTTACGCAAGGAGAACGTAGCACTGCATCCGGAAGCCGGCAGGTTCCAGGCATGGCGGGCACAAACCGATCTGCTGAAACTGGAGAAAGAGATGATCCTGATGCTGGAACAGTATTCGGGAGTATTGGCTGATGCTGCATCAGAGTTCAATCCATCGGCACTGTGCAACTACTTCTTCCAGTTGGCGCAACTCTTCAATACCTTCTACGATGTGCACAGTATCTCAAAAGCGGAGAGCGACGAGAAGAAAGAGCTTCGCCTGATGATGATCGTACATACGGCGGCAACACTGCGCCATGGTATGGGCTTGCTGGGTATAAGGATGCCTGAAAAAATGTAGTCTATTACTGCTTACACAACGGGGTGCAGCCACAGAGCGAGCAGGGAAATGATGATACCCATTATGAGGCCTGCAAAGGCAAAAATAACAGGTACCTTCTGCCTTACGGATGCCAGTTTGGGCCCCAGCATTTCTTCTATTGCGGCAGGAGGGTAAGACGCTATCATACCCGAGATCTTACCGGTAACGGTAGGGTCTGTGGAAAGGGTTGATGTATAGCGGGTTATCACCTCGGGCAGAAGTATCTCTATTTCCTCCAGCATTCCTTCTTTGAGCTTCACTATGGTACTCTCGCCAATGAACGTGGCAATGACGGGCAACTTCTCCTTTATCTTCACCCGCAGAAAAGTATCGAGATGCTGCTCAATAACGGGGCGCAGATTATCCATTGCACGCTGATCTATAGCTTGCATCTTCCCCGAACCCAACTGCGCAGCAACCTCTCCGGCAACAGTAGTTGCTATTTCATCCTGATGAGCGATCAGAAACCCCTGAATGGTAATACCCATTATGCGGCGTGGGCGCAATGGATAGATCACCAATCCGATGAGTACCCAGGCGGTGGCCCAAGCGGTGAAAGCTGTGAGGAACGGAACGAAGAAAAGAAGGAGTTTGAGCATATATCTGCTAAAAAAGCCATCCGGTTCGGATGGCTTGCTTTTAGTATATAGTACGTTTATAAGTCCTAAGGGTTTTTGTGACTTAGGCTTAAAGGGGCTTGGTTATTTAACGCTAGCGAGGAAATCCTTCACTTTGTCTTTATGCACCATACCTTCTTTAAAAGTGTATGCACCAGATTTAGGGCTGCGTACAGCCTTGATCACTTTCGTGTAGTTTTTAGCTTCCGCTGCCAGTTTAGGGTCTTTCTTGATCGCGGTCTTAGCTGCTTTTGCCATTTCTTAAATATTTTAATGGATTATTTAATTTCTTTGTGAACCGTAACGCGTTTCAGGATCGGATTGTATTTCTTCAGCTCGAGACGCTCAGTTGTATTTTTCTTGTTCTTGGTAGTAATATAGCGGCTGGTACCGGGCATACCACTGTTTTTATGCTCGGTGCATTCCATAATTACCTGAACGCGATTTCCTTTCTTAGCCATTTTTATAAGTTTACTTTACTTTTAGAAATTAGATGGTTACACCTTTTTCGCGAAGCTCTTTAACTGTGCTGAGCAATCCGTTCTTATTAATAGTACGGATAGCATCGGTAGTGAGCTTCAGAGTAACCCAACGATCTTCTTCCGGAAGGTAGAAGCGCTTAGTCTGCAAATTAGGCAGAAAACGACGCTTTGCTTTTTTGTTAGAGAACGAAACTTTGTGTCCTACTACTGGTTTCCTACCTGTTACCTGACAAACGCGAGCCATGATTTATTATTTTTTTGGGACTGCAAAGGTAAGTGTAAAAATTAAGAATAAAAAATAAAAAATAATTTTTTCGCGCTTTTCACAGCGAAATACACACAGTACCAACACAAATATAGTGTTGATTTATAAAATCAGTGCAGCTGCGGCAAAATCAGCGCATCCAA
>JAEUVY010000079.1 GCA_016786565.1 Flavipsychrobacter sp.
AGACCAGGCCCAGAAAAGCCAGAAAAGATATAAAGAAATTTTCAATTTCAGTCAGGCCTGGATATGCACTCATACCTTGGACGGAGAGATACTCACCATCAATCCGGCTGCTTGCAAGCTGCTGGGGTATAGCGAAAGCGACCTCCTGGGCAAAAACATTGCCGGGTTCCTACACCCGAAAATGCAGAAAGACTTCCAGGAAGAATACCTGCAGAAGATCATAGACACAGGCGTCACCGACGGCATTCTCACAATTTTCTCCAGAAAAGGAGAAAAGATACACATGCTGTACCAGAATTACCTGCTCAGCGAACCAGACAGTGAACCATATGTCATAGGATTTGCCCAGAATATCACCGACCGCCTGTATGCAGAAGAAGCACTGAAGAGAAGTGAGGAGAAATACCGCAAGATCATTGAAAACATGAATCTGGGTATGTTGGAACTGGATGCCGAAGAAAGGATCATCTTCGCCAACCAGCAATTCTGCACCATGAGCGGCTACGATACAGACGAACTGTATGGCCAGAAAGCTAATGAGATCTTCCCTGAGACATCAACAGACCGCATCATAAACGAACAGTCGTGGAAAAGCAGATATGGCATTTCCAATCGTTATGAGTTCATGGTACACACCAGGTCCGGCGAGGCACGCTGGTGGCTGGTGAGTACCGCACCGCTACACAATGCCGACGGTTCTTTAAAAGGCTCAATAGGCATCCATCTTGACATAACCCGTCAAAAGAAGATGGAAAAAGACCTGCGCGATGCCATGCAGGCCGCCGAAAGGTCATCGCAGGCCAAGGAAGCTTTCCTTGCCAATATGAGCCATGAGATACGCACGCCTATCAATGCCATCATGGGCATGGGCAAACTTCTGGCAAAGAGCAATCTGAATAAACAGCAGCTTTTCTATCTGTCCTCTATCCGCACCGCATCAGAGAATTTGCTGGTGGTCATCAACGATGTGCTGGACATTTCTAAAATAGAAGCAGGTAAAGTAAACATCGAGAATATTCCATTTGACATGGACCAATTGGTGCGCCACGCTATCAACATGCTGGCACCCAAGGCCGAAGAAAAAGGTCTTTCAGTCATTTGCGAGGTAGATGAAAATATATCACATTCGTTGATCGGCGACCCATACCGCATCAATCAGGTACTGATGAACATGTTGAGCAATGCCATCAAGTTCACAGAACAGGGGCGTATACGCGTAGGTGCCGAAATGGCAAAAAAGGCCGATGGCATGCAACAGGTTGTTGTAACCATAGAAGACACAGGCATAGGCATCAGCGAAGAATTCCTGTCAGTTATATTCAATAAATTCACGCAGGAAGACGACTCGTTCGTCCGTAAATTTGGCGGCACCGGCCTTGGCATGAGCATCACCAAGCAGCTCATGGATTTAATGGGCGGAACCATTGCCATTGAAAGCGAGAAGAACCTGGGCACAACAGTTACACTCACTTTCAACCTTAAAGTAGGCACCGCCAAGATCTTCGAGAAGAAGCGGGCAGTAAAGACCGATACCAGCAACATCGGCAACAAGAAAGTCCTTCTTGTTGAAGACAACGAGCTGAACAGGCTTTTGGCTTACACCATTCTCACGCAATATGGTGCCATAGTCACCAGCGCCGACAATGGTCTCACCGCTATTGAAATGGTCCAGCGCGATGAATTCGACATCGTTCTGATGGACGTGCAAATGCCGGTAATGGACGGCGTGCGCGCCACACAGATCATCCGCGAGAAACACAACAAGGCCATCCCTATCATTGCGCTTACAGCCAATGCATTAAAAGGCAAGAGGGAAGAATACATCAGTGCCGGCATGAATGACTACATCGCCAAACCTTATAACGAGGAGAAGATGATAGCCGTAATTGCCAACTGGTTGCACAAGACCGAAAAAGACACACCACCACCCGCGGCATTCAAAGAGGAAAAGGAAGAGATCATCCTTAATGACGATGATGCACCGCTGTATGATGTAAAGAAACTGATGGTCAAGTGCGGCAACAATGCCGAATTCGTCACCCAGATGCTATCACTTTTTGTCACAGATGTGCCGCAAACAATGGCCAAAATACGCGACGCTTACGAGATCAGCGACCTGAAAAACGTAAAGTATCTGGCGCATCGCATCCGTCCGGCACTGATGAACATGTCTATAAACAGCATTCGAGAGGAGTCATTCGCGCTCGAAACGCTTGCAGCCAACGAACAACGAAATGCGGAAATGGAGCGTATTATCAACAAGATGACCACGGTGATCAATGCCGTTACTGCGAAGCTGAAAGCGGAATACAATATCTAAGGTCCACCCTATTCGTAGCGGAGTGCCACGATCGAGTCAAGTCTGGATGCCTTGATAGCGGGGTAGATACCCGATATCACGCCTACTAAGGCGCATAAAGACACGCCCATCAGCATCCACAACCACGGAACAACAAACGCTGTTTTGAAAAACAGCCCGACCACATTCCCCAGCAACATGCCCGAGATGATTCCCGCTGCGCCACCCAGCAAGCTGATCAGCACCGACTCGGTCAGAAACTGCCGTTTGATTGCGGACGAGCGGGCACCCAGCGCTTTACTGATGCCTATCTCACGCGTCCTTTCGGCAACAGATACCAGCATAATATTCATAAGCCCTATAACAGAACCCAGCAAAGTGATCACACCTATGAGGATAGCCGCTATCCTGATGTAAACAATACTATCCATCACCACTTCCACCAGATCATTGTTCTGCGAAATGGTGAAATTATTCTCCGTCCCCAACACCTGCTTCCTTATCACCCTGAACATACCCTCAGCTTCTTCCGCGGCTACATCCTTTATGTTCACATCGGGCACCTTCACACTTATCAGATAAGAACTCCCTCCACCAAACAACGCCCGTGCCGATGCCAACGGTATCACAACCAGATTATCGGCATCCATTATCATACTCCCTCCCTTCGACTCCATTACACCCACCACTCGTGCCTTCACGTCTCCAACAGACACTACCTCGTTGATACAATTATTGATATTGCCCTTGAACAACTTTTTCGCAACACCGTTACCAAGCAAACACACAGCCCCGCCACCCTGCACCTCCGATACAGAGAAGTTCCTTCCAACCTCCAGCTTGGTGTCGGTTACCGCAAGATAAGATTCATCAACTCCATTAACGCGCACGTTAGGATTTGTCTTCAACGACCGATACCTGACCGTCGCCACACTGGTTCCGTTTACAGAAATACCAACCAAAGCCGGAAAATGAAAACGCTCTTTAAAGGCCTTTGCCTCTTCATAGGTAATACTCTTACCCTCCACCACCGTCACATTCATTCCCCCGCCACGGTGTTTCTTCTTTTTCAGCACATCGCTCGTTATCTGGAACGAATTAACGCCCATGCTGCTGAAGTTCTCATACACACTCGCCTTCATCACCTCTATTGCGGTGAGAATACCCACCAATGCCATGATCCCCAGACCAATGATGGCAATAGTGAGCGATGACCGCAACTTGTTGTTGCGTATGGCCCTGAAAGCAAGATTAACGTTAAAAAGAAGCTGCATGTAGCCTTTCAGTATTACTGGCGCACAAAACGCTGCACCGGAACGATTTCGCCATTAGCTCCTATCGCCTTCAAAAAATAGTTACCTGCCGGAAGGGGCGCAATATTAAACGTGATCAGGTTACGTCCCTTCTTACATGGCGCATCCATCAGATTGTCCACTACCCTACCCGAGATATCATAGATAACAAAGCTGAAGCCCTGTGCTGTAGCAACCGAAAACTCAAAATTCACAAACTCGGTCGCAGGTGCCGGAAACACTTTTGATGGCGCAACCTGCGCACCCGCGTCTGCTACAGACGATACGTAATAGGGCGACGTGAGGCGGGCCATGTAGTTACCGTACCTCGAATCTTTCCTACCGAATATCCCTTCAACCCACACCGCACCCGGCTGATTCCAATCTGGCTGAGAACCACTGTAGTCTCCCCAGCGTTGCTCCTTGCCCGAAAGAATACTGATACTCTTCTCGCCCGATTTTATGATGAGCATATCCGAATAGTCGTTCCCGTCAAAGAAAACAGCACCATATCCCGGGAATGTTTTACGACCCGAGAATTCATAAGAAATGATCGACTGATTGCTGCCACCTGAATTACCTGTCCAGGAAATATTCGGATAACCAAAGTCAAGTGTATCGTTTGTTATAAGTCTGGCATGTACCACCGGTGCGCTATGCACATTACTGATCACTCCGTGATAGATCGCGGCATTACCATTCAACGCGCTGGAACTTACACTCACAAACTGTATCTCATCATCCTTGATGTACGCACCCAGCACCCTGCCGTCATTGGTCGCCAGTGTCTTGTTGGTGTCAGGCTGCAATGCATTGGGCGGAACACCGTAGGGTAAATTAGAAATTATCGGCGTCACTGTCAGCGTGGTATCACCGGGTCCCATATCCCCATTTATACGCACCAGAAAAATTGAGTCGTTCGACATATCAAAATTCCTGTCAGAAAGGAAATACTGCTCAGGACCACCAATACCCGAACCGGGCTTCACCGGATGCAGGCACCTGATGTTGCGACCGTTGTAGGCAATATCTTCCCATATACGGTAGTTGAGTGCAGTATCACCGGCATAGCCACCTGCTTTTTTCACCTGATAGATAATGGTCTGCTTGAAACCTTCCTGCCAGCTGGTGCTGTAACGGATCTTGTTTCCTGTAAGGTAAAACTCATCCTTGGTAATGGTGATTGCAGGATAATCGAACCACGTAGTATCGTTCAGATAATCACCATAAAACTTGTAAAAGTTCCATTCGCCCGTCGGATCATTAGTTTTCGAAAAACCCAGCACGATCCAGTTCACCGAATTGGTACTATTAAGCATCACAGATATGAACCTGTCTGTACCCGGATCATAGATCACCTTCGGATCGAAACGGTAATGCACGGTAAAACTGCCGGTATTATTAAGTCCTACCGCCGAACTATAGGATATCAATGCCTTGCGGGAAAGATAGTTGCCTGTGTTGGCATCGTGTACTGATATGTAGGAATTCATTACCGAAATGGCCTTATCTCCATTGCTCACCGCACAATAATTATCAGGCGGAATCCCCGAAAGCGAGTCTGCAATAAAACCCATTGTCATTGCAGGCCCCGGCACCGATGATGTTTTCTTCGATTGCAGGTTGCTGCTTTTTCTCGGATATTGGCGCTCCACCTCACGCTTGATATCGCGCAGCATTTTCTTGTCGAAATCATGCTCTACGTCGGGTGCCTCTATTGAATGAACAGTCGCTGAGTATTTATCGTCAGCATCTTTCAATGCTGCCGTTCCCGCAAGGGGTGCCTTGAACTGCCTCACCTTTACCTGCTGTCCGTGAACTGTCAATCCGGCAAGAGCACAAAACGCGGTAATAAGTATCCTCAATTTCATAAAAAAGATTTTCATAAAAATAAGAAAACATCCTCACGGTTGCCGCGAGGATGTTCAGTTTATTTAAAATTCGTCCATTAACCCTGCAGTGCAGCAGCGCCACTCACGATCTCTGTAAGTTCTGTTGTGATCGCCGCCTGACGAGCACGGTTATAACTGATCTTCAACGACTTCAGCAATTCGTTTGCGTTCTCACTTGCCTTGTCCATCGCAGTCATACGTGCTCCATGCTCAGAAGCGTTTGCATCCAGCACCGCTTTGTACACCTGTGTATTCAGGATCTTTGGCATCAACTCTTGCAACAACACTTCCCTCGATGGTTCGAATAAGAAATCAGAATTCATATTATTACCTTCTTTTTTCTCACTCTTCGGTATCGGCAGGTATTGTTCAGAAATGAAGTTCTGCGTAGCAGCATTCTTAAACTGACTATACACAATTTCTACACGATCATACTCTTTATTAAGGAATGCCTGTTGGGCATGAACTGCCGCACGACGAACATTTTCAAAAGAAAGATCAGAAAACAACTCCCAGTAAGCGTCTATCAGACGGAAGCCGTTGCGGGAAAAATACTCATACCCTTTTTTTCCTATCGGCAGGATCGTCACATTACCTTTTGCATATTGTGCAGCATACTTCTCTTTAATAATGGTACGTGTCAGCTTGATCACGTTTGCATTATACGCGCCACAAAGTCCCCTGTCGCTGGTGATAGCGATAAAGAGGATCCTCTCCGCCGGACGCTCCTCTGCAAGCGGCAGGCTCACTTCACTCGAAGAAGAGCTAACGATATTGCTGAGCATCTCCTGCAATTTCTTTGAGTAAGGACGCATCTGCAGGATGGCATCCTGCGCGCGACGCAACTTCGCAGCACTCACCATCTTCATCGCTTTGGTGATCTGCTGGGTTGACGTTACCGATTTTATTCTATTGCGGACTTCTTTAAGTTGGCCTGACATATAATTAAATAACGATATAGATAGTGTAAAACTGCGGCAAAATTACCGAATTTTATATTGTAACTCTAAAGTATTTTGAACAAAATCACCGCTATCCACACCCTTGTGAATAAGAAATTGGTCAGATTGCGCTATTTCACAATAACAAAATGAACAATATGACTATTCCCATTTTGCGTCACGGTCAGCAAATACATACCATTTGCAAGCTCCTTACCCACCTTGATCCGCTTATTTAGCAAAGGTTGTTTTACCTCCCATTGATCTGACCACACCTGCTGACCGAGCACATTTGTTATCGTCAGCGACGTCTCCCCGGCACCTGCTAAACTCCCTGAAAGCACAAAACTTCCGTCATTCGGGTTCGGATAAAGGCGAATAGCACCATTGCTCATCCCGGGGTCCGAAACGCCAACCTGATTCACTGTAACTACCACCTTACCACTTGCCGCTATCCCGCCGCACAGGCCGCCACTCACCACCGTACAGCTTACCGTATCTCCGTTAGATAGTGTAGAGGAAACATAGGTAGCATTTGTCGCTCCCGCAACCGCGCCTCCATTTACCTTCCATTGATAGGACGGAGCAACTCCTCCATTCGATACCACCGCACTGAAAGTCACTTCCTGCCCTCCCACAATTACCAACCCCGGTGTTGCATTTATGGCAACAGTCGGCGTGTTATACGGCAGCACCGTCATTGGTACAGCTATTCCATTTGCTGTATCCGTTGTTCTGCAGCGCGAATTTGCCGCCATTCTGCAATACACAACGTCACCATCTGTCGGGGTGTAAGTATAACCTGCACCTGTACCAACCTCCACTCCATTGCGCTTCCACATAAATACCGGAGAAGTCCCCCCATTGACTGATGTTGCAGTAAAAGTGACCGACGTGCCCACACACACCGAATCATTGGGCGTAACAGAAGTGATCACCGCAGGCACCACCACCGGCAATGCCGTCATTCTTATACCCGCCGTCGCTACATTAGGCACGGCACACCCCGCGCTACTCGTCATTCGGCAGGTCACGGTATCTCCGTCGGCTGGTGTGTAGGTCATAGAGGTCGACCCGGCTACAACCGACCCGTTCACACTCCACTGATACACCGGAGCACTACCACCCAGGTAAGGGATCGGCACAAATGTCACCGATGTTCCGTTACATATCGTATCACCAAAAGACGACACTATTGACACGCCTGCTGGTGCATACGCCACCGGTGTAACTACTACCGTTGATAGCATTGATCGCGAACAGCCGGTGGAAGTATTGATTGCAAAAACACCATAAGTACCACCTATCGTTTGCAAACCGAAATTCAATGGTGCTCCGGTACCTGTCAAAGTCACCACCGGTGTCACTCCGTTGAACAATGTGTAACTAAACCCGGCAACAGACCCGTTCAAACCTACCGCAACGCCCGTACCACCGATGCAGAATGCACCACCACCTGTTACCAGATGGGTTGCCGGCAACTGATTTACAGTGATAGACTTTGTTGCCAGACACCCCGAAGGCAGGTTATAAGAAATAATAGCTACTCCCGGTGCAACACCATGTACCGCACCAAATGGATTTACAGTAGCCACGCCTATAGTACTGCTCGACCATACGCCTCCCGGCACTGCATTAGCAAACACCACCGTATCGCCGGCACAAACAACATTGCTGCCGGTTGTTGGCAATAAGGGATCTACCGTAACCACTGCTACCGAGTAACAGCCGGTGAACAGTGTATAAGATATTGTTACAGCACCTGAACCAACACCGTTAACTGCCCCCGATCCGGTAACCGTTGCAATAGAGGGATTTGAGGATGTCCAAGTGCCGCCGCTTGTCGATGAACTGAGTACTGTGGTCGCCCCCTGACAGATATGAGTACCACCCGTAATAGCCGCAGGTGGCGCATAAACAGTTATAACTGCCGATGTACCACACCCCGAAGGCATGCCATAAGACATTACAACCGTACCCAATGACACTCCGGTAACCACACCTGTACTACTGCCTATTGTTGCAACAGCGAGGTTACTGCTACTCCATACGCCTCCTGCCATAGTATTTGATAGTACAGTGACATTACTTACGCACGCGATTGACGGACCGGTGATAGTCGGCGGAACGGCATTAGTAGTGAATATACGTGTCGCAAAACATCCGGTTGGCAAGGTATAACTGATCACCGCCGTGCCGGCCGCACCGGCAACAACACTACCCGTAGAAAAACCAACACTCGCAACCGATGGACTTGACGAAGACCAGAAACCCGACGGGGTAACATCCGACAACATACTACTGCCACCCTGACACGCCGAAGCCACTCCGGTAATAGGCGCAGGTGGCGCATCAACAAACAGAACTATTGTTGTCTTACAACCGGTAGGCATCGTGTAAGTAACAACGGCCATTCCCGACGCAAGACCCGACACTACACCCGTTGTCGCATCAACGGATACTACTGATGTATAGGTACTACTCCACGTTCCTCCCGTCATCGTATTGCTTAGTGTCACAGAAGTAGACGGACAAAGATTGGTGCTACCTGTGATTGACGGCGGAACGGGATTAACGGTAACGATCGCCATCGCCCTGCATCCGTTGGCAAGTGTATAAGACACAACACTCGTCCCGGCAGCTACACCCGACAATACGCCGGCGGAAGAAATGCCCGCAACAGTGGTCGTTCCCGAACTCCATGTTCCACCGGGAGTCGCATCTGCAAGAGTAATAGTCTGTCCGGCACATACCTGCGATGGCCCTGTCACCGGCAACGGCGATGGATTGACCGTTACAATAACAGACCGCACACAACCTGTGGATAGTGAATAGCTGATTGTTGCTGAACCTGCAGCAACACCAGTCACGTCTCCCGTGCCGGCTCCAACTGTCGCCACGCTGGTATTATCACTTGACCACACACCGCCCGAAGTACTGTTTGAAAGCGAGAGTATCTGGCCTGTGCACACTACTGCCCCACCAATGATCACAGATGGCAACGGATTAACCGTTATGAGGAAAGTTCGGAAGCACCCCGTTGGAAGCATGTAAGTAACATTTGCGGTTCCCGCCCCCACTCCGGTTACTACCCCTGCACCAGATACTGTTGCAATAGAAACTGCACTACTGCTCCACACCCCACCTGCAGGCGACGAAGACAATGACGCACTTTCTCCCTGGCATACAGACCCTGCACCGCTTATAACGGCTGGCAACGGATCGACTGTAACTGACTTTGTAACCGAACACCCGTTTGCTGACGTGTACGTAATATTCGCAACACCTGAAGAAACTCCGGTAATCACGCCTGTAGCATCCACGGAAACCACACCGGCATTGCTGCTACTCCAGGTACCTCCTGCTGTAGGACTTGACAAAATAACCGACGAGCCCGCGCAAACATTGGCACTACCCGATATCGGCGATGGAAGCGGCAGAACATTTAAAGTGGCAACACGGGCGCAACCGGTCGGCATGGTATAAGTAAGTGTAGCCACGCCCGCGCTCACACCGGTGGCCGCGCCTGTTGTCATACCTACCGACAGCAGACTACTACCACTCCACGATCCGCCACCTGCGGTGTTCGAATATACTTCCGTTGCGCCAACACATATATTTGCAGGACCGGTCACCACCGGTGGAATGGGATCAACGGTCAACATACCCGTAACCCAACAACCCGTAGGGAGTGTATATGTAACATTGGTTGTTCCGAGAGACATGCCAAGCACGGCCCCCGATACAGCATCGACAACAGCAACTGAAGGAGCGGACACACTCCACGTACCTCCCGACAAAGAATTGGTCAGCCCCCCGTAACTTCCTTCACAAACATGCAATGAACCGGTTATAGCCGACGGCAACGGATTAACAGTGACGGTCGCCAATCGATAGCATCCTGTAGCAAGCGTGTAACTCATTACCGCAGTGCCCACACTCATCGCATTCACTAAACCGGACGAAGACCCGATACTTGCAACGAGTATATTACTGCTGCTCCATGTACCACCCGTTGTTGTGCAACTCAAATTCGAAGTGCTGGACAAGCAAACATTAGTAACACCTGTGATCACAGCGGGCTGCGGGTTAACGGTCACAGTCTTCACCGAATAACAACCTGATGAAAGAACATAACTGATGGTCACATTACCTGCGCTGATCCCGGTAACACTACCCGTAGAAATTGCAGATGCTGCAACCGCCGAATTACTGCTGCTCCACACACCACCCGACACTGTATTGCCGAAGGCAGACACAATGCCCACACATATGTCAGTCGGTCCTGTTATCGGTGCCAAAGGCTGAACAGTTACAACCTTTGTTGCAACGCAACCGGTCGCCAACTGATAGCTTATTGTAGCTGTGCCGGCTGACAGTCCCGAAACGACTCCTGATGCGTCCACGATAGCCACTCCTGTCGCATCACTGCTCCATGTGCCACCCGGAGTAGCATCCGCCAGCGATATTGTTTGTCCTGCGCATACACTGAATGGCCCTGTCACAGGAGACAGTGGATATACTGTAACAAGCTTCGTTGCCACGCATCCTCCGCCATACCTGTAAGATATCATCGCTGCACCTGCAGCCAATCCGGTTACCACTCCGCTTAGCGATCCAACACCTGCTACCAACACATTACCGCTTGTCCATGTACCTCCGGCCTGTGCGTTGGTAAGATTGATAGATTGCCCTACGCATACGCTGTTACTTCCCGTTACAGGCTCCACAGCCGACACCGTTACAAGCGTCATAGACGTGCAACCCGTCGGCAAAGTATAGGTGATCACAACTGTACCGGGTGCCGCTCCTGACACAACCCCTGAACCGGGGAATACTGTAGCTACAGCGAAATTGCTTGAAGTCCACGTCCCGCCGGGAACGGAATTATTAAGTGTCGTGCTAAAACCGACACATGTATTATCAATGCCCGTGTTGGGTGCCGTGGGTTGTACCGTCAAGGTTGTAGAAACCGCACATCCGATTCCTATTGTGTAAGTTACCGACGTGGTGCCCGCACCTACAGAAGTGATACCGCCCGATGTACTACCTATCGTTGCTACGGCTACGTCGCCACCCGACCACACACCACCTGTTGGAGAGGAAGACAATGTTGCCGTATTACCCGCGCATATCGACAACGGCCCTGTTATAGAAGTAGGCAGCGCGTGCACACTCACAATTGTAGTAGCGGCACATCCAGCACCCAAAATATACGACACCTCAGTAGTACCCGCATTTAATCCGGTAACAATACCGGAAGTAGAACCAACTGTTGCAACTGTCGTATTCGACGAAACCCATTCGCCACCCGGAATAATGTTCCCCAATGTGATTGTAGAACCGGCACACACATCTGTAGCGCCGGTAATCGCACCCGGAGTTGGATTGACCGTAACACTACGGCTGCGTAAACAACCTGTAGGTAGTGTATAAGACACCGAAACAACGCCCGGCGTCCCTCCGTAAAACACACCGCCTCCTGCATCAATACTTCCCACTGCAGGTAAGGATGAAGACCATACCCCACCCGATGGCGTTGCACCAAGCGCAGTCGTCATCCCGATACACGCACGGGGAATACCGGTGATGATCGACGGCAACGGATCTACCGTTACAACCTTCGTGGTCAGGCATCCGGCACCAATCGTATAAGTGATACCAACCGATCCGGCAGCCACACCTGTCACCACGCCTGTAGTGGCATCGACTGTGGCTACGCCGGGCGCACTGCTGCTCCAGGTACCACCACTCATAAAAGGATCAGAAAGCATGATCTGACTACCCTCACAAACCGTTGACGGACCAAGTACTAATGAAGCGCTCGGACTCACCGTGACAACGATCTGCGAATTGCATCCGGAAGAGAAGGAATACGAAATAACTGCAGTACCCGCGCCCACACCTGTCACTACACCACTACTACTACCCACCGTAGCAATTGCCGGAGAAGAAGACACCCAGTTACCACCGGCAGGCGTGCAAGACAGATTTGTTGTAAATCCTACACAGGCGCTGGCCACTCCGGTCACTGCACCAGGCATAACATTGACAGTAACAATTGACGTTGCCGCACACCCTATTCCTGATGTATATGATATAACAGATGTTCCGGGGGACACACTTGAGACCATGCCCGTTGCGTCTATTGTTGCTACCGAAGTGTTCGTACTGCTCCAGATACCTCCGGGAACTGCATTACTCAACGCAGTAGAACTTCCATTACAGACTGACAAACCGCCCGTGATACCAGCAGGCATACCGTTTACTGTCATACCGGTGGTAGCCGCACAGCCGGTAGGTGGCGTGTACGTTATAACCGCAGTACCGGTCGCAATACCGGTCACGACACCTGAACTCGCGGAGACACCGGCAACCCCGGGAACCGAACTGGTCCAGACACCACCGGAAACCGCCGACGTAAGTGAAACAGTTGACCCGACACATAAGCTGGTACTACCTGAGATAGCGGCAGGCAACGTCTGTACGGTAACAACCCTGGTCACTGCACAGCCGGACGAAGTACTATAACTGATGGTGGCAATGCCGGGTGCAATACCCGTCACAACACCGGTTGAGGAATTCACAATTGCAGTCGATATATTACCGCTGGTCCACACACCACCCGGAGTTGCATTAGACAAAGTGGTACTGAATGTCGGACATACTGACGCCGTGCCGGTGATCGCCGCCGGCGCCGGACTCACTGTCACTATTCTGGTTGTTATACAACCGCCCGGCATCACATAAGTTATTATTGAGGTGCCGGAGCTATATCCTACTGCCATACCTGATGTAGCGCCGATGCCGGCAACTGCCGTATTACTGCTACTCCATGTGCCACCCGAAACTGTGTTACTCAACACCGAAACTGCGCCTATGCAAATTGCCGCATTCCCTGTGATCGGAGCCACCGTAACGACAGTGATAGGCATAGTGCTGAAACAACCTGTCGGCAGTGTGTAGGTGATGACGGCTGTACCTGCAGTAACAGGAGTAACCAATCCGGTTGTGGCATTCACCACCGCAACGCCCGGAGATGTTGTACTACTCCAGTTTCCGCCGGTTGTGGCATTACTAAGCGTAACAGGCACACCCACACAAGTCGACGAAGTACCGGTAATTGCCGGTGGCAGAGGCACAACTGTCAGTGTCCTTGTAATACTGCAACCAATACCTATGGTATACGTAATGGTGGTCGTTCCAAGCGCCAACCCCGACACCAACCCTCCGCCATCCACTGTACCTACCGATGGGTTGCTACTACTCCATGTTCCACCACCGGTAGTTGTAGATAATACCGAGGTGCTGCCAAGGCAAACATTCCCAGGGCCTGTGATTGCTCCGGGAAGCGCATGCACGGTGAGCACCGTAGTCGCCAGACACCCTGTTGGCAGTGTGTAAGTGATATTTGTTGTACCCGCAGCAATACCATTAACAAGACCTGAAGATGGATTAATAGCTCCTACGAAGCTGTTGCTGCTGCTCCAGTTTCCACCTGACGGCGAACTTAACATCGTTCCGCTAAGGCCCTGACATATAGCAGGGGGACCTGAGATCGAAACAGGCAGTGGATTCACAACAATATTCTTGGTAACGAAACAACCCGTCGAAAGCAGATAAGAAATCGTCGCAGAACCTGCCGATATGCCCGACACAACCCCACCACTATTCACCGTTGCCACCGCAGTATTGCTGCTCAGCCACACACCGCCACCCACAATATTTGAGTAGCCGGTCGTTTGTCCCACACAAACCGATCCATTGCCTACGATCGCTGATGGAGTAAGTACAATATTCACAACAGCAGTGTCAAAGCAGCCTGTGGATAGCGAGTAACTAACTATCGCTATTCCATACACAAAACCCGACGCAACACCGGTTGTTGCCCCTATCGATAACATTGTCGTGTTACTACTGCTCCATGTACCTCCGGTAGTAGTGGTTGAGTAAGTCACAGGTGCCGCAAGACAAACAGACGTTGGCCCGGTAACGGGAGCCGGAACAGGATTAACGGTCACAACTCTACTCGCAAAACAGCCAAGCGGCAAGACATAAGAAATGCTTGCAGTTCCCGCGCCCACACCTGTCAATACTCCCAACGAACTGACGGTAGCGACAGAAGGACTACCCGACACCCAGCTACCTCCGACCGTAATATCAGTAAGCAGAATTGTGTAACCGGCGCACACACTAGAAGGTCCAGCAATAGCCGAAGGAAGGCTCGTCACATTAAGCGCCATTGTCGTGTAGCAACCCGTAGGAAGCGTATAGGTAATGACGGCCCCGCCACCTGCAACACCATAAACCGACCCACTAGAAGAACCTATTGTTGCCACCGCAACAGTACTGCTCGTCCAGGTACCGCCACTCCATCCCGGTGACGACAATGTTGCCGTTGATGCCTGACAGATATTGTTTGGACCGGCTATTGCACCCGGTATCGGATTCACCGTTATCACCTTCGTTGCCGGACATCCTGTTGGCAGAATGTAGCTGATTGTTGTCGTTCCTGCACTGACACCGGAAACGACTCCCGTGGCACTTCCAACTATCGCGATACCCACATCGGCCGACGACCATGTACCTCCCGCGGTTGCATTAGAAACCGCCATTATACCACCTTCACAAACATTCGAAGGTCCCACCACCGCGGTAGGAAGTGGATTCACAACCGCTATCGCCGTAGTGAAACAACCCGTAGGCAGCACATAACTCACGGTCGACATACCAAGCCCCACCCCACTCAAGAGACCACTTGCAGAACCTATCGTTGCTACCGAAGTGGAGCTGCTGCTCCACGTTCCGCCTGGTGTTGCATTAGCAAGTGCAGATGTAGATCCGAGACAAACATTGAGATTGCCGGAAATAGAGGCTGGCAACGGTTGCACAGTCACTGTCATTGCAGCATAACAACCGCTGGACATAATATAAGATACAGCAACCGTCCCTGTCAAAAGTCCGTTGACTACACCGCCGCTCACTGTTGCTACAGACGGATTGCTGCTGCTCCACGCACCACCTGCCGTAGCATTTGAAAGAGTGGTGGAAGCCCCTAAACACACACCCGAAGATCCCGTGATAGCCGCCGGAGTCTGGTTAACAGTAAGCAACTTTATGGCATAGCAACCCGTTGGCAGCATATAGCTGATCACCGGATTACCCGGCGCAACACCTGTCACATCTCCCGAACCCGACACAGTAGCAAGCGCGGTATTACTACTGCTCCACGTGCCTCCCATTGAAGACGTAGCTACCACAATTGTCGATCCGGTACATACACTCGTACTACCTGTTATGGATGCCGGTATGGTATTGATCGTCGCCACAGCTGTAGTGAAACAACCCGTCGGCAACGTATAAGTAATGACCGCTGTTCCTGCAGTACCACCGGTAACGACACCCGACGATGACCCTATCGCAGCGATCGATGTATTACTACTTGACCACGTGCCACCCGCCGGCGCACTGCTCAATGTTCCCGCGGCTCCCTGGCAACCCGCCAATGCTCCGGTTATCGCATCAGGCAGCGGGTTCACCGTAACTACGCGAGATGAGAAACAGGTCGTTGGCAACATATAAAAGATAGTCGCCGTTCCTGCCGCGCCACCCGTCACAGTACCGCCCGCCACACCTGCCACAGATGTAGCCGAGCTCGACCATGTACCACCAGCCGTTGCATTGCTGAGAACCGTTGTGCTACCGGAACAAAGCACTGCCGATCCTGTTATCGCAGCGGGAGGCGGATTTACCGTCACCGTCGCAGTCTTGAAACAACCGGTGGCAGCAGTATAGGTGATAACACAAGTACCGGCACCCACGCCCGTCACAACACCCGAACTCGCCCCCACTCCCGCTACGGAAGCGTTACTGCTGGACCAGAAGCCACCCGCCGTTGGGCAGCTAAGTGTAATGTTGCCACCCACACATACGGCCGATGGCCCGGAAATATCAGCAGGCAATGTGTTCACGGTAATGATCTTCGTTGTCGTACAACCTGTGCCCAATGTGTAGGTAACAGTTGTTGTACCTACTGTAACAGGTGTTAACTCGCCTGTGGTTGTATTTACTGTGGCAACAGTTGGTGTACTACTTGTCCAGGTACCGCCCGTTGCACTATTACCCAATGCCAACGTATAGCCGAGGCAAGCATTTGAGGAGCCTGTTATCGGTCCCAACGGATTTACCGTTACGTTCTTTACAGAAAAACAACCTGTAGTTGTCCGTATAAATGAGATCGGAGCAACACCCCCACTCACCCCGGTAACTATCCCACTCGCTGAACCCACAGTCGCGATCGAAGTGCTTCCTGAAGCCCAGGTGCCGCCACCTGTACTATTGGTCAATGTTATCGTTTGGGTTGCACACACAACACCCGGCCCTGTCGATGCAGCCGGCAGTGGTTGCACAGTCACTACCGCCGTTGTGGTGCAGCTTCCGCCCAGCGAATAGGTAATGTTTGCCGTACCCAGTGTTGATCCGGTAACCACACCTGTCGTGTAAGCAACCGGAGCTGTCGATGTATTACTACTGGTCCATGTGCCGCCTGTGGTAGCGCTGGCCAGTGTTGTCGTGTATCCGAGACACGCATTCAGATTTCCTGTAATCGCCGCCGGCGTTGTATTGACGGTAACTACCACCACAGTGGCACAACTACTACCCGCCACATAGCTGATACTGGCCGTGCCCACCGCAACACCCGTTACCACACCCGTTGCAGAACCAACTGTCGCGATCGATGGATTCGCACTTACCCAACTCCCTCCTGCCGACGCATTGGTGAGCGTAGTGCTCGTACCCACACATACATTCAGTCCGCCCGATGTGGCACCCGGTTCAGGGTTCACTGTGACGGTACTCGTGGCACTTGCCTGACACGCACCAAATGTTGCTGTCGCGGTATATACAAACGTCGTTGGCGTGGACACCGTTGTCGGATATACATATACTGTATTGGTCTGCGTACCCGCTGTGTAAGGCGTGGTCAGTGTGGAGTTGGTGAATAGATCCGTCACCGGCGACCATGTAGGTGTCACCACTGCCGGCACACCCGTTATCATCACATTATCTATAGCCCAATAGTAACCGAACGTCGACTTATAGTAGAACCGCAGCTTCACGTTCGATGAACCGAGGAACGAGTTGAGCGAGAACGTCTGTGTCACAAAAGACATCTTCGACCCTATCGTAGCACCCACAAAGTTATTCAAGGCCGTCCAGGTAGTACCGCCATTGGTCGACACATCGACATTCACGTTCACGTCGCCTGTTGGCCAGTAGTCATATGCGTGCTGAAACGACAACGTGGCCGCCGAATACTCTGCCAAAGAAAATACCGGCGACATGAGCCTTGTCGACAGTGTTGACGACGAGCCCGATGTATCGGCATTCGCCATCACGAACGTACTATGGTCGGGACTGCGGTACCACCCCTGTTCATTTAGATAACTATCCGCGCATGCCTTCCATTCTGCCCCCGTCAATATGTTAACGCTACCTATCGTATCCACCGTCCATGTACCCAGACCCGAATTGAAGTTCTGGTTCATGATGGTGGATGATGCAGGCGAACCCGTTGCCGTGAGTGCCAAACTTGTATTGTTGCAGATGGTACTCACCGTTGGCGTAAGCACGGGCGCAAACGGCGGGTTGTTTACATATATGGTCTTCACCGCGGCACAACCACCCGCTGTATAAGAGATATTGGCAGTACCCGCAGCTACTCCTGTTACTACGCCACTGGTATTCACGGTACCCACCGCCGTGTTGGAACTGCTCCACGCACCACCAGTTGATGTTGTGGACAGCGTAGTAGTGGTGGTGGGGCAAACCGAGTTGGTACCCGTTATTGCCGCAGGTGCAGTGAGCACCGTGGCTGTAATGGTATTTGAATAGACCGGATTGGCCACCAGACAACCTACGCTGCTCAACATCCTGCAGGACACCGTGTTACCCGATGCCAGACTGTTGTTGGAGTAGCTGGCGCCTATATATACATCTGTACCATTCAGCACCCAGGTATAAGTAGGCGTGCCACCATTGGTTGCCGTTGGCGTGAAAGTCACATTTGTACCGGGGCAAAAGGCACCTGACGGACTGGCCGCTACAGATACCGTTGCCGTAACCGGCGACGTGATAGACAAGGAACCGAAGCTGGTGCCGCTACTACCTGTGGTGATGCCCGCCACACCGGTTGCCACCGATGCCCTGATGGCGCCCGCGGAAGACGATGTAGTTGCCGGCTGCACCTGCAGACCTGATATCGTTACCTGATCGGCGCCGTTATTATTCGCAACGGTCACATTTATGGTCAGCGAGGTGGCCGAAATCGTACCCGAAACCCCGGTGATGTTGGAACCCGTTATATAGGTAATGGACGGAAGCGTAGTGTTGAACAGCCAACCCGCAGGTGCATTCAAAACAATGACCGATGTTCCTATGCTGAAATCGGCAACCGCCCCCTCGGTGATCTGGATGGCCCCAAGCGTAGTGAACGCAGGTGCGCTGCCCGTAACTGCCTTGTTGCTGCAAATATTGGTTCCTCCCGTGGCGGCCGTTATAGACACGGCGGCCCGCGCTGTGACAGCGATAAGACAAAGAAGTAACAATACAGAGACCAGCCTCTTGTACATTTCCGGATCTATGATTGCAATGCGCGCCATTTCCGGCACACTGCGTTAACAATTACGGCAAACTACACCCTGGCCCCGGTCAAGGGGACCGGGAAATCAATTTACCGCTCTTACAAATATAATAAATTACCCGAAACATAATACCAAAGCCCCTCACATACACTTTTAAAACTAAAAACCGCCTTTCCCGGGAATCAGCCGCCCCACAACCCGATCATATTAAATTTTCTCAACCACACATTACCCCTTCCCTAAATCCCACCCCTGACACCGTCATATTAAATTAATATAATAACTGTTTCGAAATCCGAAACTTTTTCCTGACATTTGTAGTACTAACGATGGGTTAGTAAGCACAGTCCTTTCCCGATATGCCCGGCATATCGGGATTTTTTTTGCCCACCAGCCCCGATGGTCATTGTGCATTTGTCACTACGTTGCCACTTTATGCGTTGCAGTTTTGCGCCGTTGTTATCGTGTAAACTTCCGAACACTATCTTTCGTATTTTGCAGCTTCATAAAATCATCAACCTATGAAGAGGATAGTCCTTTCGATAGTGCTGCTGGCCTCTATAGCCGGCAATGGTATGGCGCAATCTCCACTCAAACTTCCGGCACTCAGCCCCAACGCTAAGCTGGTGCAAGACTTCTCTATCTCCAACATCGAGATCTCTTACAGCCGTCCGTCTATGCGTGGCCGCAAAGTAATGGGCGACATCGTTCCTTACGGACATGTATGGCGCACCGGTGCCAACGCTCCTACCAAGATCAAGTTCGGTGAGGATGTAGAAGTTGCGGGCCAACGCGTGAAAGCAGGCGAATACGCACTCTACACTATACCCAACAAAGACAAGTGGGAGATCATCATCAGCACAGGAACCGGCACATGGACTGCCGACGGCTACCCGCGCGAGTATGATGTGGCACGCTTCAAAGTGACACCACGCACGCTGGCCGAAGAGACCCAGACATTCACTATCAATGTCACCGACATCACGTTCAAGTCTTGCAAGATAGAGATGGAATGGGAACGCACCAGGATAGTGATACCGGTCGTTGCCGACAACGGTGCTACTGTAGAACAGAACATAGACAAGGCTGTCAACAATCCGCAGATTCCATACTTCCAGGCGGCGAGCTACTACTACGAAACCAATCAGAAAACCGATCTGGCAAGCAAGTATGTGAACAAAGCACTGGAAGCAAACCCTAAGGCCTACTATATGTGGCTTCTTAAAGCACGCATAGAAAAACGCCTGGGCAATGTTGACGAGGCTCTTGCAGCAGCACGCAAATCTATAGAGCTGGCAGCAGGCACACCCAACGAGCTGGAGTACAAGAACAATAACGGCAAGATCATCAGCGAACTGACCCGCCAAAAGCGCAGCAGTCAGACACAGGACTAAAACCGGTTATTAATACGATAAACAGAGAAGGATACGTGAACCGTATCCTTCTTTTATTTTATGCTCCTTCTGCCGGGGCGCCTCCACCCTCTTTAGGTGGTTGTGGCTTTCTTTCTTCGCGCGGACCTTGCGGCCTTGGCGGGCGGGGACCACGGTTGCCTCCCTGTTGGTTGCCACCCTCACCACGTGGCGGGCGCGGCTGGCTGCCACCTTCGGACCTCGGCTGTCCGCCTTCTGGCTTTGGTTGTCCGCCTTCCGGACGTGGTTGTTGTTGCTGTTTTGGCTGACCACCTTCGCGGGGCTGCTGCCTGTTGCGCTGGCCGCCACCCTCTTTAGGTTGCTGCTGACGCTGTGCATTGCCATCGCGCGGTTGCTGACGCTGCCCGCCACCTTGTTGCTGTGGCTGCTGCGGCTTCTGTTCGCCACCCTCCCTGGATTGTTGTTGCTGTGGTTTGGGTTGCGGCTTCTGCTGGTTTCGGTTGTTCTGCGGCTTGTTGCCACCACCCTGGCCCTGCGGCTGATTGCCACCCTGGCGGGCTGCCTGCGGTGGTTTGTTCTGGCCGCCTGCATTCTCGCCTCCCTGCGTTCCTTTTCCTCCCGATCCGCTCTTCTTCTTCTTTTTCTTGTTGTTCTTTTCCAGGGCGCGCAGTGTTATCTGGCCTACGTCGTTCACAAAGCCCATATCGGCCTTTATGCTGCCGCGGGCATCGCGCACTTCCAGTTCCACCGGTTGCAGCTCGTCTACCTTAGTACCCTGTTTGTTCAGCGCCAGTATCTCCTTCACTCTTGTTATAGACAGCGGGTACTGTTTGTTATTGCCCTGAAAACTGTACCACATCAGGTTTTTGAAGATGTCGCGCTTCTGCAAGTGAGCTATGCCCGTCACTGTTTGCAGATTCTCAGCATGATCGGGGAATACCGAAAGGGCATCCATATAGGTATCCAGCTCGTAGTTGAGGCAGCACTTAAGCCTGCCGCACTGACCGGACAATTTAGTCTGATTGATAGAAAGATTCTGGTAACGGGCCGCGGTAGTGTTCACAGATTTGAAATCGGTGAGCCAGGTACTGCAGCACAACTCCCTGCCGCACGAACCGATACCACCCACTTTGCCGCTTTCCTGACGCGCACCTATCTGGCGCATCTCCACCTTCACTTTGAAATCGGTAGCGAACACACGGATGAGCTCCCTGAAATCCACACGCTGGTCGGCGGTGTAGAAGAAGGTTGCCTTCTTGCCGTCGGCCTGTATCTCCACTTCGCACAGCTTCATGTCCAGATTCAGGCTCTTCGATATTGCCCTCGAACGGGTCAGCATCTCAGGCTCGCGGTCTTTGTTCTTGCGCAGCACCTCCAGTTCGTCGTCGGTAGATGGATGCATGACGCGCTTGGTCACATCGTTCTCCTTTACGCCATACTTCTTCAGCTGCAATTTCACCAACTCGCCCGTAAGGCTCACCTGCCCCATGTCCACACCACCGGTACCTTCTACAGTTATCCAGTCGTTCTTTTCCAGTAAATAGTTGGTATTGTTCCTGAAGAACTCTTTTCGGCTGCCTTTATTAAAAGACACCTCTATTATAGAGTAAGGTTTAGCCCCGTCGTGCAGCGGAATGGCGTTGAGCCAGTCGTACACATTCAGTCGGTTGCAGCCACCTGTGCTGCACCCGCCATTACCTTTGCAGCCGCCCGGTTTGCCACTGGCACCGGACCCGCAATTGCCACATCCCATTTAAAATAGTTTATATAGAGCAGCTGCATTTTTTCTTTTCCCGCAGATAGCGCCCACTACTGAGTGCGACACCATCTTATTATTATATTCAGATCACCAACGTACGTTGAACCAAACCCACAGAAAAAAAGCACCTGCTTATTGTTAAAAAAATAAAGTACTATCTACAAACCTACGAAAAAAACGGAAATGATGACACAAGGCCATGGCGAGGGGTGTAAATGTGGTGAGCGCGCGCTTCGACGGGGCTCAACGTGACATTAAAGAATCAAGGAAAACATCAGACATTCAAGTGTAAATAAACTAATATTATAGGATCACAGCTTGGCGTAGACTCCGTCTACGTCATCCCGGCCACCGGTCTCCTGACCGGCGAATAAACCTACAGAAAAACCAGACCTTCTCCCCCTACAACTTCGTTAATTCGGCAATGCAGTTCTTTAAACGATCTATCCAATCACGGTCTCCTTCTTTACCCGCAACCTCATTCCTTAATTGTCGCTTAAGTATTGGCAAAAACTCCTTGCCCTCTACGGCAATTATCGCCTCAAACAGCAACGTTCCATGATCTCCGGAAAGTAGTTCCCGAAGTATTATTTCTTTCACGCGATCGTCCTTTCGCAAAGCAAGACCAACAATAGCTTCAGCCTTTGTGTCTTTATGCTTATCGCTCACCCTATTCCATAGCGCCTCTCTTATTTTCCAATTATCGCGCTCCACTTGCGACCCCAATCCGAAAGTAGCCCAATCCCTTATATGATTCAACTTATCGGTAGACAACTTAATAAGCGTATCAATTGCCCGGGTATTGTCTACACCGAGCAGCGCATTTACCAAACCTTCCCTTATCAGAGCATTATCTGAATATTCAAATTCGCACAGTTTGTCTATTTGCGGTCTGGTCAGACTGTCATTATTGTGCCCTATCGCATACAATAAAGCCATCAGCACTTCAGGGTCTTTCTCCGTATTCAAAAGCTCAAAAAAACGCTTGTTGGTTGCCGTATAAAATGGTCGGGGTGTTTCACCCAATTGCGCTAATACATCTATGCCTACCTTTCTTGCCTTTTTGTCTTTACTGTGCGTTAAAAGAATGCATTTTTCAAAAACATGTGTAGTAGGCCGCCTTCGCAGAACCCTGATATTGTCCCAATAGGTACTGTCAGACTTATTATTCAATAGTCTGAAAAACAACTTCTCCTCTGTCCACTCTTGCCTGCCCATTTACAGGTGTTAAGTTAAGGATTTTCCAAACTGGGGCGTAATGTTGAGCTCTCTCCAGTTGTTTACCCGTATTTTTTCTGCGGAAGCTGCGGGTTGCGCAGGAAATTTTATTTGCGCATTTCCGGGTGATTGCTGTTGATAATCAATGGGCATGTGGGAAGTTGGCTGCATTTTGCTTCTCAAAAACTGCGCACTAATTCCCACCGGGTGATCGGAAGGGGAAGGATGCGCTGTGGTATCGGCGGTATCGTGTTGCGGCCCGTCACCGATATTTTCTTCATTTACTGTCTGTTGTTCCGGTTGTTCGTCGTATGGGTGCGGGATGCCAAATCGTTTGTACGCTTCAATAACATCGGGGTCGCTGAGGTACTCTTCCTGACGATCGAGCTGTTTCTCGGTCATATCTTCCTCGGGGAAAGGAATACGCCCCATGGAGTTGAATGTATCGGGCTGGATGTGTTGGGTATAAACTGAAGCACGCGTAGAAATAAATTCATCGATATATGGATGTATGGTTTGTGCGAGTTCGGGGTTGCGCTGTGAGACCATCTCCATGAAGTAACCAAACAGCTCCATGTTCTCGTTAATGGTGCAGCGGTTCTGCAGCTTCTTTGCTGTGAGGGTGAGTTTGTGTAAGCCCTCTATCTCTTTGTAGGTAACCGGATTTGTGAGGCGACTCTCGGACAGGTAACTTTCGGTAAGGTGCCCTATAATATGGTAACAGTTCTCCGCCAGCATGGATGGCAGGTATTTTGCGGACTGCTTCAGCCTGTTCCAGTCGCCCTCTTTGACCCATGTGGAGATGCTGCGACGGCTGACATTTAATAAGGAGGCTATCTGTGTATTATTAAGCCCTGATTGGAAGAAGAGTGTCTTTGCCTGGTGTTTCTTTTCGTTTTGCATGATGGTGGTTTTATAGGTTCGGCCACAAAGGTCTGTTGCCCGTGGGAAATTGAGGGGAAGGAATTTCTATGATATGGCGTTTTCTGTAGTGTCATAGAAAAAAGGGAATTGGGAACCTGCCTGCCGGCATGCAGGTTTGGGGTTGGGAACCTGCCTATCGGCAGGCAGGTTGGGGGTTGGCGTTGGGAGTTTGTCTGAACCTACCTACGGCAGGCAAGTCACAGATTCGTGAGATTGCGCAGATGACACAGATTATGTACTTCTGTGGCTACTACGAACTGTTTACTTAGCGGTTTGGCGACATGCAAAATATACTTACCTTTGACGTAAGTAACGCGACACGACAGTATGATACTATCATTTGGCTCAAAAGAAACCGAAAGAATATGGAACGGTGAACGTGTGGGTAAACTGCCGAATGAGATACAGGAAATAGGACGAAGAAAATTGAGGATGCTTAACAACTCACATAATATGAGCGACCTAAAAATCCCACCATCGAACAGACTGGAGAAGTTGTCGGGTAATTTAAAAGAATACCATTCAATTCGCATCAACGATCAATGGCGAATTGTTTTTAAGTGGCAGAATGGTAATGCATCTGATGTGAAAATTGTGGATTATCATTAAACATCAAACAATGAATAAACTTAAGAATATACATCCGGGAGAAGTTTTAAAGGAAGAGTTCCTGAATGAACTGAATATATCTGCTTACAGGCTTTCAAAAGACACCGGCATTCCACAGACGAGAATTTCGGAAATAATAAAAGGCACGAGGCGAGTGACGGCTGATACGGCTCTGCGTCTGTCTAAGTATTTTGGTAACACTCCAAAATTTTGGCTGGGTTTGCAAGACGACTTTGATCTTGAGGAAGAACAATCAAACAAACACGCTGAACTGGATAACATAAAACATTATTCCGCATCAGCAGCGTGAGGAGCTGTATCAAGATGAAGACTTTCGCAGAACAAGCAGAGAATATTGAGCTTCATTACCCTGATTTCGTCGAGTCCCTCGCGGAAAAAGCGAGGAGACACAATGAGGGCAGAAAAATACGTTCAGCGGAGACGCCAACCGCGATGACGTAGACGGAGTATACGCCAAGCTGTGTATATTTATTATCTGAATCAACTTCTTTGGCATGAAACAAGCATTTCACATACTGATGGTATGCTTCTGCATAATTGGATGCCAATCATCTGATTCAATAGTGCATCGCAATCCATTTACTTCTATTGTTGATAAACCAAACGCTGTAAAAGACTATTTCGCACAAAACAACTGGAATTTTCCTTTTCAAGTGGACTCTCTACTGCCGATACAGTTCGGAGAATTCCCTGACTCACCGCAAGTATTTGCGGATAGCATGCAAATGCAAGTTAAGCGGGTAACATTATTTGCCAAGGCTATTAAGCACTTTACAAATCAAGGTATAGACAGTACGTGCGGCTACCACTTTTCAAATCCCTCTATATTTAGAAAAGCCAGGGCGACTTATTACCGTATCTTCCTGCAGAAATACAAGAATAATAGAGACCCCAAGGCGGACTGTGAATGTGCCCAGCTTGATAGTGGCAGAGTGCATGCGTATCGTTTTCTTATGCAATTCAAAATGTTACAAAATGACAGCCTTTTATTTGAGAGTTGGATGGATTAGCTTACCCAAGATAAATCAGCTTACTTAGGCTGATTCGATATTCCAGTATAAGTCAAAAGCAAAAACCGCTCTCTGAGTAGGGCTTGATAATGAACATTAATCTTCATTACCCTGACTTCGTAGTGTCCCTCTCGCGAAAAGCGAGAAGAATCAACGGGGACAGAAACGGATCTAGGAAGCGGTAAATGGCTTCACAAAGATTCGATTGACTTTTGGCTGTATTATCCATATTCCCACGGGAAGAATGCCCATAAAAATTAAATAAGTAAGATAGTCTAAAAAAGTCACTTCGCTCTTTCGTTCATTTTTTGCAAGAATTTTACATACAAAGAATACTACCTGAATTACTGCGTAAAACACGTACAAACTAAAAATCCCAATGGGAATATCAGTTAACTGAAATGAACCGGACTCGACAATATATGGGGACCAAATGAATGAACAGAGAAATGTAATACCTACTAAAAGCACATTAAAGCGAAACAATTGTATTTTCATTGGCGACAGCCCCAGGTCCATCATTTGCCGGTGTCCGTAAACTCCTATAGCGTAAAGCCAACCAGTCATTGCAAGAGTAGCAATACCATGAATGATTTCCTCCAGCGGACTGGGAGACGACCAACTTCCACAAATGACAATTAACAAAAACAGGTGCCAGTGTTTTAATTCTAAAAATCTCCTCATAGGATAAATGTAAAAAAACCACTCCAAAAAGAGTGAATTTCCGAGGATCTTCTGGTCCGATTAACGCAATCGGAAACCGCCTATCGCAAAGACGGAGACGGAGTCTACACCAAGCGTTGAATGCCTATACGACAGCAAACTCATGCATGTTGTTTTGCCGTTTATGTATTGAAAACCACCGTTCGTGAATTGTCACTTCACCAGCCTTAGCCCGCGGGCTACTTTTACAAAAAAAATCGAACAGACTATGAAAAAGATCATCATCACGCTTACAGCAGCTACTATCTGCTTCACAGCATGTAAAAAACAACCAACCCCTGCGCCCTCAACAGTGGCACATACAGTAACCGAAGCCGACTTTACCGGCAGCAAGGCCAATGTTGTGCACCTGATGAAGAAGACCAAAGCCGGAATGTATGTGGAGTATGACCTTGTAATCAAACAAGTATCGGGAAACACCTATGCCGCAGCAATGAGAATTATAGCGGACAAAAGAAGGTTGATCGTAGCCAAGGAAACGGAAAGGCAGGCAGTAGACGTGAACCCGACCGGCATTACCCTGACCGCCCAAATACTAAGCGAGAAAACAGGTGGTAAGGATGAAGGCACATCCGGCACAGAACTATTCAAGGCATATGTGGACCTGACAAAGGTTGAAGCCGGCAAGATCATAACCTTCCCGGAATTCGAATACAAAGGCAGCCTTTCCGGTGAATTGCTGGATGTAAAAACAGTGATAGCACTGGAAAAAGGCGACGTAAAAGTATATGATGAAACGAAGTTCAATATAGGCGGACAAGACATGACCGTAGTAGGGTCTAAGATCGAGGTACGCGACGGCAAAGGAACCATTTTTGCAGATGGCGCAACGGTGAACGGCGGAAAAGGCAATATGGAGACCGACTTTGGCCTGTACATGAATGGCGGCATTCCGGAGATAGTACTGCAGACAGGAGCATTTGTATTGTCAACCGGCCATACGGTAACGCAAGACCCCAAAGTAGCTAAGGCAAAAATAGCGGGGGACAATGGCTATGTAACGATAGTGATATCGGGCGACCCGGCACAGAAAGTGCAGAACCTGTACTACAAACCGGCACCGGTGCAAAGCGACACTAAAGACGCAGCGGAACTGCCCGTTATGAAATTTGTTGCGACACACAGCAATCAGATAAACGGCATGCAGCGATTCATCAGTACGCAAACATGGGAAGAGGTGTATGGCAAAACAGAAATCAAATCGGGACCAACTACCGGATTTGTACTGGGGCAAACTTATGGCCTGAAATACGAATAGCAAATAGTACAGTTTTCATCAACCGAAGAGGCGGCCCGTTTGAGGCCGCCTCTTCCTGCGATTTTGTAACGCTATGGTCTTTAAGTCGTTGTTTTACATTGATGGGAAAAGTATCATCGGCATTAAGACGACTGCATGCGATGAGATAGACTGGTGCTATGGCATTGCGGGCATTGATCAATATCGCAAGCGGACGCTTGCATGAGTGAGGACGAAGCGTGACGCTTCGACCAGAAGGCATTGATCAATATCTCAAGCGGACGCTTGCATGAGTGAGGTCGAAGCGTGACGCTTCGACCAGAAGGGGTTAGGGAGTTTGGAATTGGGGTGAGTATACACCAAGCTGTAATTTCTATTGTTTGTCATCCCTACGCTTAGCTGGTATTTGCGTAAATTAGCAGTATGATTTTACCTACAAACACAAGAGAATTACTTGAGAACTATTGGACTGAATTCAGTCAATATTTAGAACTCGAATCGAGAAAACTGCCGATAAGCAACAACACTCACAATACGTGGTATAATTTTCCATTGGGAACTAGTTTAGGAACACTCGAAGCAGTAATAAATACAAAAGGGTCAAATCGTGTTGAGCTAAGAATCCACGGAACAAGGTCTACGGAAACCTATCAAAAACTTGAATTGATGTACAGAGATTCGTTTGCGAAGGAGTTAGGTAATGTTATTTGGGACCCGATGCCAAATAACATTCTTAAACGCGTATATGTAGAACAGGATGCTGACATATATCAGCACGAAAATTGGGCTAAACAATTCACATGGCTTAAGGAAAACCTAGAGGTTTTTTACGTTTTCTTTAAACCCAAATTAAAGAAGCTCAATTCGTGACAAAAAAATACTGTCTGATTTCGAGTACCTGATGCCTCATAAGAAATCGGGAGCAACATTGATCATGCAACTCATATATTTTCGGCAGTCTGGAGACTGCCAACCGCGATGACGGAGACAGAGTCTACGCCAAGCCGGGGTCTATGCCAAGCTGTGCATATAGTTGATACTCTCAAAACAAGTCGTATATTTATAGAATATAATAGTGCAAGCTATGCAAGAAAATATGCCCAACGATAGTATTGGTACCGAATTTCGAGTACGAACCGTATCCAATCTTGCATCACTTGTTGCATTCTTTGCCATAATGACTATACTAATTGGTTTTATGGCCATAGTCATTGCCATTGCTGTGAAAACCGAAATGTCTACACTGGTAATGATAGCTACTATAATAGTGGGTATGGTGTCGGCTTTTTTTGCTATTCGTTTTACCCTACTCCATGTCCTTGCCCAAAAATTGATGATTACACTGTCTCCCGACAGCATAAAAATAAGCTGCGAGTACAAACCGTTTTTTGAGCGAAGGCTGGATGACCACATCGCCATGGATGAGGTGGCCGCTTACAAAGTATATACACATCCTGCACCTAGGCTAAAAATATACCTGCGAACGGGCAGGAAACTTTTGCTGGCAGGCAACAATATAGGGGACAACAGCCAGTTATTGTCTTTTGTAAATGCCTTTGCTGAAATGGCTGAAAACCGGAAAACCACACAAGGTAAAGCTGCCTCCATTATTAGGAAGAAGACTATTTATGAGGGGGCATCGGGGATGGCACTGGCAATTTTTTTTATGGTACTTATAGGTGCGACCTTTTACGCCATTCTGTTTATGGGCCCGCACAAAACAAAGGATGTTGTATTTGCGCTGGGGTATGCAGCCATGGGCATGGGGTATGTATTTTATATATTCAGCATCCGGAAGAAGAAAAAAGATGAACAGGAACAGGAATAAGGGGAATATACCAAAAGGCTACAAAACAAAAGTAGCTAATGAAGGTGCTTTTTAAGTTTAGGTTCCACCCAATCGAGGAAGATCTGGTAAACTTTGCACCAAGCAAAAATCGAACCACCCGTCATCACTTACAATCGAATTAAAGATCATCCCCTTGCACAGCCAAGTTGAAGCCGGCGGATCTTACGGCTTTCTGTTGTTTGGTATCCCACAAAAGGGGATTGGTGTGGTTGAAGTGGATGAAGTGTATGCGGGAGCGGAGGTCGCGGGCGATGGTATCGGATGAGAAGAGTTGCATGGTCTCGCTGACAAAGGGGTGCGGTACTTCGCTGATGCTGCGGCCGGGTATCTCGCCATCGGCAAAGAAGGTGGCATCGAGCAGGGCTACGTCTACGGCCGCTACCATGTCTTTGATGCTGCTCTCCCATTTTTCCCATTTGTCAATATCGGGGATAAACAGGTATTGGCGGCTGTAGAGGCTGAGGTAGAATCCGGCCGTCTCGGAGAACTCGTCGCGGTGCGGCACCTGAAAGGCTGATACCAATATACCATCGGCCAGGGTCTGCCCCATGTAACTTGGCTTCATGTCCTTGCCTGCAACGGCCAGCTCTACCGGCTTTATGTTCTTCAGCCCCACCAACTGGCTCCAGGGGCCGTTCTGTTCCAAGTAGGTCTTCATGCGTGGCAGCACATATACCGGCACCTCATTGGTGTTCATGACCTCTCTACCCAACTGCATAAGGCCGGCGTAGTGGCCTATGTGGGCATGGGTGATAAAAATGCCGTCGGGCAGGTAACGATACTTGCCACCAGTGAGTGAACGGAAGTAATGCAATTGGTCGGTGATATCGGGCGTGGCCTCGAAGAGCCACCACTTGCCGGAAGCGGGATCGACGAGGGCAAGCGACGTAACGAACCGGCGCCTTCCTGCATCTTTCCATGCCTGTTCGCAACAAGCCTTTGCGCAGCCTGCATGCGGATAGCCGCCGTCCTGCGCCACACCCAGCACTTTTATATAGGGCAGCTGGGCCTTTTGCGCAACGGCACTACCCGAGAGGAAAAACAGACATAAGAACAGGTACTTCATACCATAAACCTACGAAAATGCACTAAAACAAGTATGCCGACTTGCGGGCCGGCACACCTAATGAATGATCACTGGAGGCGGAACTTGACCACCACATTGAAGAACACTTTGACGGGAAGGCCGTTCTGGCGGCCGGGTTTCCAGCGGGGCATGCCTGCCACTACGCGCAGTGCCTCCTGATCGCAGCCACCACCAATGCCACGCACCACTCGTGCCTGTGTAACATTGCCTTCTTCATCCACCACGAACTCTATCTGCACGGGGCCTTCTATGCCGGCATCGCGGGCAGCTTCGGGGTAGCGGACGTTGGCGGCCAGATAGGCATTTACGTCTCCGTTGTATTGCGGCATCTGCTCTACAAAGCGGCGGGGCGCTTCGGGCTTTGTTTCAATGGGAATGACGTTTCCTGTTTTGCCGGTGGTGTTGTCGGGCATGATGTCGGTGGTCTCGTCGCCTTCGGTGCCGGTGCCCACGGTGCTTTTGTGCAGGCTGGCCACATCGGTCATGTGTTTATCGTCGGGTATTTCTTCGGTGGTGATATCGGGCTCGGTAAACAGGTCGGTCCTGACCTTAACGGATGTGGTGGCGGGCTGCGGCGGGATGACTGGAGGCACTATGGGGTGCACGGGTGGTTCTATCCAGGTGGAGTTAACGGTAGTACCGTCAAAGATGACTTCGTGCTCTTCGTGCGGCTTGCGGGTGAATGAAAAGAGGATGATGGCAACGAGCAGGCTGTAGAGAATGGCGAGGGATTTACCTACCCTGTTGCCATAGTTGCGGCGCAGTTCGTAGCCGCCATAGGCCTTGTTGCGGTTGCGGAAAATGATGTCCAGGTAGTCGGCATTGCGGAGTGTGATGTCCATGATAGTTTGTTTATTGGTTCACTATTCAGAACCACAGACCGGATGGATTCCATAAAACGGGCAAAAAAAATCCGGGACCACCTTTTCAGATGGTCCCGGAAGTTATGGTCATCGCCCCGTGAGGGGGAATGATTAACGGTGTTTCAGTGTCATGATAACCCTGCGGTTCTTAGCCCTGCCCTCAGTTGTGGCATTGTCGGCTATAGGCTCGCGGCTACCGTGACCTACCGCGATCATGCGCTTAGGATTCGCCCCCATGTCGATGAGGTACTTCCTAACGGCATTTGCACGACGGTAAGAAAGCGCATCGTTGATAACGTTGCCACCGGTGATATCGGTGTGACCATCGATCATGATGTATGCGTTCTCGTGTGTGTTCATTTCCATGATAGCCTCTGCGAGGATAGGCAATGAAACGTCGCTGATCTTAGCCTTACCCACTTCGAACAGGATAGGCTCGTTCATGTTGTGCTCGCGCACCGGAGCCGGTGCTGGCAGTGGTGGTGGTGGCGGAGGAGGGATAGGACATCCGTCGTTAGACGCAGGACCAGCCTCGTTAGGACACTTATCTTCGCTGTCAGGGATACCATCGTTGTCGGTATCAGGGCAACCCATGAACTTAGCAGGACCAGCCTGGTAAGGACAAGCGTCGTCGAAGTTAGGGATACCGTCGCCGTCAGAGTCAGGGCAGCCGTGGAAGTGCTTCAGACCAGGTACATCAGCGCAAGAGTCTTCAGAATCAGGGATACCATCACCGTCAGAGTCAGGGCAGCCGTTGAATTCTTTAACACCCGGAGTCCAAGGACATTTGTCGAACCTGTTAGGAACACCGTCTTTGTCGCGGTCGCTGAATTTAGAGAAGTAGAAACGAACGCCGAGGTTACCACCATATGATGTAGCGTTGGTAGTTGTAGCGTTGTTCATGAATGAATTGTACTCACCTACCTTGTCGGTAAGGCGTGCACCTGTTGGGGCGTGTGTGAACAACTGGTACATGAAGTAACCACCGATGTTCAGGGCAACCTTATCTGACAGGTAGAAACTGTATGCAGGCTGGAACAAGAAGCCTACTGAGCTCTGCACATAAGATACAGAACCTGTGTTCTTGTCGGAAGCCACATCCCAACCTACGTTGTAACCGATGTTGCGCTGTGTAGTGAAGTAGTTATTCACATCGCCGCCCGGATGGGTAGCAAGGAACTGCTTTTCAGTGATCACGAGGTCGGTATTCTCGGGTACCCCGCCATTGTCGTACACTGTAACGATGCCATTCGGAGTGTTTACGTGCTTGTAGATAGCCTCATAATTGAACCTTGCATCGGTAGTGTAGTTGTTCTTCATGGTCACGTTGTACAACAGACCCGCGTCGGCGGTGATGCCCGACCTGCGCGTGAACCTGTGCTTATACTTGAGCACCAACGGAATGCTGATGTTCGTGGCCTTGATCTCTTCTTTGATAACACCGGGAGCGGTGATGACCTGGCGGAAAATATTACCGTTGGCATCAGTGGACTGATACTCAACTTTGTATTTATCCATGGTGATGTCACCGTTCTGCATGTGGTAGCTGATACCGGTACCGATACCGAAATGGCTCTTATTGTCGAAGAAGAAGCCGATCTGGGCATTGCCACCGTATGACATACCGTTATTGTACTTCAGCCCGCTGATACCGGAAGAGCTGAGCGCTTTTGTATAATTGAGAACAGGATTGGTAGTAGTGATGTCCTGTGTGAGCATACCGCCCTGCAGGTTTACATCTATCACCCAACGGGGCAACATATCGTCCTTTTTGTATGCCTTTGAGTCCTGTGCGATGGCTGACAACGCCCCATTGGCCGCTATCAACAAGAAAAAGAGTTTTTTCATCTACGGAATATTTAATGTTGAATGATTAATTTTTGATGAACCTTGCTGCGGCCACTTTCACACCATCGCTGTAGCAATCTACTACGTATACACCTGCAGGAAGATCAGCAACAAAAACCTGTGCTTTGTTGTCGCGGGCATCTACTGTAGTGATCTGCTGACCTACTACATTGAATACCGCGAAAGTGATCTTACCGTTCACGAAAGAGCTAACCTCCATGTTCAGTGTCTGGCTGGCAGGGTTTGGATACAACCTCATGTCAGCAGCGTTCAGGTTCAGATCAGCAACACCTGTAGGCTTGTTGAAGTATGTTTTCTGCATACAGCCATCAGCCGTAGTAGTGATAACCCAGTAGTACTTCTTACCCCACTCAGGGAACTGAACTGCATAGTTCTGATTTGTTTCACCTACTGCAACAGTTGAATCAAGTGTAGTGGCGTCATCGTAACCCCACTGGTAACTCTTAACATCTGTTTGTTTGCAGATGAACTGACCGTCGAAGAAGATCACCTCAGGAGTAGCAGCTACGTTATTACCAACTGTAACTGTGTAAGTAGATGTGCTTGTACAAGTTGTAGCTTTATTCTTGGTAGTAAGTGTTACTGTAGCAGTGCCAGGTGTGTTGAAGTTAACCAAGGCGTACTGAGTAGAAGAACCTGTTGAAGTAACGGTAGCACCCTCAGCGCTCCACAGGTAAGTGAAACCGTTGGCAGCAGGAGAAGCTGCACCGAAGTTCACCGCTGTAGCGTTGTTACACAAAGAAGCAGAAGGATGCGTGCCGATAGTAATCGGTGTAGGAGCAGGATCGAGCGTGAGGATCACGTTCTGCTTGTTCACACAACCGAATACTGTGAGGTTCATCTCGTAAGTAATGGTCACTACGCCTGATGTAGACTGAGTGAGTGTATCTACGATATTGCCAGCACCGCTCCTTGATGTAGGAATGATACCTGTATTGCCTGTGCGAGACCATGCAAATGAAGTACCAGTAGTGTAGCTAACCGGTACATAGTTGAACGGTGCACCGCTACAAACTGTATCCATGTTGCTGACAAGGATAGCCGAAGGACGTACCTTAACTTCAACGCTCTGTGTATTAGAACAGCCGTTTGCTGTAATAGTGTACACATAAGTAACAGGAACAGTGATGTAAGTAGTGTTGTTGAGACGCTCGCCCGGAGCACCACCTGTGCCTGAAGCAGGGAGGTTAGAGATACCAGCCTCGTAAGCGCGGCTCCATGCGTAGGTAGCACCCGGAGTTTTGCTTGTAGGTACCCAGCTCAGCAGCGTGCTGTCACATACGGCAACGTTTCCGCTGTCGTTAGCTATCCTTGGCAGTGGGTTCACTTTCACGTTCACGATCTGAGCGTTTGAACAACCGCCGGCAGTAGATGTGAATTTGTACGGCACATTCAGGATAGTATCGGAAGTGCTGATGAGGATCTCGTTGATAGTTCCGTTCAGAACGTGTACTGTAGGGTTAGTGATACCCACAACGGTGTCGCGCGCCCACTGGAAGGTAGTACCTGCAGTGGCGCTTGCAGCAACGTAGTTGAACAGAGAGTTGGTACAAACTGAACCCGGAGCCAGAGAAGTAGTCAGTTTAGGACTAGGCTTAACTGTTACTGCCAGCGTGTGGTCTTTGCTGCAACCAAATGCAGACAGTATGTATGTGTAGTTTACGAGAACAGGATTAACTGTAGTGTCGTAAAGACGCTCAGAGATATTGCCTGTGCCGCTGCCTGCCTCGTTTGAAAGGCCTGCAACTGCAGGGCGTGTCCAAGTGATGGTAGCACCAGAGATGTTTGAAACAGGGAGATACTCGAGAAGCGCACTATCACACACGTTGCGTGAAGTAGGGCTTGTGAGCAGCAGGAGCGGATTGATCACCACTGCTACGTCTTCTGTTTCGATACAGCCGCCTACGTTCAGTTCTATAGCGTAGTGAACTGTTTTAGGAGTTGTAGTTGTGTTGTTGAGTATTTCGTTGATAACGCCTGTACCGGTTGCAGCAGCATTGCTGATACCTGCAGCTACAGGACGGGTCCATGTGATAACTGCTGTAGACGACAGCGTCAACGGAGTGTACACAAACGCGTCACCGTTACAAACTGCAGTTGGTGTAAGTGTAGAAGTGAGTTGCGGAGTAGGATTTACTACTACGTTCACTGTCTGTATGTTGCTGCAAGAGTTTGCAGTGAGTGTGTATACGTAAGCCACTGTTACAGGCTCTGTAGATGTATTGATAAGCGTCTCGTTGATGAGGCCGGTGCCGCTGTTGGCCGCGTTGGCTATACCCGGAGTGAGGCTACGGCTCCACTCGAACGAAGTGCCCGGAGTGAGGCTTGTAGGCAGGTAGCTGAATAGTGTATTGTTACAGATAGAAGCCGGAGTAGTGGTGCTGTTGAGCGCCGGAACCGGATTGTCGATGATGTTGAACACTTCGGCAGTACCGATGCAACCGTCAGCTACAGGAGTAACTGTGATCTGAGCAGAAACAGGAAGTGGTGTGCCATTGATAGGCAGGAATGTAGTTGTGTGACCTGAACCGGCAGCATCGAGGCCGATAGCAGGGTTGTCGTTAACCCAGTTGTAGTTGCTGCCCGAAAGCGGACCGCTGAAGGTGATATCAGGAACCGCTTCGCCATGACAAACGATGTAGTCACCCGGATTATCAACTGTAGGAAGAGGTTTTACTGTTACTTCGATAGGATAAGACTGCTCACATGATTCGGTTGTAGAACCGTGGTAGTTCCTTACGATAAGTGTTGCGTGGTAAGTGCCCGGTGCAACGCCTGCAGGCACTGCAACGTTGAATTCAGTAGTAGGAAGAGCTGTATTAGCTACGTTCTCGAAACCAGCAGCGAATGCTGTACCGTCCCAGATGATATCGTAAGTGCCCGGATTAACGTAGTATATTTTAGCTACGCCGTTTCCTTCGTTAACGCCCTGTGTGTGTGTATTAGAGAAAGTGATGCCACCATCGGTGTAAGAAGAACCACCCGCGCCGCCGGTCCAAACACCGCCGCCGCCGCCGTAGTATCCACCACCGCCGCCACCAGAGAAGCCTTGTGTGCTACCGTTGCCACCCATGCCGAGGGCACCGTTAGAACCTGCTGTCCAGAATGCGTAAGTAGCACCTGCACCACCAGCGATCTGTGTACCGCCGCGTGCTGCCGAGAAACCATCGTTGGCTTCGCCGTTGCCGCCTGTGAGGCCACCACCGGCACCACCATAACGTGGAGAGCCATCGATGCTGCTGCCACCACCGCCGCCGGCAACTACCTTGCGTGCTGTGAGTGTGCTATCGCCGATGCGGATGTCTGTAGCACCGCCACCTGCACCTGCACAACCTGAGAAGTAGAAGAACGCGTTGCCGCCGCCGTTGTAACCACCGGCTGCGCCCATTGGTGAGCCATCGGAACCGGCACCACCAACGTATACATGCAATTCGTTGCCGGGCAGAACAGAAAGATTGCCCTGAACGCGACCGCCCTTACCTGCATTTGAAACACCTGAGAGGTAGTCATTACCACCGGAAGCACCCATGAGATCGAACTTAACGCCGGTAACGTTTGCAGGCACCGTCCATGACTGGCGAGCGCCTGTATAGTTGAATATCACGGTATCAGGACCAACATTTGTAAGGTTGGAGAACGGAATAACCGCGTTGGTAACTCCCTTACACACAGACGGGAAAGCGCCCAGTGTGAGAGCAGGAGCACCATTAAAAGAATAAATAAAAACCATAACAACCGGAGCGTTTACGCCATCGGACACGCTGACAAAGAACGATCCGCCGGTAGCTCCAGGATCAGGCGTATAAGTCAAACCGGATGGAACTAATGCACTGACAGGAGTAGCGATAGACTCGGTATGAGTAGTAAAACTGAGTGTTCCATTAGCGCCAGATGCGTCTACAACCTCCCAGGTATAATCTCCCGGTGCCGGGAATACCAACTTCAACGACTCTCCGAGATCGATTGTAGCATTATTACATTTAGTTGCAATCTGAGGACTTGAATAGGCTAATACCGGTCCCTGCGCACTGCCGGTCTCAGGCAATGACGTTATCAGAATTCCGGCCATAAGGAATGTTTTTAACAAACCTTTTCCGCTAATGCGCTTCCCCGCCCTTACAGATCCTGGGTTAAAAAGAAATGATCTCATATCAAGATAGTTTATGAAACAATGCCGAAAAATACTCAAAAATTCAAACTAATACTTCTTATTTTCCTATTTTTTTTTAAATATACGTACAATAAAACGCTATCATTTCGCTAAAATATTGCTAATAATAACACCTACTGCTTTGAGAAACAGGCTATTTTAAGCGAACCGGCGCGAAAAGCCCTCAACACAGAGAAAATACCCATAATTTGACGAAATAAGGGATGAAATGGCGAAAACGGCCTGTTAGCGGACCATAAGGTCGACGAGTGAGCCATCGGGGTAGCCAATGTGCTCGAGATACAAACCGTGCCCCGGAACGTTGAAAAATGCCTTGGTACAGTTTTGCGCTGTAACTATCTGTTGAAAATCAGCCACCGTTTTGTCACCTCGGGCAATATGAAGCTGTGTACCTACCAAGCCGCGCACCATGCCACGCAAAAAGCGATTACCCACCACTATATAATGCAATTCGTTGCCTACATGCTCCCAACGAGACTCCAGAATGGTGCAGTTCATGGTCTTAACCTGAGAATTGCGTTTGGCGAAAGACTCGAATTGTGTGGTGGCTTTTACTATGGCAGCGGTCTGGTGCAAGACATCTCCGCGCAATGGGAAAGGAAAGTAGAAAGCCCTGTTTACGAGGAAGGGATCTTTGTGCCTGTAGATGCGGTAGCGATAACTGCGTATGCGGGCATCGAAGCGGGCATTGAATTCGGGAGAGGCTGCCTTGCAGATTCGCTTTACTGCCATGGACTGAGGCAAGATGGCGTTGCACTTGTAAAGGAAGTCGGGGCGCAGTTCGGTATCGTGATCGAAATGGTAGTAGTTGCAAAGGGCATGCACACCTTCGTCGGTGCGGCTGGCGCCAAACGAAACAACCTCGGTACGCAGCAGTGTGCTGAGCACCTTGTTGACGGCTAACTGAACGGTGGGCAGGTCGCCCTGTATCTGTGAACCATGAAAACATGTACCATCGTACATGACCTCCATTACATATCGAAACATATACCTAAAACACCGCAACAAATTGCAGCGGGCACAAAGGTAATGATAGCATTACGAGCCGGGCGACTTTTTTGCGGCCGCACGGTTCTTGCGTTCCAGCCAGCGCCCCAGCAGACCGAAGGTGACGGCGAGAATGAGGAAGAAGACGCCCTTGTTCATGGCGTCCCAGAAATACTCGAAATAACGGGTATAGAGATTGATGAGGAGGAAGAGGACGCCAAAGTCGCGGGCGGGCGCATCGCTGTAGCGGATGCCGAAGAAAAAAGAAAGACCGGCAGCTATGGCGAGGAAAACGGAGTAGATGATGATCTGCAACTGGCGGGCATGCTGCCACCGCTCGAAGGAATTGAAGTTGCCGAAGATGGACACCGCCCACAAGGCAAGGAAGAACAATGCAAGGCCGGAGACATAGGTGAGGCGGTGAGCAAACGCAAGCCTGCCGACACGCCCGATAGCAAATGAAGCCGCCAGCACCAGCGCACCGAACACTACATACCGGACGGGATAGTTCATGCCGAGGAAAAGGTACCCGCTCTCGTAAGCCGATGTGAACGCACCAAACCAGAACGTAGCTGCTACAAGACCACCCAACCACAGCACCTGTGAGGAAGTAGCCGCGGCAATGACGAACAATGAAGGGAATGCAAGCGAAAGAAATGTGGTATAATAGGTTGTATCGGCATGGAACCACTTGCATAGGTAAACCAGTGACGTGAGTACCGAAAGACCGCCCAGTGCCATGTATATCTCATAGGCCGCACCACGGGTATGTCCACGCTTGCGACCGATGTACCAAAACCAAACGCCCGACAAGACGGCTGTGAGGCCGGAGATAACCAGATCGTTCCAAGAGAAATAAGCTTTGATGCGTTCCAGCAGCTTTTCGCTGAGGAAGATGGCACCAAAAGCAAGGAGGATGCAGAACAAAGCAATGAAGAAAAAGTACTGCGCTACCTGCTGCCTGTCGGTAGTGCGCAGATGCACGGACTGCTCCATCTGCCGGGCCTGTTCATCGGTAACAACGCCATCCGCCCGCCACTCTGATATTGCGGCATGCAACAAGTCCTTCCCTTCTTTGTCTACCTCCATAGTATAGTGTTACTGACACAAACTTAATGAATAAACAGAATGGGACAGAAAACAAAATGGCCGCCCGGGAACGGGTAGCCACTGTTCTATATTACGAAGCAAAACTATTTTAGTCGTTGATGTAGATGCTGAGATCGCCCTTGCTACCCTTGATCTTTACCTCATCGGCAGAGAGGTATTTGCTGTATTGCTGCAGTACGGAAGCCGGTTGCTTTACGCCATTGATGAACAACTCACCGTCGGCTTTTTCTACGCGGAACTTACCGTTCTTATCAATGAGCGCGGCCTTGTGCATTTTATTGAGCATCTCGTGCATATCGGGGCCATGTACTACCTCAATATCAGCATCACTGTCAGCGGGAGAGGCGCCACGCTTCTCTACTATCACCGACTTCTGCTTGATCTTCTCGTTGGCATCAGCATTGGCCTTGCCCTTAATGTGCCTGTCTACCTCTACAGACGCTTCTTTGAGGGCCTTCTTGCTGTTCTCCAGCTCACGTTTGATCTCTACATTGATCTCTTTGGCCAGTGCGTCCAGGTTCAACTCCTTATCCAGTTCTTTAAAAGCGTCCACTATCTCGGCCTTTATCTGATCCCAATCCACTTTTTCGAGTTCACGTTTGGCTTTTGCGAGTTCGGCATCGAGATGCGCTACGCCCGGCCCGTTGGCTTCAGCGGGATCGCCCTGAATATCAATAGTCTTTATGGTCTTCTTCTTTGAAGAGCCGCTACCCGACTCGTCGCCGGCCACCACACGCACACGGGTAACGCTGCGCCTGGTTTTGTCTCTGCCCGAAACAGAAATGTTGATGTCAACATCCTCGGCTTCGTTGGCAGTAGAGGCAACGGTAGTGGTCTTGGTTTTGGTGACCACATTCTTCTTGCCCGTGCTATCTACAGTGAGGGTTTTGGTGCTCACCTTTTTCTTTACAGTCTTTGCGCCTTCTGCCTTCTGTGCAAAGGAGGGTGTAAAGGAGACCATTGCGGCAATGAGTGCCGCAGCAAATACACTGAATACTACCGCCGTTGTGCGGCCTGGAACTACATCTTGCTGTTTCATTGTCATGATACGTTTTATTCTGTTTAATAATTCAAATTGATCACTATTGGCAGCGAGCGACAAACCACCCGCTACTACCCTACCCTCTTCGAGCGCGGCGAGCGCACGGGCATAACAAAGACTGTCGCCGGTGGCGGCCATCACCATATCGTCGCAGCACAACTCGCGCTCGCGCCTGATGCGGGCCGAGACGAGCCATACAAAGGGATTGAAAAACAGGATGGTCTCTGTGGCCACCTGTATGAGATTGTGCAAGTAATCGTTGCGGCGAATGTGCGCAAGCTCGTGAAGCAGGATAGTCTGCAGTTCGGCAGTAGTGAGATTGCTGACCGCAGCAACCGGAAGCAAAATAACCGGCTTTAACACGCCACTGACCACCGGCACCACCACGCGCTGAGAAACAAAGAGGCGGACACCGCGGGAGATGTTTGAAACGGCAACCTGCGCATTGACAAACGCGACAAGCTGCTGCGGCGCAGGCGCAATAGCGTGCGACCTGAAATGATGCAACCGGCGCAGATTGACCGCAAACCTCGCCAGCATCACCACCAAACCCATTGCATAGACAGAGAGGATAAGTGACAGATTTGAAACGATTGAACTAAAAAACCCATTGAATAGCGTGTGGCCACTGCCGGCCGCAGAGAGGTGGGTAGTATAAACATGTTCGGCACCCGGTGTGGCGGATGATGACGAAGCTGCAACATAGACTACGGATGAAAGCGCATAGTATTGTGCGATGAACGTGTCGGCAAACCACAGCACCAATGCCACCAGCGACGCGAATGACAAAACATACCGGTTTTGCGCAGACAGATCCTTAAAGACCCTTAGTAAAAGGAAGAGAACGCCGGCCAGCAGCGCGCCCTGCCATAATGATGACAGAAGCGCGAAAGAGAAAGCCTGCGCAAAGGTGATGGCTGAAGATGATAGTGTATTCATGTTAAAAGCGATTTAAGGCAGATGGTTAACGGTGTTTCATTTTCTTTTCCATCTCGGCGAGCAGTTGTTTTATCTCGTCCAGCTCCTGACGGTTGGTTTTGTGATTGCCGAGGGCCTGCAGAACAAGCTGCGACGCTGAGCCGTTGAAGACGTTGTCTATAAACTTCTTTACGAGCTGGCCCTGTGTCTTTTGCTGAGAGATATTGGCAGTGTATATGTGGCTGCGGCTGGTCTCGTCGCGGATGAGGAGTTTTTTGTCGTGCATGATCTGCATCAGCTTCAGCGTGGTGGTATAGCCCGCCTCCTTGCTGCGCTCCAGCACTTCGTGCACATCGCGCACGGTGCTGGGGCCCTTCTCCCACAATATATTCAGTATCTCCAGTTCGCTATCGGTTGGTTTGAGCTCCATGTGCTGTGCGAAATCGTTTTATACGAACGATTTCGTAGGCAAACATACGAATGATTTCGTAAAACAAAACTTAAAGATCTGTTTTGCAAAAATCTTAACAAATCTATTCTCCGAAAAACCTACGCGCAAAGAAATCGAGCAGGGTGATATCTACCTGCTCTATGGGGTGGGCGGTGCCGGGCAGAACGGCCATTTGCGCGTTAGGCAGACTTTTATAAACGGCAACTGTCTCTTCCAGAGAAACCATCTTATCCCTATCGCCGAGGAGCAGCATACACGGTGCGGCGATGCGGGCATATACTTCTTCGGTAAGCACAGGCATCTCGCCCAGATCGTGCATCATGGCGGCAGTAGCGTGCAGCACGTCTTTCCAATTGAGTGGAGCATGCCTTTGCGACAGCGTGGCCGCGAACGCCAGCAGCTTCTCTTCAATTTTTTCGGGCACCAGCATCTTCACCTCTCTGGCGGCGATCTCTTCTGTCCACTGAAACTTGGTGGCGAGGGTCATTACGCTCTCTATCTTTTCGGGGCAATGGGCTGCCAGGTATAATGCCACATAGCCGCCCATGCTGTAACCAAGAACGGAGGCCTGCTCCAACCCATTCAGTTGCATATAGTCGAGCACATCGTTGGCAAAAACACGAATAGAATATCCCTCGGCATGCGGCGCGACACCACCATGACCTGAAAAACTAAGCGTATGCACATTGTAATGCGCGGCCAGGACCTGAGCCAGCGGTTGCAACTGATCGGCGGCACCAATAGCGCCATGTAAAAGGAGGAGCGTTTTCATGAGGGGTGAAGTTAGGGATTTATGGGGTTTGGTTGGATAAATAAATTGGAGATATCCTGCAGAAAAAAAACACCACATATGGTGCGGGGTGTTGCAAAGGCGGCGCAATTGAAAGCGCAAAATCCAGAACTGGTCGCAATATCTAAGAAATGAACTTGCAGCTTTAATTTGCGTGGTGCTCTTTAGTTTTTAACTTTGTAAATATGTCAGCAATTAATTTTAATACGTCCAACCAGACCTACAGGCAACTAATGGGTAATGGTTTAGTTTATAATGTCCCTAGATTTCAGAGAGACTATAGTTGGACAGACGAAGAATGGGATGACCTATGGGCAGACATACAAGGGCTATTTCTTACTGATTCGGAACCAGCCCACTATATGGGATATCTGGTACTCCAATCGAAAGACAACAAACGTTTTGACATAATTGACGGACAGCAGCGCCTCACAACTCTAAGCATTTTTACCTTAGCAATATTAAAGAATTTCGATAATCTCATTTCAGAAGGAGTAGATCCAGAAAACAATTCAAAAAGAAAAGAGCAACTTCGAGGTTCATTTATCGGGTACCTAGATCCCGTGTCATTGATACCACAATCGAAATTAACGCTTAACCGAAACAACAACTCTTTCTATCAACACCACCTTGTTCCACTTCAGAAGCTACCAATTAGAGGGTTGAAATATACCGAACATCAAATGAGAAAAGCATTTGAGTGGTTTGAAAATAGAATCAAGCAGGAATACAGTAATAAGAAGGATGGAGCAGTATTAGCGAAGTTACTAGACCAGTTGAGCGATAGACTCTTTTTCACGGTTATTACTGTAACCGACGAACTAAACGCGTATAAAGTATTTGAAACACTAAATGCGAGAGGCGTAAAACTATCGTCCACTGATTTGCTAAAAAACTACTTATTCTCTGTAGTCCACCGAGAGGTTAATGACGACAGAGAATTAAATATTTTGGATGAACGGTGGGAAATTTTGGTAGGGAAATTGGGCAGTGAAAGCTTTCCAGATTTTCTACGAGCCCACTGGAATAGCAGAAATAAGCTTGTACGGTCGTCTGATTTATTTAAAACAATTCGAGCAAAAGTTCTGAACAGACAGCAAGTGTTTGAATTAATACGGGAAATGGAGGAAGACGCAGATCCCTATGTTGCCCTTTCAAGACCAGAAGACAGCTTATGGAATACTGAACAAGGAGAATTTATTGAAGAACTTCGAATGTTTAATGTTAGGCAACTGTATCCGTTACTTTTGTCTGGTTACAGGAGACTTTCCGAGCCTGATTTTACTATTTTGTTGAAAGCCTGTAGTGTCATTTCTTTCAGATATAATGTAATTGGCAATCTCCCAACTAATGAACAGGAGAGGGTATACACAGCAATTTCAGAGCAATTGCACAATCGGAAAGTCACGTCTATACAAGAAATATTGCAATCGTTACGATCAATATATCCTGATGATAATTCATTTTACAATTCTTTTAGCGAAAAGCAGTTAAAAACAGCCCAATCAAGAAACAAACGAATTGTCAGGTACATTCTCTTTAAAATCGAAAAGCTTTTCTCCGGAAACAATCATGATATGGATAGTGACCAATACAATATTGAACATATTTTACCCGAATTTCCAGAAAACGATTGGTCACAATTCAACGACAGAGATCACGAATCATTCATTTACAGAATCGGCAATATGACACTAATGAATTCCAATGAAAATCGAGACATTGGAAATGCCGCTTTTGACGTAAAGAAGAACACATACGTGAAGAGTGTTTTTGCAATTACTCGCAAAATAGCAGAAGACAATAGCGACTGGACAATGGAAAGAATAGCCCACCGTCAAAAATGGATGGCGAATCAAGCGAAAACTATTTGGCGTATAAACCAAATTAGCTGAGAGCCCACACCAGTGCAAGCTGGAGACACTCGACAATCTATTTTGCGTTTAGTACGGTTACCCCCCGTATGACGGCAGACAAACTCTGCATAGTAGACTCTGCGCCGCTAACGCGCATAGCTGGATGTTCCAACCAAGAAAACAGTATCAGAGAAAACACCACCTCTAGCCCACCCGACCGAGGTATCAGGGTCCTTTTCAAAAAGAATAAATTTCAAAGTGTCAGACATTGTTGCTGTTGGGCGCCTGACCACTTTACGATCTTCTTCAATCCCACCATCAATCACTTCACCGTTATGGAAATACGCCAAAGTGAATAAGAAGCCCGAGCTACCCACTCTTTTAAACGGCAAAACGATGTTGAAATCTTTTCCTGCCGTCCTCCCTGCAAGTAAACAGATCTTTGTATCAATGAACCACGCATGTTCGACCCATGCAGTGTCAAGGCGAATCGTCCCTTTGTGATATTTGAGCGCGAGCGATGATTTTACCGGAACATAAGAACCGATGTAGTTGTCATTAACAACTGACTCTTCTCTGGAAACGGAAGCCTGCTCACAATTCGTACATTTCACCTCCAACCTACATAGAAATTCACATAGAACTGTGCCGCAAACAACCAGCAACAATAGAACCTTTCCGTATGTAAGCAGTCGCATCAAATGCCAATTGTATTCAATGAATGTAGCACAAAAATCAGTTACAGATATTCAAAATAAGATCATTTCAAATCGAAGTTGATGCGTGGAGAGAAACAATCCTACTGCACCGAACGACGTAAAAGCGAATCAGCGACCTATTTAACGATTTTGTACCGCAGCAACTCCCAAACCCTATGGAAAGTCCCTTTATTCAGAACCATTTTCACCATACCTATATTGTGCCGCAGATAGTAGTGAGAGCCCTCCATAACCGGCGTAGTATAAACTGAATCATATGCCTTTCCGTTCAGCGTGATAGCACGTGATGACGATAAATAGGAACTGCTTGCTATGCTAAAACCTGTTAAGGGTTTAAACAACGCAAACTGCAAGAACTTTTCATACAATGTGTAACT
>JAEUVY010000110.1 GCA_016786565.1 Flavipsychrobacter sp.
ATCAACGAAATCAGAAGAATCAATTGAATCAAAGGTTCAGACAAAGTTCAGCGAAATCAGAAGAATCAAAGGTTCAAACAATTTTCAAGAAAATATGCGAGTTATATTCCATTTTGGGCTTAACTTCTAATGTGATGGTCATGTGATGGCAGAGCGCCATTTTTTAAATAAAGTGATGATTATCAACGACTTATTATGTGACGGTCATGTGATTTTGGCAAAAAGTTATTAACATTATTTTTTTCAATTATACTTTTGAGTATGAACGAAGCAGAAACAAGAGCGGAACTAATAGACCCCATGCTGAAGGCATGTGGCTGGGGAATTGTGGAAGGTTCGAAGGTCCTTCGTGAATACCACATAACCGCCGGTAAGATACAAACGGGTGGCGGCAGGGCCAGGAAACTGACTGCCGACTATGTGCTGGTATATAAAGGAATAAAGCTGGCAGTGGTAGAGGCCAAAAGTGATGAACTGGGTGTGGGTGAGGGCGTGGCACAAGCCAAACAATATGCCGCAAAGCTGCAACTGGAAACTACCTATAGCACCAACGGGAAGGAGATATACAGCATCTGCATGAAGACAGGTGCCGAAGGTGTGGTGGCGGCATATCTGTCGCCCGATGCGTTGTGGGATAAGACCTATCCCGGGGCAAATACTACTGCGGTAGCAGTTTATACGCCGGTGAATGAATGGCGGCTGAAATTTGCCGATGTGCCCTTTGAAGACAAAAGCGGCTCGTGGCAACTGCGCTACTATCAGGAGATTGCGGTGCGCAACACCATAGAAGCCATAGCTAATGGCAAACAACGCATATTGCTGACGCTGGCCACGGGCACGGGCAAAACAGCCATAGCGTTTCAAATAGCATGGAAGCTTTTCCAGACGCGCTGGAACCTGAAACGCGACGGCAGCCGCAGGCCGCGCATCCTGTTTTTGGCCGACAGAAACATACTTGCCGATCAGGCATATAATTCGTTCTCGGCCTTTCCCGAAGACGCACTGGTGCGTATAAAACCCAATGAAATAAAGAAGAAGGGAGGTGTGCCCACCAATGGCAGCATATTCTTTACAATCTTTCAGACGTTTATGAGTGGCACTGATAAGGACGGCAAACCTGCTCCTTATTTTGGTGATTATCCGCCCGATTATTTTGACTTTATCATTATAGACGAGTGTCATCGAGGTGGCGCCAACGATGAAGGCAACTGGCGCGCCATAATGGACTATTTCTCGCCGGCGGTGCAGCTGGGGCTTACTGCTACGCCTAAAAGGCAGGACAATGCCGATACCTACAAGTACTTTGGCGAGCCTGTATACATATATTCACTTAAAGACGGCATCAACGATGGTTTCCTTACACCATTCAAAGTGAAGCGTGTGCAGACAACGCTGGATGACTATATGTTTACCGGCGATGATGAGGTGATAAGCGGCGAGGTGGAAGAAGGAAAATTATATAAAGAAACCGACTTCAACAAGCTAATAGAGATAAAACAAAGAGAAGCATTCCGTGTGAAGTTGTACATGGATGATGCCAACCAAAAGCAGAAGGCGATCATATTTTGTGCCACGCAGGACCACGCCGGTGTTGTGCGCGACCTGGTGAACCAATACAAAAACAGCACCGATCCCAATTACTGTGTGCGGGTGACCGCGAATGACGGAGAGATAGGGGAGCAGTTCCTGCGTGAGTTTCAGGACAATGAAAAAACGATACCTACCATTCTTACCACATCGCAAAAACTATCGACCGGGGTTGATGCACGAAATATCCGCAATATAGTTTTGCTGCGCCCTGTAAACTCTATGATAGAGTTTAAGCAGATAGTAGGGCGGGGCACCCGCTTGTTTGATGGTAAGGAATTCTTCACCATATACGACTTTGTAGATGCTTATCATCACTTTGCCGACCCTGAATGGGACGGAGAAGCATTGCCCTGCGATGACTGCGGGAAGGTAGTGTGCGAGTGTGAAGCAAAGCCGCTGCCGGAGCCGAAGGTGTGCAAGACGTGCGCACAACGGCCCTGCATTTGCCTGAAAGAACCGAAGCCGCCGTGTTATGTGTGCGGCAAAACTGAGTGTACTTGTAACAAGCGGCAGGTGGTGAAAATAAGGCTGCGTGATGGCAAGGAGCGCGAGATACAGTCGATGGTGGCTACCTCGTTCTGGAGCGCAGACGGCAGACCGATATCGGCCGAAGAGTTTTTGAATAATCTGTTTGGCGAATTACCGAAACTCTTCAAAAGTGAAGATGAACTGCGTGCCATATGGAGTAGCCCTGCCACCCGGAAAGCCCTGCTGGAGCAACTGGAGGAAGCAGGTTTCCCGAAAAGCGATCTGCTGATAGTGCAGTCGCTGGTGAATATGGAGAAAAGCGATCTGTTTGATGTGTTGGAGTATGTGTTTAACGGTAATTATAATGCGCTGACGCGTGAGCAAAGGGTAGCAGCATCGCAAGCAACGATATTTGCCCTGCTGGACAGCAAGCAGAAGGAGTTCATAGAATTTGTGCTGAGTAAGTATGTGGAAACGGGCGTAGAGGAACTGGATCAGGAAAAACTGCCAACACTGCTCATCAACAAGTATCAGTCGCTTGAAGACGCGAAAGAGATTTTGGGCAGCGTTGCCAACATCAGCTCGCTTTTTGTAGAGTTTCAGAAGTATCTCTACGATAAGAATGCGGCATAGGCTTTTCGCCGGGTCCTGCGAAGGCATAGACTTTGCACCTACAATTTGAGTAGTTATCTTTATAAATAAACACCTAAACTTATTACAATGATAAAAAGCATTTTTATTTTAGAATCATCGTGGGACAGCGATGCTCCGTTGGAAGACTATTCTGTACTTCCTATCATCAGCGAATTTGCAAAGCAACGTGCTATTAAAACGTATCACAAGAACTTCACCGATCTGAAGTCATTTAAACATTGGGTGGTGAAGTTCAACAAAGAATGTTCAAAAGGGGCACTTCTATACATAGCCGCTCACGGAAACAAAGGAAGCATTGACGGCCTGAATACGAGGATAAATTTCACATCAGTTGTTGATGTTATAAAAAGCGCGAAGAACATTCAGTTTGTTCAGTTCGGTAGTTGTTTGGTAGGCAACAGTAGCAATCTGGAAACACTCATGAACAAGGCCAAGCACCTGCGTTGGGTGGCAGGCTACAACAAATCTATAGACTGGGTCGATTCAGCTTTATTCGAGATTCTGCTATGGAGCAGGATATCGCCTGTTGGACGTCAGGATAACGAAAAGAATATTAAAACCCATACCATTGTTGCTAACATCTTGGAGCATGAAGTAAGTGGCCTCACCAAGGCGTTTGGCTTTAACTTCATCTACAAATATGGGGAGAACATTTGGGCAATATCTTCTGATTAAGGGGGCGTAGGTTACAATCGCAATGCTGCAAATAAAAATGGTCAAGAGTCTTTGCAATTTGGGTGAAGCTCAACGCAGAATCTCTTGACCGTTTAAAACCAACCCGTGGTCCTCGCCTCCGGGAACAGCCCGGCGCAGTATCCTCGGGTGGTTGTATCAAAGTTACGGATATTGTCCGGCAAGTAATCATGTCGCCCCCTCGGGGCTTGTGTGTTGTGCGGATTGTATTTCTATAATCATGCCGCCCCTTCGGGGCTGCCCATGTGATCCGCGATCTTTTATGACACTACACAAAACGCACTATCATAGATTTTCTTTTTGTCCCCTTGTTACGCCCTTTGTAACTTGTATTGATGTTGCAGGGAATGAGGCAAAGAGGAATATATAATGATTTTGTTTTACTTCTCGGGCCTGTCCCGAAAGCATTCGGGATGCGCAGGTTTCCTGCCTGCCGGCAGGCAGGTGGGAAGCAGTGAGAAGCAAACTGCGCATCAGCTTCCCACCTTTTTATTGATAATCAATGAAGTAGTTGAAAACTGCGCAGAATAAAAATTTTGCGCAGTTTCGATACAGAAGACGGGAATGCTATCGGGCAGTGGTGCATCTATTGAGGAGATTTCTCACTGCGCTCGTATCCTCGCTCCGTTCGAAATGACGGCAAGGATTGGGCAGTTTCTACTAAAATCCTAACAACGCTCATTCGATACGTCCCCCTCCTGCCGGGAGCGCCTGTCCCGAAAGCATTCGGGAGGATAGGGGTGGTTGTCACAGCGCTCATTCGATACGTCCCCCTCCTGCCGGGAGAGCCTGTCCCGAAAGCATTCGGGAGGATAGGGGTGGTTGAATAACAGCACCTACGCCTCCGCCAGCGACACCATAAGATTGAAGAATATCATAATAGTTATCACGATGAGTGAAAACGAGATCACACCACTCAGCACAATGAATTTAATGGCAGTTTTGAACCACGACTGCCCGTAAAAGCGCAACATTGCCAGATATAAATAAACGTATATGCCTGCGAATACCGCAAACAGCACCACCATCATGGCCGATGAAGCAGCGGAGTCTTCGAAAGCATACATCTGTGCAATGGTGATGAGCAACAAAGAGAAGAAAACAAAGCAGTAGTACTGCAAAGTAAACACCGCATGCACCGAAAAATAGAATTGCTTTTTGCGGGCATATAATAAACTGAGCAATAAGACAAACAATGGGAGCGAAAAGAAGAACACCTTAGAAAACGAGTTTAGAAACCGCTGGTTCAGGTTCCGCATAAATTCATTCGGATTCTTGTGATAGGTAGTGGCAGTGGCAGCTATTTTCCTATAGAAATACCTGTCAAAAAAGCCATCTTTTTCAGCTTCAGGCAACGATCGTTGAATAGAATCATATACATGAACCCCGTTATTGGCGTACACTTTCGGGAACTCCAAACCCGAAACCTGTTCGTCGGTGCCGGGCACATCAATTGTGTACCAGGACATAGAACTGCTGTTAGCGTTTTGTTCTACGGTGTCTCTTGTGTAGGCTGCTTGGGGGCTTATGTGTTTGGCACCGCCGGACAAATAAGAGATAAGGATAAATATGAACGCAGATGTAAACAGATACATCCGCACCGGATTGAGGTAACTAACCCTGCGTCCTTTCATATACTCCTTAGCCAAAAAGCCGGGACGAGTGAACAGGTATTTTACAGAATTGAAGAACTTGCTATCGAAGTGGGTGACATCTTCGGCAAAGTGGCGCACCATGTGGATGGCAGTTTCTTTGGGTTCCAGGTTCTCCTGTCCGCATTCCTGACAGAATTTGCCCAAAACTTCAGCACCACAGTTCAGGCAGTCTTTTTCGGCGCGATGGTGATGACTCATTCAATGAATTTGCGATAAAAATAAAGCATTTATCAGAGTATAGTCATTCACTTTTTAGTATTTGTTTGTTAATCGAACTCCCGGCAAGGACAGGAATAATAATCACCAAGCCGGGCATATAATGGGCAGTTTTGATACAGACGACGGGAGTTCTTTTTAGCGAAGGTGCAGCCATCGGGGAGATTTCTCCTGACGTCGAAATGACGGGTACTATGAGGCAGTTTCTACTAAATAACCTCACAGCGCTCATTCGATACATTCCCCTCCTGCGAAGGAGGGGATAGGGGTGGTTGAACTTGGCAAGTCACCACTACTTCAGCGCCAAAACATCCACAACATTGGCCTTGCCGCTGTGGTGAGATCCTTCGGCCAGGGTAGGTTCCTCCTCGGCAATACGCAGGATGTGAAACAGAGCGAGGTCGGTCTTAACCGTAGCCGCATCAACCAGCATATCGGGGTCCTTGGGGCCGCCGCTGTTATTGGCCAGTTGTGCCGGGGTGAACGCTTCCATCAGAAACACCCCGCCGGGGCTCAGCCAGCGGTGTGCGTCGGCATAGAAACGGTGCCTGATGGCAGTGGGCAGGTGAAAGAACACCGACGCCACCATATTGAAGTAGCCATCGGGGAAGGCCGCATCGGTAATGGACTGCACGTCATAATGAATAGTGACACCCCGCTCGGCAGCCAGCAGCAACGCCTTGCGGCGGCCCTCGGCGCTCAGGTCCAGGCAGTGCACCTCCCAGCCCAGGGTAGCGGCATAAACAGCATCGCGACCCTCGCCGGCACCGGGCACAAACAGGCGGCCGGGCGGCAGCTTGTCTATAACAGAGCGGAAGTATTCGTTGGGCTCCTTGCCATATATATAGGCATCCTGCCCGAAGCGTTCGTTCCAGAAAGTGCTGATCTGCGCGTCATTACCGTTGTAGGTGTTCATTGCACGTGTGCCGCAGAAAAGTGGCGTGCGGCGGTGCAAAGGTCGGAAAAGCGGGTGTAACCTGCAAAAATGAGGAGTAGGGGATCGGCAGATTAAAGATTATGCTAAAATGGCATGGAAAGGAGGCAAACAGTGATAAGAATCAGTCCATTGTCAACGGGTTGATGTATCTTTGCGCACCAAATAACCGATTATTTAACTCTAAAAATACAAGTAAATGAAAATTACGGTAGTGGGCGCCGGTGCAGTTGGCGCTACTTGCGCAGACAACATTGCACGCAGAGAACTGGCTGAAGAACTGGTGATACTGGACATCAAAGAAGGATTCGCTGAAGGTAAGGCGCTGGATATCAACCAGACATCTTCACTGTGCGGCTTCGACACCCGCGTGAAGGGCGTTACCAACGACTATGCGGCTACTGCCGGCAGCGACGTGGTAGTGATCACATCGGGCATTCCCCGCAAACCGGGTATGACGCGCGAAGAGCTGATAGGCACCAACGCGAAGATCGTTGAGAACGTATGCAAAAGCGCACTCGAGTACTCTCCGAACGCAATCATCGTGGTGATCTCTAACCCGATGGACACTATGACCTACCTGGCCCTCAAGGCTACAGGTCTTCCAAAGAACCGCATCATAGGTATGGGTGGCATCCTCGATAGCGCCCGCTTCAAAACCTATCTGCAAAAAGAACTCAACTGCTCTCAGAACGATCTGCAGGCAGTAGTAATAGGTGGTCACGGTGACACAACTATGATCCCGCTGACAAGGCTGGCTACACTGAACGGTACACCTGTATCGAACATGCTGAGCGCCGACACACTGAAGCAGGTAGCCGCCGACACTATGGTTGGTGGTGCTACGCTCACCAAGCTGCTGGGCACATCGGCCTGGTATGCACCGGGTGCTGCAGGAGCCGAGCTCGTTGAGTCTATCGTGCGCAACCAGAAGAAAGTATTCCCTTGCTGCGTAGCGCTGGAGGGCGAATATGGCCAGAACGACATCTGCCTGGGCGTGCCTGTAGTAATAGGTAGCAACGGCTGGGAGAAGATTATCGACTTCAACCTGAACGAGGAAGAAATGGCCGCGTTCAACAAGTCGGCAGAAGCAGTGCGCAACATGAACGCAGTGCTGGATACACTGGTTGCCTAATCAGCCGGTGCCCAAAAATGATACAACAAGCGTCCTGCACATGTATGCAGGACGCTTTCTTTTCCCCGCCCGGTACCGTACTTTCGTGTCATGAAAAGGGTACTGATTTCGGTGGGTATATTCGTAGGGTTGCTGGCTGTAGTGGCCGTGGTGATGGAGCTCACCGCCTCTGCCCGGCAGCAGGCCATGCGCTACTTCCGCACCCGCAACGTGTTTCAGTACCAGCCCGGCAATGTCGTGTACGATCCTGCACTGGGCTACCGCCTCACCCCGGGGCTGGATGTGGCCTTCTCCAATGCCGAGTTCAGCACACGGGTGCACACCAACTCCATAGGCTTCCGCGATGACGATGCCTCGCTGCAGGGCGCACAGGTGTGGTTCCTCGGCGACTCTTACTCCTTTGGCTGGGGCGTAGAAGAGCCCGATGGCGTGGAGAAGCAGTATGAGCGGGCCACTGGCAAGCGCGTGCTCAACATGTCGGTACCGGGCTATAGCAACATACAAGAGATGCTGATGCTGATGAAGTGGGCACACGCATCGCCGGTAACGGGTATAGACGTCTACCTCTTCCTCTCCTCCAACGACTTCATCGACAACGAGAACACCTCATTCGATGCGTTTCCGTTCTTTGTGGAGCAGGGTGGGGGTATAGCCCTCAGCAAACCCACAGAGGCCGCCTTCAACACCTGGCAGCAAACAGTCAACCGCTGGATGATAACGGGCACTGCAGCCCGCAAGTCTATGCTGGCCTACTATGCCGCCGCCGCGGTGAAGAACCTGTCGGTGGGGGATGTGTATAGCGGCTACCGTGCCCAGCAAAAGGCGGTAAAGGGCAACAAGGCGTTCCTGCTGGTGGCGCAGCAGTTGGCACAGTTCGCGCAGCAGCGCCAGAGCCGTGTGACGGTGGTGTACATACCGCCCACCAGTGGCAACAAGGCCGAGCAGCAGTTGCCGTTCCTGCGCAAGGTGTGCGGCACGCTGGGGTTGCGCCTGCTGGACCTATCGCCGGTGCTGTTGCCGGGCGACTACTATCCGCTGGATAAACACTGGACACCCGCGGGGCATGCAAAGGTGGCGGTGTGGCTGGCGCAGCAGCAATAGTCACCAGACGACGAAAGTCGCTCTGAGAGCGACTTTCGGTAGGTATTTGGATGGGGCGAGCCCCGATGCCTGTTTGATTATTTCAGCTTGAAAGCTTTCTTTACTTTAGCTACGTAGTCGAGCTTTTCCCAAGTGAAGAGTTCTACTTTCATATTCTTGGTTTTGCCGTCGGCGCTCTTGAAGGTTTTGTTCACTGTAACAGGAACGCGACCCATGTGGCCGTAAGCAGCACACTCGCTATACATAGGCTGGCGCAGTTTCAGGCGCTCTTCTATGAAGTAAGGACGCATATCGAACACGGTGCTGAGGACCTTAGCTATCTCGCCATCGGTCATGTTCACTTTGGCGGTGCCGTATGTGTTTACGTACAGACCCATTGGCTGTGCCACGCCTATCGCGTATGACACCTGAACGAGTACTTCGTCGCACACGCCTGCAGCTACGAGGTTCTTGGCTATGTGGCGGGTAGCGTATGCCGCAGAACGGTCTACCTTGCTCGGATCTTTACCGCTGAACGCACCACCACCGTGCGCGCCCTTGCCACCGTAGGTATCTACGATGATCTTGCGGCCTGTGAGACCTGTATCGCCGTGCGGACCACCTATCACGAACTTACCTGTTGGGTTGATGTGATACTTGATCTTGTCGTTGAAGAGGTGTTTGTATTGCGGGTAGCTTTTCAGTACGCGCGGAATGAGGATAGTCTTAACGTCTTTGCTGATGCGCTCCTGCATTGGTTTTTCCTCTGCAAAATCGTCGTGCTGGGTGCTGATAACGATGGTATCGATACGAACGGGCTTGTTGTTGTCGTCGTACTCGAGGGTTACCTGGCTCTTAGCATCCGGACGGAGGTACTTCATCTGCTTGCCTTCGCGGCGGATAGCAGAGAGTTCGAGCAGGAGGTTGTGAGCCAGATCGAGTGCGAGTGGCATGTAGTTGGCTGTTTCGTTTGTAGCGTAGCCAAACATCATACCCTGGTCGCCGGCGCCCTGGTCTTCTTTCTTCTTGCGCTCTACACCCTGGTTGATGTCGGCGCTCTGCTCGTGAATAGCAGAGAGCACACCGCAGGAATGCGCTTCAAACATATATTCGCTCTTGGTGTAGCCAATGCGCGCTATCACTTCGCGGGCAATTGTCTGCACGTCAATGTAAGTGTTACATTTCACTTCACCTGCCAGTACCACCTGGCCGGTAGTTACGAGTGTTTCACAGGCTATCTTCGACTGAGGATCCCAGGCGAGGAAGTTATCAACCAATGCGTCTGATATCTGGTCGGCAACTTTATCGGGGTGCCCTTCTGATACCGATTCTGATGTGAATAAATAAGGCATTTTAATTGCAATTTTTTAATGAACGAATATGTGTCTTATAAAACAGGGAGCAAATGTATGAATTGTTGTGGTTATTATCTAATGGGAATTGGGCGTTGGGAGCCTGCCTGCCGGCAGGCAGGTTAGGAATTGGGGATAATGTTGGCGGGGTAAATTTGGCTCTCGTACGCTGAAAAAGCTTCGGCGGGTGAGAGAAGGAAGAGCGACCCGGCCTACGCTGAAAAAGCTACGGCGGGCGATGGAGAAACAGAAACAGAAACAGAAAGAGAAAGAGGGCGCGAACCACCCCTATCCTCCCGAATGCTTTCGGGACAGGCTCTCTTTGCCTACCGCAGGCAGGCTTCGATGGGGGGGGCACCTCGAATGAGCGCTGTGAGGTTTTTAGTAGAACAGCCCAATTCTTGCCGTCATTTCGAACGGAGCGAGTGCGCGAGCGCAGAGAGAACTTTCTCACTGAGGCAATTGAAAAGACATCCTTGCCCGAAGTAAATCTCCCCAATGGATGCACCTTCGCCCGACAGCATTCCCGTCTTCTGTATCGAAACTGAGCAATTTTTTGTTTCTGCGCAGTATTTATCTACTTCATTGATTCTCAATAAAAAGGTGGGAAGCAGATGCGCAGTTTGCTTCTCACTGCTTCTCAAAACCTGCGCACTTCTGCGCAGTGTGAGAAGTAAAGTAAAATAATTATATGTGCCTCTTTGCTTCATTTTCTGCAACATCTATACAAGTTACAAACGGCATAACAACGGGGCAAAAAGAAAATCTATGATAGTGCGTTTTGTGGGGTATGATAGAAAATTGTAAGGGAGGTTTGCAAGTGGAAAACACTTGCAAGAATGATAGACACAAGTAAAAAACACTTGCGCCAAATGGGGTGTCATAGATCTTTTCTTCTGTTGTTCTTTTGCCATGATGCAAAAGAACCAAAAGATCTAGGCTGTATAAAAATTGGCTAAAAAATGTCTGCACTCCGCTGCAAAATATAGATATCTATCGTTGCCGTTTTCGCTACTGAGCCGTCGCTACTATCGGCGCTGGCAACACTTACCTCCATAGATTTTGCGGCCGCTGCGTTCCGCCATTTTTCTTAACGCCATTTTTATAAGGCCGGAATGAAGGGCGGAGAGCGGCGAAAGAGAGCGGGGTTAGACACAAGTCGAAAAGACCTGCGCCAAATGGGGACAAAATGACTAAACAGGTTTGGAAACAAAACGATTTTTTGTATCTTTATTTTCCCGATCAGTTACCTACCATGAAACGAATTATTAGTATTTCTCTCTCATTACTTGTGCTTTTTGCGTCCTGCAAAGAGCCAGTAACAACCGATAGTAAGGTCTCGGGAAGCGATACGTTTCACCTGTGTAACACTGTGGTTCATGTTGACACGATCTCTGAGGCTGAATTTGGCGCTACCTCGCTGAGCGATTTTAATGATACCAATGAGGTTAAATATTTGCTGCCGGATGGTGCTTTGGTGCGCCGACACGCCGATACGCTCGCTTTTTCAATTGATGGTGGTGGCAAAGCTTTTATTATCAACGATACTACCGATTCTGAAAATGCCTCCAACTACCTGTACAAGGGCTATGATAACGTTCTTAACAAGTATGTAGTTCAGGGATTATTTTATGAGTGGTGGTACCATTTGCTGATCGATAAAGCCAGAGGGGACACAACCATTGTATGTGGTGCACCAGTGACGTCACCGGATGGCAAGTATTTTATTTGCGGTAACTGCGACATTGATGCGTGTTTTACATTCAATGGTCTGGAATTGTATGAAAACACCAGTCCGCCAAAGCTACTTTGCACAAAAGAATTGCATTACTGGGGCCCAAGCCAAATAAAGTGGCACGATAACAAGACGATATACGTCCACGCTAATAAAGAAGATACTACTGGTGGTGGTTTCAGGATGGTTTTTTTGAGATTGAGGTTGGGTGAGGGGATTGAAAAAGCGAATTGACCGGGGCGTGAGGTTTGTTGCAGCCGGATTGGTGGTGAACCATGGGGTAGTGCATTGAGAGTTTTTTTGAAATTCATTCTAATATTTTTTACTAAACAGTATTTCTATGTTCAGGATATTTTTACTGGTACTTGCGCTAATGCAGTCTCTTTTGGTTAATGGGCAAACAATAGAAACAATTGCGGGGAATGGTAGTTTTGGTTTGGGAGGCGATGGCGGACCGGCAACTAATGCTAAGCTATACTATCCAAACGATGTCGCTGTAGATAAGTTCGGCAATATTTATATTGCTAATTCGTATGGTCAACGGATCCAAAAGATAAATAGCTCCGGGATAATAACGACGTTTGCAGGAGGTGGACTAATATCTGCATTTGACGGTGCTCCAGCAGATTCTGTAGGTCTGCCCAGGGTACTTTGTGTGACTGTTGACGATACAGGCAATGTGTATTTTACCACTTATAGCAGAGCCTTCAAAGTGAATTTGGCGGGGCGTATATATTGCATTGCAGGGGCGGGAGGATCGCTGGTGCACGCCGGTGATGGCGGTCCGGCTACTGCAGCGTCTTTTGAGCAACTCTATGGCATCGCGATTGATCAGAGCGGCAATGTGTATCTGCCTGATCCATTTCATTGTGTGGTGCGGAAAATAAACACTGCCGGAATAATTAATACCATTGCAGGAACAGGAGTTTGTGGTTATAGTACGGACGGGACGGTGGCCACTGCTGCCCGGTTGGTTTCACCGATGTCGGTGAGGGTGAACCCTGCCGGAGAGTTACTGATAGGTGATTTTGGTAATGAGCAGATACGAAAGATAAACGCAGTAGGAGTGATGGCTACGGTGGCCGGGAATGCGTTGTTTATGACGGGATGTCTTGCAATTGATGGTGATATCGGTCGTCCGGCGGGAATGACGTTCGACAAGTGGGGTAATTTTTATATGGTTGACGACTATCATCTGGTTCGGAAGATAAACACAGCAGATTCAATTGAGATCATTGCAGGTACCTTTATTGTTGCAGGGTTTGCCGGAGATGGTGGCCCACCGTTATCAGCAAAATTTAATAACCCCAAGGGTGTTGCGGTAGACAATGCCGGAAACATCTATGTTGCAGACAGAGATAATCACCGCATCCGCCGGATAAGTACAACGATGGGTACTACGGTGCCACAAGCAGCGAACCAGTTCGTAATGTACCCAAATCCTGTAAAGGATATTTTACGGCTGCAATGTCCTAATGATAAAAATGAGATCGAAATTTTTGATGTGATGGGTAAGTCTGTCGGTAACATGGTTCTTTCATCCAGAGATGGTTTTGTAAATGTGGGGCATTTGCAGGCGGGTATGTACATTCTGAAAGTGAACTCAGTTGTTGCCGGAAAGTTCAATAAATACTGATGAGGGACTGAGGTCGTTGGGAGTTTGGAAACAGGTATACCCGGTGTTTTGTAGATAACGAGACTCACCGATCCGGAGATCGGGTGCCGGTATGACATAGTCGATAGACTATGCCAAGCGGGAATTGCGCAGGAATAAAAAATTGCACAGTTGGAAGTCGGGGTGCGGGAATTCTTTTGGGCTGGGTGCTAAATCTCAGGAGATTTACTTCGGGTCAGGATGTCTTTTCAATTGCCTCAGTGAGAAAGTTCTCACATCGCTCGCATCCTTCCCGAATGCTTTCGGGATTCGAAATGACGGGTGCTATTGGGCGTTTTGAAGGTAGGGGCGGGAATTCTATTGGGCTGCGGTGCTAATTCTCAGGAGATTTCTCACTGCGCTCGTATCCTCGCTCCGTTCGAAATGACGGGTGATATTGGGCGCTTTTCTCCCAATACCTAATTCCTAACACCTAATTCCCAACCTGCTTGACGGCAGGCAGGTTGGGAATTTTTCCCAGAAAACTTATTCCACAGTCACGCTCTTGGCTAGGTTGCGGGGTTGGTCTACGTTGCAGCCGCGCATGATGGCGATGTGGTAGGCCAGCAGTTGCAGGGGCACTATGGTGATGAGCGGAGAGAGTATCTCTTCGGTCTCTGGTACTTCTATGATGTGGTCGGCCAGTTCGCGTATCTGTGTGTCGCCCTTGGTAACCACGGCTATGATCTTTCCTTTGCGGGCTTTCACTTCCTGCACGTTGGATACGATCTTTTCGTAGGCACTTTTGTTGGTGGCGAGGAACACAACCGGCATGTTCTCGTCTATGAGGGCTATGGGGCCGTGCTTCATTTCGGCAGCGGGGTAGCCTTCGGCATGTATGTAGGATATTTCTTTCAGCTTCAGTGCACCCTCCAATGCCACAGGGAAGTTGTAACCACGACCGAGGTAGAGGAAGTTGGACGCGTTCTTGTAGATGGCGGCTATCTCTTTAATCTGGGCATCGAGTTGCAGGGTCTCTTCGATCTTGCGCGGGATGTTCTCCAGTTCGTAGAGGATCTCCCTCATTTTTGAGGTAGATATGGTGCCCCTGGCTTCGGCCATGCGCAGGGCGATGAGGGTGATGAGGGATACCTGTGTAGAGAATGCCTTGGTAGATGCCACGCCTATTTCGGGGCCGGCATGGGTGTAGGAGCCTGCATGCGATACACGGGCTATGGATGAGCCTATGACGTTGCAGATGCCGTATATGAGTGCCTGACGTTCCTTGGCCAGATTGATGGCGGCCAGGGTATCGGCGGTCTCGCCTGACTGGGATATGGCAATAACCACGTCATTCTCAGTGATGATGGGGTTGCGATAGCGGAACTCGGAAGCGTACTCTACCTCTACGGGTATGCGGGCGAGGTCTTCTACCATGTATTCGCCGATGAGGCCCGAGTGCCATGATGTACCGCAGGCGGTAATGATGAACCTCTCGGCCTTGGCAATGCGGTTGATGTATTCGTTGATGCCGCCGAGCTTGATCCAGCCTTGTGCGGCATTCATGCGGCCGCGCAGGGAGTCTTCGATAGCCTTGGGCTGTTCGTAGATCTCTTTGAGCATAAAGTGCTCAAAGCCGCCTTTTTCGATGGTCTCGATAGAGAACTCGAGTTTTTTGATCTCGGGCGATTTTTCTACGTTGCCCAGTGTGCGGATCTGGTAGTTGCCATCGCGGTTGATGACGGCATATTCCTGCTCGTCGAGGTACACTACGTTCTTGGTGTATTCAATGATAGGGGAGGCGTCGGACGCGATGAAGAATTCGTCTTCGCCTATGCCTATAACCAGCGGGCTGCCTTTGCGGGCGGCGATGAGCTGGTTGGGGTTGGTTTTGTTGAGCACTACTATGGCGTAGGCACCTACCACCTGATTGAGGGCGATGCGCACGGCATTATCGAGCGAGGTATTCTCTTTCTTCTGCACCTCTTCTATGAGGTTCACCAGTACTTCGGTATCGGTGTCGGAATGAAAGACGTAACCACGGCTGATGAGCAGTTCTTTGATGGCGGCATAGTTCTCTATGATGCCATTGTGAATGATGGCCAGTGAGCCTGAGTGAGATATGTGCGGGTGGGCGTTGCGGTCATTAGGTTCGCCGTGGGTGGCCCAACGGGTGTGGCCTATGCCGATGGTGGCATGTGTGCGTGCGGTATCAACAATGGTCTCGAGGTCGGATACCTTGCCGGCCTTTTTGAAAACGTTCATATCTCCGTTCAGCAGGGCGATGCCCGCGCTGTCGTAGCCACGGTATTCGAGGCGTTTAAGACCTTTGATGATAACCGGATAAGCCTGTTTGGTGCCTATATAGCCAACGATTCCACACATAGTTTCACAGATTAGTTGAGTTTGGAATATACGACAAATAATTTTGCCTTGTATAGGGAGTTAGGGTGATTGCCACCACCGAGGATGGCGCGGTAGGCACCTATGTAGTCCTGGGTACCGGTGATACGCAGGTGCAAAGTGTCTTGTCCGGCGGCGATGCAGCCCATGATCTCGCGGGGGAGACCGAGTGAGTAGACGCGCACGTCCTGATTATCGCGTTTAAGGGTGTAGAGCTGCCCGTCCAGAATGGAGAACGGGTTGAGGCTGGTGAGGGGGTAGCGGTCGTTGACCTCCAATACTGCTCCTGCAGTTGTGCCGGTGGGGTACACGCCGTTGCTGACCTTGCGCGGGTACAGGCGGGTGAGCGGACCGTAATTAAGTTCGTTGTAGGCGGGCAACATGGCCAGTTGCAGTTGAGCCTTGTTGATGACACCCTTTGGCAGGCTGAGGATGCCGGTGATCTTTACGTCGAGGCAGGCACCGGGTTGGTTCTGGATAGCGATGATGCTATCGCCGGGGAGTGTGGAGGTGATGAGTGCATTGACCGGCGAGGTGGCGTAAGACTTGGAGACGTTGTTGTAGAAACCACAGGCCTCGCCATTGAAGAAGTATTGCTGCACGGCAGTGTCGGAGGTGCTGCCGTTGGTATGGTAGTAAACGGTAATGCGTGCTGCATTGGAGCTGTTGCTGCCATTGAGCCTGAAAAAGGGATATGCCTTTGTGGGTGTGGTGCCAACGGGGCGAACCACGAGCCCCTTAAAGAAGGTGTTGAAAGCCGAGTTGGGGGTGTTGGGATTGTCGGTAGCGGCCTGCAGGGCAGGGTTGAGGCGGGCCAAGAGACCACCCAGATTGAGCGGCATGCGCAGGGCAGGGGCGTAGTTTTTGCCCTTTATGGTAACCGAGTCGGACAGGTCGTTCACTTTTACCGTGTAAGGGCTGCTGAGTGGTGTGGCCTCGTCGATCTTTTTGGTGGTGTAGGAATAGTAGGGGGTACCCGGGGCAATGTCCTCATCGAGGAAGAATGCCTGATAGGTCTGTGTAAGTGACTGATCGGTAGTGTCGCCGTAGGTGTAGCCGGCGTAGGGCAGCACCAGGAATGCCGAGTCTATGGTGGCGTTGTTGTAAACGGCAATAGAAGGGTTATCGGGTATTACCTGAAAGGCTGTGTAGCCGGTCATGGTGCCGAAAAAGGGATCGGTAATATGGCCGGCACCCTGATAAACGGGAAGACCGGATATAAAGAGACCTGTAACGGCAGTATCGTCGTAATAGGTGCGGGTGATGCAGCCGAGTTCGGTACTGTACACACCCAAGGCAGTATCGGAAGGCGATATTTTTGCATCAATAACTGAGCCTTCTTTGCAGCCTGCGCCGGCAATAGTGAGTGCCAGCAGAGCTACCAATGCCAACAGGCTGAAACGGTGGTTCAAAGCGAGAAATTTGTGGGCTAAGATGGTAAAAGAAAATCTAAGACTCTGTTAAGCTTTTGTACAGCTCCAACAGCGGCGTTACATCTTCCTTCCAGCTTGGTTCATACTTAAGTACTTTCTTGTAGCGGCTTGGTTTCAGCTCGTCGGTAATCTTCTTATCCACGTCTTCTGATCCAAACACGACCACATCGGCACTTTTGCCGCCACCGATGGTGAGGCCTGTATTGGTGCCGTCTTTGAACGGATCGAGGTCTTTTTCCTTAATTTCTGAGCTGATAATAGCTTTTTTGGTGAAATTGGGGTGGAGTGTTTCGTTGAACTGATCGGCCTGGGCAGTGTACACTACTTTAGAGTAACCGAATACAGGTTCTTTCTTATAAGTGGTTTTTAGGTACAGCGGCACGAGTGAGGTCATCCAGCCATGGCAGTGAATGACATGGGGAGGCCATCCGAACTTTTTAACGGTTTCGAGTGCGCTTTTGCAGAAGAAGATCATGCGCTCGGCATTGTCTTCGAAGAAGTTGTCCTGATCGTCGCGGAAAACGGCTTTGCGCTTGAAGTAATCTTCATTGTCCATGAAGTAGACCTGGAGGCGCGCGTTGGGGAGAGAAGCTACCTTGATAATGAGCGGGTAGTCATCTTTATCTATAATTACATTTATACCCGAGAGGCGAACGACCTCGTGCAGCCTGTGACGGCGCTCGTTGATGAGGCCGAAGCGGGGCATGATGACACGAATCTCGAGACCGGAGTCAAACGTCTTTATGGCCAGTTTGTTGAGTATCTGGGCAAAGTCGGTAAACTCAGTGTAAGGAGAAAGTTCGTTGGCAATTATTAAAACACGTTTCTTTGTGTCTGCAGACATGCTAAGAAATTGATTATTAGTATAAATAATAAAATAGTCTGCAAAATTACGAAAATATTGAATTCCAACCGTAATTTGCGTGTTGCCAACCTAAAAATAGTTGTATGGTCATCCTGAAGAGGGTAAATGATATAGAGGAATATTTGAATCTGAAAAGGGTTAAGGGTAACCAGATCGGGTTTGTGCCAACGATGGGTGCCCTGCATAGCGGGCATATTTCGCTGGTGGAACGATGCAAGGCGGATGGCGGAGTGAGCGTGTGCAGCATATTTGTAAATCCCACACAATTCAATGATAAAAGTGACCTGGAAAAGTATCCGCGATCGGTGGAGGGCGACATAGAGTTGCTGCTGCAGGCGGGATGCGATGTGTTGTTCCTGCCGGATGTGTCGGATATATATCCGGATGGGGAAGCGGCTATGCCGAGCTGGGACTTCGGGTATCTGGAAACGGTGCTGGAGGGCGCTACGCGCCCCGGGCACTTCAGGGGGGTAGGACAGGTGGTGGCCAGGTTGCTGCAGGTGGTGCAGCCGGACAGGCTGTATCTGGGCAGTAAGGACTACCAGCAGTGTATGGTGATAAAGAAGCTGGCCGAGCTGACGGGAATGAAGGAGCTGAGGGTGGTGATATGCCCTACGCAGCGTGAGCCGGACGGGTTGGCAATGAGTTCGCGCAACAGGCGTCTGTCGGAAGGGCAGCGGTCGGTGGCGGGACTAATATACCAGTGTCTGGTGTCGATACAGGCCAAGCAGGGGAGTGCGCCGTTTGCAGTGGTGCAAAAAGAGTGCGATGACCTGATGCGGGCGAAGGGTTTTGTGCCGGAGTACATTGCGCTGGCGCATGCAGATACGCTGGAGTTGCTGGAAGATTATAAGCCGGGCACGCCGATGGTGGCGCTAATTGCGGCGAAAATAGGAGAGATCAGGTTGATAGATAATCTGGTGGTTTGATTGGGAATTGGGAATTGGGAACCTGCCTGCGGCAGGCAAGTTGGGAATTAGGATTGGGATTTGGGATTTGGGATTTGGGATTTGGGATTTGGAGTTTGCCGGGAGGCAGGTTGTGGTTTTTAGGGCTGATAATATTAGTACACGGTGTTGAGAGATAATCACGGGAGGGTAATTAACTATTTGCGGCTGGCGGTGACGGACAGGTGTAACCTGCGTTGTTTCTATTGCATGCCTGAGGAGGGTATAGACTGGTTGTCGCGGGCGGACCTGATGACGTATGAGGAGATGCTGCGTATATGCGGTGCGCTGGTGAAACAGGGCATCAGTAAGATAAGAATAACGGGCGGGGAACCTTTTGCCCGAAAAGATATAATGAGTCTGATGGCGGGACTTGCCGCCATGGACGGCCTGCACGAGCTGACGCTTACTACCAACGGAACTATTACGGCACCCTTTGTACCCGAGCTGAAACGCCTGGGGGTGCGTAGTGTGAACTTGAGCCTGGACACGCTGGACAGGGATCGTTTTTTTGCGATAACGCGCAGGGATGAACTGCCGGCGGTGCTGCACACGATGGAGACATTGTTGCAACACGGCATAGCTGTGAAGCTGAACGCGGTGGTGATGGACGGGCGCAATACGAAAGATATTATTCCGCTGGTGGAGCTGACACGTGACCTGCCGGTGAGTGTACGTTTTATAGAGGAGATGCCTTTTAACGGAGCGGGAGAGGTGCACTCTTCGATGTGGGACCATGTGCGCATCATGCAGCACATCCGCGACCGGTATCCGGACCTGACGAAGGTGCCTGATCCGCTGTTCTCTACTTCCTACAACTATACTATTCCGGGCCACAAGGGCGGGGTGGGTGTTATTGCCGCGTACACCCGATCGTTTTGCGGTACGTGCAATCGAATCCGCATTACGCCGCAGGGAATGCTGAAGACCTGCTTGTATGATAATGGTGTGCTGAATGTGCGTGACCTGATACGCGCGGGGCACTCCGATGAAGAAGTTATTGCTTCTATTACCCGAGCTATAGGGCAGCGGGCGGCCAACGGCTTTGAGGCGGAGAAAAATGGCACTCATGAGTCAATGGCGGCTATAGGTGGGTAGGTCCTATTGCGCAAAGTGTCATTTAAGGAACCCTTTAGTTAGTTTGTCATGTGCAAAAAATCGGTGAATTGTTGGTTTGGGTTTGTCGTACAGAAAGATAAAAAGGCCTTTTAAGCGGTAGAACTGCTGTTTCAAAAAACAATACGGGTAATAAATATGCTGTTGCTAAATTCGCTTACCGCCTGACTATGCGAAACGGCCTCGGTTTATTTGTCTTATTTGTTTTGTTCTGTACCACAGCGTGGGCAGGGCGGCATCCGTATTATCTGTCGGTGAACCGAAGTAATGGTCTGCCCACGGATGAGGTGTATGACATTTGCCAGGATAAAAAGGGTTTTTTGTGGCTTGCCACATCGATGGGGTTGTACCGATATGATGGATTCTCATTTGTTCTGTGGCAAAGTGAAATGCAGACATCGGCCTCGGGGAGTTGTGTGAGGGAGGACAGGTATGGCCGAATATGGTACGAGAATTTTGACGGGTTTATCTATTATACCGACGGCAAAGAATTGCGGTCGTTGAAGCAGAAGCAGCCGTTGGCTTATGCACCCTACGGACTGTCGGACAAGTACCTGTTTGCATTGCACAAAGGCGGGGTTGATATATATGATATCAGGTCGTTGGCCCTGGTCCACACGGTAGAGATCAATTTAAAGCAACTGCAGCATGCGTGTTACCTGAACGGATCGTATTATGTGGTGTCGGATGAAATGATCTATAAGGTTGGGCCTGACCGGAAATTGTCATCGAGACGAATACCCGATCAGGACGGAAAATCGGTGGTGCAATTGTTTGCAACGGGGGATTCTCTCTACCTGGTGCCGCGAATAAGCGGCGATGGTGTTATCTATGTGATGGACGGGGAGATGAATGTTGAGAGAAAAGTTCCGATATCAGTGGATGGATTGGTGCGTGGAATTGAGTTTATTGACCAGGAAATGTGGGTGTACACGTCGCGGGGATGTGTTGCCGCGGGGCCGGCCGGACGCCTGTTTGATGGGAAGAGCATTTCAAAGATCATTTGTGACAGAACGGGTAATTACTGGTTTGCCACGAGTAATGAAGGATTATTTGTGGTTCCGGATATCCGTTATGTGCAGCATAGTATTGATCAGGCGAAGATCAGCCAGGTAGTTGCCACCGGGGACGGGATATTGGCAGGGACACATTCCGGAGAGCTGTTGAAGTTTCCATCGCGGACGGGGGCAATGCAGCTGTTGAGCAAAGACAAACATGGCGCTGAAATATATTACCTGTATGCCGATGATCGCAATGTGTTTTATTCGGCTACCGGGCATACATTGTTGTCAAATGAGGGCAAACAACAAACGAAGTCGGCAGACATTGCTGTAAAGGCGGTTGTTCCGGTAGATGATAAATACTACGCTATAGCCGCGAGTGGTTTGTGCTTGTTGGTGCCGATGCCGGGTGCGGCGGCTACCCGACCATCGGGGTGGGACAGCTGCAGTGGGTATGATCCGTACCCGCCGATTGCGGGCAGCAAGATATTGCTGAACGCCGTGCGTGCGCGGGCAGTTGCCTATGACAGCAGTTTGAAGACCATTTACTGTGCAACCAATGGTGGGATCGTGGCGATTACACCTGCGGGCAAAATGCAGGTGAATGTGGACGGGGAACCAGTCTACGCGGCAGGACTTGTGTCGTATGGAGGGGCAATTTATGCCGCTGACACAAAGGGACGGATGCTATGCATTAGAGGGACGGGCGAGGTAGAGGTGTTGGGCAATTTGCCCGGGTCGGGTTCTATCCGTATGCTGAAAATGAGCGGAGGCCGACTTTTCTACATCAGCGGCAAGCGTCTTTTTTATTTTACGGGTCATGCGTCTGTGCAGCAGGTGATGGTGCGGATAGACGCGGATGAGATAAATGACATTGCTGCAGCAGATAGCGTGCTTTGGCTTGCAACGGACAATGGTGTCATTGAGGTACCATGGGCAGGGGCGGATGAAAAGTTGCAACGCCCGGAGTTGCACATAAACGACATAACCGTAAACGGAAAATCGGCCGATGGTAATTGGCTACGCAGTCTTGCATTTGACGAGAACAATATCGTGATCAATTATTCTCTGATAGAGTATGCCGCTCCCGCACCGGCATTGGTGCAATACAGGATCAACAATGGAGCATGGATGGAGCTGCCGGCGAATTCGCGGACATTGCAGTTCAGGTCGCTCTCTCCGGGGGCGTATGCGATCAGATTTTCGGTGAATGGAGCCGAGGTGGCGGGCTTGGTGACATTGAATGTGGCACCGCCATTCTGGCAGCAGATATGGTTTTATGTGTTCAGTGTTTTTGCCGTGCTTTTCCTTGTGCTTGCCTATTACAGCTACCGCATGAAGGCGAGAATGCGGAATGCTGAGGCGCAGCAGGAAAAGATCAGGTTGGAGGAGCGTCTGAGCCGTTCTATGCTTACCGCGCTCAGATCGCAAATGAACCCGCATTTCTTTTTTAACGCACTGAACACCGTGCAGGCTTACATTTTCACAAACGAGAAGTCGAAGGCGAGTGATTACCTTGCAAAGCTCTCTATGCTGACGAGAACGATACTGGAAATGTCTGAGACCGAAACTGTGTTGCTGACGAGCGAGGTGGAAGCCCTGCACTTGTATCTGGAATTGGAGCGGGCCCGTTTTGGTGATGACTTCAGTTATGAGATCATATCGGGAGATGTGCATGAGCTGGCAGGTTTTGAGATACCGTCTATGATCATACAGCCGTTTGTTGAAAACGCGGTGAAACATGGTCTGCTGCACAAAGAGGGGCTGAAGCGACTGGAGGTGCGGTTTACGAGAAGAGAAAATACGCTTGAAGTCAGTATTGATGACAATGGAATTGGCAGGGCAAGGTCGGAAGAGCTGAATGAGATCAAGAACAGGAAATACCGGCCGTACTCAACGCGGGCAACTGCAGAGAGGGTGAAGTTACTTAACGTCGGACATCCTGACAGGGTGATCGTTGAAATAATAGACAAGGTTTCGGTGACAGGAGTGGCCGAGGGGACGACCGTAATAATACGAATACAACTCACATGAATTACAAAGCGATCATAATAGACGATGAAGAAATGGCACGGCTGCTACTGAAAGAGATGGTAGCGGAATATACCGCGGGTGTGGTGGTGGCAGACACCTGTGCCGACCTGGCCGCGGGGGTTAAATCTATCCGCAGGCACAAGCCCGACATTGTGTTTCTTGACATAGAGTTGCCGGGTCATAGTGGGTTGGAGCTGCTGGATTTTTTTAATGACGATGAGGTGAGTTTCTCTGTGATATTTGTGACTGCCTACAATAAGTATGCGATTCAGGCTTTTAACTTATCGGCGGTGTCGTACCTGCTAAAGCCGGTACAACCATCGGCATTGAAGGGAGCTATAGAACTTTTTGAGAAGAACCGGAACCGTGGAAACTATGCGGTGCTAAAAAATAACCTTAGCGGCACATCGGCACAGAAGATAGCGTTACACACACTGAACAGTATCTCATTTGAGGAGACTGCAAATATTCTGTTCTTCGAGGCGGACGGGGCTTATACGAAGGTTGTGCTGCGCAACGGAGCCCCTGTGGTTGTGAGCAGGCCACTGAAGTATTTTGAGACCATCCTGAGTGAATGTGACGACTTTTACCGGTGTCATAAATCGTACATGGTGAACGTGCGGTATGTAACAGAGTACATGAAACCTAATGGGGGTGTGCTGATCGTGGACAAGAAGCATGAGATATCGGTGTCTAATGACAGGCTTGATGTGCTGATGAAGCGGGTGGCGCAGTTTCAATAGTAGTGATGATCCGGCGCAGATGGCAGCAGGGTGCGGTTAGCATTTCGCACGGCTATTTATTATAATAAATGAACGGAGCCGTCAGTAGACGGCTCCGGGTTTTCAAGGGGTATATTGTGTTGTTTTATTAGTTGATGTTCACCATCCTTACAGCGGCGTATTCTTTGATGAACGCATAGTTTTTAGCGCCTTGAGCCTTCATGGTGACACGGTAGGGAACGATCTCCAGTATGGCTGACTTATCTGTAACGGCGGGGAAGGCCGACAGGTCTGAAGCGGAGAGCGAGATAGATGTGGCGTTGCCTGAGAAGGTGCGTGTAAGGGAAACACTATCCTTTACCATAAAGAGAATGATACTGTCGGCATTGGTGATGTCGCCTCCTACAGAGATGGAAAGACCACTGCTGCGGGTAACGTTTTCGGGAATGGTACCTGTGAACTTAGGGAACGGAACATTGTGGTCGTAGTTGAAGGCAGGAACACTGCCTGCGCCGCCTACGCTCCAACTGCTGTTGGTGCTGTTGAAGCCCATGTCTGCCGGGGTCATGCCGGTAGTAGCGGTTTTGTAATATGTGTAGTTGGTCTGTTTTTCCAGGTTGATGGAATTTACGCTCACGGTGCCGGCATCAACAAATGTGGTAGCTCCGGTGGATGTAAAGAAGCTGGCCACAGCATTCTCGGTGGTGAGGGTGATGGGATAACCTGCAGTTACAGTATTCATGTCTATGCGCAGGCTCACCAATACGCCATCAACACTGCCTACCTTGGGAGACGGGGTAGATGTAGTGGTAGTGGTGGGTGTTGTAGGAGTTGTGGGGGTAGGAGTCGGGGTAACTTCTTCGTCTTTTTTGCAGGACGTAAATGTGCTTACCAGCGCCAGGCAAACGCACAGTGAAATGTTGGTTATTCGTTTCATTTTATCAGTTTTTTGTGTGAAAAATTATCTGACTGCAAAATTACTTTCGCCCTGCAGAGTGGGTATCCGTAGTATTGGGTATTTTTATGTGCGTGGCGGTACGGAGAAGGGTAGTGGATTGTGGGGCAGCAGGCGTTAGTTGAAAATAAGCGTTTTGAATCGTATGAGTCGTTGCCCCGTTAGAGCAAGAATTTTTAGATCGTTAGCTATGATGATATAGTAGACTGAAAAGTAAATTCCCAAATGTGGAAGTTGGTGTGTACTTTTGTACAACCATGAGGATAATTGCAAAAGGAACCATTAAAGCTTTTTGGGAAAAAAGGGAGTATAAAGATTCCGAGCAGCAACTAAAAGCATGGTACAAGATCATAACCGAAAAAGACTGGTCAACACCACAAGAGATCACTCATTATTTCACTGATGCAGACCAAGTAGGGAACGGAAGAATTGTTTTTAATATTTGTAGGAACAAGTACCGCTTGATCGTTTTGTTTCGGCATGATATACAAATTGGGTATATCAGGTTTATTGGAACTCACAAGGAATATGACAAAATTGATGACATCAGGAATATCTAACAAGAAAGCTATGAAAGAGATTGCTATAGAGATAAGACCGGTAAAAAATAAAAAAGATTACGATCGTACCATGAAGATGATCGAGTCTTTGCTCCATTGTGCGCCGGGTACGAAGGAGGCGGAGATATTGGAAGTGTTGTCGATATTGGTTGATGAGTATGAGAATAAACATTTCCCTATAGAGGCGCCAGATCCTATAGAGGCAATAAAATACAGAATGGACCAGCTTGATCTATCGCAGAAAGATCTGGCAGAATATATGGGAGGGGAGAACAGGGTATCAGAAGTGCTGAACCGGAAGCGCCCATTGACACTTAAAATGATCAAAGCACTTCATCTTCACCTACATATTCCGGCAGAGGCCTTAATTGCATAAGGGAATTGTTTCCTTTTCATGGTTCGTTACTGACGGTTGGGTGTAAGCAGGTGTTCAACGTGTCAATCATCCACAAAACAAAGGAGCCGCCCTTGTGGGGCGGCTCCTTCAAAATGATGAGTATGAAAAAGTTAGATAACTGTAACGTTAACTGCGTTTAGACCTTTTTGACCATTTTGAACATCATACGATACTGTGTCGTTTTCACGGATCTCGCTTAAAAGACCTGTTACGTGAACGAAAACATCTGCACCACCGTTTGATGGAGATATGAAACCAAATCCTTTGGTATCATTGAAAAACTTTACTGTTCCTTGTTGCATTGGAATTATTTAAAACATTAATAAAGACCAAAGGTACTGAAAAAAATTAAAAAACCTAATAATATTTATTTTCTCTAAAGTTTTTGGTGTTCTTTTTCATTTTTTTATATGGCTCAAAGCTGGGGTGGGCGCCACTATGAGGGTTGTGAGTGGACAGTTGAAAATATTTTTATTTTCATGGGCCTGCGTCCGTGCAGGAAGGGATGGAAGTGTGATCGGAATAGTAAAATGTAAGCAAATGTGTTTATATTTGCACGGTGAATAACTGGATTAAGAGATATAGAGGCATTCATCCCGGAGCAGTTCTTGCACGGGAACTCAAAAAACGTGCTTTAAAGCAGCGGCCTTTCGCATTGGCGATAGGGGAGCACCCCCAAACTTTCAACGCGATCATCAAGGGGAAACGGAGTTTGAATACCGCGCTTGCATTGAAAATTGAAAAGGAGTTTGATCTTGACGAAGGAACCCTATTGCTTTTGCAGGTTTATTACGACATAGCCGTTGAAAAGCAAAAGCAAGAAAATACTAAACCTGATCTGAGCAGGTTGCGGAGCACGCTTTTTTGGGACACTGATATTGAAAAGATCGATTGGCAGAAACAATACAAAGCGGTTATCCATCGCGTATTTGAACGAGGAAATGACAGTGAAAAGGATGAACTGATCCGCTTTTACGGTAAGTCCAGAATAAATGACGCGTTAAAAGCGGCAAAGACCCGAACGTACACATTAAGTCAAGTAAATCATTAATAGATGCTGCACTATGAAACCGTTAGCCCTCAGCTGATAAGCTATTTGAATACTTTGATGTCGGCAAAAGAATTTGAATGTTTCCGACTGGTAGGGGGTACAGCATTAAGCCTGCAACTGGGGCACAGGGTGTCGGTTGATATTGATATGTTTACAGATGCTACATATGGCAGCGTTGATTTTAATACACTTAAGGAATATTTAAAATATACATTCGGTTATGTAGATCATTTCTCTTTAGATAATCCAGCGATAGGTATGTCTTTTTCGGTTGGAAATGATGAAGAAAGCGCGGTGAAGGTAGATTTGTATTACACGGATACATACATACGTCCTGCGTAAGTAGTTGATAATATTAGATTAGCAACACTGGAAGAGATAGCGGCTATGAAGATCGATGTAGTTCAAAGAGGTGGGCGCAAAAAGGATTTTTAGGATATTCACGAATTGCTTTCAAAGTTGTCCATAAATGAAATGCTGGAACTGCATGAACAAAGGTATGAATATGGACATGACCGGAACTTGATTCTAAACAAGTTGATGGATTTCAATATAGCCGATGAAGACCTGGAGCCGAAATGTCTGCGTGGTAAATACTGGGAATTTATCAGAGAGGATATCGAAGAAGCTGCAAGGGCCGTAGAGGGCAGGTAGATGCATGCATTGGGAGCTAGATCACAGAGGGGCAACATAGTATAACTGGTTGATACCGAAGATGCATGGCTGCCTTATGCCGGTCTTATGGGGCTGCCCACCCATTGGGTGTTGCTTTGCAGGTTTTCGCCCTTCATGACCAGCGAGAGAGCATCAACGTTCACGTCGTCGCCAATTTCGCTGTCGTAGAGTATAATGCTGCGTGCGCCTATGCTGCATCGTTTGCCGATCTTCACCTTGCCTACCTTCATTACGCGGTCTTCGAACAGGTGTGTCTGCGGGCCACAATCTTCGTTGAGGGCGGTATCGTCACCTATCTCCACCATGTCGTGTTCGGTAATGTCGGTGGTGTTCATCCATACACGGCGGCCTATTTTCACGCCAAAGAGACGCAGCAGGACCGGTAGCCATGGGGTGCCTTTCATGTATTCGAGCAGGAAGGGCACAGCAAGAGATTCGTAGGTGGAGGTGATGGCCTCGCTGAGCCAAACGCGGGGTGTCCACATGGGTTGTTGCTCGGGTTTGTGGCGGCCCACTACCAGCCATTTGAGAATGAGGGTGACAAGGAATGCCGGGACCCCCATGAAGAAGAGGTAGTAGAACGGTAGTTCCAGCAGGGTGCGCCACCATGGTTTATCTACCACCAGATTATCGGCATAGGCAATAAAGAGTATACTGCATATGATGATGGTGGTCTCCGGCAGAATGATGCGGATGAATTCGACCAGGCTGCGACCGAAAATGCGCGGGGGCGTAGGGTTGGATGTTTGTGTGGCAGGGAAGGTGCGGCTTTCCTGACGGCGGGGCAGGGCGATGGCCGGTGACCCGAACCAGTCGGCAGCTACTTCTTTCTCCAGTTGTTCCTTAGAAGGCGGGGTAGACAGTACGCCTATCAGCATGCGGCCCGGCAGGTTGTAGCCCTGCGGGATGAGGGCACTGTTGCCCACGAAACTATTATCTCCAATGGTGGTGCGATCGAGGATGAGTTGTTGTCCGCGCACGTCCGATTCGCCTAGTGTTACGGCGTCGGCTACGAAGGCATCTTTGCCTATCTCCAGCAGCGGGTGGGTGACGCTACTGGCGGTGGAGATCTCGGTGTTGCGGCCCACTTTGGCACCGAGCGCCCTGAACAGCAGCGACACATATACAGTTGCGTACATGGGGTGCAGCACTATGAGCGACAGCGACATTAGCTGGTCGGCAAACCATTTGCGGACGTAGAACAGGCTATATATTGGATACTTGCCCGGTTTAATGCCCCATTGCAGCAGTCGTGAAAGTAAAATTGTAGTAAGGGTGAATAATATGATGTAGCTGAGTGCCAGCGACGGAGTGACGGGAAGGTAAGAGAAATCGTAGTCGGGAGTGGAGTTGTCGAGGTTGTGAATGATGATGACTGTGGGTAGCAGGGGGAGCAATACCACGACCGGGAAGATGAGCAGGGTGAGCGTGAACAATAATGTGTACGCGCGCCATTTGGCGTTGGACACAGGCAAAGGCTGTGGCAAGCTCTCTATGGGGCGTGTCTCCTTGAGTGTGGCGGGGCTGCCTTGCCACACCTCGCCGCCCTTGATGGTGTTGCCGGGTTGCAGGTAGCTGAGGTCCATCAGTTCTCCCCATGCGTCTATTGACGCGCCGGCACCTATGACAGCACTGCTGCCCACATAGGCGTGATCGCCAAGGTGAACGCGCCTCAGTTTCAGCATGCCGTCTTCCACAAAAGCGTTATTGATAACTGCCTGCGAGCTGATGCTGACATCGCTGCCGATGGTTACCAGGTCTTCGGCACCGATAATAATTGTGCCGAGCTGTGCGTCCTTCGCCACCTTTACGCCCAATGACCGCAGGTAGCCGCAGTAGAGCGGGGTGCCATTGAGGAATTGTGACGGCATGAGCTGTTGCATGGTTTTTACAAGCCACCAGCGGAAGTAGTAACTGCCCCACAGCGGGTAGTCGCCCTCCTTCATTTTACCGATCACCAGCCATTTGATGATGACACTGCACAGCGCGAAGAAAGGCGCGATGAACAGGTAAAGCCCCAGGGCGGTGCCGATAGCGTATGGAATATTGTTGGTCTCTTCCTTTACTATATAATAGCCCAGGTAGGGGAAGAACAGCTGCACGGCAAACAGGCCGTACATCATGAGGAGTGAAACCGTTTGTGCCAGCCAGCATAGGTAGAAGCGCTTTTTAGGCACTTCGTTGAAGACGCGTTTTGCCTTCAGCGGGTCGGCGGTCTTGCTTTCCCAGTGTGTTACCACCTGCTGCAGCGGACGGTGCATATACAGGTCCTTGAGCGATGCCTGCGGGAGGTTGGCGTCTTTGCGCAGGCGAGATACCACGGCTGCGGCAAGCAATGAGTGACCGCCGAGGTCGGTAAAAAAGTCGTTGGCGAGTGTGATGGTGCGGTTGGGGAAGAAACCTTTGAGTACAGCAATGACACGGTCGCCCACCGGAAGATCTATGTCGATGACATCATCGGTGATCGGCGTAACATTTTCCAGCAACATGGCCGGCACGGGCAGCGCCTTGCGGTCTATTTTGCCACTTGCCAGCCTTGGCATCTCGGGTAGCTGCACAATGACCGATGGCACCATGTATGCAGGCAGCACCTTTGCCAGTTCGGCACGGATGCTTTGCTGGTTCATACGCACAGGGTCGTCGCAAACCACATAGCCGGCCAGGTGGTCAATGCCGTTAATATCTTTTTTTACTGCTACGGCTGCGGCGGTAATATCGGTGAGGCTGCTGAGCCTGTTCTCTATTTCTCCTAATTCAATGCGGTATCCACGCAACTTCACCTGATCATCGAACCGACCGTGGAAGTCGACTGTGCCGTCGGAGTTGATGGCGGCTGCATCGCCGGTGCGGTAGATGCGGCTACCCGGCAGTTCGTGTAGCGATTCAGGCTTGGTGACGAATTTCTCGGCAGTAAGTTCAGGCAGGTTGATGTAGCCATCGCACACACCGGGACCCGCTATCACCAGTTCGCCTTTTTCGCCCCAGGGCAGGGGATTGAGTTTGTCGTCTACAACTGCCAGTCCATAGTTGGGCAGCGGCAGACCGATGGTGATGTTGTCGCCGGGACCGAGTTCGGCCAGCGTGGCCGATACAGTGGTCTCGGTAGGTCCGTATGTATTAAAGAACCTGCGTGGTGGTGCCGACCAGCGCGCCAGTACTTGTGTGGTGCAGGCCTCGCCACCGGCATTTACCAGCCTCAGTGTTGGTATATCGTCATCGGTTACCGCCAGAAGGCTGGGTACCGCGTGAAGAACGGTAATGTTATTTTGACGGAGTACATCGCCAAGTTCGTCGATAGACTTGGCGGTGGCGGCGTCGGCCACCCAAAGTGTGGCCCCGGCAAGGTAGCCGATCCATGTTTCCTCGCACCACATATCGAAGGATACGGAGAAACCCTGATAGACCTTGTCGTCGGCACGTATTTCCAGTATGGATCCTTCTGAGCGTACGAAGTGGCAGATCTGCCGGTGTGATATCGGTATGCCCTTGGGTTTGCCGGTGCTGCCCGATGTGTACAGCACATAGGCATGGTTGTCGGGCCGGGCACCCTGGTGCGGATAAACCAACTCATCGGGGCGGGGTGGGGGCGTTACTTCAAAGCGGTGGCAAGCGAGGTTCAGGTTTTCCTTACTGATATACCCCGAAGCGCCTACCTCGCTCAGCACGGTCACCACGCGTTCGGCGGGCATCTCGTGGTCGAGCGGTACATAGGCTGCTCCTGCTTTTACGATACCGAGGATGGCTACATGCAGTTCCAGACTGCGCGGCCACCAAACACCAACGTAATGTCCCGGGCGTATGCCATTCTGTGACAAGTGGTCGGCCATGGCATCGCTCCATTTGTCTAATTGGGCATAGGTGAGGGAGGTATTGTTGAAAATAAGCGCCGTCTTATCGGGATATTGCAGCGCGGTGACACGAAAGATGTCCGCGAGGGTCTCTTCGTGCAGCAGATCGGGGCGATATGGTCCGAGCAGTATACCGGGCGTCATTTCCGGGAATGGCGTTTCAGGCCGAAAAATACGATAATTCCTGTCGATTGGGGTTGGGAAATACTGGTAGAGATTCGTTAAAAGTTGAATGGCGGTGGTTTTGAATGGCTCAATTTGCGACCTGGGGCGACAGGCTTAACATACATTTATCGCCCCGCCGCCGCCTCAGATTCTTTTTTTCGCTACTTTTGTAGCTTGCCTTTTTTGACCGGGGGCAGCTTTTAATGTCATTACCACCAATATTAAGACACGTATATAATCATGGGACGGAGGAAGTGATCCGGCGTGGTAAGAAGATATTTTACACTTCGGGCGTTCAGATGCTGGATGTGGATCACTTGCTTGAGCAGATCCGCTTCAGGGTAAGGAACGATCTTTACCAGAACTATTACACCGTTACAGTAAATAAGTACCTGCAGCAAAAGGAAATGGCGGTGCGCTGCCAGTGCCCGTATAACCTGGGTGAAATATGCAGGCACGAGGTTGCCGCGCTTTTTCAGCTGAATGATATATTGCAGAGTGGCTTTTTTGAGAATGTGAACATTGTGTATGAGCAGAAGCACACAGTGGTGCGTATGCGCCAGGTGAACCGCCAGATGCTGCAGTTGTTCACCTCGCCCGAGTCGCTGGAGATAGCCGAGAGGATAGCCAATGGTGGTAAGGCCAATATTATAACCAATAAGAACGGTAGTATAGAAGCCGATGTGCCCGATGACGATAATACGTATAGGGTAACATTGCGCCAGAATGAAGACCGTTATTTCGATACTTCCTGCGGATGTGCCGAGCATACGCATCCGTTGTGTGTGCACAAGGCTGCGCTGTTTTTGCAGGTATTAAAAAGCCATGGTGCGGCGCATTTCCAGTCTATGCAGAACTGGGATGTGCAGAAAAACAAGTTGCTGGAGCAGTATGGCTACAGCCTGAAGGACGACCTGACCAACAAGTTTGAGTTCACCTACGAAAACAACAAGCCGTTTTTGAGGGTACTGGATCCGTCTATTAAAAAGATAGACAGCAAAGCCCCCACACGACCTGTGGCTGTGGAAGAAGCGCCAGCCGTAGTGGTGGAGGAGAAACGATTGGGTATAGTGGTGGATACGAAAGTACCCACGTTCCCTTTTGTTGAAATTACGTTGGTGGCAGGTGTTGCCGACGATGATGCCAAGGCTTTCGCCGGGCCTATAGAGAAGCTGGAACTGTTGCAATATGTGAATCCCACGCGCTTCCATACCGAAGACAGGGATATGATACCGGTGGTGCGTAAGTTTTTGAATGACGAGCTGCTGAAGTATCTGAAAAAGACATTACCGTTCGGTGATTTTCTGCATGACTATGACAGTGTGCTGAAAGACATTCCGCAGGACGAAGTGCGCGAACAGGCGTGGGAGTACCTGCTACCCAAGTATCAGAAATTGCTGGACCGTTACTCAAACCATCGGTTCATTTATGAAAAGAAGGCAGGCAAAGTACTGTCTTCAAAGAGTATAGACCCCGTAGGCTTCTCAGACCAGCAGGCGCACCCTCAGATGGTAGTGCGCAAGAAAGCCCGTAACCACGAGGTGCAGTTGGAATGGAATATTGCCAACCGTGCTGTACCGCACAAAGAGGTGCAGGTCATCAATTCGGCATTGCTGCAGCACGACGGTGTTTTGTATGCATTGGGCAGTGTGCATGAGATACAGATAGCTGAGCAGTTGCTGCCAACAGGCATCATATCAGTTAAAAATGCCGAGTGGCCCGAATTTCTGAAGTCGAAGGTAATGGGCTGGAGTAATCAGGTCCATGTGCATTTCTCTGAGGAACTGGTGGAGCATATGAATATAGCCCGTCCGGGATATCGTCTTTACATGTTTGAAAAGGACGAGACGCTGGTGCTGCAACCCGCCTTTATGTATGGCGATACAGAGGTGAAGCCCGGCTATTTCGGCGATGTGATACAGCCAGTAGGCGGAGTGGTAACAATAATGAAACGTAACGAAGGCGCGGAAAAGGATTACCTGGACCTGCTGCAATCGTTGCATACAGATATACAATTCAATAAACGAGAAGGGTTCTTCCATTTGCCGGGCACATCTGTACTTGCCAATAACTGGTTCTTCCGGTTCAACGAGTTGATGGCGGAGCATAATGTGGAGCTGATGGGTTTTGAGGGGTTGCGCAACCTGAGGGTGAACACCCACAAGCCGCAGACCCAGATTCAGGTGAGCAGTGGCATAGACTGGTTTGATGCTTCGGTGGAACTGAAGTTCGGTGATCAGGTTGTTTCTATCATAGATGTAAAGAAAGCGCTGGCTGCCCGCCAGAACTTTGTGCGCCTTGGCGATGGCTCAATAGGGCTGCTGCCGGATGACTGGCTGAAGAAATACACCCTGCTGCTGAAGATGGGTGAGACCAAGGGCAATAAGGTGCGTCTGAAGAAATATCACTTCAGCGTGCTGGACGACCTGTTGTCTGAGATAGATGAAGACAAGTTGCAGGAGGAGCTGGAGGAGAAGAAGGAGAAGCTGGAGCGTGTGCTCAGCAATGACTATTCGCTTATAGATCCGCCTACACACCTCACTGCCACACTGCGTCCTTATCAGTTGGCGGGTTTCCAATGGCTCATCTTCCTTAACGAGGCAGGGTGGGGTGGTATATTGGCAGATGATATGGGTCTTGGTAAGACTGTTCAGACGCTCGCATTCTTTCAACACTACAAAAACCTGCACCCGAATGCGGTGTTCATGGTTGTGTGTCCTACGACACTGATGTATAACTGGGAGAATGAGATCAAAAAATTTACGCCCGAATTGCGCCATGTGATCCATCATGGTCCTAAGCGTACCTCTTCGCCACTCAATTATAAGAATTCCGATGTCATTATCACTACCTATGGCACCATGCGTAGTGACATCAAGGGATTCAGAGAGATCGAGTTCGATTATGTGGTCCTTGATGAATCTCAATCTATCAAGAATCCGCAGTCGCAAGTGGCTAAGGCATCGCTATTGCTGAATGCAAAGAACCGACTGGCGTTGAGTGGTACGCCGGTGCAGAACAATACCTTCGATCTGTATGCGCAGATGAATTTCCTGAACCCGGGTATGCTGGGCAGTCGTGAGTTTTTTATGAGCGAGTTTGCTACGCCTATCGACAAATTCATGGAAGATGAGGTGAAGCAGCAATTGCGCAAGCTCACGCAGCCGTTTTTGTTGCGCCGTACCAAGGAGCAGGTGGCAAAAGACCTGCCCGAAAAAACAGAGACCATCCTCTACTGCGAAATGGGCACAGAGCAGCGTAAGATCTACGATGCCTACCGGAATACTTATCGTTCCCAGATATTGGGCATGATAGAAGAGCGTGGTATGGAACGTTCCCAGATGCACATACTACAGGGGCTTACCCGTTTGCGCCAGATATGCGATTCGCCTGCCATCCTGAATGAGGAAGAGCGTTTCCATAACTATTCGGTGAAGCTGGACGAGCTGAGCCGCGAGATAACTGAAAATGTGGGCGACCACAAGGTGCTGGTGTTCTCTCAGTTCCTGGGCATGCTGGCACTCATACGCACAAAACTGGAGGAAGATAAAATTAAGCATGTTTACTTTGATGGTAGCAGCTCGTCTGCAGAAAGGGAGCGGGCTATTCAGGAGTTTCAGAACAATCCGGACTGCAGGGTTTTCCTTATTTCGTTGAAGGCGGGTGGTATCGGTCTCAACCTTACCGCGGCCGACTACGTATATATCGTCGATCCGTGGTGGAACCCGGCGGTGGAGCAGCAGGCCATTGACCGTACGCACCGTATCGGGCAGACCAAGAATATCTTTGCCTACAGGCTGATCTGTAAAGACACGCTTGAGGAAAAGATGCTGCAGTTGCAGGAGCGCAAACGCAACCTGGCCAACGACCTCGTGTCTGACGACAGCGCGTTCATGCGTCGCCTCTCCAAGGATGATATAGCATTCCTCTTCAGTTAGTTGTACATCAACTATATCCTTAATGGTTTTCGAGGTCCCGTGGCTGCGGAAAAATGAGTAATTTTATTGCTTATTCCCGGCCTATGAACATCCGTGTAGCCAGTTTGTTGTTAGTTCTTTTCTCTTCTTTTTGTGCCCTCGGGCAGGGCGATAATGTGCACCTACTGGCACAGAGTCCTGATGGGCACACTGTGAAGCTTGTGTGGTCTATGAACAGCCTGCCGGCAGGATTTAGCGGCTTTGAGATAAGGCGCAAGGACGGTATCGGCGATTGGCATACGCTCAATAAAGTGCCGCTTTTGCCGGGTATTTCGCAGAAAAAAGATCTTAGTCCGTTTGAGGGTGATAATGTGGAGGCAACACGTATCCGTGAGAAACTGCGTGATCTGATGGGTGCCGGGAAATTGAAGGAGTATGACTTCCCTTCCTTCTCTGAAAAATGGTTGGCCCGCGACAAAGATGTTCTTGATGTGTTGCAGATGGCCTCGGTGAATTTTGATATTGCTGTGATCAGTGGTTTTGGTTTTGTGGACCATACCGTGACCCAAAAGATGGAGTATCAGTATGGGTTATTTTTGAAGGGAGGGGACAAACCTATAGCAAAAACAAAATGGAATTTCGGGGCTATACCAGACCTCGATGCTGTGAAGGAGATCACCTCAAAGGCATTGCTCACCAGCCGGGGAATACAACTTTTGTGGACTGCCGACCTTTCGAAGGTGCGCAGTGGGTACGTGTCCGGGTTCAATGTGTACAAGCGCGGCATACGCCTGAACGACAGACCCATACAGCCCTCGGGAGGAAAGGAAAAGGCGGAGTATACATTTACTGATGCGGGTGCCGATCCCGGTGTTGCCGATCAGTACAGCATCAGTGCAGAGTCGTTGTTCGGAATTGAGGGCAATATCCGTACTTATGAATACGACCCGGCTGATCACCCAAAAGAGTATGTAAAGCCGGTGGTGACGAAAATAACCTCACTCGGGTTTTATTTTAAGGAGGGTATTGAGGTGAAATGGACGTATCCTAAGGATCAGGAGCGGTTCATTAAAGGTTTTGTTGTGGAGAAGGATAACATGCCCGCGGGTTATGCCGCGGTGTCTGATGTGTTGCCCGAAGACGCACGCATATTTGTGGACGAGACCTCGTCGCCGGTGAGCAGTCCCTTGCGCATCAGGGTCAACGCGGTTTATCGGGACAAGACCGTAGTGAGCGGAACAGAGCTGTTGTACAGTTATTTTCCGCTGCTTGATCCGCCACGACCTATCAATACGAAGGCGGTAGTTAGTGGTGATGCCCGGAAACCGGTTGTAAAGGTCACCTGGGACCCCATTATCAATGGCGACAGTGTTACCCGCAATTATCATGTTTACATGTACCCGGCAGCGGGCGGCAAGGTAGAAGCGTTGAATGATAAGGTGCCGGTTAAACAGAATTCCTTCATTTATCCGGTTCCGCGTGGGTTAAGTTCTATACTCAGGTTCTATGTGGTTGCCGAGGGGCACTCGGGTGGTTTTAGTAATCCGGGCGATACTGTTCAGGTGGTTACCCCAACCACAGTGATGCCTGCTGTCACAGTAACCAAGGCCGTTGCCGAGGGAAATGATGCTGTGTTGCAGTGGCAGTTTGCAGATGTGTCGGATCTTGCCGGGTTCCGCATCAGCGATGGCAGCACGTTGGTGGCCGATGAGAAGGTGCTGACGGCAGGTGCAAGGCAATACACTATCAAAGATGCGGCATCAGCCGGCGCCGAACACAATTACATGGTGAGGGCTGTATCTGCGGCGGGTGTTATCAGCGAGGATGCGGTATCTATGCAGGTGGTGTTTCCACCGGCTAAGAAATAGTGCAGGGCTACTTCGCCCGTTCTATTTTTATGGTCACATCGCTGGAGTAGAAAGCCAGGAAGACCGTAACTGCCATACAGCCCAGACCAAGCATACAAGCTGCCACGGCGGCGATAACCATATTTAAGTTCTTGCGCCTGATGGCGGCAAATAACAGCAATACAAACAACAGCAGCAGCGCAATGCCCATGCCTCCTACAAGATAGATGTCGCTCATTGTCTGATGGTCTTTTTAGTTTCCCGTACTGGAGCACCTACATCCGATTGTCCCGGGAGTTTTAATACTTCGGTTATTTCTTTTTCAGTCTTGTACTTTGCAACAAGGGTTTTGCCATCAACGGTGCCATCAAAGCCGCCCGATATTCTGGCGCTTTGTTCTTCCAGCCTTTTTATTTTGCCCGGTAACAGGCGAGGCAGGTTGTCGTACACTCTATTCATGTAGAGTGTGCCGTTGGCATGGTTGTCTTTTTGGGTGCTTGTGGCAATGATCACCAACTCCTTTTCGGGATCGCTGTCGGCATTCGTGAAAAAAGCCGACGCGATTTTAGTTGGGTAGTCACCGTTGCAGAAAGTGTCTATCAATATTCGCTTGTAAGTATCCTTGCCATTGGGTACGAATACATAGGCAAAGGTGCGGTAATTGTCTTTGGGCAAGGCTCCGTCTATGTTGATGTAGAATTTCTGTGTGAAGAACGCCAATACGGATGTTTCGGCCGACCATTCGTTGGTTTCTATGATCTTGCGTCCCATTTCTTCTGACACTTCAGTGTACAGTGGGCGTGCGCGTACCACAAACTGCCGGGTTTTTTCCTCCGGAATTCGTTTTACAGTTTCTCCGGGGCTTTTGACAGATTTTACTACGGCTTCGGGGCTGAAATAGAATTCTTCGGTGTTGTTTTCAAGGCACTTTTTGATGCGCATGTCCCACAGGTATTGCATTTCTTTTACGTCTCTGCCATCGGGGTTCACTTCACCATCGTATGTTTCCTGTACTTTTCTGTATCGTTTGTAAATGTCGTCAGTTAATTTCTCAATTTCTTCATTATAGTTCTTCTCACTATAGTCTCTTGACTCCAGTTCATATTGTAGCCGGTTTGCAAAGTTCAATGCGACATCATAGTGGTCCTGCTCGTGGATAAGCACATAGTTGGAGTGCTCTTTTTTGGTTGATTCGCGTGCGAAGGCAATACTCTGAAACGCGCACTTGACCTTGAATTTGAACTTAATGCGACCGTTAGCCATCTTTTCACCATCTTCATACTCAAAATATATTGCAGGGCTGACATAGGCTTCGGCTTGAAGGTTACGTGCGCTCAGACTTTTTGCATGTTCTTTATCTTCAATTTCCTGAAAGTCGTTCCAGGTGAGGGTGCGATGGTTGATGATCTTTCCTTCCGGTGCTATCCATCCTATGTCATTTCGCTGTGCCTGCGACAGAAAGGAGATGGAAAGAAGCAGTGTAGTTATGATGGTATTGCGCATTGAGGGTGGGTATATTTGTTATTGCTAAAGTAGGAAGTAATATGATAATATAAACAAAAAAGTGGCCTGCATGAAGCAAGCCACTTTTGTATTCAGTGTTATTGTTTTTCTACTAGTACCTGTACATTTCAGGCTTGTAAGGACCTTCTTTCGCAATACCGAGGTATTCAGACTGAGCGTCAGTCAGCTCATCGAGCTGAGCGCCAACTTTCGAGAGGTGCAGACGGGCTACTTTCTCATCCAGGTGTTTAGGCAGCACATACACTTTGTTCTCGTAGTTGCTGTGGTTGTTCCACAGTTCTATCTGTGCCAGTGTCTGGTTGCTGAACGAGTTACTCATTACGAAGCTTGGGTGGCCTGTAGCGCAGCCCAGGTTCACCAGACGACCTTCAGCCAGAACGATAACGTCTTTACCGTCGATATTGTACAGGTCAACCTGTGGTTTGATGGTGTCTTTGGTGTTACCATAAGCACCATTCAGCCAAGCCATGTCAATTTCGATATCGAAGTGACCGATGTTACAAACGATAGCCTTGTCCTTCATTGCACGGAAGTGCTTTTCAGTGATGAGGTCGCGGCAGCCTGAAGCTGTAACGATGATGTCAGCTTCTTGTACAGCGTCCATCATGCGCTTCACTTCAAAACCGTCCATAGCAGCCTGCAGCGCGCAGATCGGGTCGATCTCAGTAACGATAACACGTGCACCTGCACCACGCAGAGACAGCGCGCTACCTTTACCTACGTCGCCGTAGCCACCTACAACTGCAACCTTACCTGCCATCATTACGTCTGTAGCGCGACGGATCGCATCTACCAGACTTTCCTGGCAACCGTATTTGTTGTCGAATTTAGATTTAGTAACAGAGTCGTTCACGTTGATCGCAGGCATTGGCAGCGTGCCTTTTGCCATACGCTCGTACAAACGGTGAACACCTGTAGTTGTTTCTTCGCTCAGACCTTTGATGTGCTGGATCAGCTCGGTGTAGTTGTCCAGTACCATGTTGGTAAGGTCGCCACCGTCGTCCAGGATCATGTTCAGCGGGCGGTCTTCGCTACCGAAGAACAGCGTCTGCTCGATGCACCAATCGGCTTCAGCAAGGCTCTGACCTTTCCATGCGAAGACGCCAATACCTGCAGCAGCGATAGCGGCAGCAGCGTGGTCCTGCGTAGAGAAGATGTTACAAGAGCTCCAGCGCACTTCAGCACCCAGTTCCACCAGGGTCTCGATCAGCACAGCAGTCTGGATGGTCATGTGGAGGCAACCTGCAATGCGGGCACCTTTCAGGGGCTTTTTAGGTCCATATTCTTCGCGGATCGCCATCAATCCGGGCATTTCGGCTTCAGCAAGCCTGATCTCTTTGCGGCCCCACTCTGCAAGGCTGATGTCCTTTACCTGATAAGGAAGTTTGAAGTCGATCTTGGAACGAGTCATTGTACTCATATAGTGATTTTTGTTGAAATTTTCGCAAAGGTAGGGCAATTATCTGATTCGTGCAGACCTATCATAGTATCGGTGCATTTCTTTTATTGATAATTTGACAAAGTGATGATGCGTCTGACATTTTGTTCAGCAACCAACCAACACAAGGCCTACAATAATCAACAAGTACCCTCGGTCGGGCATTTTGTTTCATATTTGCGTGGCTATTGTTTAACAATGTATGAAGCACTCAAATTCATCGTTTGCAGGATACTGCATGAGCAGGTGTTTTTATTTTTTGAAATATCCCTTACATTTACGTTCCAAAATCAGATATATTATGAGAAGAATACTGCCGATCGTTGCGCTCCTCACAGGAACCCTATTAGTTGCATCCTGTAACAAAGGAGACGATAATCCTTATGGCGATTGGAAGTGTACTTGCTTCGTATCGAAAATGGATTACTGGACTGCAGGCGATACTGTGCGTACTGCTCGTCTCGACACAGTGTATCTCATGGCCAACGATATGGACAAAAACACAGCAAAGAGTTTCTGCGATCAGGCCAAGACAAGCTACGTAGATACTTTTGGCAGTACAGCAACCTGCAATATCAAGTAGCTGATAATCAAAATGTTTATACAGAAAGGGCTCCCATTGCATCGGGAGCCCTTCTTATTTTGGTTCGGTTATGATCATTTCTTGGTTGCGGGGCGAGGAGCAGGGCGTGTACCTGCTAATGCAGGTTCGGCAGCTTGTTTAGACCGGGCTTCGCGTGCTTTCAGGAAATCGGATATACGAGTGACTATTCCGCTGTTCGCATAATACATCAGTATGAGCGGCAGTAGCTTGAAAAGGCCGCGTTTGGTGGTATTCATTACGTCAAACAGTGGCAAGAGGTAACCAAGCAGGGCCAGACCGAAGTAAACTACCGCAATGCCATACAACGCCATGCGCGCTTCCTTGTTGAATTTTCTGATCAGCACCAGATCGGCCAGCAAAATTGCAATGAAGTAATAGAAGAAATACCCATAAACAAGCAGCCCCTTGTCGGATAGTATGAGGTCGTTGTTGATGGCGGATATCCGGGTAAAGAATACCGAAATATCGCTCATGTTATGATTGATCTGGGCGGCAGTATCCATCTTTACCGGGACGAAGTTGGGTATGAAGATGTTCATACAGAGCACGTAAAAGAATACCGGGCCGGCCATCAGCAGCAATCCGTTTACAATAATGTCCTTTATGGGTTGTTTGGCTTTGAACTGTGTATAGGCAGGCATGAGGGCTGCCAGCGATACCAGCACCAGCGTCTCCACACGAATGTATGTGGCTATGCCGAAGAGAAGGATGGAGAATGCGAAGTCGTTTCTGCGTTGGTGGGTCTGGTATTGCATGAGGAAGTAGAACCCGGTGAAATAGAATATCATGTTGCTGTAGTCGTACAGGATGATGTAGGAATAAGCAAAAGCGTCGGGGATGCAGAAATACATCAGCAAAAGTGTGCAGGCAACAAGGCCATGCACCCGCTCTTTAAGAATGGTGTATAACCACCATGTGAACGGCACAAAAATGGCAGTGAGCCACACGCCGCCAAATGGCGATACAAAAAGCTTGTACACCACCTGAAGGCAGGTAATGTAGGGCGATTTGAAATGGTTGTTGGTGGTATGCAGGTCTATACTGAAGACAGAATTCAGCATGGTCTTTTCACGTATGGTGAATTCGGCCAGCAACTCTCCACCGGCCAGCACGTCGCGCGGGGTAGGCGGGAAGTAATAGCACCTGAACGCGCTGGTAATAAAGAATGCGAGGAACACGAGCAGGAAGGGTATTTCATACAGTTCGGGCAGGGCAAAGCCACTGAAGTTTGGTTTGCGGAACATCACCACCAAAGGAATGCTGCACAGTGCTGTGATGACCGCCACTGCTATGGCAGTGTTGCTGCCGGTGATGGGGATGTGTGCCAGCTGAAGCATGGCAGGAGCCAGCGAAATAAAGAATATGCCAACGATCATGGAGAGGCAGATGTTGGCTATAGCACCTATTTGCAGGCGGAACAGACGAACAATGCCACTTCCCGAAAGGAATTGCGCGATGGTCACGAGTAGGAGGCCGGTAAGGTTCATTGTATTTAGTCTATTTTATATTTTTTAAGGTCTGCAAGTATCATATTCAGCTCATCCTTGCCCGAAATGCGTTTCAGCATCACTTTGCCGTGTCCGTCGGGTATGATGACAGCATTGGCTTTTTCCACCCCGGGGCTATTGGGCCATACGCCCCTCATCCCTGTAAAATAATAATAGATAGCAGGCTCTACTGTAGCGAAGTCGCGCACACCCTGTTCCTTCAAAAATGCGTCGGGCGGCAACAACAGCACAGGACTGTCCATTTTGGCCTCTTTGAATATTCGGCCCATCTCGCTATATATAGCGTAGGAATAGCCGTAGCGGTTGATCTTTCGCTGCTCGATCTCGGTTTGTTTTGACAGCGTAAATATGTCGAACGACGGGCTGAGCAGGTTGGTGTTGAGCCAGTTGTTATAAAACGGAATGTTGAAATACAATACTATTACCAGTATTGAAATCAGCGTTAGGTTTACTTTAAAGTGCATCCTTTATGGTTTTGGGGATAATATGCTTGTAAATATAATAGAATCCCGGAAATTCTATGGTTTCCGGCCGCTCGCCTCTATCATGCTCATTTCTTTGGCTTTGGCAAGGAATTCCGATGCAAAAATGAAGGCGTTGAGCCGTTCGTCTTTGCTGAAGATGATGTCGCGATTGCTGCCTTCCCATTGTTTGTGCCCCTGATACATGTACATAATATAGTCGCCGCTTTCCATTACGGTGTTCATGTCATGGGTATTAATGACGGTAGTGATGTTGTATTCGTGAGTGATCTCTTTGATCAATTTGTCGATCACCAGCGAAGTTTGCGGGTCCAGGCCAGAGTTGGGTTCGTCGCAGAACAGGAATTTGGGGTTTTGGACGATGGCGCGTGCCAATGCCACTCTCTTCTTCATGCCACCGCTTATCTCGGCCGGGAATTTCTTGTTGGCGTCTTTCAGATTCACGCGTTCCAGTACTTCGTTCACGCGCTTCAACTTCTCGGCATGAGAGGAATTTGTGAACATGTCGAGCGGAAACATTACGTTTTCTTCTACTGTCTTACTGTCGAAAAGGGCGCTTCCCTGAAAAAGCATGCCTATCTGCTTACGGAGTTCCTTCAGCTCTTTTTCGTTCATGCGCGTTATGTCCTTGCCTTCATACAGCACGGAACCGGAGTCGACCGGCATCAGGCCTATCATGATCTTCATCAACACCGTCTTGCCGCTTCCGCTGCTTCCTATAATTAGATTGGCGTTGCCGGCTTCCATACGTGCCGATACGTCGTGAAGGACAACCTTTTCACCAAAGCTTTTTCTGATATTCTTGATCTCTATCATGCAGGCAAGCTGTTTTCTTGATCTAAGCGATAGTTTAAGTATTAGGGAGGCGCTTAGGACCGCAATTTGCTGAAATACTTCGTAAAAATAGATTTAAATTATTGAAACGGGCGTCCGGCGGCTGTAACAATGCTTCCAACCCGTGTCAGGGCGGGGTAGTTGGCAAAGATTATTGAGCAATTGCAGCAACAATTTCTTATAATTGTGGCGTTAATGGCAGATAAATTAAATACAGGAAACATAGAACAGGTGTACAATGTGCGCGAAGATGAGGCGATCTCATCGGGCGTGGCATTGGTGCTGTGTGTGTTGGTGCAGCGTGGTGTATTTGTTGCCGGTTTCAGCATTACCAAAGAACTGCTGACCATACACTACTCAGAGTATTCATCGACCCGACCGGTTTGGGAGCTCGATTTCTTTGAGCAGCTTTTTGCAAGCGAGCCTTTGCTGGCCGTGCGCGAGAAGGTGAAGGGTGTGTTTCTGGCAGGCGACAAAAATCTTGTGGTTCCCGATGAACTGTACTCGGCGCCTGATGCTGAGGCGTGGTTGCGTAGGATCCACTTTGTGGAGCAGTCTGACCGTGTAGTGGCTTTCGCTATGGAGAATGACAAGGCGCAATTGCTACAGGCATTCCCGCTGAATATTGTTGAGTTGGTGAAGATCAACTTCAAGCGCGCTACGGTGCTGCCGCTGCAGGAGTATCAGTTGGAGCACAATAACACGCAGAGCCTGCATTTGCAGTGTTTCATCACCCGCGATCAGGTTTTTGCCACCCTACACAATTACAGTCAGTTGCTTTGGTATCAGGTGTTCGACTATGCCAGTGCCGAAGATATTGCCTACACTTTCAAAAACCTTTGCAAGGAGAATTATATAGACGCGGCGAAACTGCATCTGGCATGTACCGCTGTTTCTGGCAGCGAATATGATGTCATCAATGAATTGACCCGTTATTTCCCTTCAGTAAAATTGGGCAACGGTCTTTCTATTCACTCGCGGTGGGACCCGGCTGTGTGCCTTGCCAATCAATTGTTAGCATGCGTATTGTAGGAGGAGAGTTCGGAGGGCGCAGGTTCAATCCGCCGACAAAAATACCCGCCCGGCCCACAACCGAGGTTGCCAAGGAAGGCCTGTTCAACATGTTGAACAACAGCCTGGACCTTGATGGAATGGTGACACTCGACATTTTCGGGGGTACAGGATCTATCACTTACGAGCTTGCCTCTCGTGGTGCCGCCGACCTTACCATTGTGGAGCGCGACGGCGTGACCATCGATTTCATAAAGAAGACAGTAAAAGAGCTGGGTATTCAGGACAAGGTGCACATCATAAAGAACGATGTTTTCAAATTCCTGAAGCAACATACCGGCAAATACGACTTCATTTTTGCAGGCCCGCCTTATGCGCTGGAGACGATAGACGATATTCCTATCATAGTGTTTGAAAAGGAACTGCTGGCACCGGGTGGTACTTTCGTACTGGAGCATACCCCCCGCAACGACTATCAGAAGCATCCACGGTTCTCGCGTATGAAGAACTACGGCACCACAGTTTTTTCGTTTTTCACTCAACCATCTTAACGAATGGAACGTATTTGTTTGTTTCCCGGCACCTTCGATCCTATTACCCTCGGCCACGTAGATATAATAGAACGGGCGGTATCCATGTTCGACAAGCTTATCATAGGGGTGGGCATCAACTCGTCCAAGCAGCCCATGTTCACCATAGAGCAACGCACAGGTTGGATCAGAGAGAAATTTGCCCATGACCCACGCGTAGTAGTGACCGGATATGAGGGATTAACGGTAGACTACTGCCGCAAAGTGAATGCTCAGTTCATCTTGCGCGGCATTCGTTACATAAGCGACTTTGAATACGAAAAAGCCATTGCCGACATGAACCGAATGCTGGCGCCCGATATAGAAACAGTGTTCCTTACTTGCTCGCCATTATACTCAACCATTTCTTCAACCCTCGTTCGGGATGTGATACGCAATGGTGGCAATGCGGGTATGTTCCTGCCTTCGGAGGTGAAATACTGATCATTCAGATCTTGACATAAAAGCAAAACGGGGCAAGTAACTTGCCCCGTTTTCTGTTGTATCAGTTGTATTGAGAATTACCATTCTTTCTTTGAGAACATCGGGCTTACCACCAGGTCTTTGCTGCCGGCGGTGTACTTGTAGAAACCTTCGCCCGATTTGGCGCCCAGATAGCCCGCCTGTACCATATTTACCAGCAGGGTAGCAGGCGCGTATTTAGGGTTGCCTATGCCGCTGTGCAGCACATTGAGGATAGACAGGCAAGTGTCCAGACCAATGAAGTCAGCCAGTTGCAGCGGGCCCATAGGGTGCGCCATACCCAGCTTCATGATGGTATCTATTTCGGCAACACCGGCCACACCTTCCTGCAGCGTTATAATGGCCTCATTGATCATTGGCATCAGGATGCGGTTGGCAACAAAGCCCGGGTAGTCGTTGGCTACGCATGGCACCTTGCCCAGCTTCTCTGACATATCATAGATGAGGCGCGTTACCGCTGCCGAAGTACCGTAGCCGTTTATCACCTCTACCAGCTTCATCACCGGTACAGGGTTCATAAAGTGCATGCCTATCACCTTGTCGGCCCGTTTAGTAACAGAGGCGATCTTGGTGATGGAAATAGAAGATGTATTAGATGCCAGGATGCAGTCTGCAGGGCAAAGCGCATCCAGCTGGCGGAAAATGTTCAGTTTCAGCTCCACATTCTCAGTTGCTGCTTCAACCACCAGATCGGCATTTTTTACAGCTTCAGCCATGTCGGTAAACGTGGCAATGCGACCCATAGCCTGCTGTTTTGCCTCTTCGGTAAGGCTGCCCTTTGCAACCTGCCTGTCCATGTTCTTACCAATGGTGGCAATGGCACGGTCCAGCGCGTCTTGCTTGATGTCCATCATGCTCACATTGAAGCCGCTCTGCGCAAATACATGGCAGATGCCGTTTCCCATCGTACCCGAACCTATTACCGTAACATTAGTTATTCTCGTTTGCATATAATGATATTATTGTTTTATGGGTGGCAAAAGTACACATTGTTCACCAAACCCCAACCCGTCTGCACATTACTCTTCGTCGGTATAGCCCACACTGTTCGTTACCATAAACGTCACCTTGTGCTCTTCAACTTTCATTTTCAATGAATAGTCGAACATCTTGCACAATGCCTTGCAGATATACAGGCCTATTCCCAGGCCGTTCAGCGATTCGTCCTTATGGAACTTGGTAAACGCGCTCACATTGCCAAGCGTGAATTGAGGCATAAACGCACAATCGTTCTCGGCGCTGAAGAAGAAGTGATTACCCTCGGCATACAGCCTTATCACCGGAGCCTGGCCGGGTGTGCTGAATTTGATTGTGTTGTCTATCAATTCAGTAAAGAGCACGCTGATGAGCTCTGTATCGTGTGTCAGTACGTCAACTTTTTCCACTTCCCTGTAAAGCATCATGTCGCTGTTTTCCAGTGCTACGTCATAATAAGACACGATGTCTTTTAACACAGAATTGAGGTCGGTGCTGAACAGTGTATTTTCATGAACCAGCTTCTGTCCGGTGTTCATCATTGAATACAGCATCAGGTTTCGCGTATCCCTATACATTCTGAAGCTAGAGAAGTAGATGTTCCGCATAGTGGTGCGGAACGTAGCCGCGTCAACCGGTTGTTGTGTGTTGCCGAGGAAGTGTGTGGCATTAAGTATGCCGTTGAGCGGCGTATAAAAATCCTGCCTGAAGTTGGTATTCAGAATAGAGATCCAGCTCTTGTTGATCTCTTCACGGTATTTCGATTCTTTGATCGTGCTGAGCTCTATGCGGGAGTTGATGGCATTGATGAGGTCCTTTATGGCAAAAGGTTTTGTAAGATAGTCATCCGCGCCCATATCCATTCCTTTACGCACCTCTGTTTTATCAGCAAAGGCTGTGAGGAATACAAAAGGTACTTTGTATAGGGTGGGGTGGGCTTTTACTTCCCGCAATATATCGTAGCCCGATATGTCGGGCATATTAATGTCGCACAGTATCAGGTCTATCTCATCGCCCCGGTTGTGCAGCAGGTTCAAACCTTCTGTGCCGTTGGCCGCCGTGAGTGCTACGAAGTTGTTTACCTCTATGATCAGCTTTATCGACTCGCGTAGAGCCAGCTCATCTTCTATCACCAGAATTTTCTTCATTAGTTGCTTCTTCTTGCTTGGAAAGTATTATCGAGAACACCGAACCCTTACCCTGTTCACTTGTAAATGCAATTTTGCCGCCGTGCATATTCACAACGTATTCTACTATCGTCAGCCCTATTCCCGATCCGTGTATCACGCCCGTGTTGGATGCGCGGAAGAAGGTGGTAAATAGCTTCTCTTTGTCTTCTTCCGGTATGCCTATGCCATGGTCCTCAATGTCTATGCGGGTCTCCGTGTCTGTTTCCGACAAAGTAAGCGTTGGTGCCTGTTTACCCGTTGAGTACTTGAATGCGTTGTTCACGAGGTTCACTATGGCGTGCCGCATCAGTTTAGGGTCAATTTTCAGTTTTATCGTCTCTTCAGGCAGGGATATTTCCAGTCGTCTTCCGTCGCTGTGTGGCGAATAGAGCTCTTTATTGATCTCGTTGAGGTAGAAGTTCATGTTCACCGTCTGAGGCGCGTACTCTATTTTTCCGTTCTCTATACGGCTTATCATCAGTAGCTGGTTCAGCGTCTCGGTCATGTGCGTCACTTCTTTCGCCATGCGCGACAGCATCTCATCGTCCTTTATCTGTGCTGCCTTTTCAGGTGGCAGTGTTTTAGCCAACTGCAATATCTCCACATTTGCCTGAATAATGGCAAGTGGAGTTCGCAGCTCGTGGGATGTGATCCTGATGAACTGAGATTTCGAGTTGTTCAGCTCGCGCTCTTTCTCGATCATCTGATTCAGGTTCTTTTCTTTGTTGACGCGCTCTGTTATGTCTGTTATCTTTCCAATGTAAAGGTTGGCTTCTGTCTCAAGCGCCTTCATGAACGAGATCTCCAAGTATTTCTTCGCCCCCGATCGGGTAATGGAAACGTTGGCAGCCCGGATGTCTTCTGTGCCCGTAAGCGATCCCAGAAGGCCGTGAATGATCTGTTTCTCATTTTCACCCAAAAGCTCTTTAAGGTTCAGACTTGGAGCGGAAGGGTCGTCCTGCACATCAAGTATGCGAGCGAACGATGGGTTAAAGAAGGCCAGTTTCAGGTCGCCGTCGCAGGTGAATATGCCGTCGCTGGTAAAATTCAGCAGGTCGCGAACGCGTTTCTCCTGCAGTTCGGCCATTTTCTCATTTCTCACCTGTTCTGTTATATCTATTCCGTAGCCTATCACTTCTGTCACTGTGTTGTTCTGCGCCACGAATGGTGACAGAACCCTCAGTATGTACTTCTGCGTGCCGTCAGGGTTGTTGTATACGTCTACTGTAGATGTACTTTTTTTAGTTGACAGAACTTCCGCAAACATCGCCGTCCTTTTATCTATGAAGGCTTTGTCTATTTTCCTGAATTGGTAATACTCATACATCGTTTTGCCAATGATCCACTCACGCACATCGTCGTTCTTCACAGCGGCTTTGTTGGCAAATATGAACCTGTGTTCCGGTGTCAGTATCACAATGTCAGACGGTAACTCATGCAATATTCTGTGGTAATATTCTTTCTGTTCCACCAGTTTTCGGCTGGCCTCTATTGTTTCCGTAATGTCGTCATAAACCCATAGGAATCCCGATTCTTCATTGCCAGCAATTACCGGAATGAACTGTCGTTTGTAGGTCCTGCCGGTCTTGTCTTTCAGCAGGTCGTTATTCGCTGCTGTTTTGTGGAGTACCAGTTCCTTCACCCGCTCCACTTCCGCATCCGGCTTCTCAAAGAAATATTTTACCTCATCCAGCAGCGGCATGGACTTCTTGCCTACAATGTCGCCACTAAGGCCTGCATTGGTCAAAATGCTTCTGAAGGTCTCATTCGCAAATAGCACTGTTTGGTCGCGGTCCTCAAACATGATCGCCTGATTGAAGTTGTTCATCAGCGAAGTGAGGCGCGCTTCCGATGTGCGCAATTGTTGCTCCAGCGTTTTCCGGTCGGTAATGTCTTTATACTTCCACAGGTGGCCGTAATACTCGTTGTTTACATAGATGGGTATGTAGTCGCGTTCCAGAATGCGCCCGTCCGCCATGTACATTATCTCGTCAAATACCGCTTTTCTCTCGGCAAGTACTTCGTCTATCCGTGCAGCAAATCTCGTTTCCGGTTTGAAGAGGTAGGCCAGGTCGTTGGCCAGGTTCGAGCAGTTGTATCCAATGAGTTGCTCTGCAGGATAGGGGATCGGGAATATGTCATACACCCCGTTGCTGATCAGCGTTAGCTCTCTTTTCTCATTTTCAAGGATAATGCCGTAGTTGATCGTTTTCAACAGGGCCTCCATCCTCGATGCCGCTTTTTGCAGCTCTATGTCTTTTTCTTTCTCTTTGTTAATGTCGGCGAGGGTACCGAAATAGAGTATCGGCGTTCCGTCGTCGTCAAACTCCATCACCTTACCTCTTATTTTGTAATACCTGTATTTACCTTCCTTGTTCTGCAGCCGGCAGTCAAATGAGAATGAAGGATCGTTGGTGGTTAGTGCCGGGATGATTTCTTTGCTGTAGCGTTTGTAGTCGTCGGGGTGCATTTTATGTGCCAGATCACTGAAGCTGATCTCGTCCTCATCTTCCATGCCTATCATTTCTCTGAACTTCAGCGATGTTTTCATGCTGTTGTTCTCCACATCAAACGCCCATACCTCATCGCCCGAAGAGTTGATCGCGAACTTCCACATGTCTATGCTGTGGCGATACGCGTCTTCGTTCATCTTGTACTCGGTAATATCTTCAAAGGTGTAGTAGCGTCCCGTTATGTTCCCTTTTTCATCAACAATAGGCTGCACAGTGGTTCTGAACCAGTACATATTACCTCTGCGGTTATAGCCGATATTGTCGAAGGAAAAAGCCTTTTTCTTCTTCACCATATCGTCTACGTAGCTCGATGGGATGTGGGTAGATGCCTGCCCATACACCACGTCGCGCGGGCGTTTTCCCAGTATCTCTTTAAGGTGGTATCCGGTTGATATCTCGAAGTCTTTACTCACCCATTCTATGGAGCCGGCAGCATCGGTGATGGCCATTCCCTTTATGTTGTTCGTGCCTATCCGATCGTCTTTTTTCGGGCGGTCATTTGCGTTTTTTTCGTCGTCAGACGTCGCCTCCCGCACCGTGTGCAACGCGCTTCTGGCACTGCTGGTAGGTAACACAGCGTCGCCTGATGAATCCGTCTTGTATGCATTGAATGTAGGGGTGCTCAGAAAGATGATGCCGCCGTTGTCCTCAAGGCACAGCATGTCTCCCTGCAAAATGAAGGGGCTCTCATCCTCTATTTTCGGCTCCATTACCAGTTGGTAATTGCGCCCGTTCAGTTCCTGGAAAGGGGTTTGCAGCAGGCCCTCCGGCTTCACACCGAATATATCGGTGAGGCTACTGCCGATAGGCAGTGTGATGATCTTGGACAAATGCTCTCCATAGGAGATGATCTTTTGATCCGAGTCTATGTGTATGTAGAACGGGAATAACCGGTTTATTTGTTCTTTAGTGAGCAGGAATTGGTTGGGCATGGCGTGGTGGCTTTTTAAATTCCTTAGTGTTTTTTACATTGTCAAGGCATTATATCTCCTGCAGCACTCTTTCCATCATAAAAGGTTTTTCATAGTATCCGGTCACCCAGTTCGTGTTCAGTCCGCGGCTGGTAGCATTTCCATAAAACTCGGCACGGGGCGAGCAGGAAGTTATGTAGATGTTCGCCGGTTGTTCGGCATACTTCTTCTGAAGTGCCTCCAGAAAATCGTACCCGTCCATCTTCGGCATATTCAGGTCCAGGAAGATAACCGACACATCAGCGTGACTGGTTACTGTATCTATTCCTACGCTTCCGTTTTCCGCTTCCAGCACGTCAAAAGATGTATCCAGATACAACTTCATCATCATCCTGCTTATAGCATCGTCGTCTATTATCAGTACTTTACGTTTCATTTCCTGCATCGCGCTCGAACGTGTCTTTTTTGCTTTTTCGTTGGTTTTGTTAAGGCACGTTTTCATGTCTCCGGCTTATTGGCTCACCTCCATCTTTGGCTGGCTATATGGATGGCTTAATCCAGATAGAGACTTATCAGCTCTGCTTTCGACTTCACATCCATCTTGTAGTAAATGTTCTTCAGGTGGAAGTTCACTGTATGAAACGATATGTTCAGGTCCTGGGCCATTTCTTTGTAGGTCAGTCCCTTCTTCACCAGTTCTATTATCTTCTGCTCCATTGGGGTAAGGTCTTCTTCTGTCCTCAGGAATTTCTTGCCCGATGAATGCTGCATCATGGTCATAAGCTTCGTCAGCGATTCCGGATCCAGAAAACTGCCTGTGCTTTCCACATTGGCAATAGCCTGCTCCAGTTTTGCTGCCGAGAATGGCTTGTACACATACCCGTTCGCACCGTTCTCTATCGCTTTCATGATGAAAGTGCTGTCATACTCACCGGTTATAATGATCACATCGGCACCCGTGAACATCCGTTTGATGTTCTGTATCACGTTCACGCCCTTCACATCATCCAGGTGAATGTCCAGCAATACCACTTTGGGTGGTTTTATGCGGCCCACATTGTCTGTAAGTTCTTTAAAGCTCCCGTAGGAAAATGCTACTTCCTGCCCTCTTATCAGTTTCACGTAGTTTTCTAACGTCTGGCGCAGATTGATGTCGTTTTCTAAAATTCCGATGGTAAACACTGTAGAATATAATTTTATGCAAAATTACTCAATCAACCACTATGAGTAGCTACTAATGTTAGTAGCTGCTATTTAGTTGTTTATTATATATTGTTGTCGGTCAGCGTAAGATGTCCTCTATATTCTTGCGAATGTTCTCACTCATCTTTTGCATTGGCAGGTCGTTTTCGTCGGTGCCAAAGGGGTCTTCTATCTCCTCGGCTATCATCTCCAGGCTCGCCAGTACATAAAATACCAGTGCCACCACCGGTATCAGAAGGTAGTGCAGTGTGAACACCATGCCGATAGGCAGCGTGAGCGTGTACACAAAGATGAACTTCTTGATGAACACACTATATGAGTAGGGGATAGGAGTGTTCTTTATTCGCTCGCACGCGCCGCATATATCCAGAAACGATTGCAGCTCCCCGTTCAGCGTTATCAGTTGGTCGCCCGTTATCACCCCGTCTTTGTACAGCAGGTTCACTTTTGTCAACATCAGCGACGCTATCTGGTTAGGTACATGTTTGCTCTGGTCGAAGTCGGGTATCTCGGGGTGTGGCTCTGTGTCCAGTTCCAGACGCGTCTTCTCGGCCTGCAGGTGCTGCTGCAGCGCCACAGCAAACATTGGTATCAGCTTTATAAAGAAAGCGCGGTCCTTTGCATTGGCCCTTGGCAGCATCGCATTCATCTTCACTGCCAGATTGCGGCTGTTGTTCACCAGTGCGCCCCACAGCTTGCGCCCTTCCCACCATCTGTCGTATGCAGTATTGGTTCTGAACACCAATAGCATTGATATAACAAAGCTCAGCAGTGTTTGCAATATGCCGAAGTGCTTCACCGGAGAGTTCTCCGGCAAATGCATGAACGTGGTCTCAGCATAAATAATAGCACCAGTGTAGATGCATACGGCAATTATCTTGGGGGCCAGTTGGCGCAGCGTGTCCGAGCGCTTCATCATGAAGATGTTGGCCAGCCACGCTTTTGAGTTGTAGTTGATCATATAGTGTCTATGCAAAGAAATAGAAACTCAGTTGTTTCTAAAATAAATCTGAAAATGATTTTGCCAAGTTGAATGAGCTTTCTATCTTTGCACTCCCTTAGCGATGAGGGGACAGAATAAAACGAAGTTCTTTAGTTGAGTGTAACGGTTGATTTTGAAAAAGAGTAGCGGTAACGAATAGCGAAAATAAATTTGCAAAAACAATTTGGTGGTTTGAAAATGCTTCTCTACTTTTGCACTCCCTTACTGAAACAGAGTAACGGAAAAATAAAGAAAAGTTCTTAAAAAATTAAAAGTAAGATGCGCGGTTGATGCCGCTGTCCGGTTCAAGTCCGGAGCGTTTTCAGAGGTTGGTGAACGATAGCTTCTGAAGCCGAGAATAGTGAAAATAAATTTTCAAAAACAATTTGGTGGTTTGAAAATGCTTCTCTACCTTTGCACTCCCTTACTGAAACAGAGTAACGGAAAAGTAAAGAAAAGTTCTTAAAAAATTAAAAGTAAGATGCGCGGTTGATGCCGC
>JAEUVY010000009.1 GCA_016786565.1 Flavipsychrobacter sp.
ACTATAGCCCTGAGTGGCCTGAAGTAGGTTTCTACCTGGGTACATTCGGTCTGTTCTTTACCCTGTACTTCCTATTCGCTAAATACTTCCCTGTGGTAGCGGTGCACGAGATCAAATTCGTTCTCAAAACATCAGGCGACAACTACAAGCGTGGTATGCAGCCAATTGAAGAGAAGAGTGCTGAAGAGTTCATTCACGAGCAGGAGCATCATCATGCAGAAGAGCATGCTGAAATGGCTCACCACTAATCGACGGAAGAACGAAAAAACAATATTGAATCTTTACAATAGAATTTTGATAAAAGATGGCTATAAAAAAATTTGCGGTTGCAGCGTATGATGACGAAGCGGTACTGTTTCCTGCGGTAAAAAAAGTTCGCAAAAGCGGCTATAAACTGCATGACGTTTACACTCCGTTCGCTGTACATGGACTTGATGTCGAAATGGGCCTCAAGGAAACAGACCTGCATATCGCCGGCTTCATATACGGTATCTGCGGAACTTCTACCGCTGTTGGCTTCATTTCATGGATCTTCACATCAGATTGGCCGATAGTTTATGGTGGCAAACCGCATTTCGCCCTTCCGGCCTGGGTGCCTATCACTTTCGAGTTGACGGTGCTGTTCGCAGCTGTGGGTATGACGCTCACATTCTGCTACCTGAACCAGATTATGCCGGGTGTTAAGAAGCACGTATTCCATCCGCGCCAGAGCGATGACCTGTTTGTTATGGCTATAGAGCTGAACGAACACACTCCGGAAGCCGAGGTGATCAAATTCCTGAAATCAACCGGTGCAAAAGAAACATCGGTGCAGACAGCGGAAGAAGGATGGTGGTACGGCCGTTGGGACAAGCCTGAAGCATATGAGGCGCTCAATGCCGGATAGTAAGCAACAGGAACTGAATATTAAGAAACGCAAATAAATAGAACCGGATAAAACGGATGTAACAAGACGGAAACCCGGTAAATAACATATCAAAGAATTATGAACAAGATCAAAAGCATAGCGGTAGCAAGCCTGGCGTTGACGGTTGGCCTTATGTCGTGTGACTCTGGCGAATTGCGTCGTACCCCCGGTCACATATACGCGCCTGATATGACCTACTCGCGCGCATATGATGCTTATACATCTAATCCGAACTTCGAAGATGGACTCACCAGCCGCAAGCCGGTTGCAGGTACCATTGCCAGGAACAATCAGCTTCCTGATCATCTGGTGGAAGGGGATACAAATGCTTATAAAACGTTTACTACATCGTTGCGTTTTACCGATGCTGAGTTGGATGAAGGAAGGCGCCTGTACAGTATCTATTGCGGCATCTGTCATGGTAACAACCTCGATGGTCAGGGCCCGCTGCAGACAAGTGGTAAATTCGCTTCAATGCCGGCTAACTTTAAAGACGCCAAGTACCTGCACATGCCTGTTGGTCAGATGTATGCCGGTATCAAGTATGGCAAGAACATGATGGGCTCGTATGCATCGCAGCTCGATATCAAGCAGCGTTGGATGGTTATCGCCTACATCAAGAAAGTACAGTCTGAGAATGGTGGTGACCCATACATTTTCGGTGCTACGGCGGCAGCTCCTGCAGTTGCTGAGGCAACCGCTCAGGCAGCGCCCGCTAATGAAGAGCCGAAGCATTAATCGAAAGAGAGAATAGAAAAAGTAACAAAAACGAATTTTAATAAAAGTTGCAAACAATGAATGATCGTTTTGAGATACCCGCACGATTGAGGAATACCAGCTTAGCGCTGATAGCGGTTGGCGTGCTTGCCCTGATAGGCGGTATTGCTTCATTACTTACCAGCCATGTAGATACGGAAAGAGCCCGTTTCTGGTCTGTGCTGCTTCATGACAGTGTTTTCTTCACCCTCATTACCGCTGTCAGCATTTTTATTCAGGCGGCTGTGTCTTTGGCACAGGGTGCATGGATCGTGGCGTTCCGCCGTGTTCCGGAAGCGATTGGCGCTAATGTGTGGATCTTCGGTTCCATCGCAACCGTGGTGCTTTTTGCAATAGTATTCACCTTCAAAGATTCTCACGGCGTCAATACGATCTTCCCTTGGGTTACACCGGCTGCGGACGATCATATCATTCATGGTAAGAGTGCGTTTTTGAATAAAGGAATGTTTGTTGGTTTCACACTGGCAGCTGTTGGTCTGTGGTCATACTTCGGTATCAAATTCCGCGCAATGTCTATCGCACAGGAAAGTGCACCAAAGAACGATACTAAGATCTATTGGAAAGTTTTCCGTATGTCGGGTGTATTTCTGCTGGTTTACGCGCTTACTCAGATGAGCACTATTCCTTGGTTGTGGGTTATGAGTATTGATGCACACTGGTTCTCTACATTGTTTAGCTGGTACACATTCGCAAGTGCTTTCGTAAGCGGTATGTCTCTGATCCTCCTGTGGGTTGTTTACCTGAAAAATCAGGGTAACCTCGGTCTGGTTACTACAGAGCACATGCACGACCTTGGTAAGTTCATGTTCGCGTTCAGCGTGTTCTGGACGTACCTGTGGTTCTCTCAGTACATGCTGATATGGTATGCAAACGTACCTGAGGAAACTGTTTACTTCAAAATGCGTCAGCAGGGTCCATACAGCATCATTTTCTATGCTAACTTCATCATCAACTTCGTGATGCCGATCCTGATCCTTATGGCTCGTCCAAGCAAGCGCAACTATTTCACTGTTACGTTCATGGCCATGGTTATCATCTTCGGTCACTGGTTGGATTATTATCAAATGATCATGCCGGGCCCACTGGGTGCAGACTGGCACATCAACTGGTACGAGATCGGAATTTTCATGGGCTTCCTCGGACTCCTGATCTTCACTGTATCACGCACGCTGTCTAAAGCATCGCTTGTACCGCACAACAACATTCTGTTGAAGGAAACAGCGATACACATCGCATAATAGGGTAACGGGAGTTTGAAAATAGGAATTTAAAAAATTAACAAGTAAATACAAGCTGAACGACCATGTCGGGATTAATAATAACATCATTGATCATTCTGGTTTTTGTGATCATCTACCAGATAGGTAAGGCTAGCGAATACGCTGCGATACTGCGTGGAGAAAAGAAAGTGAACGCACAGGTGAACCGTGCGATGGCGTGGGCGCTCGTAGGCACCTTCATACTCGGTATGTGGGGAATATGGGAGTGCCACCAGTACTTCAAAGATCTCATGTTGCCTGTGGCTGCCTGCCGTACCGGTGAGAACTACGACTCGATGTTCAATGTAACTATCATGGTTACCGGCATCGTATTCTTCCTTACTCAGGCGGTGCTGTTCTGGTTCTGCTTCAAATATCAGGATTCAGGCAAACGATCTTCTTACTTCTTTGCCCACAGCAATAAACTGGAGCTTATCTGGACAACAATACCTGCGATCGCGATGGCTATTCTTGTAGCTATCGGTATCCGTAACTGGTTTGATGTTACCTCTGAAGCGCCGGCCGAAGCTACTGCTGTTGAAATAGTTGGAAAGCAGTTTAACTGGATCATCCGCTACCCTGGTAAAGACAAAATACTGGGTAAAAGAGATTTCCGTAAGATCAACGATGCAAATAACGTACTTGGTCTTGATTGGAATGACCCACACAACGCCGATGATATCATTGCACAGAATGGTGAGATACACATGGTTGTTGGAAAGCCGGTTAAATTGATCATCGGTTCACGTGACGTTATCCATGACGTAGGTCTGCCGCACTTCCGTATGAAAATGGATGCCGTTCCTGGTATCACCACAACGCTTTGGTTGACACCAACCATTACATCAGATTCTATGAAGCTTATTACAAAGAATCCGAACTTTGTATATGAGATCGCCTGCGATCAGCTTTGTGGAAAAGGTCACTATGCTATGCGTGGAACTATTATCGTGGAAACACAGGCTAAATATGATGAGTGGTTCGCTAAACAGCAGTCATATTACGCAACTGCTAACCCGTCTGCAGCACCCGCTGCACCGGCAGCAGATAGTGCTGCAACTGCCCCTAAAGCAGAAGCAGGAAAAGAAATATCGATGAAGTAAATCGGATACAGTAGTAATACAAGCTATAAAAGTGCAAAAATGAACATAGAAGGAATCATTACGGAAGGAGCTCACACAGCGCACGCACACGACAGCGCAGGCGGACATCACGGTCATGAGCATCACGAGCAGCATTTTATCTGGAAATACATATTCAGCCAGGATCACAAAATTATCGGAAAGCAATTCCTGATAACAGGTATCATTTGGGCAATCATTGGTGCGTTGTTTTCGGTATTCTTCCGTTTGCAGCTTGGTTTCCCCGACTCTTCTTTTCCAATTATGGAAAAGTTCCTGGGTGAGTGGGCCAAAGGCGGTAAACTGTCTCCGGAATTCTACTACGCATTGGTAACCATGCACGGAACCATCCTTGTGTTCTTTGTACTTACCGCAGGTTTGAGTGGAACGTTTGCGAATCTCCTCATACCTCTGCAGATAGGTGCACGTGATATGGCTTCTCCGTTCATGAATATGCTGTCATATTGGTTCTTCTTTGCCGCCAGTGTGATCATGCTTATCTCTCTGTTCGTTGAAACAGGTCCTGCGTCAGGTGGTTGGACAACATACCCGCCACTCAGTGCCCTGAAAGAGGCTTCTCTTGGTTCAGGCATTGGTATGGATCTTTGGTTGATGGGTATGTCCCTGTTCGTTATCTCTTCTTTGCTGGGAGGTCTGAACTACATCTCAACTATCCTTAACATGCGTACCAAAGGCATGACTATGACTCGTCTGCCACTTACAGTTTGGGCGCTGTTGTTTACTGCGGTTCTGGGTGTACTTTCCTTCCCTGTACTTTTCTCAGGTGTTGTTCTCCTGATATTCGACCGTAACATGGGTACAAGCTTCTACCTGTCAGAGATATTCATAGGCGGTAAGGCTCTTCCAAACATAGGTGGTTCTGCTATCCTTTATCAGCACTTGTTCTGGTTCCTTGGTCACCCTGAGGTGTACATCATCATGCTGCCTGGTATGGGTATGGCATCTGAGGTGCTTTCTACACACAGCCGCAAACCTATCTTCGGATATTTCGCGATGGTGATCTCTATGGTAGGCATCACATTCCTTGCGTTCCTTGTATGGGCTCACCACATGTTCGTAACGGGTATGAGTCCGTTCCTTGGTTCTATATTCGTGTTGCTTACACTCCTCATCGCGGTACCATCTGCGGTAAAAGTGTTCAACTGGCTTACTACTATCTGGCGCGGTAACATCCGTTTCAATCCGCCTATGTTGTTTGCGCTTGGTTTCGTATCACTGTTCATTTCAGGTGGTCTTACGGGTATCTTCCTCGGTAACTCAGCACTTGACATTCACCTGCATGATACTTACTTCGTGATCGCGCACTTCCACATTGTGATGGGTGTGTCTGCCTTCTTTGGCATGTTCGCGGGTGTTTACCATTGGTTCCCTAAGATGTATGGCAGGTACATGAATAACACACTGGGTTACATACACTTCTTTATGACGTTCATTGGTGCCTACCTCATTTTCTGGCCAATGCACTATGAAGGTATTGCCGGTATGCCACGTCGTTATTATGATTACTCAGCATGGGAGTCATTCAAAAATTTCCAGAGCATCAATGGTTTCATCAGTATCGTTGCTACTGTGGTGTTCTTTGCTCAGCTGGTATTCGTTTTCAACTTCTTCTTCAGCATATTCAAAGGTCGCAAGCTCACTACGTTGAATCCATGGGGTTCTACTACGCTCGAGTGGACCACACCTATCAATCCCGGTCACGGTAACTGGGAAGGTGATATTCCTGAAGTACATCGTTGGCCTTATGATTATAAGGATGATGGTAACGGAAACGATTTCATCCCTCAGACCACTCCGTTGAGGCCCGGTGAGGACGCTCATTAATCAGAATTAGATTCTTTTAAACCGCTGCAGACAACTGCAGCGGTTTTTCTTTGTAGCATCGCTATTCAAAAAAGAAAATGCCGCTCGAATAAAGCGGCATTTAGAAATATAAGAAAGATCCGATCACCTCAGAATGTATAGTTCTACATCCTTTTTGGTGATTGTTTTGTCTGAAAGGATGATAAGGCGCTCCACAACATTGCGCAGCTCCCTTATATTTCCGGTCCAGTTGTGTTGTTTCAGGGCCTCTATGGCTTCTGCTTCTATTTCTTTCTGCGGTTGTTTGTACTCCTCGCTAATGTCGCGCATAAAGTGCGCGATAAGTGCCGGTATATCGTCCCTGCGTGCGTTTAAAGATGGCACCTGAATGAGTATCACACTCAAACGGTGGTAGAGGTCCAGGCGGAAGCGTTTCGCTTCTACTTCGGCCATCAGGTCTTTGTTGGTAGCGGCAAGTACCCTTACATCTACTTTTATCTCTTTTTCGCCTCCTACACGGGTGATCTTTCCTTCCTGGAGTGCCCGCAACATCTTTGCCTGTGCGTCCAGGTGCATATCTCCTATTTCATCAAGGAACAGGGTGCCGCCGTTCGCTTGTTCAAATTTGCCTATTCTTTGTTTGATGGCCGATGTGAACGAACCTTTTTCGTGACCAAATAACTCACTTTCGATGAGTTCTGATGGTATTGCCGCACAGTTTACCTCCACAATAGGTCCGGATGAGCGGTTGCTTAGTTCATGTATGCGTCTTGCCACCAATTCTTTGCCCACGCCATTCTCGCCGGTGATGAGCACCCTGGCATCAGTAGGGGCCACTTTTGCTATTGTTTCGTTGATGCGCATCATTGGCTCGCTGGCACCAATCATCTCAAATCCGCGCGAGATACGCTTCCGTAACTGTTTGGTCTCGGCAACCAACAGCTTTTTGTCCATAGCATTGCGCAGCGTTATGAGCAGACGGTTGAGGTCGGGAGGTTTAGAAATGTAGTCGTAGGCGCCTTTTTTTACGGCATCTACCGCAGTTTCTATGCTTCCGTGGCCCGAAATAACTATGAAAGGTATGTCTGTTTTCTCCTGCTTGGCTATCTGCAATACCTCCATGCCATCCATTTTCGGCATTTTAATATCGCAAAGAATGCAGTCGTAGTTATTCTCCCGTATCTTCTTTACGCCTTCCGCGCCGTCCGCAGCTTCATCTACCGTGAATCCCTCAAAACTGAGGATCTCGTTAAGGGCTTTGCGTATCGCTTTTTCATCGTCAATAACTAATATGGTCTGTGCCATGCTGATAAATATGTGTTTAGTAAACAGGTGATCGTTACAGGGTGTTTTCACAACCTATACTATTAGCTGCAAGATAATCAAAATCACTCCTTATGCAGTTTCATCCTTTTATATTCCCTTTAACTGACATGTTGCCACGCGAAGGAATAGTGCTAAGAATATCTGCCGATATTTCTGCAACTTTGTCTGACTACTCAATTGGCACACGCTTTGAATAGATGTACGTACATCTATTAATATCTGAAAACAGGAATTTTATGGCAAAGTTAGTTTTTCATCCTGCCGACCAGCGCGGCCATGCCGATCACGGATGGCTGAACGCAAGGCACTCATTCAGTTTCGCAGGTTGGTACGATCCTTCCCGCATACACTACGGCGCGCTCAGGGTGCTGAATGACGACATAGTGAAGGGCGGCACGGGATTTGGCAAGCACCCGCACGATAATATGGAGATCATCACTATTGTGCTTTCGGGCGAGCTGGCGCACAAGGATAGTATGGGCCATCAGCAGACCATATACCCGGGTGAGGTGCAGGTGATGAGTGCGGGTACCGGAGTGTTTCACAGCGAATTCAATCCGGATCACCACGAAGAGGTCAATCTTTTACAGACATGGATCTTCCCGGACAAGCGTAATGTGCAACCACGTTACGATCAGACATTCTTTGACGAAGAAGGCCGGAAAAACAAATTACAGTTGCTGGTTTCGTCTATGGAGAGCGACGAAGAAGGACTGAAGATACACCAGGATGCAAGGATCTTCAGGTCTGATATGGAAGGTGGAACGACTATATCGCATACACTGAAAAGCAGGGCACACGGTGCCTATGTATTTGTGATAAGCGGATCGGTGACCATCAAGGACCAGACCTTGAACCGGCGGGACGCAATGGGCATTAGTGACACCGACTCTTTTGATATAATAGCCAATGAAAAAAGTGAGTTGGTGCTGTTTGAGGTACCCATGGAGATAGGATTCAAATAGTAAATTACAGTTCATATCTGCTACCTTTAGTACGTCCACAATTACTATTTCATGGAACATATCACAAAGAAGTACAAGAAGGGGAATCTTACAGTCATCTGGAAACCCGACCAATGCACCCATTCCACCAAATGCTGGAAGGGTTTGGTGGAGGTATTTAATCCCCGACTGAAACCATGGGTAAATATGGATGGTGCAGATGAAGCCCGAATAATGGAACAAGTGGCGAAATGCCCTTCGGGTGCATTGAGTTACATTGTAGAGGGAACCGAAAGTGCTGATGGAACTGAAACGCATACCACAACTGCTGTTGAGGCAATGGCGAATGGTCCGCTTTTGGTGTATGGCAACCTGACCGTGAAGGACAGTAGTGGTAATGAAACAACGCGTACCAAAGTCACCGCATTCTGCCGCTGCGGTGCTTCAGCAAACAAGCCGTTCTGCGACGGCTCTCATGTGCGCATTGGTTTTAAGGACAAGTAATGCGGGAGGGCAGATAAAATGTCCTGCCCCTCCACTCCTCACTTCATGAGTGCCTTTATCTCTTCCTCCTTCCAGCCGGCATAGTATGTGCCATTACCAAAATCCCACAGCGGGCGCCTGATGACCGATGGGTATGCCATCATAACCGTAGCTGCCCTACGTTTGTCGCGCAGTGCCTCCTTTTCTTCATCTGAAAGTTTCTTGTAGGTAGTGCCGTTTGAGTTGATGACCTTTTCAAGTGGCAGGTGTTTCAGCCAGTTGTTTATAGTTGCCTTGTCTATTCCTGCGGTTTTGTAGTTGTGGTATTGGAAAGCGATGTTGTTCCCCTCCAGCCATTTGATAGCTTTCTGCATCGTGTCGCAGTTGCTGATACCGTATATCGTGATCATGTACGCAAAATTAGTTGTCTTCTGAGGAATTGCAGATTAAGAGCCGTGATCGCGAGGGTCAACGCAATCTGGTTGATAATTAGGAGTAATCCGAAGTTATTTCATTTAAGTTTTGAATCGATTGAAGAAAGTGAAAGGCAATTAGTAAACAATTGGAATACCGTTGGTCTTATGGTATTCAATTATTGGTTTGAAAGGGCCGTATTTATGCTGTGATGAACTGAAAGTGTCTTCAAATGGTGGAATGTCGTAGTCGATAGGCTTCACTCGTGAAACAGGATAATCGCCGGCCGTCGTAGCTTTTTTTGAGGGTCTCGGATGTATCTCATCATCATTGATGAAAGCTGCAACATCAATCGCTTCTTCATCTGTCAGCAGCGGAGCGTTCCACGTTGCTTCATTATGTGGCATATTCGATTTGATGAATCGTGCAGCCTTCAGTACACGATGCATACTACTCCCGAGTTGATAAGACTGCATACCCCATAAAGGAGGGTAAATGTAGGTGGTTGAATCAGCATTGAGAATTCCGGCGCCGGTTGCTCCGTGGCAAGATTTGCATTTTGAGTCATAAATTTTAGAACCCTTCAACGGATCAGCTGCACGTAATGGTAAAGTTATTTCCGAAGAAGTACCGGATATTAATGCGGAGTCTTTTGGGACAATGGATCCGATCCATTTTATGTAGGCAACAATTGACATTATTTCTTTTGAATTGATCGGCATAGGAGTCCCGTTATGCGGTCGCTCAATGCAATTGTTTATACGGTCTGCAAGTGTAAGTATTGCATTCTCTCTACCCCTGTACTGAGGATAACTCTTGAATGTTGTAAAGAAGTTCAATCCAAACGGGCGGCTACCCCCATCCAGGTGGCAGTTGGTGCAGTTCATTTTGTTGCCAAGGTGTTTTGAAACAGAGCCTTCGGGACCAATGTATTTCGCTGTATTTAATAGCAGTTCCCTACCATAGCGCACAGAGTCTCCAAATGAATTCACCGGAATCAACGAGGAGTCAAAAATTGATATGGGAAAGTTTGCCCGCTCTGTTTCATTTGTGTTTTGTTTGGGCTCAGGCGTAGTGCAGGACTGTATTGTAAAAGTCAGATTTCCTGCAAATAAAAGTACGAAAGCAAACGTGCTTTTGAGTTTTAAGGTGAGTCTGATATCCGTCATATTGGTGAGTGCGTTTATCATATAAATATTTAATTCAGAATTAGTTATACTTGCTCACGAAATTATTTTGATTATTTTTGAGTGCCAATATAATTTTCTGATGCGATTCCTTTTCCTAGCCATATCATTCATATTCTCTTCTTCAGTCTTATTCTCTCAGCATTTACCTAAAGAGGGAAGTTATTTGAATTATCGTTTGATAGGTTTCTCGTTTCCTGAAGACAAAAAAAACAATGGCTACGTTTTACAAATAGCTGAAGGCGACCACAAAACAAATGAAAGTTTTTCTAAAAACATATTTTGCTCTGTTTCTTTAAATACAACCAGTAGGTTTGAAGAGGTCCCCCGGTTTGGAGAAGAATATACATGGAGAGTTATTTATTCCGGAACACGGAAAAATGATAGTACACTACATCATTTTTCAATAATGTCAGATGCGCGCATAGACACAAGTAAATTGAGGTTGCGGGTAATACAACCGACAAATAGGTATAAAGATTTATTTGTTTCTGTTGATGCCGGAGGCGTTATTTATGATATCAAAGGAGTGCCTGTTGCTTTTCTTCCCGAAAGAAATGGGATAACCGGCGAACTGCGTGATTTGAGTTTTACGAAGGATGGCACCATAACGCTCAATCATATGCAGTCTGCATATGAGGTCAATTTGAATAGTGATATTTTGTGGCGTACTCCCGATCACAATTCTGTAAATGAGGATACTGCCCGCGACTCGTATCACCACGAGGTGAAAAAACTGGCAAACGGGCATTACATGGTGATGGGAATGGAGATTATTATGACCAAGCGGGTTGTTAAGGGTGATTCTGTCTATTCTCTATTTTTGTCCAAAGGGACCTCCCCCCAAAGACTTCCTCCATTTTCGCCATTTTCTGCTCAAGAGAAGTCCCTTGGAGGATATATAAGAGGAATCTATGGTACTTTAGTTGAGTTTGATAAGAAAGGAAATGTTGTTTGGTCATGGCGTGACTCGAAGAGGTTAGTAGGTACAGATTTTGATTATTTCACTCCGAAAGTCGATTCCCATTTTCGATTCGATCCGCACAGCAATTCGTTCTTTTTTGACGAGCAGAGGAATGTGATATATGTTAGCTACCGCAATATTAGCAGAATTTCAAAGATCGAATATCCAAGCGGAAAAGTACTAAATATATATGGCGAGAACTTTAAACCAGGGTCAATCTCATATGGTTATGATCTATTATGCTATCCGCACGCTGTCAAGCGTTTGACGGATGGGAATTTGTGCTTTTTTAATAATAATTCGTGTCGAAACTCCGATTCATTGCCTTCTGTTGTTATTTTCAAGGAACCGGCTAGTTATGGTGATAGCGTAAAAAAAGTGTGGGAATATACGTGTACGGTTGAGGGGAACTACCCGCGTAGATTCGTCTCTGGTGGCAACGCAAATGAGATGCCGGATGGATCCTTGTTTGTATGTATGGGAAGCGTATACAGCAAAATATTTATTGTTGACAGAAGCAAGAAGGTATTATGGAGTGCATTACCCGAAAGATATTCAGAAACTGAAAATAATTGGTCCGGTACCAGCCAATATAGAGCAAATTATATTGAGCGTAATATGCTCGAGCAGCTGATATGGGTTGCTGAGAATGCCGCAAATGTCAAATAGACAACTTGAATTGTATTTATTTCATATTTTTCAAGTGTCTGCTCCAGCAAGCCGTTAAACAGAAGGCAAATGTCTTTTCCGGCTCCTATTCCAACTTTATGGTAGTCTATCCTTACTGTTCCGGTTTAATTTGGTGCCTGTTGGCTTGTTGATGTAGGGGGGCAAGGTGCAATTTCAACACCGGTCACAACAAAAATCCTACCGTTCACAACAGATTTCCTACCATTCAGAACATTTTTGGACACATTCGGATTTAGCATACTATTTTTAGGGGTAAATAAGAGAAGTCATGTCCGCAACAGTTCGGATTCGTTTTTCCGCTAAAAAAGCTAACACAAAATCCAAAAATATGAATACAAACACTACACTACTACAGATGGGCAGAAATGCCATCGGGCTTAAAGGGCTACGGCTTACATTGCTTGGGCTCCTAATGTTTCTTTATTTCGACTCAACCGGCACAGTTTATTCTTGGTCAGGAAGTTTTGTTTCTATGACTCAGCACTCAAATTGCGCATCATGGAATACATTTAGGAGTTCCCTACTTGGTAGTAACACCTATACTACTCTTACGTTGCGAGGATCATTAAATCCAACTGGCATCACTCTTACTAATGCGACCTATGCGGCAAACATTGCGGCCGCATTGAGGACATCTTCGAATTACGGTCCCGTGTTTTCCGACGGTTATTACTGGACTGTAGGAGTTGGTTGTACCGGCGATGGGTCTCCTTGTGGCGGGACCCAGGTTGAGTTAATAGCAAGAACAACGGCCGGCTCAGCAACTTGTCTTTGTAATACTTCCGGCTATACAATCAGGCCAAATTTGTCAAACGGCTACTACTACCAATGGGGCGGTATTGATGGCAATTCTTGTGGGAGTGTTACTCAAACAATGGAGGTAGTATTTAACTTGGGTACAGGCTGCAGCACACCTGCAGCCATTGGCGGTCCATCAGCGGTATGTGTGGGCAGTACTATCACACTTACCAACGATACTACGGGTGGTACATGGAGCAGTGCAAGCACATCTATCGCTTCAGTTAATACTTCGGGTGTAGTTACGGGCAACGCTGCCGGTACTACCACCATCAGTTACTCAAAAGGGACAGGTTGCACAGTTACCAAGACTGTAACAGTTAATGCGCTTCCTACCAATGTTATTGCATCATTCAATCCACAGCCATCTATTCCGGGTCTTCCTATCAGCTTCACGGTGTCTAACACATCGTTGTCGTCATACACATGGAACTTCGGAGATGCTACCTCATCATCAACAATGAACCCAACCAAGGCGTACGCTACCTCGGGTACATTCATACCTACACTTACAGTAACGAACAGCAACGGCTGTTCATCATCAGATACAGCAGTGGTAGTGGTATCACCGGTACCACCTATCACAGGCTATACACCACCATTGTGTACAGCAGACGCACCTGATACCCTCAGGATCACAGTTCCGGGTGGTACGTGGAGCAGCAGCAACACAGGAGCAGCAACAGTAGGCATGACCACGGGTATCCTTACAGCAGTAGCTCCGGGTACAGCGGTGATCACCTACCACTTCGGATCAGGACTTTTCACTACTACCACAGTTACAGCAGGCAACTCTCCCAACCCGATCTTCGGCCCGTCTACCACATGTATGGGATCTAATACAGGTCTGAACGTGACGCCGTACGGCAGCGCAGGCGTATGGACGAGCAGCACCACGTCGGTAGCTACTATCGGTACTGGCAACGGTATCTGCAGCGCGGTATCACTGGGTACTACTACTATTACATGGACCAACCCATGGGGCTGTTACGTTACGCGTACACAGACAGTGGTTGCGTCACCTGCGGCTATCACAGGCCCATCGTTCCTGTGCTCGGGCGATACATCTACCTATCTGAATGACACATTGGGCGGAACGTGGAGCAGCACCAACAGCGGAGTTGTATCTATAGACGCTTCTACGGGTCTT
>JAEUVY010000011.1 GCA_016786565.1 Flavipsychrobacter sp.
TAATACAGTCATGCCGAATGTCTTGTAACAGCCGGTAGGCAATGTGTAACTGATCGTCGTAGCTCCCGATGAGATACCGGTAACCAGACCCGAGGTCACACCCACAGATACCGCTGATGAGCTCGCGCTCCACGTACCTCCCGTACCGGCACTCAGCGTCTGCGACGTACCCACACATACGTTTGAACTACCGCTGATGTCTGAAGGCAACGGATTTACCGATACCGTAACACCTCCTGTTGTCGTACAGCCGGCCGAGCTCGTTGCTGTAACACTGTATATGTTGCTGCCCGTTGCTGATGGCGTGATCGTCGGTGACGCGCACGCTCCGCAAGACAGACCGCTCGCTCCCGATATTCCTACCCATCCAAACGTAGCACCAGGTGCAATAGCCGTGAAACTCGTTGATGAGTTCAAACAAACAGTTGCCGAATTTGAAGGTGATATCGTTAATACAGGAAGTGCATTCACTGTCAGATTAATTACTGATGCACAACCGGAAGAGAGTGTATATGAAATGTTTGTTGTTCCTGCAGTAAGTGCCTGCACAAAGCCGGAAGAGTTTACCGTTGCAACAGCGGTATTCGTACTTATCCAGGTTCCTCCTGAAGTTGCATTAGTAAAGATCGCATTGGTGCCTTCACACATGGATGCGCTACCCGATATAGCTGCCGGAGCGGCAAGCACAGTAGCAGAAGTGGTATAAACTTTGGTACATCCCAGCCCCGAACCATTAGCAATTGTCACCGAGTAGTTTCCTGAAGAAGCAGTAGTTGGCCCCACAAGACTTGCAGTCGCAGTTGTTGCACCGGTTATAGAACCCGGACCGGACCATAAATATGAAGCAACATTTGATGGCGAATTCGCCGTAAGAGCAAGCGTATTGCCCGCACAAACCGGTCCGCTGTTTGTGGCGCTCGAAATAGAAGGGGAGGCAATTACGGTGACTGTCTGTAAAGCATAACAACCGCCCGGAACTACATAAGAAATGTTCGCGGTTCCTACTCCTGTTCCCGTAACAAGACCCGAAGAAGAACCAACTGTTGCAACGGATGTATTACTGCTTATCCAAGAGCCACCGGATGTTGGATTTGTGAACGTAGCCGTACCACCAATGCAGAAGGATCCGGAACCGGTGATTGCAGGCGGATTATTACACAATTCTGTGATTATAACACGACCATGACTTGTTGCGCCACTGAAACCCTGAGTATGTATAACACCGGTTGCCAATGTAGGATGTGTATATGAAGATCCGCCACCGCCGGCACCATTATTAACAACACCTCCATTACCGCCCCACCAGCCGCCGCCGCCGCCGCCTGCTGAATAACACACACATGAACCACCCTGCCCCTGTGTTCCCAATCCCACGCCTGTGGCACATGCTGGACCTGTTTGTCCACCACCGCATGCGCTGCCACCACCACCTACACCACCGGTGAGGCCACCACCCAATCCACCAACCGGACCGAAGTCACCGCCACCGCCACCTGCACCTGCCACTACGAGCACGCTCGAAGCATAAGCACCGGATGTCGATGTACGGATATCACTCGCACCGCCACCTGCAGCACAATATGACAATCCCGACTGACCGCCAATACCTCCACCATTCCAACCACCAGGACTTTGGATGCTGGTGTTATAGTTATCTGCTCCCTGTCCTCCTACATATATGTATAGTGTTTGTCCCGGAGTCACATTCAACGTACACTGAACCCGACCACCATTCGCACGCGGACCACCTGCACCTGCCGATGACCAAGAACAACAAGGCCAACCACCAGCACCACCGTACATGTCTATACCAAGATTTGTAACGCCCGCAGGAACCGTATACGCCTGAGGTGTACCGTTGATACCGGCATTACCCTGCCCGGTAGTACCGTTAAAATTGAAAGTTGTTACCTGCGCTTGCGCAGCGAGACCGAAACACGCAAGAAATGCGAACAAAGAGAAGAACCTTGTTGAAGGGAGGATACGTTTCATCTTTCTGAATTGTTTTTGAAAAAATAAGGAATACCGGCAGCATACTACCTGTGTAAAAAGTAACACACCGCAATCTCAAATTTAACAAAAACAATTTTGCATTTCGAAACAATACACTATCTATTTTTTAACTATCCGGAAATTACATAAAATAATATTGTAATCCCAAAACAACATATCATTTAAAGCGAATTACTGGCCAATAAGTTATAAATAAATGAACGCAAAAAGTCTCCCCTATTTCAAAAAGAAAAATCTATAAAAAAAGATACAGCGCGTGCTGAAATCCGTCTATCACTTGTCCGCTTGTGATAAAAAAATAGCCCCGCTTTTCAGCGGGGCTACAAATATTATCGAAGAGATAATTAGATCTTGAAGTGAGAGAACGCTTTGTTCGCCTCAGCCATACGGTGCGTGTCTTCTTTCTTTTTGAAAGCGCCACCTTCACCTTTTGCTGCAGCTACGATCTCGTTCGCCAGTTTGTCTGCAATGGTTTTACCATTACGCTCACGAGAGTAACGGATGAGCCATTTCATGCTCAATGAGATCTTGCGGTCAGGGCGAACTTCAGAAGGGATCTGGAACGTTGCACCACCTATCCTGCGGCTACGAACTTCTACCGCCGGAGTCACGTTTACGAGTGCCTTTTTCCATATCTCATAACCATCTTCATTGGTCATCTTAGCCACTTTATCAAGAGCATCGTAGAATGCGCTCAATACGATGGTTTTATTACCACCCCACATAAGGCAGTTTACGAAACGTGTTACGTTCTTATCGTTAAATTTTGGATCCGGTGCTAACGGAAGCTTCTTTGCTTGTGCCTTTCTCATCTATTGATTGGCTTATAATAAGTGAATTGATTATTTTTTACCCGCTGGTTTTGCAGCAGCGCCTTTTTTGTCTTTCTTAGTACCGTACTTAGACCTGCTCTGCTTACGGTCTTTAACACCGGCAGTATCAAGTGCACCACGCACGATGTGGTAACGTACACCCGGAAGATCCTTAACACGACCTCCGCGGATCAGCACGATAGAGTGCTCCTGCAGGTTGTGACCTTCACCCGGAATGTAGGCGATCACCTCTACTTTATTAGTGAGACGCACTTTCGCTACTTTACGCAGCGCAGAGTTTGGTTTTTTAGGCGTAGTAGTATATACACGGGTACATACTCCACGACGTTGAGGACAAGCGTCCAGTGCGCGTGATTTTGATTTTGTCCGTATCTGTTCACGGCCTTTACGTACTAATTGCTGTATTGTAGGCATTGCTTACGTTCGTAATAAATTAAAATGGAGTGCAAAGGTAAGGCAAATAATTTATTATTCAAAAAAGTATCAGAATATTTATTGCCATTTTTTTTACACCGGGGTGCAAATATACACAAAATACACCTCCATCAGTCACAAATCAATAGTTACAGGGCATCATTTCAGTCATTTTTAACGCTTTCAGACACGTACATTTCTATCTTTTTCTGCTACTTTTGTTTATTACCGGCAAAATTCATTCGGTATTAGTAAATATTATGCCTTCAGTAGCGCTGCAACAAAACAAACAACCGGCAATAAATAACAAGGCCCTGATGTGGACCATTGTCGTTCACGCTTTGTTGCTCTTGCTGTTTATGTTATTCAAATATACCATCCCCACTACACAGGTAACAGAAGTGGGAGGCGGACTGGAAGTGAACCTGGGAACAAGTGAAGACGGCAGTGGTACCGATCAGCCCATGTCTAAAAAAGACCCGTCCGAATTTAAAGCCACTGTAGTTTACAAAAGTGTAGCCGTTAAAAGCTCGGTGCCCCAGAACATAATGCAGGCAACTGATGCCGACGCTCCGGCTATAAACAACACCAGTAAAAAGAACGGCCGTGAAGATGCCAATGAAAAAGGCAAAGCGCAACCCAGTCCTCGCTACACTTATCCGGGCGATGTAGGAAAGGGCGGCAACAGTGCTGTTCAGGATATGGCCGGCAAAAGCGAAGGAAACACTACAGGCAATGGCGACAGAGGCGTACCAGGCGGGACACCGGGCGCAGACAACTATACCGGAACACCAGGAAATGGAACAGGTGGCATTGGTCACACACTGTCGGGCCGCCATATATCTCCGGATAAGTTTGAGGCAGAATTCAGCGAAAGCGGAAAAGTGGTGATACACGTTACCGTGGACCGCAACGGAAACATTGTTAATAAAAGGGTCAAGAGCTCCTCCGGGCCTAATCTCACACGCATAGCACTGGATAAACTCGCATCGGCCCGATTCAGCAAGAGTGATGGCCCTGAACCGCAACAATTCGGCGATGTTACCATCATTTTCAAAACACGCCACTGATCTTTATTATGGGCAATACCCCAACCTACCAGCAGACTTTAGAATACCTGTATGAACGCCTGCCGATGTTCTCTCGCATAGGCAAGGCCGCACTGAAACCGGACCTTACAAATACACTGAAACTTTGTGCTGCACTCGGCGATCCTCAAAATAAATTCAGATCGGTCCACATTGCAGGCACCAATGGCAAAGGCAGTGTGAGCCACGGTGTTGCAGCGGCACTTCAAACTGCCGGGCACAAAACGGGACTCTACACATCCCCCCACCTGGTAGACTTCCGCGAGCGTATCCGCATAAATGGGGCTCCTGTTGAAGAACAATGGGTAGTTTCATTTGTTGAAAAAATGCGTAGCACCATTGAAGAAATACAACCGTCTTTCTTCGAGATCACGGTCGCAATGGCGTTCGACTATTTTGCTGAACAGAAGGTTGATATTGCCGTTATTGAAACAGGATTGGGTGGCCGCCTTGACAGCACCAACATTATCACTCCCCTACTCTCTGTCATCACCAATATCAGCTATGACCACAAAGACCTTCTGGGCAATACACTTGCCGAGATAGCTAATGAGAAAGCAGGCATTATCAAACCCGATATTCCGGTAGTGATAGGAGAACAACACAACGAAACAGAACGTATTTTCTTCGAACACTCGGTACACAAACACAGCACTGTCCACTATGCCGATTCGCTATGGGGAATGGTGCGCACAGGTCAGGATCACGAATACCAGAACTTCAAGGCGGTAAATAACGCAAAACGCGAAATGCTGGACCTGCGTACAGACCTGAAAGGATACTACCAGCAGCACAATCTGAAAACAATCCTCACTGTTGCCGAGTTACTTACCTATCAGGGCTACCGCACCACTATACCTACTACAATTGCTGCGTTGGACCGAGTGCGAAAAACAACAGGACTCCGCGGGCGCTGGGAAGTAGCATCAACCTCGCCACTCATCATTTGCGATGTAGCGCACAATCCCGCGGGCCTGCAGGAAGTTTTAGGGCAATTCAACCAACTGCAGTCGACGGCCGCCAAACACATCATCCTTGGTTTTGTATCAGACAAAGATGTTGATGCAGCCCTCACGCTTTTCCCGAAAGACGTGACCTACTATTTTACCAATGCACGGATACCACGTGCCATGCCGGCTGATAAACTCACACAACACGCCAGCGCTGCGGGGCTCAAAGGTTCTACCCATGCCGATGTTTGCGCTGCACTGGATGCCGCCCGCCATAACATGAGGGAGAACGATGCACTGCTCATCACAGGCAGTTTCTTCATTGTTGGAGAAGCGCTGGAAGCAATAGAAAAGAAATAGAGAAATAAACAAACGCCGTTATTGCTATCGACTGTTGTTCTCCACCGCTAGTACCGTACGCAATTGCAGGTCATGTGCTGCACGCATGATAGCCACGATATTGTCGGCAGTTGCCTGTTTGTCGGCATTGATAACAACAGTAGGCTCAGCATCCTGCGACTTGGCAATTGCCGCTGAGATCGAAGACTTCAAAGAATCGACTGCAACCATGGTTGTACCAACAAAGAATTCCTGCTTATCATTTACCGACACCACAACCGTCTGCTTAGCCTTAGTATCGCTCTTTGCTTTAGGGATACTCAACTTCACAACATTGGGATTGGCCAGCGTGGATATGATAAGGAAGAACAGCAACAGAATGAACAATATGTCATTCAGTGCCGATGAATGTCCCTGCGGATCGTGTGCCTGCCGTCTTCTGATGTTCATCTTCCGTAGTTAAGATTAAATTACTGGAGTGTATCTAAAAACTCAGCCGATGCCGACTCGATCTTGTTTACAGTCTTGTTTATCTGCGCGTTCAGATAAGCATATCCCACATAGGAAAGCAGGCCAATGATAAGCCCCACTGCCGATGTAACCATCTTGGTGTAGATACCACCCGCGATAGTCTCGAGCGAGAATCCCTGGTGCTGCACATTAAAGAACAGAATGATCATACCTGCAATTGTACCAAGGAACCCGAAAATAGGCGCGATGCCGGAGATTGTAGAGAGAATGGAAACGTTCTTTTCCAATTGATACACTTCCAGACGACCGGTACTTTCCATAGACTTTTCGATATAGTCTATCGGCTTACCGATCCGGCTAATGCCTTTTTCTATCACGCGGGCCACAGGCGTATTACTTCCCTTACATGCAGCCACCGCAGCTGCAGTATTTCCGGTAGCAATTGACTGCTGCACCCTTACCACCAGTGTAGGATCAACAGAACCCGCCTTCCTGATGGTCATTAATCGCTCCACAAAAACGTACACCATGATAATGGAGCACAGCAGCAACGGTATCATCAATGCGCCACCCTCCTGCAACAGATTAAATAAAGATATCTTTTCTGTCGAGGCAACCGAGGCTGCGTCAGCAACAGCTTTTACTGCAGTATCGACCTGAAGAAAGAAAACAGATAGTAAAGTCATGCGCTTTTGTTGTTCAAGACAAATGTAACTAAAATTGACAAACACGGCAGCCCGCCATTGCTTTTGTGGTTTTTTTAACCATTTCGAATACCGACAGATATAACCGGCTTAAAAACCGCTCTCGTACCCCGCTAAACACTCAGAACCCTTATCATTTCCAGCAGGTCATCGCTGATGGGGTTATTCCCCTTCACCACCCCTGCAAATGGTGTATGCACCACCTTGTCATTCACAACACCCACCATTACCTGCGTATTCCCGCTAAGCAGGGCGTTTACCGCAGCATGTCCCAGTCTGCTGGCCAATATCCTGTCGGCACATGTGGGCGAGCCACCCCGCTGAATATGCCCCAGCACACAGCTCCTTACATCCAGTTTCGGGAACCGCTGTGCCACCCGCTCGTGCACCTCCTTCGCGCCGCCAAAGTCATCCCCCTCGGCCACCACTATTATATGCACTGCCTTTTTTCGCCGCTCATCGGCATCGATCCGGTTCAGCACCTCTTCAATGTCCGTCTCGGTCTCCGGTATCAGAATATCCTCGGCACCGCACGCAATGCCGCTATGCAGTGCAATATATCCCGCATCACGGCCCATAAGCTCCACTATAAACAGCCTGTCATGTGCCTCGGCCGTATCCCGTATCTTATCTATCGCCTCAACGGCTGTATTGACCGCGGTATCGAAACCGATAGTAAAATCTGTACCTGCCAGATCTTTGTCTATTGTTCCAGGCAACCCGACTGCCGGAATAGTATGCCTTTCAAAGAAATTCACTGCTCCCCTGAACGTACCGTCACCCCCTATCAGTACCAGTCCTTCTATCCCGTGCACCTGCAACTGCGCATATGCCTTATCCATCCCTTCATTGGTCATAAATTCCTTGCTCCTGGCCGTCTTCAGAATGGTTCCGCCCCGCTGAATGATGTTCGACACATCTGTGGTCTGCATCCTCACAATATCGCCTTCTATCATCCCCTGATACCCCCGCCTGATGCCAAACACCTCCATCCCGTGATATATCCCTGTCCGCACTACCGCCCTGATAGCAGCATTCATACCCGGGCTATCCCCGCCTGATGTCATTATCCCTATTTTACGTATCTCTTTCGCCATGACTACAATTTACACCCATTCCACACTCCCTGCAAACCCAAAACTTAAAAAAATGTTATCTCACAGGCAGTTTTTGTCATTTTCGCAAATGCAAGTATCTTTGCACATGGCAATAAAATCTAAGTTCTACGGCGAAGGCCTCACTTTCGATGACGTCCTCCTTATGCCGGCTTACTCCGAAGTACTACCACGCGAAGTAAGTATAGTTACCAACCTAACAAAAGATATCCGCATTAACATTCCAATGGTCTCTGCAGCCATGGACACTGTTACCGAAGCTCCATTGGCCATTGCGCTCTCTCGCGAAGGTGGCATGGGCATACTCCACAAGAATATGAGTATCGACCGACAGGCCGATCAGGTCCGCAGGGTAAAACGTTCAGAGAACGGACTCATTCTGGATCCGATAACACTTTCTCCTGATGCAACTGTAGCCGATGCGCTCAAGATCATGAAAGAGAACCGCATAGGCGGCATTCCGATAGTGGACAAGAATTCACTGTTGGTGGGCATGCTCACGAACCGCGACCTCCGCTTCGAAAAGAACAACAAGAAAAAGGTGAGCGAAGTAATGACAAAGGAACGCCTTGTCACTGCCCCTATAGGCACAGACATGCTGAAAGCAGAACGCATCCTGGAACAATACAAGATCGAAAAACTGCCTATAGTAGACAAAAAAGGAAAGCTGATGGGTCTCATAACTTTCCGCGACACGATACAACTGAAAAGCCACCCGAATGCAGCAAAAGACGGTATGGGCCGTCTGGTAGCAGGTGCAGCTATCGGCATCACTGCCGATATCCTTGAAAGGGTTGAGGCACTGAAGCACGCTGGTGTAGACGTTATCACACTCGATAGCGCACACGGTCACTCAAAGGGTGTGATCGAAGCAGTGAAGAACGTAAAGAAAAATTTCAAAACGCTACCTATCATAGCGGGCAACGTAGCTACAGCTGCAGGTGCCAAAGCACTTGCTGCCGCAGGTGCCGATGCCGTGAAAGTAGGTGTCGGACCGGGCTCTATCTGTACCACACGCGTGGTAACAGGTGCAGGTGCGCCGCAGCTCACCGCCATCATGGAAGCAGCTAACGCACTCAAGAAGACAGGCATACCTGTTATTGCCGACGGTGGCATCCGCTACACTGGTGACATGGTTAAGGCCATTGCCGCGGGCGCATCCTGCGTTATGGCAGGTTCTATTTTCGCTGGCACCGAGGAAAGCCCGGGCGAGACTATCATCTACGAAGGACGTAAGTTCAAATCATACCGTGGCATGGGCTCTGTAGAGGCGATGCAGGAAGGATCTAAAGACCGCTACTTCCAGGATATGGAGGCGGATATCAAAAAACTGGTTCCGGAAGGCATTGTAGGTCGTGTACCATACAAAGGTCTTCTGAACGAGGTAGTTCAACAGTTTGTAGGTGGGCTCCGTGCAGGCATGGGCTATTGCGGTGCCAAAGACATCGCAACGCTTCAGAACAACTCTCAGTTCGTTCGCATCACCCCGGCCAGTATGGCAGAAAGCCATCCGCATGATGTGGTTATAACGAAAGAAGCGCCAAACTACAGCCGCTAATTTTACAGATCATATTTGCCTGAGCGCACCGGTATCCCCGGTGCGCTTTTCTTTTATACAAATGCAACACATCTTGACTTAATGTTTGTTTTTCGTACATTTAAAAATATATCGCCCCCTTTATGAGCTTTTCCCGCAGAAATTTCCTCCGGTCAGCATCTGTACTTGCTGCTTTGTCTGTTGCAGAAATGCAGTCGCTTGCCGCGTCGGCACAAATAAATGCCGCCGGTAAAGACGTCCGTACCGATGATGAAGAATTCTGGAAAAATGTGCGACAGATGTTCCCGCTTGCAAAAGACCTCACATACCTCAACAATGGCACTTTCGGCCCATCGCCCTACCCAGTCATAGAAGCAGTGAAGGCCGGCATGATGGAAAGCGACATGAACGGTCAGTACGGAAGCTGGGAAAAAACGGTTGCGAAAGTGGCAAAGTTCGTAGGAGCAAATGAAAATGAGATCGCACTCACTCACAATGTAACAGAGGGCATCAACATTGGTTGCTGGGGATTACCCTTGCAGAAAGGCGATGAGGTGATCATTACCACGCACGAACACATGGGCAACGCCATGCCGTGGATGAACAGGCAAAAGGTACACGGTATAGTTGTAAAAACATATACCCCTGCATCAACTGCAGATGAAACCCTGAACCGCATCAACAGTCTTATAACCAAAAAGACACGCGCCATAGCTACGCCACACATTCCCTGCACTCAGGGCCAGGTGCTACCGGCAAAAGAGATATGCACCCTGGCACGCGACAAGGGTATTTTCTCTGTGATAGACGGAGCACACGGCCCCGGCATGCTCCCGCTGGATCTGCACGACATGGGCTGCGACACCTATGCATCATGCTCGCATAAATGGATGCTGGGCCCAAAAGGCACCGGCTTCCTGTATGTCCGTAAAGATTTCCAGAACACCCTGCAGGCATATACTATCGGTGCAGGCGGCGACAACGGGAAATGGGACCTGCTCACAAAACCAATGGCCACCACCTCCGACTATGTTGACAGCGCTCACCGCTATTATGGCGGCACCCAGTCCAATGGGCTGTATGCGGGTGTAGTAGCTGCGATAGACTTCATAGAGACTATTGGCGCAAACAATGTCTATGAGCGCATTAAATTCCTCGGCAAATACACTCAGGACGGACTGCTGTCTTTCGGCGACAAAGTAGAATTACTGACACCTACCGAAGAAAGATCACGCGCGGGCGTAAATGGATTCCGTGTAAAGGGTATTGACTTCCAGAAATTTTATGGCATGTGTTCAGAGAAAAAGATGCGCATCCGCGCAGTGCCCGAAAACGGACTCAATTCACTCAGGGTATCCACACACATCTACAACAACACACAAGAAGTAGATATGCTTATGGAGATAATCAAAAAAGCCGTAAGCTGATCTGCTATTCGGTCTTGGAAACGATCTCGTGGATGATAGCATCCATCTCAGCTACTTTTGCCTGAAGGCCGGCAAGCATCTCCTTCTTTTGTTCATGAGTAGCATCATCACTTTCAAGAAATTCAAGTATGCTCATTACTGTCGTCAGCGGCCCGCGCAGCTTATGCGACTGCACCCATGCAATATCCCTCAATCGTTGATTCTTCTCCTCAAGAGACTCTATCATCTTCACGTACCTGGTAATATCACGCAGGAAGCAACTGACTCCTGTCACCACACCCGCTTCGTTTTTAATGGCCTTAAACCGCAATTGTATATGGGTAGAGCCCGTGTCACCTACCGCAACTTTCTCAACAATATCAAAACTATCCGACCCAAGCGCTTTTCTATAGCCCTCCTCAATCGTCGCTGCAAGCATCATTTCGGTTACAGATCCGGGAAATCTTTGCCCTACCAATGGTGCGTCTCCCGGCCCATGCCACACCATATCCCTGAATGCCTTATTGAACGCAAGCAACACGCCTGATGAGTCTACCGACCACAATACATCATCAGTATTCTCTATCAACGCCATAAAATTCAACTCATCCTTCCTGATCTTGCGTTGTAACATGGCTTCCTTCTCAGCACTGGTTCTGGTTATCTCTTCGGCCTCAACTTTCAACTTCGCATTGCGCCTGCGATAATCTTTCAACAATCGCACAATGACCACAATTGCTAATATCGCCAACACTACAGCAAGACCAAGTATCACATTCTGCTGCCCCCGTATCTGCATATCCTTCTCAAGCAAGAGTATATGCTTCTCATGGTGCGCATTATCCAATCCCTGCGCAATAGAATTGTTGAGTAATTGTTTCGTACGGGCCCATTTCATTTCCCGAAGCGAATCAAACTGCTCCCTCATTGCAAATGCTGTCTCCGGATCACCAAACGACTGAGAATATCGTACTAACACGCCGGCCCTTCGCAACAATAATTCCGCCACATCGCACGACCTATTTACCTGAGCAGAATCGGCCATCATCACGTCTACGCTCCTCAAAAGCTCAAAAGCCTCTTTCCTGCGCCCTACGCCAACATACAGGTCTGCCAACTTCAACCTGTTATACAACTGATCCTGAAGATTCTGGTTACCATGAGCACTAAGCACTATACTTTCCTTAAAATACCATTCAGCCGAATCGGTCATACCCAACTTGCTGTAGGCATCACCCAGATTACCCGTTGCAACAGACAAAGCCTCATTCCACTTATAACTATCGCCCCGGCCCGCATTCTTTCTCGCTGATACAAAACCGATGGCTTGTTGAAAATAGGGAACACTACTATCCGGCATTCCGGCACCTACGTATGCCAATCCTATGTTCGACAATATCTCCTGATTCCTTACATCCTTCTCAACCGATACCTCTCCGCATATCCTAAGATTCTCGTGCGCAGACTTGAACAACCTTACAGCTTCGGCATACCTACCCTCTCCATAGTTTGACATACCTATCCGGTACATGTAAATAAACTCCCGGCACGGAGACTTCGTCCCGACAGCAAGTTCTTCAGCCAATTC
>JAEUVY010000035.1 GCA_016786565.1 Flavipsychrobacter sp.
TTTGTCTTTATTAATTATTACTTTAACAGTACATTCGCTTATCGAATGTAATTCTCATGGCGAAAGCAGATCCTAAAAAGGAAACCAAACACATAGCCGTTGCCGGCAACATTGGCTCAGGTAAAACTACACTGACCACGATGCTTGCCAAGCACTATAAGTGGCAGCCACATTTTGAAGATGTGGAACATAACCCCTATCTGGTAGATTTCTACGAAGACATGCATCGCTGGTCATTCAATCTTCAGATATACTTCCTGAACAATCGCATAAAGCACCTTATCGATATCCGGAATGGTAAGGAAACCGTTGTGCAGGACCGTACTGTTTTTGAAGATGCCTACATATTCGCTCCGAACCTGTTCGACATGGGTTTGATGACGAAACGTGACTATGAAAATTATTCTTCGTTTTTCCAAAATTTGAAAGCGTTGATAAAACCACCGGATCTGCTGATCTATCTTAAGGCATCGATACCGACCCTTGTTGATCAGATACAGAAGCGTGGACGCGGGTATGAAGAGAATATCAGACTTGACTACCTGAAGCGACTTAACGGGTTTTACAACAAGTGGATCGAAACCTATAAAGACGGTCCGTTGCTGATAATTGATGTTGATAATTGCAATTTTGCCGAGAAGGAAGAAGATTTTGCAGAGGTGGTAAAGAAAATTGACGCACAGTTGTACGGTCTCTTCAGCAAAAAGTAGCAACTACATTTGTAACATTTTTCGGTATTGTACGATATAATGGGGTAAAGCAAGTATATGAGAAATATTTTCGCTATTGCCCTCATTTTTATCTTTTCAATAAACGCGCGTGGCGGTGTACTGAAGGGACGTGTTACAGACACATCCGGCGCATCGTTGCCGTATGCAACTGTCTATATACAGGGAACGACTATTGGTGTGAACGCCAATACAAACGGTGACTACGAACTGAATGTAGGACCGGGAACATTTAAAGTGGTATGCCAGTACGTTGGTTACAAAGCGGCGACATATTCTGTTACATTTTCCGGGGCGGAAACAAATGTCCATAATTTCAAGCTAAAGGACGAGGCCACCGAAATGAAGGAAGTAGTGGTGAGTGCCTCGGGTGAAGATCCTGCATATGCAGTGATCAGGAAGGCTATTGCGCGCCGGAAATTCCATCTCGATCAGCTGCAGTCATTTAGTACGGGAATTTACTTCAAGGGTGTAATGAGGTCGCGAAAGCTGCCGGGCAAGTTCATGGGCAAAGAGATAAATGCAGCAGGCATGGGTGTGGACAGCGCAGGCAAGGGTGTGTTATACCTTGTAGAGCAAGATGCGGATTATTATTCCAATGGTGACAAAGAAAAGACCATAATCCACTCTGTACATGAAAGTGGTAACAAGTCGGGGCTGGGGTTTTCCCAATTTCCGTCAGTGATATCCTTTTACAAGAACAATATTGATGTTATAGGTGATGGAAGTCGGGGTTATATATCGCCGGTAAGTGAAAATGCGCTCAACTATTATCGCTACAGGATGCTGGGCACATTTATGGATCATGGCCGGATGATCAACAAGATACAGGTGATGCAAAAGCGGTTGTATGAGCCTTGTTTTAATGGCGTGATATACATTGCGGATGACGAATGGGCGATACACAGTCTTGACCTCTCGCTGGTGAAGCAATCGGGGATGGACATGATTGATACGCTCAGAGTAGAGCAGGTATATCTGCCATTGAAAGATGATCTCTGGGTGATCAAGAGCCAGGTCATGTATTTCGCTGTAAATATTATGATGTTTGATATTACCGGCCAGGGAGTTGCGGTATACAACA
>JAEUVY010000045.1 GCA_016786565.1 Flavipsychrobacter sp.
GTATATAATATTGGTATTATACCAGTCCGGCTTTTCTATTTTCACTTCATACCCCAGACGTAATCCGCCCATCACCTGATCCGTTAACATATCAACAGACTTATCTGCAGCGATAGGTTTTCCGTCTGCATCATACCATCCTGTCGCTTGTTTTTTTACTGCCTTAAAAACACCAAAACACTCTTCAATTGTATCAGACACCGGCGGAATAACCACCATCATGCTATCTACCTTGCGGCCGCCGGTACTCACTACCTCCGCTACTCTGAATAGCCCCCAACCTTGCTTGGTTTTCGCAAGGAACATCCCGCTCTTTGCAACATAGACATGATGTATATCAGAGAATTCATTCGGAAATCTACGGGTGAGCGACCCGTTGTACGCAACCCACGGCCCTTTTGTTGTGCTTCTGTAGAAATGTACACCCTTCAGCGACCGGAAGTACGGACTGTTTTCTCTGGGGCTCAAACCCGTACGTGGTATTCGAACTATCTCTTCACCAAATGCATCGAAAATGATCGCTTCACCTTTCACAATGGCACAATACGTAACAGCCGGACAAAGGCCATTCGCAATCCTCACAGACGTATCTTTAGTCAACAATTGGTACTTCCTGGTCTTCAGGTTAAAAAGGCCTTGTTTTGTTTGGTACAGGGTACCGTATCCTGCATACTGTCTTGAGGGAACTTTGTCAATTGTCCTGCCGGTAGAATCAATTATCAGCGATGAGTCTTTACCGTATACAAGTAGCTTCTTGCCATCATCAAAAAGCTCAGCAGGATTTAGCGCCCTGTCAAATACGTTCACTCTTTGTCCATATCTGTTGTATACAACACGGTACGGTTTGGTTGAATCTACGGCAAACCAATTTGCATTAAAGAAAACGTCACCAGCCTGCGATATCCTGTGGTCTACGGGATAGGTTCTCCCCTGTTTGTCGTACAATGCGTAGTCTGTACTATCATTCCAACCCAATAGATAACCCCAGTAAGATTTATGCATGATCTCCCTGTATCTGACCGGAACAACAACCTTTAATGGCACTAACTGCAACACCCCGCGCCACCCTGCCGAGTCGACCATTACATGATTGACTACAGCACTTGCATCATACCAGGCGATAACACCGGGTAAAGTATCGCGCTTGCCACTGGAAAAGAACAATGCTCCACGAGGTTTTTCAACATCCTTTTTGTTTGTCATTTCCATACGGGAGGACCGGTATTCCTCAGGGCGCTTCAATAATGAATACCAAAGAGCAAGCATAGTTGTGTCTGTAACCTTGTTCACGCTGTTGCATGTGCCAATCAGCACGCCCTCAGCACTGAACACATCAAAAACTTTCTCGGCTTTAGTGCCAACATAAAACGAACCAAAAGGTTCCATATCATTATACACAGGCGCTACTACGGAGTGCTTTCGGCTGTCGCACAATCCGTATTTACCGGCCGTATTAAAAACATAAAGTTGCTGTGCATTGAGCCGGAATGACCACACAAAAAGAAGTACAAGAAAAACGATCCGATATTTCATCAATTCAATTTAGGAAAATAAACGCAATATCAGGAAATGCTTAACAAAGGAGATCAACAGATCGAGATAGTAAAATGAACCCGTTCTATGCCTACATGCCTCGTCAATTCATGACCAAAAACATAATTCCCGCCGGGGTACTTCGGTAACTTTATGCTACAAACTGTGTATTATGAAACGGCTGCAATTTGTGTATGTTCTGTTGGTGTTCTTTTTCGTATCCTGCAAGAAAGACAGTATCCCGCCAATTGCTACATACGGCGAAATACGTATCGTATTGGGTCACGATGTAGACGGAACTCCACTCATGACCGACACCATCCGTTGGCAGAATCAGGCAGGCGAAATATACGGCATTGATCGGCTTCAATACTACCTCAGCAACTTCCGCTTCTACAACAACGGCAAACTGGTGCATACCAGCAAAATGGTCAGGTATATTGATGCCTTCATTGACTCCACGTGCACGTTTTCCATTCCGCTGGTTGGTGCCACCACAGGCCCGTGCGACTCAGTAGCTTTTCTGCTGGGGCTCGATACCAGCCAGAATATATCATTCTCATTACCACCAACAATTGAGAATTCAGACATGGGCTGGCCCGACAATATGGGTGGTGGTTACCACTTCATAAAACTGGAGGGTTACTGGCGCGATGGCAGCATGCTCACCGGGTTTGCGCTTCACGTGGGCCGCAATGGGTATGCCATACCCATGGGATGCAGATGTAATGTAGATATCACGAATGCCACTACCCGCTTGCTGCCACTCTCTATGAATGTGAACGAATGGTTCCGCACACCGGCCAATTACAGCTTCGCTACTGATGGCACATACTCTATGAACAACATGGCGTTGATGCGAAAGCTGTGTACCAACGCCACTGATGTTTTCTCCGCTTTGTGACCCTACAATTGACCTTCATGAAAATGACCAGGACCAATATTGCTTCCCTCGCACTCGCCATACTCTTCATGTTGGCGGTTGCCGGCTCATGCCGTAAAAAGCCAGCACCCGATCCCACTCCGCAGGACTCTACCACCACCCTCACCCCCGACACGATCCGCACGCCACTCTACTTCCCGCAGCCCATCATTCCCGCCGACAACCAACCGGTAAAGGAGATAGCACAACTGGGGCGCATGCTCTATTACGACACGCGTCTCTCAAACGATGGCCGCAGTTGCGCGGGTTGCCATATCCAGTCCATCGGCTTCACCACTCATTCAATGCTCAACGGTACTGTGGTGCTGCCCCACGTCAACATGGCCTGGTACAACACCTTTATGTGGGATGGCTCTAAAACAGGCACACTCGAAGATGTAATGACATTCGAAGTGCAGGAATTCTTTGCTACCGACCTGAATCGCATCAACACCGATCCTATCTACAGCACCTTGTTCAGAAAGTACTTCAAGACCAACACCATCACCTACAAACATCTTGCCTACGCCCTTGCTCAGTTTGCACGCACCATGGTATCCGGCAACTCCCGCTATGATCTGTCATTACGTGGCATTGTGACACTTACACCCGACGAACGCGCAGGGAAAGAGCTGTTCTTCACAGAGCGGGGCGACTGTTTCCACTGCCACACCAACCCTGTCATGACCGACAATGCCATGCACAATACCGGCCTCGACAGCATATATACCAAGGACGCCGACAAGGGCTATTACAATGTAACCCATAACACAAACGACCTCGGCAAGTTCCGCACCCCCAACCTGCGCAACGTTGCATTACGCACCAGGTTCATGCACGACGGACGATTCACAACTTTGGAAGAAGTGATCAACTTCTACGATCACGGTATGCGTAAAGTATCCAACCTCGACCCTATAATGCTGCTGCCCGCCAAAGAAAAAGGCCTGCAACTTGAGGAATGGGAAAAACAACAACTCATTGCCTTCCTCAAAACCCTTACAGACACCACTTTCACCACCAACCCGGCGTTCAGCAACCCTAATTAAACAGAAACCCTAAACAAACCCATATTTCGCCATACTCCAGAATTCATCGAGTGCTATTATGCGCTGCTTAAAAAACGAAATAAGATCGGGCCAGTCTTCCTGACGCATGATATTCACTTTCTGCAAAGCCGTACTGATGGAACTGATCTCCCTGCCATGTTCGTCTGTCCGCGACGCTGCCCACTCCCACTCCTCACCGAGCGTATCATGTAGTACAGCCCGTAATGCCACAAACTTTTCGAAACACTCCTTTCTGCTACTCCTGTCACTGTGAGTGATCTCAATGGCAATATTGGCGCCACCTGTTCCGGCATCCATCCTGAAGTAAACCGACGGCACACCTGTCTTGTAGTTCACCCAATTGACCCGCTCCCCATCTGCCGACAGCACCGGACGCATGTACTGCCCCAGCGTTGTCCAGAACGCCTGTCTTTGCCGCGATGCCTCCTCCTTTGTGTACATACCCGGCAAAAATAAACGAGAACAGGTAAAAGTCATTGTGGTCTGAACACAAAAAAAGGCAGGCCGTTTATCATCGGCCTGCCTGCACTTTATCAACCACACACTACTTCCAGCCACCACCCAACGCACGGTACATATTTACCATTGTTGTGAGTTGCTGCTTTTTTGTTTCTATCAGCTCAAATCGCGCTTCCAATGCATCACGCTGCGTCATCAGTATCTCCATGTAATCGGCCCGGGCAGACATGAACAGGTCATTAGATATCCTGATAGACTGATTCAATGCCTCTACCTGCTTCGACTTCAGTTCATAGCTGCTCGTCAGGTTATTAATCCGGGACATCTGATTGGCCACTTCCACATATGCATTCAGAACGGTGCGTTCGTAATTGTATGCAGCTTGTACCTGCTTTGCATTCGCGTTCATATAAGCGGCCTTGATAGCGTTCCTGTTCACGAGTGGCGCCATCATGTCGCCGGCAAGGTTATACAGTATCGATTCCGGCTTTACAATAAATGCCGGATTGAACGCCTGGTAACCTACGTTTGCACGGATACCCAGTCCGGGATAGAATTGCGCCTTTGCCACCTTAACATCCAGCTTACTCGCTGCAAGCAATTGCTCAGCCTGCATCACATCAGGTCGATTGGTAAGCAGCTGCGACGGCAGACCGGTAGACGGCACCAAAGGAGCCATTGAGATGAACGATGACGCATTTCGCTGAATGTGTTGCGGAAAACGACCAAGCAGAAAATTGATACGATTCTCCGTTTCGGTTATCTCCTGCTGTATCATAAATTGCATACTGGTTGTCTTAAGCACCTCCGCTTCAAACTTCTTCACAGCCAGTTCGGTCACCTTTGCAGCCTCCTTCTGAAGTTTCACTATACGAAGCGCGTTACTCTGGATCTCTATGTTCTTCTTCAACACATCCAATTGGTTGTCCAGCGACAGCAACTCATAATAGGAATCAGCGATCTCACTCACCAATTGCGTGACAACAAAGTTCTTCCCCTCAACCGTGGCAAGATACCTGTTGAACACTGCCTGACGCGCATTCCTTAGCTTCCGCCAGATGTCCACCTCCCACGATGTCTTCAGCCCTATCCCCATATCCGTAAGCGGTTCAGGCATTTCACGTCGCGGAGCAATCTCAGTGTTAGCCTCCATCGCGCCTATATTTGTGTAGCGCGCCACCTTATCCACTCCCGCACCCAGACCTACACCAACAGAAGGAAGGTACTCCCCCTTTCTGGCCCTCACCTCGTTTCGCGCTATTTCCAGTTCCTGCAATGTGATGTTGAGTTCCTGATTTTTCGCGAGCGCAGTATCTATCAATTCTATAAGATCGGGATCAGTAAAGAACTGACGCCAACCAACCACATCGGTCGCATTGCCATTTGCACCACCTGCATACTGCTGTGGCACCGTTCGGTTTTCATTGCGAGCAACTATTGAAGGTAGTTTGCAGCCACCTATTGAAACGGCCAATGCCGCGAGTACACTAATATATTTAGCCTTCCTGAAGTGCATTGTGATCATAATTTTCAGTTAACGGATTTTCGTCTTCATCTCTGATAAGTTTGCGTTTTGACGCCAGCGTACCAAAAATGTAATACAGCCCCGGAACGACGATAACACCGAACACTGTACCGAACAACATACCTCCAAGGGCACAGGTACCAATGGTGCGGTTGCCCAATGCACCCGGACCGTGTGCGAACACCAATGGCAACAGACCCGCAATGAACGCGAAAGACGTCATGAGGATCGGCCTGAAACGCACCTTCGCGCCTTCTATGGCCGCATCAAACACCGCCATTCCCTGGTGGTGTTTCTGTGCGGCAAACTCTACTATCAGCACCGCGTTTTTACCAAGGAGACCTACCAGCATCACCAGACCCACCTGTGCGTAAATATCATTGGCAAGGCCCAGCAGTTTAAGCAGCAGGAACGAACCAAACACACCCGCAGGCAGCGACAAAACCACCGCCAGTGGCAACCAGAAGCTTTCGTACTGTGCCGCAAGCACGAGGTACACAAACCCAAGAACTATAAGGAAGATGTACAAGGCCTCATTACCACGTGCCACCTCATCCTTCGAAAGACCCTCCCAGTCAATACCATACCCGCGCGGCAATGTCTTATCAGCCACTTCCTGTATGGCGCGAATGGCCTCACCACTACTATATCCCGGTGCCGGCTCTCCCCTGATGGCCGAAGACGTGTACATGTTGTACCTCGTTATCTCATTAAGACCATGCGTCTTCTTTATCTTCATAAATGCCGAATAAGGCACCATCTCGTCCCTGTTGTTCTTCACATACAGTTGCAGCAGATCTTCGGGCAATCGCCTGTACTCAGGAGCCGCCTGCACATATACCTTGAAGAAGTTACCAAAACGAATGAAGCCCAGCTCATAGGTACTTCCTATCAGAATAGACAGGTTATCCATCGCCTTGCCTATCGACACACCTTTTTGCATCGCCGCCTGGTTGTCTATCTCCAGTTCATACTGCGGATAGTTTGCACTGAAGAACGTGAACAGACCGGTAAGCTCCTTCCGCTTGTGAAGCGCCGCCATGAAGTCATCATTCACCTTCTCCATTTCTTTGTAATCGTCATCATTGGTCTTGTCCAGCAGGCGAAGTGCGAAACCACCTGCCGCACCATAACCCGGAACCGCGGGCGGACCAAAGAACTCTATCGTTGCTCCCGGTATCACCTTCGCTTTTTCCTCCAGCTCTTTTATTATCTCATTTACCGAGTGCTTACGCTTCGACCAGTCTTTAAGGTTAATAAGACACGTCCCGGCATTAGATCCGCGTCCTTCTGTCAGCACCTCATAACCCGCCAATGCCGATACCGACTTGATACCTTCTACCTTTTCTGCTATACCCTGAAGCTCACGTGCTATATCGTTGGTACGCTCCAGTGTAGAGCCCGGCGGCGTCTGAATGATAGCATAGATCATTCCCTGATCTTCATTCGGAATGAAGCCTGACGGTAACCCACGCGATATGCCGAATATACCCACAGAGAACGCTGCAAGGATCCCGAAAGTCACAAAGCGGCGATTCGCGATCCTGGTGAGCAATGTTGTGTACCTACCAGTCAGTTTTTCAAACAACCGGTTGAATCCATCAAGGAATCGATCTATCGGAGATTTCTTACGCGGTTTTCCGTGATTGTTTTTCAGGATCATTGCACACAGCACCGGCGTAAGTGTGAGGGCCACCAGACCCGACAACACAATAGAACATGCCATAGTGATAGCGAACTGACGATAGAAGATACCCACCGGACCCGACATAAATGCCACCGGTACAAACACAGCGGTCATAAGGAGTGTAATAGCGATAACCGCACCGCTTATCTCGCCCAGCACCTTTTTAACCGCGGCATAGGGCGACAAATGTTCTTCCTCCATCTTGGCATGCACCGCCTCTACCACCACTATCGCGTCATCTACCACGATACCGATTGCCAGTACCAGCGCGAATAACGTGATCAGGTTTATCGTAAGCCCGAATACCTGCATAAAGAAGAACGCGCCTATAAGCGAGACCGGTACCGCAAGTGTAGGTATGAGTGTGGAGCGCCAATCGCCAAGGAACAGGAACACCACAATGGCCACCAATATGAACGCCTCACCCAGCGTATGTACCACCTTATCTATCGAGGCATCAAGGAAGGAAGACACGTCATAACTGATCTCGTAATCCATTCCCGGAGGAAATGAATTTGCCTTGATCTCATCCAGCTTGGCCTTGATGTTCTTGATAACCTCACTGGCATTACTACCGTATGTCTGCTTCAATACGATGGCTGCAGACGGATGGTTATTCAGATTGGAGTAGATGTCATAGAACTCACTTCCCAGCGACACATCAGCAATGTCTTTCAACTTCAGTATCTCACCGTCAGCATTCGCCTTGATGATCACATTCTGATATTGCTCCGGTTTGTTGTATCGGCCCTCATATGTCAGCACATACTCCAGCGCCTCCGACCGCTGCCCATCTGCACGCCCCAGCCTGCCCGGCGACCCTATGATACTCTGGTTGGCCAGCGCCTCCGTCACTTCATCTGTAGAAATGTTGTACGCACGCATCCTGTCGGGTTTCAGCCATATACGCATCGCGTACTGCCGGCTTCCCAATATCTGCGCGTTACCTATTCCGGTCACACGGCTCAGGTCGCGCAGGATATTTACCTGTGCGAAATTGTACAGGAAATTCTCATCCGCCTTGGGGTCTTTACTGTACACGTTCACATACATCAGCATGTTGGGCTGCAGTATGTTCACAATTATACCCTCCCTCTGCACCAGCACCGGTAGGCGGTTCGTAACCTGCTCTATCCTGTTCTTCACGTTCACCACCGCCTGGTTGGGGTCTGTACCCAGATCAAAGACCACCTGCACGTTTGCCTCACCGGCACTCACGGCATCACTCGTCATGTACTTCATCCCAGGCACGCCGTTGAGCGCTTTCTCCATCGGGATCAATACCGATTTCACCAACACATCGGCACTTGCCCCCGGGTAGGCCACACTCACAATAACACGTGGTGGAGCAATAGACGGAAACTGCGATGTTGGTAGTGTTTTTATGGCCAGAACGCCCATGAAAATAATGACAAGAGATATCACTATTGCAAAGACCGGCCTCTTTATGAATATGCCAAACATTTACATTCGTTTTGAGGTTAGAGATACTATTCAGAAGGCAATTGCAACTTAGACATCACTGTCTTCGGATCCTGATAGTCATATTTTATTACATCGTTGTTCTGTACCCTGCGCACACCCTCCAGCAATATCCGTTCGCCGGCAGCTACGCCTTCTTTAATCACATACAGATCTGGCATTTCCGCGCCTATAGTTATCAGACGCAATTGCACGTGATTATCTTTCGTTACCACATAGACATACTTTTTGTCCATGATCTCGAATGTGGCCTTTTGCGGAATAATGATCGCGTTCGCCAGCGGGATACGCATCAGTATATTACCTGTCTCACCATGCCTCAATATCCCCGCGGGATTGGGGAAAGTGGCCCTGAATGCGATATTGCCTGTTTCATTATCAAAATCCGCTTCAATTGTTTTCACTGCTCCCGGCTGATCAAACACCACTCCGTTCGCCATCAGCAGCTTCACAGGTATCACACTGTCTTTTTTAAGATTAGAGGCATAATCGAGATACTCAGCTTCCGGCACATTAAAATACACCCATAGCTGCCTGTTGTCAGAAAGGGTTGTCAGCAGGTCACCCTCCCCCACCAGACTACCCAGCCGCACGTGAAACCTGTCAATGATACCATCGAACGGCGCTTTGATCTCCGTGAACTTCAGGTGCACTTCGGCCAGCGACATTTCCGCCTGAGCTTTGTTCAGCTTAGCCTTGGCCATTGCCAACTCGTTTGGCGCCACCACATTGCTGTCGGCCAGTCGTTTGGTGTTCTTGTATTCTATCTCCGCAAAATTCGCCTCAGCCTGCGCCTTCTGAAATTCTGCCTGGTATAGGTTGGGCATTATCTGGAAAAGTAATTGCCCCTCTTTCACAAACTTGCCTTCATCTATGTATATTTTCTTAAGGTAGCCGCGTTCCAATGCACGCAGCTCTATATGACTGATAGATCGCACCTGGCAAACATATTGTCGGGTGATGGCTGTGTCCATTTGCACAGCACTGGTAACGAGAAACCTGGTCTCGCTTTCACTTTCTTCGCGATGCGTGTTGCAACCGGTGCCGAACAGAACAGCACCAACACCCGCAAGCAGGAGTAGCTTTTTCATAATTCTTTGCTTTTAAAGCAGTACAATAAATTGATTGGAAAATGAATAGATCGGATCGGAATTAAAAAGAAGAACCGGTCCCGAACGGACACGGCAAGGCCGGTAGGGAAATAGCTCCTACCAACCAACTAAAATCTGATCAGATTCTGTAAACGCAGTACAGGATGTACCTCGGAGACGAGCCTATGTGAAAATGCCCGCAGGATGCGCGTGATCGGGTGATTGTAGCACCGGGATCCAATGAATTGTCCGCATCAAGAAAAGATGTAAAATAAGCGGCGTCAGCTATTGACTTCTTACCGTCTTTAGAGTTTTCATGATCCTCATCCTCTTCTTCGGATGTGTTATCATCATAACTACTTTCATCACTACCGGCAACGTATGTTTGAATGTGGGAGATCTTACTCTCCGGCAGATCGGAAACGCGACTGGCAGTATGAAGTGCGTCGGTCTTTCTCGTATCCCTGAATAACTGCTTGTTGTTTCCCGGCGCAAATGCCGAAGCATTCACACCCGAAAGCGAGAACAGAAGAAATAACAAGAAGTTGAAAAACCACCTCATCTGGGAAAACAAATGTACGCAGGTAACTTTTGTCGGAAGATATGCGTTTTGTTAAAACATAATTTCGAGCGGTAAAAGGCACTAAAAACAAGAAGAGCGAAACACCGGAAACATATCCGACCTTTCGCTCTTTTTAGTGTGGTGCGGGAGGGAATTGAACCCCCGACACAAGGATTGTCAGTCCTTTGCTCTACCAACTGAGCTACCGCACCTCCCGTTTTGGGACTGCAAAGATATATGCTGATGCCGAGAAAACAAAACTATTTTTAAAAGTAATTTTCTCCCCGGCAACATTTCTTATGATAGCTCAGGATACAATGGAAACGCCTTCATAAATTCGTTCACTTCTCCCTTCACTGCGGCAATAACATTTTCGTCATCAGGGGCCATCAGCACCCTGTCCAGCCAGTTCACCACCTGCAGCATGTCTTTCTCTTTCAGGCCGCGCGTGGTAATGGCCGGCACTCCCACCCTGATACCGGATGTAATGAATGGCGACTTATCGTCAAACGGTACCATATTCTTATTGATGGTGATGTCCGCCTTCACCAATGTGTTCTCTGCTTTCTTTCCGCTTATGTTCTTGTTGCGCAGATCTATCAGCAACAGGTGATTGTCCGTTCCTCCGGATACAATGTTGTACCCTTTTTCCAGAAAACCTCCGGCCATTGCCTGAGCATTCGCGATGATCTGCTTGCCATAGGTCTCAAATTCGGGCTGCAGTATCTCGAAGAATGAAACCGCTTTCGCAGCAATGACATGCTCCAGCGGACCACCCTGTGTACCCGGGAACACCGCCAGATCTATCAGTTGGCTCATCATCCTTATCTCGCCCTTTGGACCTGTGATGCCGAATGGATTCTCAAAATCATTCTTCATTAATATAAGGCCACCGCGCGGACCTCTCAGGGTCTTGTGCGTTGTAGTGGTTACAAAATGACAATGATCGAACGGACTACTAAGAAGTTTTTTCGCAATAAGACCCGCAGGATGTGAGATATCAGCCAGCACCAACGCGCCTACCTTGTCTGCTATAGCCCTGATGCGTGCATAATCCCAATCGCGGCTATAGGCCGATGCACCGCAAATGATCAGTCGGGGCTTGTGCTCCAGCGCCTGGCGCTCCATCATGTCATAATCCACCAGACCGGTTTCCTGCTTCACTCCGTAATGAACAGCGTTATACAATTTGCCCGAAAAATTCACAGGCGAACCGTGCGTAAGGTGTCCGCCCATACTCAGGTCAAGACCCAGAATTGTATCGCCGGGACGCAACACCGCAAGCATCAATGCCGCGTTGGCCTGCGCGCCGCTGTGTGGCTGCACGTTGGCATAGCTCACGCCAAACATCTGACACGCCCTGTCTATCGCCAGCTGCTCACTTTTATCCACTACTTCACACCCGCCATAATAACGCTTGCCCGGATAACCCTCAGCATATTTATTGGTCATCACGCTTCCCATTGCCTGCATTACCTGCAGACTGGTGAAATTCTCCGATGCGATCAACTCCAGTCCGTGCTGTTGCCGTTGCATCTCTTCCTGAATAAGGCTAAATATGGCAGTATCTCTTTGCATTACTTTCTGTTTAATAATAAGGACAAAAACAATTTTGTATTGTGGGATATGACACCGGACACACCCTTGAGGCTCCTTGCCCGGCTTGTCTTAATTTGCTCGTAAAGATAAATGTTTTCAGGTCAACGCCCGCAAATACTCATCACCTGCAATTCTTTGCAATGCAATTTACTGCGTCTGACGTACGATGCACAAGCTGCATTGAAGAGAGATATTGAGAAGCAACAATAGTATTAAAGAGACCGCACAGCAATATTAAAGGTAGCCCTGCAAATCGAGGTCACTCACATGGTTCGTTTTGCCCCCTATCAGACAAATTCGGGGCGGCGACGCATGGCCCTTACTTCCACAATACCCTGAAACAGATAGACCTTGTTGGTGTGTAGATGGCGGCACTTGGTGCGAGTGCGCAACTTTTCTATCTTCTGATAGATCTCCCCGTCTTCAGTAACGAAATACTGATTCAACCCCACATCATCAACCAATTTGTAGCCCGGCTTGCGCTCGTCATATCTGTACAACGCTTTGAACAATTCAGGATCGGTACACGTGCTTGCTGCCGGATTGTGTACATAAGCGAATAGCGCTCGCTCCACATCGGCCGGAAAATATTTCTTACCAAGAAAAGGTATAAGGATGTGACGGAACTGGGTCTTCCATTCATTGCCATGTGGTGCCGCCTTGTGCTGAAAGTGAACATAGGTGAGCAAATGAGCCAGCTCGTGCAAAAGCGTAATGAGAAAACTATATGGATTAAGATTCGCGTTCACGCTGATCCTGTGAAAAGGCGCATCGGGTACAGGATGGCGATAGTCGCCAAGTACCGACTTCCTTTCATTGGTCAGCGATAAGTGAATAGTGTGCGTCGAAAAAAATGGCGCTACCTGTTCATACGATCCTTCCGGAAGAAATTGTTCCAGGAAGCTGAATGACTTTTCCTGCTTTCTCATTGCGACAGTTCATTTTTTCTATCCATGTGCAACTTCGTTATATACCGGGGTTGCTGCCCTTTGTGGTTCGCGCTGTTTTAGACAGCAAAATAGTTTCAGTCGCAGAATAAACTGCATACACGCCGAACATTGCAAACACTGATGCTTTGTGAATGTTACTGCGATTGATCAACACATAAGCAAGCACTGCTGCCATACACACCATCATTCGCAACAACGATGCACTATACACACCGCGCACAAATGCATG
>JAEUVY010000046.1 GCA_016786565.1 Flavipsychrobacter sp.
TAGTGCGGTTTCTGTAGTGTGGTAGAAATTTGTGTGATTCTTTCCCATCCGCTCTTGTTCTTATATTATCTACAGCGAAAAGAAAAGAACCAAAAGAAAGCGCCGCCTTTTGCCTCATCGCTCCGCGGGGCAAAAGGTTAGCTCTACGCTGTTTCGCAGTTCGCTGTGCAGCTTCATGGCGCTGGCATCTTTCCTATCGTTTACCAGATGATGGGGCTACGTGCTTATTCAACTTTTGTAGTTCTTTATTGGGCACGGTAACCCCATCTACGGAAATATGAAGGCGCCATCAGGGGCTGAACGTATTTCCATTATTGAGCACTTTCCTGCACGTGGGAATCTCAATTTTACTTTCTGGTATATAGATTTTTTTCTTTTTCTTCTCACTTTTATCCAACTGATTGATTATCATTTGAAAGGTGGGAAGCAGGTGTGCAATCTGCTTCCCACTACTTCCCAAAACCTGCGCAGTTTTGCGCACCCACTTCCCAGAACTGCGCGGTGTGAGAAGTGAAATAATATTTTCATGCGTGCTTCTTTGCTCTGTTTTTTCATCTACCGTTCAAGTTACAACCGGGTATAAAAACGGGCAAAAGAAAGATATATGATAGTGCGTTTTTGGTAGTGTGGTAGAAAGTTGTTGCTGCCGCCAGTGGAAAACACTGGCGAGAATGTAGACACCAGTGAAAAAACACTGGCGCCAAATGGGGAATGTATATGTGTTAGGCGAACAGGTTGTATCTTCAATTACAGATACGCAGCGGAACGTGTTGGACAGCAAGTGACGGATAGTGTAATCAGTTTATACAATGCATATGATAATGAGGTGTTTAATAATGTTAGTTTTGATAGGAGTCTTTTCTTCATGTAACAATGAAGCTAAAGCTCCCGTCCAAATTCAAACTAGTAAATCCACCATAACAGAACCCATTAGTGGAAATGCCAGCTATCTGGATGACGTAAATGTGTATAATCGTGTCTTGAATAAAGCTATGGAAACTGGTGATACTCACTCTTATTGCGAGGTCTCAGTATATACCGAGATATCAAGGGATCCAAGAGATTTTTTATATTATGCAATGACTTTCGCTAATACCTATCAATATAATGGTGCCTATTTTGATGTCTACTCTATACTTACATTTCCCAATAATAGGTTTGATTTAGAGCCGTTAGGTAAGAAAACTAAATTTCTCGCATTGTATTATTTGATGAAATCTAATGAAATGGGCTATGAACATGCAAGGTATATGATTGATGATATTGAAAAAGAGTGCAAATGCAAATTGAAGACATCGAATGAGTATTTGAGACTGTATGATGAACAATAGGGGATATTGACTCGTTCGGTCTGAGCCGGGTCTCCTAGGTAGAGGCGCGTGCGTGGGAGGGACCCGGCGGCAACGGAAGACGAGCGTTACAAACGCTGAACCGCCGCATCCTCGTTGCAAACGAGGAGTGGCATATGAAGTGGCCTCTAAGAAATATTTAAAGAACCATGATTACTAAAAATAGATTGATAAAAATTCTTGCCAGACGGTCTCAAATATCTATTACTGGAAATGCCATACTCGGACTTGCTTTTTTCGTCTCAGCAGGGTCTCCTTTGTTTAGCAATGTGCGAGGGAGGGATCCGGCGGTATACCTTCGGAGTTTAGCCCATTTTGAGTAATAGCATGGGAGCAGTCATCAACCACACGTGTCCAATGTCGCCGGGTCTTGCGAAGTGCTGCGACCCGGCTGAGACGGAGGAACTATAAACAATCAGAGAAAGGGTTGTACCTTCAATTACGTGCCAACATTGGGACATTATGAACAACTAGACATCAAATAGTTGATAATGACAACAAAAAGAAAAATCACCATACTTCTCTATGCTATTTGTTGGATTGGGGTATTTCTCATTTCAGGTTGTAGAATAACTTCTTCGCCGAAAGAGAAAAGTATTAAATGGAGGACGATTTTTCATGAACGTTTTGATGTTGATTACTGTAAGATTGACTCTGTGAAAAACTCATTGGTGCTTGCACTTGAGGCGTACGTTTCAAGAGGAGGAGGATATCGTATTCTCACTCTTGAAAAGCAATCAGATGGTGAATATTTGGGGAAGCCCATTGCGGAGTCATCCAGAAATACAATGATGCACTTTGGGCAGTTTAAGGATTTTCTGGGTTTTGTGTCAGTGGATTTTGAAGAGAATACAATACGAACTAAGCTAATCTCTATTGATACTGCCGGCGATATGACCGAGGTTCGATTGCCGCTTGACTGCCCCATAACTTTTTTGCAAAGTCCCGGGCATTTGGTAGTTGAGGGCGTATCGGGAGCTTTTACAGAGGTCGTCATTTCAAATGATAATGGCGCAAATTGGACGATATTCAATTATGAACAAAGTGGATACAAAAGTGTAAAAATACTTTTCGTTAAAGATGACTTTTTGTATCTGGTGGGGGCACGGTCGTTTAAAGGAGGTAACACATTATTGAAGCTAAACCTAATGTCGTATAAGGTAGAAGAGATTGAACATGTAGAAATTTGTGAGGATTGGAACTTTTTTATGCCAATCGCCCGGAGTAATGAGTTTTATGCATTTGTGAACGGCCAAGAAATTCTGTTGTACAAATTCGACGACGATAGTTTAGTGCTGCACAAAAGAATTAATCTACCTAAAAAAATTGGCAATGCTGAGAATATGTTTGTTAGTGATGGATTATATGTAGTAACAGCATCGGTGCCACAAATTCATGGAAAGGTACATAGCTGGATCAGTAGCGATTCCGGTGAACATTGGACTCCGTACAAACACAAAGAAGGTTTTAAGCTGGTTTACAATACTGTTGGAAGATTAATTATGAGAGATGTTAATAATGATTTTTTTGAGCGGGAGGATTAGCATTATCCATCTTTGCTAGTCCCGCCAACGGCAGAGACCAAGCTTAGACAGAGGAACTGTAGGCAAATGGGAAGAGTGGCGGAAACAATATAAACTAATAATAACGATGAGATTTTGCATTTATACCATTTTGTGTCTAATTAGCATTAGAGAAGTTCAGGCGCAGTGTAATTACAAGGACTATGAAAAATATATTTCCGAAGAATGCATCGACTGTAAGCAGTACCAAGTAAATAATTTCTTGTACAAAAAGTGTCAGGAAGCAGATTCAATGCTGGCGTATAACAGAGCGTGTTTTTACAAGAAAATAGTTGCGCAAATGAATAGTTCCAAATCTGAAAAGCGTAAAGTAGAGGAGGCATATGACAGATCCTATGACGCGCTTATAAAAGCAAGAGGTGTTGTGTTTAAAAACTACGATTCATTGACAAACTCAGGAGATAATCGTTACTACACGCAATTGTTCTACTGGTATTTTACCGATAAAGTCATCGAGGTATTAAAAGATATCGAATCAACGGTGCTAGGGGACTAGAACTGGTACTTGTACTGTCTGACAACTCAACACGAACTGCCATTGGTGCGGTCGCGAGATTGCTTCGTCGCCGGCCGGCGCACTTTGCTACAGGGCTTCTCGCAAAGACGTCCATTAATTATTGGTCGTCCTGCACAGTGGTTTATACGTTCAGGTCTACTATGCAGTGCCTGCTTAGCAAGAAATATCCCTATCTCCTCCACACTACCTAAACACAGCAGCCGGTTCCACTTTGCGTATGCGGCCCAGGGCGAAGGATGCGCCGCCCAGTGATATGAGGCTGATGACACCGAACATGGCCAGCATCATGGCGGGTGAGAAGGAGAACAACAGTCCCGAGTTGCTGACACCGCGCCTGAACCCTTCGAGTAGCAACATACCCAGCACAAAGCCAGCTACCGAGAATAATAGCGCTTGTGTGAGAATGAGCATACTGATGTAGCGGTTGCCGGCACCTATGGCCTTGAGGGTGCCGTAGTCTTTTAGGCGGTCCAGCGCGGAGGAATACATGGTGAGGCCTATGATGAAGAAGCCTGCTATGAGCGCAAAGACAATGAGTGTGCCGGTGCTGAGGGCGATGCCGCTGCTGGAGAGTATCTTTCTGATAGAAGATGCTGCCAGATCGTTGGCGCGCCAGGCACGCACACCGGTGAGGTTGTTGTTGATGGCGCTCACTACAGTAGCGGCATCGGTGCCGGGCTGCACTTTTACCAGAACTGCGCTGATGGTATTGGCCGATTGGTTGGAGAAATACCGTGCGCGCTCTATGGTGGTGACCGAAAAGCTGCTGCCGAAGCCGCGGAAGCCCTTGGTCTGCAACGCGAAGAAGGCGCGCTTGCCGTTTATCTCCAGATCGGTACCTACATTGATGTTTTCGCCCAGGTTCTTTTTGTCGAAGTACTCGGCACTGATGGCGCCATCCATCAGGAGGTCGGGTGCCGAGCCGGCCGATATGCGTTGCGGGCGCAGCACGGCATCTACCTTGTCAGCATCAACACCTATGAGGGTGATGGCGCCGCTGGTGCCGTTGTTGAAATTGCAGGAGGCGCCGGATATGAGCACAGGGTAGGCCTGGTGCACACCGGGTATGCCCTGCACGGCCCGCAGCACACGTATGTCCAGGCGTCCCAGCCGGTTCACGTCGTTGGTCTTGCTGTCCACCACCCACACATCGGCATTTACCTCGGTGGCAAGCGCGCCCATAAGCGATGAAAGGAAGAAGAAGACACCCAACTGCTGACCAATGAGGAAGGTGCTGATGAGGATGCCCACAATGACCCCTATACTCTTGGACTTGTCGAACTTGATAAATTTCCAGGCAATTTTGAGCATAGGTATCAGTTTTGTTGAGAGATATCTATGACACATTCCACGCGGGCATTGAGCAACAGTTTTTCAGGCTGGTCCAGCATTATATGCACCTCGCGCACGCGGCGGTCTTCCCGCTCGCCGGCCTGGTCGGTGAAGAGTGATTTTTTCTTCAGGAACGACTGCGCGGCATATACCGTGCCGGTAGACAGGGTGTCGGTCTCGCCCACATTGCGTATCCATGCTTTCTGCCCAACTGCTACCCGGCCGGCATACATCTCGTCAACCTCGCAGGTGGCGGTGGTGCGGCCGGCGGGGCTTATCTGCGCCAGGGCCTCGCGGTTGCTTACGGCGCTGCCAACGAGTGTGCTGATCTCGAGTATCTTTCCGCGCACCGGCGACCTGATAATACGCTGATCGCGTTCCAGTTCGGCGGTCCTTATCTCGGCCTTCATCTGGTCGAGTTTACTTTTTTCTGATGCTACCACAGCCTGCATTTTCTTCAGGTTCAGCAGGTAGCTGGTGGCGGTGGTCTGCGCGTCTTCCAATACCTGTTTGGTTTCGGCGCCCTTGTCGAACAGCCGCTGCAAACGTTGCTGCGTCACTACTGCGCTTTTATATTTGGCATCGTAGTCTTCCATACTTGCTTCATCGGCCTTTATCTGCCACGTATAGCTGCTGAGGCCGCGGGTAAGTTGGGTGATCTTTTCGTCTTCAATGCGATGGTCCAGTTCTATGACGGCCATTCCGGGGGTAACAGTGTCGTTCTCGTTCTTCAGAATGCGCTGCACAATGCCCCCAACGGGCGAGGCGAGGGGCACGATCTCGTTCTCCGGTTCTATCTTCCCAACGCCTACCACGTAGGTGACCGTGATTTTCGTGCGCCTGTCCTGGTCGGGTTGTTTGTCGGGTGCTGTTTTGTTGCCACAGGCACTTGCCAATGTTGCTGCAACAGCTATGATAAAAAGGTGTCTCTTCATTTTTAATGTTTTTGCACTAAGTCTTCATCTATGGGTTTATCGCTTACCGCGCCGTTGATCACATATACTATGCGGTCGGCAAAGGGCGTGAGGCGGGAGTCGTGGGTGACGACAGCCACGGCCTTGCCCGATGTGGCCAGATTCCGCAATTCGTTCATCACTATGCCGGCGCTTTTTATGTCCAGCGATGCAGTGGGCTCATCGCACAGCAGCATTTCGGGGTTGGTGACCAGCGCGCGGGCTATGGCTACCCGTTGTTGCTGGCCGCCGCTCAGGTCGTTGCTCAGGTTGTTCATCCGTTCTTTCATGCCCACCTTGTCAAGTGCGGCTACAGATCGGGTCCGTGCTTCCTTTTCGTTGATGCCCTGCAGGGTGAGCGGCATCATGACGTTCTCGAGGGCAGAGAGCGGCGCAATGAGATTGAACTTCTGAAAGACGAAACCTATCTTCCTGAGGCGGATGCCGGCCAGTTCTTTTTCGTTCAGCTCGTTTGCCTTTGTGCCGTCTATCCACACCTCGCCATAGCTGGGGTACAGGACACAACCCAGCAACGAAAGCAGGGTGGTCTTCCCCGAGCCCGACGGGCCTATGATGAGGGTAAGCTCGCCCGAGCGCAGGTCCATGCTGCTGGGGTGCAGCGCGGTAATGAGGGTGTCGCCGGCCTGGTATTCCTTGCCGGCGGCTATGACCCTTGCCACTATTTTTTGTTCGGTTGCCACCTGTGTGTTTGAGTTGGCGTACTAAGTTAGTTTAAGTTGGACTGATAATCGTTGATAGCCGTCAGTTTGCGACGGGTTGGCTGTGTTTGTGTTTCCGATAGTCGTTATTTCGTCTTGTCATACTACAGAAAACGCGCTATCATAGAATTTCTTTTTGCGGGGTTTCAGGCGTGTGTGTAACTTGAAGTAATGTGAGGTGGAATGGGTGGATCCGGACCGAATTTTACAAAAGCAGTGCCTCTCATGTGGGATGAGTTGCGCAGAAAACGGGACGTAGCAAGCCTGCCGATCGGTGGGATGAAAATGGGAGTTTTTGGGGAGTTTTTTGGGAACGGATCTCCCACTCGTCTTTCTTGTTTGTGTTGATTGTCAGTTGTTTATGTATGAATTGGGTAGCTGAGGAAAAACGGTGTGGATGGGAGTTTTTGGAGACGCGGCAGCAATAATATATAACAAGTACGCCCCGCACAGGGGCGGGGCGTTCAGTTATGGGTTGAATGAGATTGTGTTGTTTACTTAGCGGCACTAACTGTGTTTACGAAAGCTACCAGGGCAGTGGTTGCATCCTTGCTTACGGGCAGACCGGGTTGCGTATACGTTGCTATGTTGGCAGCGCGGTCGGCAGGGGCGGCTTTGAGCACGTGGTTCATGCCGTCTACAATTTTGAGGGTAGCTTTTGGATATGCTGTCTTTAGCAGATCGGCCTCTTCGGTAGGTACCTGCAGGTCGGTAGTGCCTTGCAGCACCAGAACGGGGCAGCTCAGTTTTTTGATCTCCTCCTGCGGGTCATACTTGATCCACGACTTGATGTAGGGCTGCACCGACGGGCGGAACAGCGACTGTAGCGCCGGATCAACATTCTGCACAGTGTTGCCCTTCTGCATGCTGTCCAGCATGAAGGCGGCTTTCAGCGACAACTCTTCGGACTGGGCGGCTATCTGGCGCACAATGATCTTGTCGGCACGCTCGCCCAGGCCCGCAACAGATACGTAGGCGGCGGCGTTTTCGCGGGCGGCGGCCATCATGCCCACCAGGGAACCCTCGCTGTGGCCCATAACAATGACGTGGGAGAAGCGTTTGTCGGCTTTGAGCATTTTTACGAAGCCTGCGGCATCCTTTACCATGTCATCGAAAACGAGTTTCGATTCGTCGTTGAGGGCAGCGGCGCTTTCGCCCACACCACGCTTGTCGTAGCGCACTGATGCTATGCCCGCCTTGCGCAGCGAGTCGGCTATCATCTTGAAGGTGTTGGTTTCCATGCCCTGCTGGTTGCAGTTGCGGTCGGTGGGGCCCGAGCCTGCCACCATCAGCACTACAGGCACCGGCTTTTTGGCATCGGGCATCTCGAGGCTGCCGTATATCTTACCATTGGGCGACTCGTACACAAAGTTCGACCGTACGCGGGGCGCACCATCGGGTGTGTAGGGCACAAAGCGGAAGACCTCGATCTTTTTAGCATCGTCGAGCGACATAACCAGCGTTTGGGTGGTTTTGGTGAACACTACTTTGTAGTAGCTGAACTGGCCTTCTTCCTTGACGTGGCTGTATGATTTGAGGTCGCCAAACTGATCGAACTGCTGCGCCATGGTCTTTTTGATCATGTCTTCGTTGATCTGCTTGGTGATGCGATCGGAGAAGGAGCCGTAGATGTCGGAGTACTGTTTGTTGTTGTACTGGCTCTGGAACTTATTGAGCGCCTGGTCCACTTCGCCGCGCGACTGGGCGTTGAGGTTTACGGTGGCCATGAGCAATAGCAGGGCCGAAAGGATCTGTTTCTTCATATTGTTATGTTGGTTTATTTATAGACTTGCATCAGTATGAGTTTGGAGGCCACCTCGGCAAGGATGAGAGTGGCAATGAATATGCCAACGCCTTTTCCGTCTTTCATATTGCACGAGATGCGCCAGGCGTTGTAATAGAGTGCCACCATGAGGATGGTGCATGCCATGGTAACGAGCAGGCAGGCGATCATGGGTGGGGTGAGGCTTTGGAGGATGCGCTCGGGTATGTTTGTCACAGGCACATCGAGCCCGAAGCCCGCGATGGCTGCGATGTAGCCCGGCCAGCGCGCCAGTGCCATAGTGCCTGCCACATCCACAAAACGTATGGACGAACGGGAGAACAGCTTGCCGGCTGCGAAGAACAGCAGGGTGAGGCTGGCCCAGTTGACCAGTTGCTCTATGAAGTAGTAACCGATGGGGGTGACGGCGCCGGTGTGGGTATCGAGCACACCATCGAAGTGGGTTTCGCTGAAGTAGCCTATGACAGCGGTTGCCGCCATAACAGCTATGCCAATGAGCAGCGCCTTGCTACCGGCCACAAATTCGAAAGGGGTAAAGAGCCATTTTTTCATCGCTTTTCGGCTTTAAGAGTGTTCTCGGTAGTTTTTATCTTGTCGATGATGTCATCGAGCAGGTTGCGCACGGTGGGGTAGCTGAGGCTGAGTTGCTGCGCCATGTCTTTGAGGCTGCCGCTGCACTTAACGAAGGCCACTATAAAATCCTGCTCTTCGCGGGTGAGGCTGGCCAGCAAGGGCATGCTGAAGGCGCCGCTGACCTCGGTGAGGCAGTTGCTGCACGCAAGGCTCTTTACGTGCAGCAGCGCCGCGCAACTGGGACAGTGATGTGGTAAATTCTTTTGCATGTTGATGCAACAAAGGTAATGTAGTTTTTAATAAAATTGAGTTTATACTAAATAAAGTTTAACAAAATGATGAAAAAAGTGAGGGTTGAGGCATGCCGATACGAGTGCCGGATCGAATTTGAAGTTGTTGCAAACGCGTATGATAGAACATACGAAAAAGGAGGATCGGCTATTTGGTTTTCGGTTTTGCCAAACGGTTTTGGGAATCAGGTGCCGATCAATAGTAGCCGGTGATGTTGTACATTTTCATAACATCATCTACAGTCGATTTGTTTTCGAGCCAGTCGGGAATGTTCTTTAACCTTCTGACAACAACAGTATTGATCTCCGGGTCGTTGTAACTCAATAGTATTTTGAGCATCTTCCACAACTCAGCTTTTGAACGCTTGCGGGTTTCGGTGCGTTTGAAAAATGTGAACATGGCTTTTTTTATTTCCTCGGGGTACTGTGAAGCGTAGAAATCGTGCATGTAAAATATCGCGTGCAATCTGTTTGATGTGAATGCGAGATAGCGAACCTGTGGTTCGAAACGTGGGTTCACACGCGCGGATAGGGTAGTTGCAAGCAAATTATAATTGAAATGATGGGTGTACAGCACTATGCTATCCAGTTTGTCGACCATAGATGGACAGCAGCGATTGAAGTAGTAACGGGTCAGTTCAAACCATTGAAGTCCGGACTCAACAATGCAGCCTTGTTGCGCGGTCACGTATGGGCTTCTGTCGAACAGATTTAAAAATGCAGAGTCGACGAGTGGGTCGTTACGGTACATGAGTCCCCAAAGTGCATAAATAGGAAGGTACTTTTCCAGGCGCTTCGAGAGTTCATATAATTGGCGGGATGACGCTTTGTCACTCAATAGCAGAAAGTAATCATAATCTCTTTTGGCTCCGACTCCCGCACCTGTCGTTGGATCAAACATCATCAACGGTTCATCTTCCGTTTCTAACCAGGATGCTGTTTGCAGCCGGTAAATGATTCTCTGCAATTCGGGAGAGTATTGCAGCTCTGACGAGTTTTGGGCATGCAAAACGCTTGACAGTAAGATTGCGATGAACATGATGCCAGCTGTTTTCATAGGTCATGTGTTCATAAGGTGTAAATGAAGAAATAAGTGTAGTTTTTTGTTAACTGGTCGATTTGAAGATACTCAATTTATGTCATGTATTTAGGGGATATCAGCCAAATTTCTTAAAACTTTGGTTCTATGCTCCTAACTGTAGTGGTTCGGCGTGGTTGTGCTGAGTTTATTTTTACTATTCTTGATAGGATCGAATGCCGGTTCTGTTCAAATGAGAAATTGTTATAAAAATAACTGAAAGTGATGAGAAGCATTATAGTTGCTGCACTGGTGGTGCTGGGTATGGCGGGATGTGTAAAGAAGAATGATACTGCGGTAGTGGTGGCACCGGTTCCGCCAACGGGTCTGGTGGCGACACAAGGTGGTGGCAAGCAGGTGAACCTGAAATGGACCGATGCATCGGGCAACGAGTCGGGGTTTCTGATAGAGCGCAGGTCGGCGGGAGGTGTCTTTAATTCGCTGACGAGTGTGGGGCCTAATGTGACTACGTATGTGGATGGGGCTGTATCTGCTAATGTGGTGTATTCGTATCAGGTGTATTCTTTTAATAGTGCAGGCCGGTCGGCAGTGGGTGCTGTGAGCGGCGACATACAGGTGTCGGCGCTGGAGGTGGGTATGCTATATGGCGGAGGCCGTATAGGGTACATCTTTCAGGAGCGCGATGCCGGATATGTGGCAGGGCAGGAGCATGGCCTTATTGTGGCCACCGAGGATATGTCGTCACCGATGGTGTGGGGCTGCACTGATAAGGCAGTTGCCAATACAAACGCGGCTATTGGCAAGGGTGCTTCCAATACCGATCTGATCGTGACTGCCTGCGGCAATTATTCTGCGGCCGGTGTTTGTGCCGATCTGGTAACGAAGGGTTGTAGCGATTGGTATCTGCCAAGTCTCAATGAGTTGAGGAAGATATTTTTGAATCAGCAGTCTGTGATGAGTTTTGCAGCAGCTAAGTACTGGTGCAGCACCGAAAACAATGCAGGTTACGCATATGCTGTTGACTTTGCTGATAACTTTGGCGGCTATGTACCTGTTCTCAAAGACACGCCGCTGCGCGTGCGTGCCGTGAGGACGTTTTAGAGGTGATCTACTTTCCGATACAAAACTTTGAAAATATGTAGTCGAGTTTGTCCTCGGTGGTGACCACGCCGGTTATCTCGCCGAGGAAGTGGAGGCAGCGGCGGATGTCGGGGGAGAGGAGGTCGCCGGGGATGTTGTTGTCCATGCCGTTCTTTATGTCTTGCAGTGCCTGCAGTACGTGCTGCAATGCGGCGTAGTGGCGGGCATTGGTGACAATGGTGCCTTCCTGCTGCACGAAGCCACCGGCCACCATTTTGTATAATTCGTCTTTCAGTTGCTGAATATTGTTTTTGTCGCGCGCTGATATGAGCAGTACCGGCTGGCCCAGGTGGCGCAAAGCTGCCATGGCGGCATCGTGGCCGGCCTCGTCGGTCTTGTTGCCCACCAGCAGGAATTTGGTCTCCGCTTTGCGGAACTCTTCTATCTGCTTCAGAAGGTCGGTCTGCTCGAAGTCGGATGTGATGTACTGTGCCACATCGAAAAGGTAGATCACTACATCGGCCTTGTTCATGGCATCGCGGCTGCGGGCAATGCCCTGCTTTTCTATAACGTCGGTTGTATGCTCGCGTATGCCGGCCGTATCTATGAGGCGGAATAGGATACCGTTGATGTTGAGGGTCTCTTCGATGGTGTCGCGGGTGGTGCCGGCGATGTCGCTGACAATGGCGCGTTCCTCGTTGAGCAGCGCATTGAGCAGGGTGCTTTTACCTGCGTTCGGTTTTCCGGCTATTGCAACGCTGACACCGTTTTTGATGGCATTGCCGAGGCTGAAGGAGTTGAGGAGTGTTTGGGTGGCTGCGGTAATGTTGTTGATGAGGGCATAGAACTGAGCGCGGTCGGCAAATTCCACGTCTTCCTGAGAGAAGTCGAGCTCCAGTTCTATGAGTGCGCTGAACTTAATGAGTTGTTCGCGCATGGCAGCGAGGTCGTGACTGAAGCCGCCGCGCAGGTTGTGCATGGCAGCCCTGTGCGCGCCTGCGCTGTCGCTGGCTATGAGGTCGGCAACGGCTTCGGCCTGTGCCAGATCGAGCTTGCCATTGAGGAACGCGCGCATGGTGAATTCGCCGGGGCGGGCCATGACAGCGCCATTTGCGGCACAAAGTCCCATTATCTGCTGCATGATGTACATGGATCCGTGGCAACTGATCTCTGCAATGTCATCGCCGGTGTAACTGCGGGGACCCTTGTACAGTGCTACTACCACTTCGTCTATCACGGTAGCGCCGTCCATTATCCTGCCGAAATGCAAGGTGTGTGTGGCCTGCTTTGTGAGGTCTTTTCCCTTGAAGATGCTTTTGACAATGGATATGGCATTGGGCCCTGCGAGGCGGATGATGCCGATGGCTCCCTGACCCGGTGCGGTGGCAATTGCTACGATAGTGTCTGAAACATGAAGCATGGTACAAAAGTACGCCATTTGGGGGCTGTTGTACCGGACGGGGTATGGACGGTTGTGTGTTTTGGTTTTATATTTGGCGTATGCGTGCAGTTATTCAAAGGGTATCGGAAGCGAGTGTCACTATAGGTGGTGAAGTAAAGGCCCGGATAGGAAGGGGGTATATGATATTGCTGGGGGTAGAAACCAATGATAGCCGGGAGGATGCTGAGTGGCTGGCCGGTAAGGTGGCGCAGCTGAGGGTGATGGTCGACGAAAACGGGATGATGAACAAGGACGTGCCTGAAGTGGGTGGCGAGATGCTGGTGGTGAGCCAGTTCACGCTGCACGCTTCCTATAAAAAGGGGAACCGCCCTTCGTTCCTTAAGGCAGCGCGCCCTGAACTGGCGATACCACTGTATGAGTACTTCAATGCGTTGCTGAGCGAGAAGACGGGCAAGCTGGTACAGACGGGTGAGTTTGGGGCGGATATGAAGGTTGCTTTGGTGAACGACGGACCGGTGACCATTGTTATGGACACGAAGGTGAGGGAGTAGTTGGGGAGTTGGGAATTGGGAGTTGGGAATTAGGAATTAGGGGTTGGGAGTTTGGGACCTGCCTGGCGGCAGGCGGGTTTGGGAGTTGGGAACCTGCCGCTAGGCAGGCAGGTTGGGAATTAGGAGTTAGGGACCTACCTGCGGTAGGCGGGTTTGGGATTTGTTCTTTGGGATTTTTGATCTGTTTATTTAAGTAGTTTGTCTATTGATGCGGCGAGTTTGTGGTCGCGGTCGGTGATGGTGTTGCCGGCATCGTGGCTGCAAAGCCATATCTCTACGGTGTTCCAGGTGTTTGTCCAGGTGGGGTGGTGGTTCTGCTTTTCAGCCAATATGGCCACACGGGTCATGAAAGCAAATGCCTCGCTGAAGTCGGCAAACTGGAATTTGCGGTATAATTGGTTGTTGGTTTCCTGCCACATGTTGCGAAAATAGGGGATATTCTGCACTGAAATGTCCGGATGGGTCATAATATCGTATGCGTTCTATATTACCCCATATAATAAATACCTGTACCTTTGCAACCCGAAAAGCGATTGTTATCACAAACACATAAACGAACATGGAATTCAGAATTGAGAAAGACACGATGGGCGAAGTGAAGGTGCCCGTGAATGCTTATTACGGCGCGCAGACTCAGCGCTCTATTGAGAACTTCAAGATAGCGCAGGACATCAACAAGATGCCGAAAGAGATCATCAAGGCGTTTGCTTATCTGAAGAAAGCGGCGGCTATGACCAATAATCAGCTGGGTGTATTGCCTGCTGAAAAGAGCGAACTGATAGGAAAGGTTTGTGATGAGATACTGGAAGGCAAACTGGATAACGAGTTTCCGCTGGTAGTATGGCAGACGGGTTCGGGTACGCAGAGCAACATGAACGTTAACGAAGTCGTGGCTTACCGTGCACACGTGATTAATGGCGGTAACCTGACAGACAAGGATAAATTCATTCACCCGAACGATGACGTGAATAAGTCTCAGTCATCGAACGATACGTTCCCAACTGCGATGCACATTGCAGCATACAAAATGCTGATCGATGTGACCATTCCGGGTGTCACAAAGTTGCGTAACACTCTGGCAGCAAAGTCGAAAGAGTTTATGCATGTAGTGAAGATCGGTCGTACTCACTTCATGGACGCAACTCCTTTGACAGTGGGTCAGGAGCTGAGCGGTTATGTGTCTCAGCTGGACCACGGTCTGCGTGCTATCAACAACAGCCTGGCTCACCTGAGCGAACTGGCATTGGGTGGTACAGCGGTTGGTACGGGTATCAATACCCCTAAGGGTTATGCGGTGAAGGTGGCAGAGAACATCGCTTCTCTGACCGGTCTTCCGTTCATCACTGCCGAGAATAAGTTTGAAAGCCTGGCTGCACACGACGCTATTGTTGAGGCCCATGGTGCACTGAAAATGGTAGCTGTGAGCCTGATGAAAATAGCAAACGACATCCGTATGCTGAGCTCGGGTCCACGCTCGGGTATCGGTGAATTGTTCATACCTGATAACGAGCCGGGTTCTTCTATCATGCCGGGTAAGGTGAACCCTACCCAGTGTGAAGCGCTCACTATGATAGCTGCACAGGTTATGGGTAATGATGTTGCCATCAGCATAGGCGGCAGCAATGGCCACTTCGAACTGAACGTGTTCAAGCCGGTGATGATCTACAACTTCCTGCACAGCGCAAGGCTGATTGGCGAAGGTTGTGTGTCATTCAACGATAAGTGCGCTGAAGGTCTGGCACCACTTGAGGACAATATCCGCAAGCACGTAAATAATTCGCTGATGCTGGTAACTGCGCTCAACACGAAGATAGGTTACTACAAGGCTGCAGAAATAGCGCAGACCGCACACAAACAAGGCAAGACGCTGAAGCAAACAGCGATAGACCTGGGTTATGTATCTGCCGAAGACTTTGATAACTGGGTGAAGCCGGAAGACATGGTTGGCGAGATCAACTAATAACCGTTACACTCTGGACATAATAAAGAAAGCACCTTTAATGTGCTTTCTTTATTCTATAACCATGAAGGCCGGTGTAAGCGGATGGATGCCCGCGTAGACGGTATCAATAAACGACGGACCTTGCTCGAGGTATAACTCCAAGAAGTTGTCGGTACGTTCCTGCAGGCTGTTGCCGGGGAAGATAGCCGCTTTCATGCGGGAGATCCGATCGATATGTACCTGATGGTTCTTCTTTTCGGAACGGAGCATTTTCTTTTCAAGCGCGTTGAGTTTTTTAAGCATCGCGGTTGCTGCTGCTTTCACAGAGGCGCGCAGGGTAGCATCGATTGTTGCTGCCTTTTCCTCTAATTGCTGCATCAGTCTTGTTATGTCGTCTGACTCTTTTGATGTGTGCCAGTCTTTATCGCTATGTGCGGCGATATAGTCGTTGATAAGGTCGTGCTCTGAGCGGAACATCTCGCCAATGGAAAGGCCTGTTTTCTTCCTGAGGTCGGCCTGTTGCTGAGAAAGCCAAAGGACAGACTGGCGCAATAATATGGCCGGATAGAAGACCTTGTGGTGGCTGAATACTGTCTTTAGTTGGAGCCAGTAAGCAACCTCCGCGCCACCACCTATAAATACTACATCGGGTAGAATGGTGCACTGAAATGCAGGACGCAACACCACGTTGGGGCTAAAGCGTTCGGGGTGCTGATGCAGCTCGGTAAGCAGGGATTCCCGAGAGAAAGTGTAATCCGTGTTCAACACTACCCATGTGTCTTCATGCCGTTCTATACGTTCGCGGAGTCCGTCGCGTAGGTAGAACAGATTGATGGGGCGAGGGAAGAGCTGTGACCGGTAGTTCTGCTCGAGTAGTTGTGTCTGCGCTTGTGCCAGAGCTATGCTGGGGCTATGTAGCAGTTCATCTTCCATAACCGGAATGAACGTACTCTTCAAGGCGGCATCATCGGGGTCTACAATCACCAAGCCATATTTGCCAAAGAGTTCATTAACCAGATAGCGGGTGGCACCGCCCATTGTCTTGTATTTGGTGTAGGCGGTTGTGACAACTTTCTGCAATTGATCGGCATCGGGTCCGGGAGGTCCCCAAAAGCGAAATAATTGTTGCAGGAGCGGTTTCAGAGAGCTGGTGTCCATGCGGCCAACAGCACCTTTTTGTCCGCCACCATCCCAGGTGTAGCGGTCGCCACGAAATTTGAAAGTACCCAATTCGTCTAGGTCATTGTCCTCGCTACCCATGTAGTAAACAGGGACGAATTTCTTGTCGGGATGTATGTTGCTTAGTTGTCCGGCCAGTTTGATGGCGTGCAGGATCTTGTAAATGAAATACAGATAACCCGTCATCAGATTTGGCTGATGGGCTGTGGTGACGGTATAAGTATCGTCGCTAAGCAGTAGTTGTATGTTCTGTTTAACTGCCTCGGTGGTTTCGAGATCTTCGCATTGACGGGTGAGTGCATCGACCAGCAAGGGGCGGTTTATGGGAAAGTTCTTTCGTTCAGCAATGGCTTTTTCTATTCCCTCAGCGTCTGGCGCGAATTGGTAAAACTCGCTAAGGAGGTGGTGGTCCGAAGTATAGTCGGAAGCCAGTTTAGAGAAGCAACCGGTCTCTTTATATGGGAGGTATGTATAGTTGTGTTCCAAAATTGAGATCGGTCTTTTAAGCAGATAAGCTAATATACAAAATTATGAACGTATGAGATCAAGGAACATTTCCATTCCTTTTCTTTTGTTCTCGTCGAGCAGGTACTGGATGTTCTCGCGATAGTAGGTATCCAGATCGTACCACGGGAAATGGTTCTGTTCTATCACTGTGTCGATGTGTTCTAGTCCTTCAGCGTTTGCTTTATCGAACGCCGTCTTGAATGCATCGGGCAGGGGCTTATTGGCCACCCATGCCGCGAAAACGAAATCAAGTCCGGTATGCGCTTTCCATGCGGCTGAGAGGTCGTACACGTATTCAAAATTGTTCAGTTGCTGTAATGCCCTGTCGCCTATGATAACACCTGCGCTGGTGCCGTTGATGTAGTCGATGAAGTGTTCGCTTGCGGGTTTGAAGGTCACTGTCTTTTTCCAGTGTCTTTCGAGCAGCAATTGCGCCAGACGTACAGAGGTGCGTGACTGATAGTCGAGATAAACAGTTGTGATCTCTTCCATGGGCACCTGGCTGAAGATGGCCACCGAAACCACATTGCCGTGCGATGCAATGCCGTAATTGCTAACAATGTTTGCGCCGGGGATGCCGGGTATCGCCGCCACGGGAATGAGTGCCATGTCCAGGACTCCTGATCTAAGTTGTTCGGCTACCTTGGACGGATATTCGCTCGTCAGTTCGATCTGGTCGATAATATCGCTGTGCTCGATGCCGTAGAGTAGCGGCTTTGTGTTGAGGTAACTTACTGCACCAACCCTGATCCTTGAATTCAATTGCCGGAAATTTGCCCGCAAAGATAGCCAGTCGGGTCATGAAAAGGCAAAGGAAAAAACAATGTCGTTATCTACATTGCTGATAAACCGGGGATCAGAACGTCATGGCGATACCTATACCTGCTCCGAATGGTGTTGGTACAGGTTTCACCTGCATGGAAATATCGCGGGAGATATCGAAGTTGCGCAAGTGGGCGGACGTGACTGCATCGAGGAGCTGTACCGCAAAAGCGAGACTGGTGTATATCACGCTCATATTCAGTATGCGGTTCTGGTCTGACTGAAGTTGTTGCAGCTGATCGGTAGTATAGATGCCGACGAATTCATCGGTGGGTGTGGTATGGCTGGCCGCGGCACCGATTCGCCCTACGTATGCTTTGCGCAGTTTAGTATATTCTGTACTATTCCTGTAAACGAAGTAGCCAGCAGCACCCAATCCACCGTAAACGATGGGGAGTTTCCAATATTGGCGGTTGTATATCTGTCCGAGGCCCGGCACCAAAGCCGCGTAAAGGCCGGCTTTTTTTGCATTGGGTTGCCATTTTATCGGTTTTGCATGCACCGTGGTGTCAGTCGTCGAGACCTTTGCCTGCCCTGCACAAGTGAAGCAGGTAGCAGTAGCCAGCAGAGATGTGAGAATGATGTTGCGCACCGATGGTCAGAATATATGAACGGGCCAAAGTTAATTTCATAAACGCAACCAGCCTACAAACAGATGGCATAGCGAGCAAAAAATGGTGTCATTATCTATATTTTAACATACGGGGATAGGGGAAATGGCACTATTTTTGGTTTTGTATGGTAGCGTAGGCGATCTGCCGGGGTTTTGCGCTATTTTCTTAACACCGTACTGAACCCAACGGATAAAGACTTTTTAAATGAAAAAACTACTTGTAATGTTACTGGCTGCCAGCGTGTTCATTTTTACAGGATGCACCAAAACGGGTCCTCCCGGACCGCAGGGGCCACAGGGGCCAACAGGCCCACAGGGCAACGCTAATGTAATAGGGTCTGATCCGTTCACGGTAAGCAGCTGGTCGAAGACCGGTAATACGTATTATGCGAACTTCACAAGCTCGGATATTACACCTACGATAGTGGACCGTGGTATCGTGTCAGTATTTAAAAGTTATGGCACTACCAGCAACCCTGAATGGTCTCCTTTGCCTGATATAAACGGAAAGACATCTACTGTCTACAATTTCTTTGATAACGGATTCTCGATCTATGTTCAGAATTCAGATGGTTCTGATCCGGGTTTTCCGGGTTCTGTTACCTTCAGGATGGTGGTAGTATCACCGTCTCAGCGTCAGGCGAATCCGAACACGAACTGGAAAGATTATAAACAAGTAATGAATGTGGTGAATGCGGCTCAGCAGGAAGCAGCAGCTAAATAATCAAATTCTTAAAATGAAAGAAGCGGCAACATGATTCATGTTCCCGCTTCTTTTTTTGCTATCAGTTGGCGTTATTTCGGTTGGTCGCTGCCTTCTGTCATCTGTATCTTTTGTGAAAGGCCTTTTGCCCAGTCTATGAGCATTGCTTTCTCTTCGGCAGATAGTTTTGCTTCGCCATGAACCCAGAGGTAGCTCTCCAGTGGCATTTCTCCCTCTTCAACCTCTTCTACTATTTCTTTCAGTTTTTTCAGTTTTCTCTTTGTTGTGAAGTTGCCATATTCAGAGAAATTGAGTTCTTCTTTTCCTTCTTTCACGTGATCGGCGAGCCAAATACCCACCGGCTGGATATTATTGTACCAAGGATATTTTGTGTTGTTGCTATGGCAATCGTAGCATGCACGGTGCAGAACAGACGCAACGGCTTCCGGCACCTGGTATGCTGTGACGATATCAGAAGGGGGCGTCGATTCAGAGATGTTCTTTTCAGGTCGGTACAATTGTATTGCTGCAAGCGATACGAGCAGACCAATTCCTGTCCATTTAACGATCTTGTTTGCCATAGTCCTTCAATTTGTTACTGCAAAGTACAAATTATGAGGTTGATGTTATTACAGAATCAGGAAAACTTTAACCAATTCTCTGAAACTGATGTCTTAATTTTAGGAGTCAACCCATTGGATTATGATGAGATTGCGCACTGTGCAATTATTGGCGCTTTTAATGTGTTTTGTTGTCCCGTTGACTTCAGATGGTCAGACGGCTTTTGAGCGGACAAAGGTGCAGGCCGAGGCCGGCGATGCAGACGCGCAACTGGAGATGGGCGAGATCTACAGGCGGCAGGTAGGCACCCCGGCGGGCGACAGCACAGCCGTGATGTGGTACACAAAGTCGGCAAAGCAAGGAAATGCTACGGCACAATGTAATCTGGCTTTTATGCTGGAGAATGGATATGGCGGAGCGAAAGACGAGAAGGAAGCCTTGAAATGGTACAGGAAGAGTGCCAAACAGGATTATCCCCGCGCGCAATGTGGTGTTGGTGTGATGTATGAGTATGGCAAGGGTGTAGATTCGGATCATGTGGCAGCGGTGAAGTGGTATATGAAGTCAGCGGAAGGAAAATACACACCGGCCTATTATAATCTGGCCAGGATGTATGAGCGCGGATATGGAGTGACGAGAAGTGATACTGTGGCGTTGCGGTGGTATCTGATGGCGGCTGAAGCTAATTATGCGCAGGCGCAGGGGCAACTGGGCTGGATCTACGAACATGGAATGGGAAGTATCAGGATCGATACTCCGGAGGCTTTGCGCTGGTATCAGCGCGCCTCGTTCAACGACGATCCGATGGGTAGGTTCAACCTGGGCAGGTATTACTATTTTGGGTTGGGTGGCATAAAGAAGGATTATAAAATAGCCGCTGAATTGTTTCAAAGTGCTGCACGGGCGGGTAACACACTGGCACAGTACATTTT
>JAEUVY010000081.1 GCA_016786565.1 Flavipsychrobacter sp.
CCCTGAAGTTATGTTCCACGTAACATGTACTACTTGTGGTGTTGTTACTGCACCTCCAACTGTTGTTGGCAACGTTGCAAACATCAACAAAGTAAATGCATATCCTAACCCGGCTAACAACGAGCTGAACATTCCGTTCACGCTTGATGCTACTGCTGATGTAACAGTTACATTGAGCAATATGCTTGGTCAGGTAGTTGCTACTAAGAACATGAACAGTGTTTCTAAAGGAACAGTTACTTTCAGCACAGAAAACCTGCCTGCAGGCCTCTACAATTACGCTGTAATTGCAGGTGGTAACCGCACAACAGGTCGCGTAGTTGTAGCGCACTAATCTCCTTTAACAGGATATGTAGAGAGGCAATGGAAACCCCATTGCCTCTTTTATTTTTTATATGCACTTTTAAAGAACTACAGGCCACTCCCGAATATAGTCCATTAAATCCGCTGCAATGACCACGATAAGCTATAGTTGAGCAGCATATAACAAAATTTCACTTCAAGATATGTGGTTGCAAACACTGCTTCTTCGGGATTTGATTTTTTGTTTTTCAAAACAATATTCTATTATTGCACACTCTTGCGGCGAAAATGCAGCAACTAACGAACACCTGAATGGCAAAAAATCTTTTGATAGTGGAGTCTCCGGCCAAAGCCAAGACCATTGAGAAAATACTGGGGAGTGATTTCGAGGTGAAGTCCTGCTATGGGCACATTCGCGACCTTGAAAAGGAAGATATGGGCATCGACATAAAAGATGGCTATAAGCCAAAGTATGTGGTGTCTGAAGACAAACAAAAAGTAGTTAAAGAACTGAAGTCACTGGCTAAGAAATCGGAAGATGTATGGCTGGCAACGGATGAGGACCGTGAGGGTGAAGCCATATCATGGCATTTGTGTGAGGTACTGGGCCTTGATCCGTACACAACAAAAAGGATCGTTTTCCATGAGATCACAAAACCAGCTATTCAGAAGGCGGTGAAGACACCAAGGAATGTGAACATGAATCTGGTGAACGCACAACAGGCCCGACGCATACTGGACCGTATAGTGGGCTTTGAACTGTCTCCTGTGCTGTGGCGCAAAATGAGCATGCGTAACAACCTTTCAGCAGGAAGGGTACAATCGGTAGCGGTTCGTTTGATCGTTGAACGCGAAAGAGAGATCAATCAGTTTAACGCGACAAGCTCGTATAAGGTAGAAGCTTTTTTCGCGGCAGATGATATTAATAAGAAGAAAGTAACTTTTAAAGCAGAAGGACCTGACAGACTGAAAGATGCCGATACTGCGGGGGCGTTCCTTGAGAAATGCAAGGGTGCCAGGTACACAGTTAATGACATTCAGGTGAAGCCGGCGAAGAAATCGCCGTCGGCACCGTTCACAACCTCTACCCTTCAACAGGAAGCAAGCAGAAAACTTGGCTATAGTGTATCCAAAACAATGCTGCTGGCACAAAAGCTCTACGAGAATGGTCACATCACCTATATGCGTACCGACTCGGTGAATTTGTCTGAAACAGCATTGGAAAGTGCAAGGCAAGCTATTACTGCCCAATTTGGCGAAAAATACCATCAGACCCGCACATTCAAAAATAAGAACGAGTCGGCACAGGAAGCGCACGAAGCCATCAGGCCTACCGACATGAATGTTACAACAGCCGGTGATGCAGACACAACAAGGTTGTACGAACTGATCTGGAAAAGGACTATGGCCAGCCAAATGGC
>JAEUVY010000087.1 GCA_016786565.1 Flavipsychrobacter sp.
ACTAGGATTCGAACCTAGACAAACAGAGTCAGAGTCTGTTGTGCTACCGTTACACAATCGAACTATTTGTGTAAGAGGGTGCAAAGGTAAGAATTGTGCGCTGATCAACCAAAAGTCAGGACCAATTTTTTGTTGATCAGCACACATTCATGAATTAAAAGGCGCGATTGACACCAACCACATATCTGAGACCCCAATACTGGCTGTTGCCATATGGTGGACGGTTGAGAAATGCGGGTACATCGACACGGATTGTGAGCGGCTTTGCTTTTTCGAATACTCCCCAGTTTTTGATAGTGAATGCACATCCTGCACCTGCATCGGCATGAAGGGTTCCCCATGTTGTGGTAGGGACCACGTTGTGGAAATTGGTGAAAGAATACTGGCTGAGTTCCATTATGCCCGCGTCGCCAAAAGCATAGAGGTTTACTTTGAGCCAGTTTCTGGTGAGGCGTGGGCGCCATTGGATGTAGTTGTCGAAACCAATCTCCATATTGAATGAAGCGCCACTGCGTCCTTTGTAGCCGGTGAGCAGGCCATTTTTGTATTCGTCGGGTGCAAAATATCCTGCGTACCCACGGAGATTCAGGCCGCCGCCCTGGTGCATGTGGTTCACATCATACAAAGATGTGCCGCGCCAGTCGGACGGGGTGAAGCCAATGCTTCTGGTGTATTTGTTCTCCATCATCTCTTCAGGACTTGCACCTGCCATAAAGAGCATACTCTCGTAAGGGAGCTGCCTGCCGAGACCGAAGCGGCCAAAGAGGCGGGAGCGGATCTCTAAACGGTCTATGAATCCATAGTTGACCGATTCGAGTTGTGCCCAAGAGTAGCCGAAAGGCAATGCATCTTTCTGCATGAACGGAGCCCTTGCTGAGATGGTGTAACGGCCCTGACCATGGAAATAATCGTAATGGTGTGTCCATGCGGCATTGATGGAGTTGTTTTTGCGACCCGGTGTGCTGCTCCATTCCTGAGGATCGTTGAGATAGGCAAGGTCATTTACTGATCCACGCCACAGCATTTGTCCGTAGAGCTGGATGGTGTTCTTGTCGGACATGAGCCAGTTGAAACCACCACGGTTGCACCAAAGCCCATCGAGGTAGCGGGAGTTGACCTGCATTTGTAGTTTTGGCCAATTGCGGCTGATGGGGGAGTTGTAATTGAATGAATAGTTGACCGGCTTGTAGCGGGCATAATAACTTTCACCCTTGAACGACTTATATGCATCTTCCTGAAGGAAGTGTGTGTTCCACCATACGGATGCATCGACTTTATATAATGTTGACAGGTAGTCGCCCTCAAGGTGAAGTCCGGCTTTAATACCGTCGATAGGGTTCCACCAGGCATCGGGCCTCACGTATGCGCGATAATGTTTGCGGTCGGTTTGCGGATTGAGGCCACCATCGAAGCGCCATTTTATGGCACGTGGGCTCAGCAACATGCCGCGGGTGCGGTAATTGTCCACCATGTTGCGGTCGGCCAGGCGGTTGGTAGTATCGATCTGCACGTCTTTTACACCCGATGGCATGTGTATGCGCGCTTTGTATGTTTCGTGCAGCTTGCCCCAGCCATACCATTTTGGAAGTACAGTTGCAGGTGTTGATTTATTGAACCAATTGGTATTGGGGATGTGGTAGCTCGTTTGTATGCCATTGCGGGCTGTAACCGTAAAGTCGATAGGCATTTGCATCTGTCCGCGACGGCGGAAATGGATGTCGAAACTGTCGGTGCCGCGTACCTTGTTTATGCGGGTGATACCATAGTCGAGGGTTTTCGTGGTCTCGAACCACTGATCGAAGAACCAGGAAAGGTCGATACCGGTAAACTGAATAATAGAGGCACGGAAGTCTTCGAAGTAGGGATGTGCAAATTTCCACTGGTCGAAATAGTGCATCATTGCTTTTTCGAAGAGCGAATCGCCCAGAACCAATTCGAGATTATAGAGCATACTTGCCGTTTTGTAGTATACGGCACCGTATCCGCCACCCTGGCCAAGCGCACTATGGAAATCATCGGAATGGGTGTTGATGGATGTTTCGTTCTGGTTGAGCGCGCTGCTGGTGTATGCGTTTAGTACACGAAGGTCGAGGACATTGGTAGGTTGCGCGAAACGATTGCGGTAGGCGGACTTTGATTTTCCGGTTACAAGGTTCTCTCCGTCAATACGACGCAATCCTAGCGCGGTGAGGAACTGGGTAAATCCTTCGTCCATGGCAGCCCTGTAGGTCTCGTTGCTACCCACCTGGCCGTAGAACCAGTTGTGCGCGATCTCGTGTACCAGAAGGCCTCTGTAACCGGGGTCGGCACCACCATCAAGCGTGATCATAGGGTATTCCATTCCATCGGCGGCATCGGCTGCCACTATTTTGGGATAGCAGTACATGCCTATACCTTCAGAGAAAGTCTTGATGATCTTTGAGACGTAATCGGGAGCGTTTTGCCAACCTGCGGCGTGCGGTTCCTGAACGATAGCCACGCACTCTACGCCCTTCCAATAGGCGGTGCCTATGCGGTAGGATGGATCTCCTGTGAATGCAAAGTCATGCACATTGTTGGCGATGAAATGCCACTGCTTGCGCTGGCCTTTAACGTAAGGGATGATGGTGGATGGTGGCTCGCTTGATTTTTTGTTAGCGAAGTTTTTAAGTTCCAGTTTTTCTCGCAGCGTATCGGGCAATACTTCTTTTCGGTTCTGCAGTTCCCCGCTGGCTTCCAGGATGTAGTTGGATGGGAAGTCGAGTGTGACGTCGTATAACCCGTAGTCGCCATAAAATTCACGGTTCAGGTGCTGGTAGGTGTCCCAGCCATGCATCCTGTCGTAAACGGCAACCTTAGGAAACCACTGGCAGCCGTTGTAGTGCATGAAGCCCCATGCAGGGTACATTTTCATCCGGCGGCGGGTGGCGCCAATGTCGTAGTAGGTATTGAACCCGATCTTGAGTGAGACCTTGCTTCCCGGTGCCAGCGGGGTAGGGAGCGTTACCTTCATTATGGTATTGTCTATAGTAGCCGGCACATTATTCCGGTTGCCTATTTGTACGTCGGTAATGACGATGCCCAATCCATTGGACTCACGGTTGCCCATGCGTGACTTCACCTTATTGGCCAGTTCCAGGTCGCGGAGGTATGATCCTTTGATAAAGGCATTCTGAAAGAGGTGGAAATAGAGGTACCTGAGTGTATCGGGCGAGTTGTTCCAGTAGGTAAGTTCTTCGGCACCCTCTATCACATGCTCCACCTCGTTCATTTTGGCGAAGATCTTGTAGTGTACGTCTTGTTGCCAATAGGCGGCATCGGGGCGTCGGTTCTGCCAGTAATATTTATTGTCAGCGTTCCGGTACGCATTGTCGTTCAGTTGTGCGTGAGCGCCGGCAGCTATAAACAGACTTAAAAAGGAAAGTACCTTTCTGAAATTCATACAGTTCATTTGAAGGTAAAAATATGACTTAAATCGAAAAGGGGGCTACCCCCAATGGCGTTAATGGATCATGGTTATACAGCGTTAATTAACAGCATAAGCTGATAAAACAGAACGCCCCCGGTTTGCCGGGGGCGTTCCTGAAGTATCCTGAAAATAAGAGCACTATGCGGTGCCCATCTTTTTGAGCATGCGCCAGTGCTGAACGAGTGCATTCATAAAGGACGGCATTACTTTGTATGGAACGCCGTATTCCTCGGCGGTTTTCTTTACTATCTTGGATATCTGCGGATAATGCACGTGTGAGATGTGCGGGAACAGGTGATGTTCCACCTGGTAGTTGAGACCACCCACAAACCAGAACGTCAAGTAGCTGCGTGGTGAGAAGTTGGCAGTATTGAGCATCTGGTGTACAGCCCAGTTGTTCTCCATTTTACGGTCTTCAGAAGGTAATGGGAATTCTGAAGACTCAAGCACGTGTGCCAACTGGAAGATGCAGGAAAGACCCAATCCTGCGATGAAATGCAGCAGGAAGAAACCCGCCACAACGCTCTGCCATGGCATACCGGAGTACATGATAGGCAGTACAAGAATGTATGTAAAGTATATAACCTTGTAAATGCTAAGCTCCAACAGAGCTTTGCCAAGTGTGAGTTTTTCTTTCTTCAGCAGCCCTTTCTCGTTGTAGATGAACAGCAAGCGGTAATCTTTGTATGTAACCCACTGGATTGTGAGCAGACAGTACAGGAACCAGCCATAGATGTGCTGAAAACGATGCATGAAATGCTTTTTGGCATGAGGTGAGAAACGAAGCAGGCCACCCGTGTCGATATCCTCGTCCAGACCTTCGATGTTGGTGTAGGTGTGGTGAAGGATGTTGTGCTGAATGCGCCAGGTCACATCGTATCCACCCACCAGATTCACTACATCGCCCACAACCTTGTTCACGGTTTTGTTGGATGAGTATGAGCCGTGGTTAGAGTCGTGGTGTACGCCGCAGCCAACGCCTATCATACCAAACCCCATCATAGCCCACAGGCCATAGAAAAGAGCGGGGCTTGAGGCACCAAAACCTGTTACGATAAAAATGTAGGGGACGAAAAACAGCGACACCATTGCTACGGTTTTCCACCTCAGTTCGCTGTTGCCGGTAGGGGCGATGTTGTTTTCTTTGAAGAACTCGTCGATCCTTTTTTTCAGTGAGTCATAGAAGCCCTCACCGTTTTTGTGTGCGAAACGCACAATGTTTACTTTACTCACTCTGTTTATTTAAAAATTGTAATCACTTCCTGCAAATATAACACTAAAACGCATAGCGCAGTCTGACCATGGTTAGTAATGTTTGGTTTTTACACAGGAAATGCAGGTGCAAAAACAGTGGTCTGAGGCAAAAAAAAGAAGTTGCACATGGGTGCAACTTCTTCATTATCAGGTAAAAAAGAATCTTAGTTACCGCTTACCGCTTTCTGAACGAGTTCGGCAGCTTCGGAGAGCAGGATAGCACTCTGAACTTTGAGGCCTGAGTTCTCGATCAGTTCTTTCGCAGCTTCAGCATTTGTACCCTGCAGACGAACGATGATAGGGATGTTGATGTTGCCTAGTTTGTTGTAGGCTTCGATAACACCTGCCGCAACGCGGTCGCAACGAACGATACCACCAAAGATGTTGATGAGGATCGCTTTTACGTTAGGGTCTTTCATGATAATGCGGAAACCGGCTTCAACTGTCTGCGCGTTTGCAGTACCACCTACGTCGAGGAAGTTTGCAGGTTCGCCACCCGCCAGTTTGATCATATCCATGGTAGCCATTGCAAGGCCGGCACCATTTACCATACAACCTACGTTACCGTCAAGTTTCACATAGTTGAGGTTGAACTCGCCTGCTTCAACTTCTGTAGGATCTTCCTCAGTTTTGTCGCGCATGTCTGCGAGGTCAGGGTGACGCATCAGGGCGTTGTCGTCCAGATTCATCTTACAGTCAACAGCAAGAATCTTGTCGTCAGCACTCTTGAAAAGCGGGTTGATCTCGAGCATAGAGCAATCGAGACCTACGTATGCATCGTACAGGTTAGTTACAAACTTAACCATGTTCTTGAACGCGGTGCCACTGAGGCCTAAGTTGAAAGCTATTTTACGAGCCTGGAAACCCTGAAGCGGGAAGCCCGGACGTACCCACTCACGGAATATTTTCTCAGGAGTATCGTGCGCTACAGTTTCGATATCCATACCACCTTCGGTGCTATACATGATAACGTTCTGCTTTGTAGCACGATCGAGGAGGATAGAAAGGTAGAATTCTTTACGCTCGCTCGGACCATCGTAATACATGTCCTGAGCAACGAGGAGTTTGCTTACTTTTTTTCCTGCATCGCCGGTCTGGATAGTCACGAGTGTATTTCCGAGAATGTTACGTGCAACGCGTTCTACATCGTCAGCGCTTTTCACAACTGCAACACCACTTTGGTCCGGAGCTTCTATCATACGGCCTTTACCGCGCCCACCGGCATGGATCTGTGCTTTAACAACAGCGAACTTTGTTCCGCTCTCAGTTGATATTTGCTTGTAAGCGTTTACAGCTTCATCCACATTGGATACGGCTAAACCTTCCTGTGTGGGCACTTTGTAGCGTTTGAGTAGCTCTTTGGCCTGGTATTCATGCAAGTTCATGTACTGGAAAAATTTTTGCGAAGATAGTTTTTTATTGCGAAATCCATGTCCGCCATTTCAATCGATTTATTTAGCGTCCATTGTCGGTTTTTTCTTGCCCGGCTGTAAAAATATAAGCGCTATTTGGCTGGAATTTAATTATTTGGCTACGTTAAAAAGAAATACGTATCTTGTATCCGGTTTCAATGAGCAGGGTTCTCCCTGATTGCATTATTTAGTAAAACAACATCTCGAAAAATGAATTTATTTGTAGCAAACCTACACCCTGACACTACAGCAGAAGCGCTCAGGGTCCTCTTTTCCGAATTTGGTGAAATAGTTTCCTATAAGGTTATCTTCGATCCGGGTACGGGTGCATCGCGTGGTTTTGGATTTGTGGAAATGGCAGACAAGATGAAAGGTTTTGATGCCATAGACAACCTGGACCAGACGTTTTTTGAAGGTAATATCATCTCCGTAAAAGAGGCGAAACAGAACAATCAGAAAGGTGGTGGCGGTGGCCGGTCATTTAACAAACCTCGCGGTCCACGTCCTGGCGGCTACAACCGCGAAGGCGGTGGTGGTTACAACCGTGAAGGTGGTGGTGGAGGCTTCAATCGAGACCGTGGCGGGTATAACCGAGAAGGTGGTAGCGGAGGTTTCAACCGTGACCGTGGCGGATACAATCGCGACAGCGGTGGTGGCTACAACCGCGATAATAGCGGTGGTTACAATCGTGACAACAGCGGCGGCTATAACCGCGATACCAATTACAACCGCGATCAGCGTGACGGCGGTTACAATCGCGACCGCAATTACAAGAAAGACGAAGACTTCAACAAACTATAGTTGAGTCGTTCCATATAGTAAAATAGCCCCTGCAGTTTGCCGGGGCTATTTTGTTTCGGGCAATGCCCGGTAGTTTACATAGTAGAATATCTTTACTTGATTGTGTTTAATGGTTAGTTCATAATGATCAGGGTTTACAGTAACGTATTCCCAATTTGTTTCATTGTTTCAATTGTATCCGAAATGAGATCTTATCTATCCATAGGCATCCTGTTTTATGAGTTGTTCTGATGAATGTTTGTATCTGGTTAGTGTGCGAATAATAATGGTTAGTCTCATAGTGATAGAAGCTTATAGAAACACGCATAATTTCTTAGTGGTAGCAGTATAGAGGTAGATAAATCCGTATATGAAATGAATTTGCGTATTTTTTTTGCCTTTACCCCGTTTGCGGTAACGGGGAAGTGCGCAATAACCCGGCGGTGTCCCAGATCTGATCCGCAAACGAAATGGGAAACCAAAGAAGCTCCGGCTGTCAGACAGCGGGCGAGGGCCTGGCCCTACGCAATATGCGGCGCGACTGCAGCATACTGTGTTGCTTCTTTATGAACAAAATTGTCATAAGTAGTACCATATCGTATGTTTTTAAATGAATAATATCCGGCTTGTCCCTGATAGTGTTATGTCCAACATAAGAAGATCAGGGAAATGCAACAGCCGGCGACGAGTGCCGATACATTGAGTATGAACCGGTCGAGGGTCGGGAAGTGGATCATCGGCATTGTCCCATGTATGGATATTTCCGATAACACATCCTTATTCCGGCTGTTGCATGAAATTCATTCTATCCGTCATCAAAATTAAATATCGCCATAAGTGCTCATTTAATGGTCAGTAGTAGAAGTTGTGTGTATGAGTAGTAAGTAGTTTTTGTTTTATTAGTAGTTTATTAAACGTTCATAATTTAATAATAATCAATATTTTGCAAACTAAATAGTATTGTTTGCATTTATTTAGTTGTTCACCGGATCGCCCTTAAACTTAGTCGCCCGATACCGAAAAGACGTTGTTGTATATTTTCGATGCCAAGCCTATTGCCAATTGTGTGCCAGAAAATGTAAGTTGTTGATAATCAATATTTTGATGTTTTTGGCATCGCTCAATTATTCCATATTATGGAGTATTGTTCCTGATTTTGGACTGGTAGTCCACGTTATGGTTTTATTTATTTTATTGTGTAAGTAATGTTTGTATATTATTGTAAATCAATAAAAAAGGTGGCATTAACGCCACCTTTCTGTTCTCAAACACAAACCCTAAACCTACCTATATGTTACTCTTAGTTTATTGCAATTTCCTGTGCCGTTGCTTCCGCAATTTCCTTTTTAGGGATAGTTACCAGCAGAATGCCATCGTTGTATTTTGCCGCTATCTTTCCGGTATCTACCTTTTCGTTCAGTGTGAAAGACCTTTTGAAGGACCTCATTTTGAACTCGCTGCGTAGCCATTTGCCGCTTGCTGTACTCTCGTTCGTTTCCTCCTTGTGCTCGTAAGAGATGGTGAGGACGTTCTTGTCTACCAGGAGCTTAAAGTCTTCTTTCTTCAGGCCTGGTGTTACCACGTGCAGCTCATAGCTTCCTTCAGTTTCTTTGATGTTTACCGGGATCTGGAAGAGCGAAGCATCATCTGCAGTGCGGTTCATTCCGTTGAAGAAGAAGTCTTCCATCAGATTGTTCATTGTGCGTGGCATAAGTCCGAAATTTCTTTTTGCGTACATAGTTATTAGTTTTTTAAGTTTTTTAATGTTGTTTGGTAGTTACAATACAAACTGTGTGCCTTTTGAATTTTAATGCCATTATGGCGCAATCTGATTTTTTATTACGCCATAATGGCATTAATTGTAAATCAAGCGGAATAAAATGGCAGAAACCACACAATCGCTATGTGTTGCGGAGTGTTCGGGTGCCTGAAATGGAACAAAAAACAGTCGCCGTTCGTTTGAAATAGGAATTCGATTCTTAACTTCGCCTTCCATTTTTTACTTATTCGCCGGCTTCGGCTGTGCAACACAATATTCAACATCAATACTATGTTTGAGAACCTGAGTGAGCGGTTAGAATCCGCGTTCAAACAACTGAAAGGGGAGGGTAGGATCAATGAGATCAACGTCGCTACTACGGTGAAAGAGATCCGTAGGGCGTTGGTGGATGCTGACGTAAACTACAAGATCGCCAAGGAATTTACCGATAAGGTGAAGGAAAAAGCGATGGGGGAGAAGGTGATCACATCGGTGAGCCCCGGCCAGTTGATGGTGAAAATAGTGAAAGATGAGCTGGTGGCGCTGATGGGCGGCCGCGAGGAAGAACTGGACCTGACCGGAAAACCAACAGTTATATTGATAGCCGGTCTGCAGGGTTCGGGTAAAACAACTTTCTCGGGCAAGCTGGCCAATTTCCTTAACAGCAAGAAGAGCAGGAAGCCGTTGCTGGTAGCAGCCGACATCTATCGTCCGGCGGCGATGGAGCAGTTGCGTGTGCTGGGCGAGCAGATAGGTGTACCGGTTCACATAGAGCCCGATAACCGCAATGCGGTGTCAATAGCCCAGAACGCGATAGAGTTTGCAAAGCAGAACGGACACGGTGTTGTGATCATAGATACTGCCGGCCGCTTGGCAATAGACGAGGCGATGATGACCGAGGTGGCCAACATCAAATCGGCGGTGAAGCCCAATGAGATCCTGTTTGTGGTTGACTCTATGACCGGTCAGGATGCCGTGAATACTGCCAAGGCGTTTAACGACCGTCTGGACTTTACCGGCGTGGTGCTTACCAAGCTGGATGGTGATACCCGTGGTGGTGCGGCGATATCTATTAAGTACACGGTAGATAAGCCCATCAAGTTTGTGAGCATGGGCGAGAAGATGGAAGCGCTGGACGTTTTCTATCCCGAGCGTATGGCGCAGCGTATCCTTGGCATGGGTGACATCACTACGCTGGTGGAAAGGGCTCAGGCTCAGTTTGACGAGGCGCAGGCTAAGAAACTGGAAAAGAAGATCAGGGCCAATAAGTTTGACTTCGACGACTTTAAAGAGCAGTTGAATCAAATAAAGAAGATGGGTAATATAAAGGATCTTCTTGCAATGATTCCGGGAGTAGGAAAGGCGATCAAAGATATTGACATTTCTGATGATGCGTTTAAGGGAATAGAAGCGATCATCAATTCTATGACCCCATACGAGCGTGCTAATCCTGAGGTGATTGACGGCAGCAGGCGCAAGCGAATTGCAAAAGGTTGCGGAAAGGATATAAATGATGTGAATGCATTTATGAAGCAATTTGAGCAGATGAAGCAGATGATGGGTATGATGAATAAGATGAAAGGCGGCGGCATGGGAATGCCGGGTATGATGCCGGGTCGCAGGTAATGAAGTTACGCCGTTGCTTTATCTTTTTGTTTCGTTGTAATTATTTAATGTATTAATAATCAGTAGTTTGTATGCATATTGGTTTATACTTCGGGAGCTTCAATCCTATACATACCGGCCACCTGATAGTGGCTAACCATGTTGTCAATCACACTGATGTAGATAAGATCTGGTTTGTGGTTTCGCCGCACAATCCGCTAAAAGATTCGCATACGCTGCTAAACGAACATCATCGTTTGCACCTGGTGAATATTGCTATAGACGACAATCCGAAGTTCAGGGCCAGCAATGTTGAGTTTACGCTGCCCAAACCATCATACACCATCGATACGCTTACCTACCTCACCGAGAAGTTTCCGTTTGAGAAGTTTTCGGTGATCATGGGGGCAGATAGTTTCCAGAACATACACAGGTGGAAAAACTATGAAACGCTGGTAGCCAATTACTCGTTCATCGTTTACAACCGCCCCGGTTTTGAGATAGACGATACGTTCGGCGCAAATGTAACCCTGCTCGATGCGCCCTTGCTGCACATATCATCTACCTACATCAGGAAGCTGATAAGGGATAAGAAGTCGATAAAGTATATAGTACCCGGTGCAGTAGAGAAGTACATTGAGGAAAACAGGTACTATACTAAATAGTCTCCTGCAACTGTATATAATCCAATTGGTTCCATAGGTTATTTAAACAAACCTCCTTCATTTCTTGCAGGGTAGGTGTGTTACCGGTGTTTCCTTGCAATATTGATTTAACGGTAAGGAAACCTTAAATTTTTATTACAGTGACTGATATCACTTTGCGAAGGTTTGTTTATATTTACTTTTGCATGAGAACTTAATTATTCACTCAAGTAATCACTATTATGGCTAAAATGACCAACACCATCGCAACATTGCTGGCTGGTGCTGCGGTAGGAGTGGCAGTGGGGTACCTGCTTGCTACAGACAAGGAAAAGCGTCAGGAAGATCTGGAAAAGATCAAAAACAGTCTGAATTCGCTGAAGGAGAAATACTCTAAGAAGACAGACGACGGAGTAGAGGATATCTATCATACTTAATCAGCCAAATATGTTTGACAACGTAAAAGAGAAGGTCACCAGGCATATACAGATCCGCATAGACCTGTTGAAGCTGGAGGTCATAGAACGGTCGTCGGGTATCATGAGTTACTTCATGTTTGCCCTCATCTGCCTGTTCATCTTTTTTGCGGTCATATTGTTTCTGGGCTTTGGTATGTCCGAACTTTTTACCGACATGGGTATGTCGCGGGGAGGTTCGTTTATGCTGATGACCGGTGTATATGCTTTGCTGCTAACCACAATAGTGCTGCTGCGCAGGAGGATAACCGGGTTATTCTCAGATACGTTTGTGAGGATACTGACGGAGGAAGAGAAAGATGAGCAGGCAGACGAAAAAACGGAAACCACTGAAAAATAAAGCTCACCAATGAAGCTCTACAAAAAAGGATTCCGGAACATGGCTGAACTGCGGCAGGAGAAAAGAAAACTGCTGCGCGAGAAAAAGCAACTGGACAGCGAGCCGTTGCTGACGCTTGACGATGTGGTGGCCGGTGTGGGCGAAGGCGGCGGTGTAATGGGCATATTGTCCGGCGTGTTGCCAAGTGTATTGCCGATGTTATCATCTTTTTCGGGACCGGTATTCGGTACCATTGCTGAAATTCTAAAAAACAGATTCGGCGGTGGTAAGAGCACAGGCGGCGAAGAAAAAAAAAGTGAGTCCGGCATTGGGGGCGTTGTAAAGAATGTGGGCAAGGAAGCACTGGGGAGTTATATAGCCTGGAAGGTGCTGGAGTTGTCGTTTAAAGGTGTGAAGTCGCTTATAAAGGACAAAAAGAAGAAGAAAAAAGACAGGCAACAGGCCGGTGCCGGTGGTCCGGTATATGATGGTAGTTACACTCACTAAAGCCGTAATTTTTAATATTTGCAGAGCGCACAAACAATATGTTGTGCGCTTTTCTATTTCTTCTAAATTGTTGAAATACAATTCAATACGAAAATCTGTTTTTATTTCACTTTTGGTTGGTATTGTTTGTGCCGGTTGAATTTGATGCCTGCAAGGTTGTACAAACATTGATCCTGATTTCATATATTTGGTAAAACATCAAAATATGGATCAGGAAAGATTATCTCAGATCACAATAACGGGCATTTCAATGACCATTGCCCGGCTGGACGCAATGGCAACATTACTAATAGATCTCCGCGGCAACGGCGACCAGGACCTGTGCGAAAAGATCTATGCCCAGTACCGGCAGACTGTTGAAGAAAGTACCAGGGAACTATCTGCGTTCCTGACGAGGCATTATACTGATGTGTAGTGCTTTTCCGGAAATTATAATGGGCACTTTGCGGTAAGAATCATTATGTTAATGTAGGATTGTTAGCGGTGGATTCTTTTCAATTCCTACTTACACATAATGAGAATTACAAGCCACCACCTACATTAACGACCTCGGAAGACTATTAACAGAGAGTAGGGGAAAGAAGTACGGGCTACGCAATGGCAGCCCGTACAAACTCAGAAACAGGTATTATGCCGCTTTGCCGCCTGAAAGTAATTTAGGCAAATAGTCAAGTGCCTTTCTATCCCTTTCAGAAAAATAAGCATGCGCATGCCTAGGTATCCATTCTGACAATACATACTTTCTAAAAATATGCAGTATCGAATCTGGATATTGCTTAGCATCAAATGATAACCCATTTGAAAACAGATGAGGATACGTTTTATACTTATCTGCATGTTCAGGATAGTTACTTTTAAGATATGCGTAAAATAGCTTACCTACGCTTACGTCAGGTCTAATTTCTTTACCTGAATATGCTTTATTGGGTATTATGTATCCCACTTGCTCTAATCTACCGTGAAGTATAATAAACAGTTCACTGATTACAGAGAAGTAACCCTCATCCACTCTTAGATAGTTGTCATTAAATCTCTTGACGAAATTAGGCGTAGCCTTTCTGTCTATGCCGTCAAATGATCCTGTCTTTCGAATAGCCGGAAGCACGACTTTTGTAACCCATCTTCTAAATTGAATTGCTGATTGTTTTTTGCTTCTGAAAATAAGAGCATACAAACCACTTTCATTTATAAGATTTACGGCCTTTTTTTGACCAGACCTCGGTATAACCGAAACCAGCTTTTCATCAGATTCTAATGAGCCTAAGACATCTGAAACATTTGATATCCCTAATACCTTGCACACATCAGCGGCAACAAACCATGCTTCCCCGTCAATTTCTACTGTTGTAAATTCAAAAGGATTTTCATCCTGATATGTAAATACTTGCAATTGCATATATCTATATGTGTTATATTGTTTGAAATAAAATTAATAAAGTCTACTTTTGCAAAAGGCATAAAGGGTAGGATATCGGCAATTGCTGATTTACTTCTAACGAAGACTAAGTTGTCACCTTAGTTTCTCCCATTATGTCTATCTCTCAAATACTTTATGACCGCCCGCAAGGCGGTCATTTGTTTATATGATTACTTGTGAATCCCATTACTTTTCTTCTTTGTCTTTTACTGTTGTTTTAAATACCCACACGTCCATGCCGTCTACATTAGTTTCTTTGATGTCGAATGAGTAATACTTATTCAGGTAGTCCCATTCGAGATTATCAAATAATGCCTTGGCATTAATATAATAGTAGTCGCCTGCTTTGCTTATTTTGAATGAACCGTTAGGCTCATCCTTATTTACTATTACATATAGATTTAGATCTGTGCTGTCCTCTAAATTGACAGCTATACTAACAGAATTGTTAGTTGCAAGTGCAAGTTTTCTTGCCGCATCGGTAGTAAAACCAATTTTGCCAGTTTTGTGTATACTGGCTTTGATGTTCTTGTCGAGTTCGTTTGAATTGATAAATTTCAATTTCATAGTCCACCAAAGGTAAGGCAAAATACATTTACCATCAAAGATTTTCCATTTTTCGATAATATAGTTTTTCACACTGTACAAAGTGTGGATAACTCAATCTTTATTTTATATTTACGATGTCTTTACTCAGCGTTGTATATTTTCTTATAAATTAATTGTGAAAAAGATTAATTGTAATGCATACCACGTTCAAAGCCAAATCCTTGCAAAAGCAATTGTCCTATAATGTTTGCGTTATGTTACCGAAGGCTTGAATACGGAGGGGCGGACATTTTTCTTGTCGCCCCGTAGTATTTAACAATAACGGCAAATTATGGGACGGAGTGCGTAGCTGAGGAGTAGGGACGGAGCCTAGTAGAATACCGAGATGGGAAAATGTTGGAATTGATGTGTAATAAAGTTGTATATTTACATCCACACGCAACTCCACTTGTTTTATGGGTCAGCCCGATTTAGGCAAATACAACAAAGTATTGAATGAAATACTTGTAGAAATTCCAACCAATACAAAGTTTGATGTTAAAACATACATTGACGGCATTTCTGATGAAAAGTTGCGCCTTCTTACAAGGAAGATGAAGATTGGTTTTTGGTATGCTAGGTGGCACTATGGATTTGTGAGCAAATCGGGCGCAATGGGGATGCCAACTCCTCAAAAAATAATTACTGATTTTTTATTGAAGAACGACTTTGCGGTAGAGGCTAAACCAGAAGCGTTGTCTTTGACAACAAACAAGCTGGATAGTCGATTTATTGAGCTCACATCGCAAGGTGTTGCGTTGAAAAAAGCTGGCTCGTTAAAGCGGTATTATAGAACCGAAAAACGAGAATATGATGCGAGAAATAATGACAATTGGAGAAAAAAGTATTGGCTTCCGATTGCCGTTGTTTCATTTTTGTCTGGGTGCGTTGCCGGTTGGACTACGGACGTAGGGAAACAATATATCCAAAAACGATTCCCGCAAGTAGCGGAAGCAAGACAATGTCGCTAGTTATAAGGTCCCACAAAAACCAAATTGCCTTTCTTATCAATTTTGTTTGTTGGTTAAAATTGAGTGTTACAATTCAGGAGAAAAGCCCCATAGATTTCCAAGCAGTTGTCCCATAATTTACGTTATGTTAAGTAATTGAAATCCGGATTTTCATCGGTTTAGGTAAACCATCAGTACAGCTTTCAATCTGTTCGTAAGCAAAGTATTATCCCTTCTCTCCCGGTCTCACCGGCCGAAGCTTATTCTGCGAAGGCGGGTCTCACCGGCCGAAGCTTATTCTGCGAAGGCGGGTCTCACCGGCCGAAGCTTTTTCTGCGAAGGCGGGTCTCACCCGCCGAAGCTTATTCAGCGAAGGCTGTTCTTACCGCCAAAGCATTTACTGAGAATCTCCCCCAATTCCCAACTCCCAATTCCTTCCTCCTGATTTCCCAAATCCATTTCTATCACACTACACAAAACGCACTATCACAGATTTTATTTTTGACGGCTTTCCATCCTGGTTGTAAATTGTATTGACTTTGCAGGGAATTTGGCTCAGAGGCATCTACGGTGGTTTTATTAATAGCCGTCGGTCCGCCATAATGAGCCTGAAAGTAAAAAAGGTGGAATTTTCCGGTGTGTGAGGAATGTGGGAGTTTTTCGGGAGTTTTTTGGGACGTAAGCCTCCCGCTTGATATCCACAAGTCATTGATGATCAATTAGAGAACCCCGAATTGTGCATAAAATGAAAATTGCGAATTTGGGAGAATTTGTGTGGAGAATTTAAACGTAGCTGGTAGCTCGTACAGGATAACACCCGATCAGAAAGAGATGTTAAGAACCTGTGCAGACAAAATTTGGTCGTCTTTTCCTACTAATAATTTTCCCTACCTTTGCGCCACAATTATCAAAAAACGATCTTTAATTTATTTTCAAACATGAGTAAAGTAAAAGTTGCCATCAATGGTTTTGGCCGCATCGGCCGTTTAGCCTTCCGTCAGATACACAATATGGAAGGGATAGAAGTTGTTGCGATCAATGACCTTACAAAGCCTAACGTACTCGCCCACCTGCTGAAGTACGACACAGCTCAGGGCCGTTTCAATGAAAATGTTACCCACACCGATTCTTCGATCGTGGTAAATGGAAAAGAAATTAAGATCTACGCTCAGAAAGATCCTTCGCAAATTCCTTGGGGAGCTCACGAAGTTGACGTGGTTCTGGAATGTACCGGTTTCTTTACCGATAAAGAAAAAGCTGAAGGACACATTGCAGCAGGCGCTAAGCGTGTTGTTATCTCTGCCCCGGCTACCGGCGACATGAAAACTGTAGTTTTCAATGTGAACCATAGTATCCTGGACGGCAGCGAAACAGTTATCAGCTGCGCTTCATGTACTACAAACTGTCTGGCACCAATGGCGAAAGTTCTGAATGATTCATTCGGCATCGTTACAGGTCTGATGACAACCGTTCACGCCTATACCAACGACCAGAATACACTGGATGCGCCACATGCTAAGGGCGACCTGCGTCGTGCACGTGCAGCCGCAGAGAACATTGTTCCAAACTCTACAGGTGCTGCAAAGGCTATCGGCTTGGTATTGCCTGAACTGAAAGGTAAACTGGACGGTTCTGCACAGCGCGTACCTACAGTTACCGGCTCTCTGACTGAACTGGTTACTGTACTGGGTAAGAAAACTTCTATCGAAGAAGTGAACGCGGCTATGAAAGCAGCAGCAAACGAAAGCTTCGGTTACAACGAAGACGAGATCGTCAGCAGCGACATCATCGGCACTTCATTCGGTTCTTTGTTCGACGCTACTCAGACCAAGGTGATCACTGTTGGTGATACTCAGATGGTTAAGACCATTAGCTGGTACGACAACGAAATGAGCTACGTAAGCCAGCTCGTTCGCACAGTGAAGTACTTTGCAGGCCTGATCAGCAAATAATTATTGATTGCCTCCGGGTTTAACCGATCCGGTACATATTGCATAAATTTACTAAAGCCTTCGACCGGAGGCTTTAGTAATTAAAGGGAAATGAAAAAGCGGGGTCGCTCCCCTATTATATATAACAAAATTCAACCTAATTATATGTCAACATTTTCTGGTCATAATTTTAATGGCGAGCGCGCCTTGATCCGTGTGGACTTCAACGTGCCCATAAAGAACGGAGCAATAACGGATGATACCCGTATCCGCGCCGCGTTGCCTACTATCAAAAAAGTACTGGCCGATGGCGGAAGCGTGGTGCTGATGAGCCACTGGGGCCGTCCGCTGAAGGATATTGAGAAGAAGCCGCACCTTACCTTGGCTGATTTCTCACTGAAGCCTGTGGTAGCGCACCTTTCTACCCTGCTGGGTGTATCGGTTCAGTTCTCTGATGACTGCATCAGCGAAGACGCGGCTACTAAAGCTGCAGCCTTGAAACCGGGCGAAGTATTGCTGTTGGAAAACCTGCGCTACTACAAGCAGGAAGAAAAGGGCGATGTAGATTTCGCTACGAAACTGGCAAAACTGGGCGACGTTTATGTAAACGATGCATTTGGTACGGCGCACCGCGCGCACGCGTCAACTGCCGTGATAGCTGATAATTTCGCTGCAGGTAAGAAGATGTTCGGTCTGCTGATGGAAGGTGAAGTGAAAGCGGCTGAAGAAGTGATGCACAATGCTAAAAAGCCATTTGTCGCCATCATCGGTGGTGCTAAAGTATCAGACAAGATCCTTATCATTGAGAATCTGCTGGAGAAAGCTACAGATATCATCATAGGTGGTGGTATGGCTTATACGTTCTTTAAAGCTCAGGGAGGTAGGATCGGAAATTCGCTTTGCGAAGATGATCGTATGGATATGGCATTGGACCTGTTGAAGAAGGCAGCCGATAAGGGTGTTTGTATCCATTTGCCCGGCGACAGCATTCTGGCAGATAAATTTGCTGCAGACGCTGCTACATCATCGGCAGTGAGCACTGAAATCCCTGATGGTTGGATGGGTCTGGACATCGGCCAGATGGCAATAGACCAGTTCAGCAAAGTGATCGGTGACTCCAAGACCATTCTTTGGAACGGCCCTATGGGTGTTTTTGAGATGGACAAATTCCAACACGGTACCAAGGCTATAGCTGAGGCCGTTGCTGCAGCCACAGCAAAGGGCGCATTCTCGCTGGTAGGTGGTGGTGACAGCGTTGCCGCTGTAAACAAATTCAACCTGGCTGATAAAGTAAGCTATGTGTCTACCGGTGGTGGTGCGATGCTGGAGTTCTTTGAGGGCAAAGTCCTTCCGGGAATCGCGGCGATCAAGAACGCGTAGTTATATACCAAAGGGCTATAATGATAAATGCCCCGTGTGCACGGGGCATTTATCATTATATTTTAATCAATTTCTTAGTTATCGGTAGCTAATCTGAAGCCCAGATTCCATTGGCGGGTCTTGGGGGCAAAACGACTACGGTACACAGTGCGGCAGACAACATCATCGTCAAAATACGAACCGCCACGCGCCACTTTTTTATCGCCTTTTGCAGGGCCTTTAGGGTCAACCGCGTCGAGTGTTGTTTTGTAGTAATCGGCATCGTACCAATCTGAACACCACTCCATTACATTGCCCGACATGTCGTAGATACCCAGCTCATTAGGTTGTTTCTCCCCTACAGGGTGTGTAGCTCCCTTGGGTTTTCCGTACCAACCAACTGTGCCGAGTTTGTTGCTGCCTGCATAGCGGTAATTGCCCGAGTACTTCCCTCCCCTTGCGGCATATTCCCATTCCAATTCGGTAGGGAGGCGGTAGTTTTTCCCGGGGTATTTTTCGTTCAGCCTGCGGATAAACTCCTGTACCTCGTCATAGCTCACTTTTACAACCGGACAGTCGTCGCATTCTTTGTTGATATAGTCTGTTCCTATATATGATGCGGGCAGTATGCCCATCAGTGTGCGCCACTGCCCCTGCGTGATCTCGTACTTACTGATGGCGAAACTTGAAACGTTTACCCGATGTACGGGCTTTTCATTGGCAAACTCCTCGCCTGAGTACTTGGGTTCATCGGCACCTCTGAAGAAATATCCACCCTTCACATAGATCATCTGGATATTAATGTTGCCCTGACCGAAAACGGACATCCCGAGGAACAAAGCAGGAAATAGTAACAAGCGTTTCATCATAATAAGCCAAACTGGTTTACACAAACTGTTGAACATGCGAATATAATAATATTCACCGTAAACTGGCGGTGTGCACACAATGTAATAACAGAGGTTTAAGAAGGTTCCATTATCCCTCAGGGTTATCGATACGTTCTATTTTGCTGATACCCTCCAATGCGCCCAGCCTGTTGCAAAAGACGTTTAGCTCTTCGCGGTCGTGAACGTAAACCATAATTGTGCCCTCAAACATGCCATCTTTCGAGTCGATGCTCAGCGAGCGCATGTTGAGCCTCAGTTCTCCGGAGATGATGTTGGTGATCTTCTGGATCACACCTACGTCATCGAGACCGGTGATGCGCACACCCGTAAGGAAGGATATCTCCTTATTCTTGGCCCACTTGGTCTTCACTACCCTGTGCCCGTAATTGGCGAGCAGCTGTGCAGCATTCGGACAATCGGCCCTGTGGATCTTGAGGCCCTCGCCGGATGTAACGAAGCCAAACACATCGTCTCCGGGTATAGGCTGGCAACACTGTGCCAGTTTATACAATATCTTGTCTGACCGCTCTCCGAATATGACCAGCTCGGCGTTCTTGCCGGCCTTTCCTTTCAGGTTATCTTCCTCTGCAAGGTTACGCGTGTCGTTTCGGATCTCGCGCGACGGGTGCATCAGTTTATCCCCGTAGACAGAGAATGTTTTCAGTTCGCTCAGGTCCACGCTACCAACCGCAATGGCGTAGTAGAGGTCCAGAGGAGAAGCCTTTTTGTAGAACTGTACCAGCTCGTTGACGTTGTGCTGCGACATGGAGGTATTCAAAGCTTCCAGCTTTTTCTTCAGCAGCGCCTTCCCGTTATCAGCCGTTTTTCGTTTTTCTTCTTTTAGATAATTCTTGACTCCCGATTTCGCTTTTGCGGTGATGAGGAACTGCAGCCAGTCTTCGGACGGGTGCTGCTTGGACGAGGTAATGACCTCTACCTGGTCACCACTCTCCAGCTTGTGGCTCAGCGGAACCAGGCGGTGATTCACTTTGGCGCCTATGCAGCGTGTGCCCAACTGAGAGTGTATATCGAAAGCAAAGTCGAGCGCGGTAGCACCTTTGGGCAACACCCTCATGTCGCCCTTAGGCGTATACACATAGATCTCTTCGGTGAACAGATCGAGTTTGAAGTCCTGAATGAAATCGAGGGTGTCTGTGTTCGGGTTGGCCAGTATCTCGCGTATGTGTTCGAGGAAGCTATCCAGTTTGCTTTCCTGGGCAGATTGTGATCCTTCCTCTTTGTAGCGCCAGTGTGCGGCAAGGCCCTTTTCAGCGATGGCGTTCATCCTTTCGGTCCGTATCTGCACTTCTACCCATCGGCCTCCTGGTCCCATTACAGTGGTGTGCAGGGCTTCATAACCATTGCCCTTGGGTACACTTATCCAATCGCGCAGCCTTTCGGGGCTTGGGTGGTAAAAGTTTGTGATGATGGAATATACCTTCCAGCAGTCTTCTTTTTCACGTTCCGTCGGAGATGTGAGTATGATGCGGATGGCAAATATGTCGTAGACCTCCTCGAAAGTTACGTGCTTCTTTCGCATCTTGTTCCATATGGAGTGGATTGCTTTTGGACGACCATAGATGTCGAATACAAATCCCGCATTGGTCAGTTCTTCCTTTATAGGTTTTATGAACTCATTGATGTAGCGCGATCTTTCGCGTTTTGTTTCTTTGAGTCCGCGCACGATGTCGGTGTATATATCCGGCTGAGTGAACTTCAAGGCCAGATCTTCCATCTCGGACTTGATCTCGTATAGACCCAAACGATGCGCCAACGGCGAGTATATATAGGTAGTTTCTGATGCTATCTTCAGCTGCTTCTCCCGGTTCATACTTTCCAGAGTGCGCATGTTGTGCAGCCTGTCTGCCAGCTTTATCAGAATTACCCTCGGGTCTTCGGCCAGTGTAAGTAGTATCTTTCTGAAGTTCTCGGCCTGAACAGTGGAGTCGCCTTTTATGTCCACCACATTCGAGATCTTGGTAAGGCCATCTATGATCCGGGCGACATTGTTATTGAACTCTCTTCGGATATCCTCGAGTGTGATCTCGGTATCTTCTACTGTGTCGTGCAGCAATGCGCAAATGGCCGATGTGACCCCCAGTCCTATCTCCTCAACCGCTATCCTCGCAACCGCAATTGGATGAAGGATATAAGGCTCTCCGGATTTTCGACGCGTGTTCTTGTGGGCCTCTACTGCCATTTCGAACGCGTGGCGTAGCAGCGCTTTATCGCCCTTTTTTATATCCTGCTTCAATGCACGCAGCAGTCCACGGTACTCTCTAAGTATCAGCTTTTTTTCTTCCTCTTCCGTCTTGTTGTAAACTTCCGGCGTTGATAAAGTATCCATGTGTAGTAGAATGAAATGAAAAAGAAGGTTGTGTGACAACCTTTTAAGGCTACAACTAATTTACGACAATTGTACCTGACTGCAATTATCGAACGATAAGTTTTATCTACAAAATTTATGGTGCTCAAATCTGCAACATAGAGTGCTTTTCTACACTTACCTGAAATATCATATTTTTGCGTCCCTTTTCAGAACCTATTTTCCCTCACATGGCAAATTCATTATTCGATCTCCGGAAAGTACTGGCACTGCTGCGGTCGTCCGTCAGCAACGAAGAACACGATCTTACCACCCTCAATCTTAGAACCGCAGTATTCCTGTTGGCTATTCCCATGATGTTGGAACTGGCGCTGGAATCCGTATTCGCGGTAGTTGATATCTATTTTGTGAACAAACTTGGTGTACACGCAGCGTCTGTTGTTGGTCTTACCGAGTCTGTCATTACCATTGTCTATTCGGTAGGGATCGGATTGAGTGCCGCTGCAACAGCAATTGTGTCGCGCCGGATAGGAGAGAAAGATCCTGAAAAGGCATCTCATGCCGGAGCGCAGGCCATACTCATGGCTGTATTCTGTTCAGTGCTAATAGGCGTGCCGGGCGTCATTTTTGCCGATAAGATACTCGCGCTGATGGGTGCCGAGCCGGAAGCTATAAAGGAAGGCATGGGCTACGCCCGGATTATGCTGGGAGGTAACGTTGCCATCATTCTGCTTTTTCTGATAAACGGCATTTTCAGAGGGGCCGGCAATCCATCCATTGCAATGAAAAGTCTGTGGATAGGGAATCTCTTTAATATACTGCTCGATCCGATCTTGATCTTCGGATTCGCATTCATCCCTGCATTTGGCGTGAAGGGGGCAGCGATTGCAACAACAACCGGCAGAAGTATTGGAGTGCTCTATCAACTCTACCAGCTTTCAAGGGCAAAGGGGGCTCTGACGATGAAGGCGCGTCATTTTATTCCTGACCTGAAGATATTCAAGAGTCTTATTTCTATTGCCTCGCCTGCCACGTTCCAGTTCATCATCGCTTCGGCAAGTTGGATATTCCTTGCGGCAATGGTTGCTGAATATGGCAGTAATGCATCGGCCGGTTACCAAACTGCCATACGACTGGTGGTGTTCTTTATCCTGCCTGCATGGGGAATGAGCAATGCCGCCGCCACACTGGTTGGCCAGAACCTGGGTGCCAAATTGCCTGAAAGAGCCGCAGAAAGTGTGCGGATAACCGTGAAACTGAATGTCATTTTTATGGCGGTCGTGACTGTTGTGTTCATGCTTTTTGCGCGTCAGGTAGCAGGTATTCTTATTCCCGCTCATCAACACCAGCAGTTGGATCATGCAGCGCAGGCACTATGTGTTATAAGCTCAGGTTATGTTTTTTATGGCATCGGTATGGTGATCACCCAGGCGTTCAATGGCGCGGGAGATACCAGAACGCCCACCTGGGTATACTTCTTTGGTTTCTGGGTCTTTCAGATCCCTTTTGCGTGGGCACTACACCAATATACCAGCCTTGGTATAACAGGGATATTTATTGCGGTTCCGGTTGCGGAGACCGTGATGGCGATAGCGGTGTACTTTTTGTTCAGAACCGGCAAGTGGAAGACCATTACAGTCTGATCAGTTGGATAGTTTGGTGATCTTTTCTGCCCGTAGCCTTCTGCCGCCTACCTCATATACTGCGATGATATAAACGCCGGGTGCCGATCCAGACAACGATATCACATTAGTGTCGAAGGCGGTAGCCACTACCCTACCATCGGTTGCTATTGCTCTGATGTCCACCCGACGGCACCAATCTACATTCACTTCATTGGTAGCAGGGTTTGGGAATAGCGATATGCCATTTTCATCACAGCCGGTATGGTCATACAGAACAGAGCCGGACTCGCAGCCATATTCGTTCTGAACAACTACCTGATAAATACCCGATTCACCGGCATCAAGTGAATCGTAAACAGCGCCCGGTATCAACGTCCCGTTCAGTAGCCATCTGTATTTGGTATATCCCTTTGTAGCGTAGAAAACACCTCTTTTCAATACCAGTTCAGGCATGTCAGGCAATGGCTCAACAGATATTTCCCTGGTTGTTATGTCGGTGCCACAAGAGTTGGTGACGCTGTATTTAATATTGTCGATACCTACCTGCAGCCCCTGCACTACCCCATCGGCAACTGACACCCTACCCGAGTCGACCGACCATATTCCTTCCACAATTGTATCTACAAGGGTGATCTGCTGCCCTATACAAACGTGGTCGGGGCCGGTTATGTTGCCGGCAACAGGGAATGTTTCCACGACAATATTTTTGATTGCATATGCGGTGCACTCTGTGTCCGATACTGCATAGGCTATGGTTGCCCCACCTGCGCTTACTCCTTTTACATCGCAGGTAGTGGGCGATGTCCCATAAACAGTAACGTTCAGGTTACTTGCGCTCCATGTGCCATCAGAGATCGATGCTGTGAACGCTACAGTACTACCCTGACAAAGCGCCGATGGTCCTGATATCGTCCCCGGGTAAGGCAAAGGATTGATGGTGATTACCTTTTCAGCTGCTACCGATCCGCACGCATTTGTGACGGTGTAACGGACAGTATCTACACCAACAGCAATGCCCTTAACGACACAGGTCGAGAATGAAGGCTGTAGCTCCAATAAGATGCCCGATCCGCTCCATACCCCTCCCGCTTGACCTGCTATAAGGAGTGTTGTGTCGCCGAGGCAGACCTTGGTTGCGCCCGAAATGGTTCCGGGTGTCAATAACGGATCTACAGTCACCCGAATGGTGATGATGTCAAAAGCCAGCGAGTTAGCCACTTTTACCTTGAAAGAGTCAATACCCACAAACCCCGCATCTGGTGAATAGGTGAGGCCTGATGGCGTTAAAATGCCGCCGGTAGATGTTGTCGAATACCCGGCTACCACGGTGCCGTGCGCAGGGGGGAGCTGTAATGACCAGACGTCCGTAAGTCCCACGTACACATCGCGAACCGCCAGCAGAGAATTGATGGGTACAGAGATGGAGTTCTGGCAAACTGACAATGATGCCTCGTCGCCTCTTATGAACGACAAAACATTGATCACCTTCCTGCCTCTTACATTCAGCATGTCTGTGATGAACACATCATCATTTTCATTTGCCACTACACCCATCGGGCGGTGAAGTTGTGCCGCGGTGGCCGGGATTCCGTCTCCGTTATAACCACCCGCACCGGTTCCGGCAACCGTGCTGATGATACCGGTTGGTACTACCCTACGGATAGCGTTGTTGTGACAATCGGCAATGTAAATACTCCCGTCATGTGCCACAGAAACGCCCACCGGAGTATTGAGCCTGGCATCTGTAGCCGGAGCATTATCGCCCGAATACCCTATTGTTCCCGAACCGGCAAACGTTGTGATAATGCCGCCGGCGTCTACTTTACGCACCCGGTTATTGGGGCCATCGCACAAGTACACGTTGCCTGAGGTATCGCAGGAAATGCCCCAAACAAACCTTATCCGTGCGGATGTTGCCGGTCCGCCGTCGCCGCTGAACCCAACAAGACCGGGAATTCCTGCAAATGTGGAGATAGTACCCGTGGTACTGATCTTGCGCACGCAGAAATTGTAGGAGTCGCTAAAGTAAATGTTCCCTTCTAAGTCAACCGCAATGCCCATGGGCGAGTTGATGTTGGCAGAGGTTGCAGGTCCTCCGTCGCCGGAATATCCGGGAGTACCTGTACCCGCGATGGTGGTGATAATGCCGGCCGTATTGACCTTCCTGATGCGGTGGTTACTTTGATCGCAAATGTAGATATTGCCGGCGTTGTCGATGGTCATGCCCCAGTTGGCATCCAGCCGCGCATTTGTCGCCGGTCCGCCGTCGCCCGAAAATCCTGCACTTCCCGTACCGGCAACGGTGGTAATAACGCCCGATGGGCTTACCTTTCGTACACAATTGTTTCGCTGATCGTTAATGAAGACGTTGCCGGAGAGGTCTAAGGCTATGCTTGTGGGGGTATCTAAACGGGCGGAAAGCGCATCGCCGCCGTCGCCGCTATACCCGGCCAAACCGTTTCCGGCAAAGGTTGAGATGATCTGTGAAAGACCGGTATGTGCGGAGCCAACAAAAAGCACCATACAAACCAGAAAGTACAGGCATCTCTTCATGTTGGTCAATTATGGTCGTTAACCATCGTTGCAAGCAGGGGTTTAGTAGAAACGATGGGTTACCGTAAATTTAACCCTAAAAATGCAAAGAGCCAATTTTGGGTCAGGTGTTTCAAAAGAGATAAGGTTTATAAGCTGTTACCGGGTCAGCTTATAACCAACCGATATGCGGAAATAAGTTGCAGAAAGCGGGGCATTGATATTGTATCCCTCTTTCATGTCCGCAGGTGCAGGGTTTTTCTGTACAAGAGCGTCTACCATCAGTCGCTCGTTGTAAGAATAGGTTACTCCTAACATAGTGCCAAACCTCATTTGGTTGGTATGTGAGGCAGGGTATAAGGGGCCGTTGTACTCTGCAATAGAGGCTCCGCTGTGTGTGATCACTTCATTCACCGCAGGCGCTGTTGGAGCAACACCCTTGGCTGAGATCACTGTATCAACTGTTTTTAATATTGCCGATTTGGTATAAGTATGTTCTTTAACGCCCTGCAGCTGACTGTATATCATATTTACGCCACCATAAACCGCAAGCTTTTCAGTGAAATTGTACTTCACCAATACAGGCAATTCAAATTCTCTGTACACGCCGCCGGCCTTGTTGGTCTTTACAATGCTATCGTGACTTTGCGAGTAACTGAGACGGGAATGATAGAATGTATCAATGCTGCTGCCCTCTACCCTGATAGTGGAATAGTCGCCGCGGTTCACTATGCGGCCGTCATCGTTTACTTTGTAGTAAGAGGCAGACGAACCGATAGTGCGAACAGGAGCATTGGCAAACTTGGCACCCGGTTGTATCATCACCGACAATTTCCGGGTCACATTGTACTGGACATAAGGAGCAACAACGTATTTGGTTGCTGCTTCCTTGTCCATTCCGAATTCGTAACCGGCTTTTACACCGGCACTCCACCTGGCAAAATCTATGACAGGCTTTTCTTTACCGGCAGGATCTATAGGGGCCGGCTTTTTGTTGGGTATTTTCGTTGCTAAAGGCGCTGCCTGAGTCTGTTTTTTCTCGTCGGCAGTACCTTTTAAATTATTTTTTGTTTTTACTTCATTAAATTCATTATCAGCGTTTTGTGGTTCACTACGTTCACTAATAGTTGAATTAGGTTGTAAATTATTATCACTTTCGTTCAGGCTATTGATGGTCTGCTCGTTACCACCATATCGGGATACGCTTCCATTGCCTTTACCTGAAGAATGCTGCATACTGGTGCTACCTGACCTTTGCGCACCCCTACCCTGATATCCGGCATTTTCTTCTGTTTCGTTAGCAGATAAACTACCCGCGTTTGTATTCTCAGTTACTTCGTTGTTTTCATTATCATCGCCACCGAAACTGCTATTTTCCGGTACCGATACTTCCCCGGCATTATTAGTGGAATTATCTACTGCAAATTCTGAAGTAGAAGCATCTATCTTATTGATTTCCTGTTCTTTATTTGAAGAAACAGTGCCATCGCCTTTTTGATTGATCTTGTGCACAACAGAAACGCCCAATACCGCAATTACCGATACCATGGCAGCGTGACCAAGCCAGCGGAACGGTGATGTGGGAACCTGAGGTGTAGTAAGCGTGTCGAGCTTGCTATCTAGTGCTGACCAGGCATCGGCAGGTGGCACCTCAGAATAGGTCCCCAGCTTTTCCCTGAACAGATCATCGATATGTTTTTTCTTGTTCTTCACTTTTACTTGTTTATGAGTGCATTTATCTTTTCTTTCAAGCGTCTGCGTGCGTCATTAAGGTGCCAGCGGCAGTTGTTCTGCTGCATATTCATGATCTTCGCTATGTCTTTATGCGAATAATTTTCAAACACAAACAGGTTGAAAATGTTCCGTTGTGTTTCCGGCAGTGTCTCAATGATCTTCAGTAATTCTTTATGTGACAACTTTTCCACCGGTTCACTGTTCACAAACGCATCGTCGGGTGTCACTTCCCTCGTCATGCGGTCTTCTTTCACATTTTTTCTTATATAATCACTTACCGTGTGCACCACAATTCGCCTGATCCATCCTTCAAATGCCCCCTGAAACGAATATTGGTGCAGGTCGCGAAACACTTTAAAGAACGCTTCATTTAAAATCTCTTTCGCAGCAAACTCATTGTTGTGGATGTATTTTCTTATGATACCATAGGCCGCAGGAGAATATATATCATAAAGCTTCTTTTGCGACGCACGTTTCAGCGCAATACAATCCTTTATCAGAATTTTCAGCTCATCGTGTGCCGATAAGCTCTGTTCTGAAGTAGGAAAATGACCGCTCACATGTACCGCTTTAGCCAAGGCTCCTTTGATTTAATTCTGTTTAGTACGAAACAAAAACTGTATCCACTAAAACCTGTTCGTCAATTACCGTCGTTTCTTAACTGACATTTTGCCTACTGAATACATAGGCGCAATGTATTGTCTGTTTGTTAGTATTACACCCAAAATAGTCAATAATCTACTGATAATGAGTTTTTGATGTAACGAAACGGCTATCCTGTTATGATATTTGCCCAACCATTTGCTGTTGTTTTTACACATCATAGACCGCAGTGAAGCAAATAATAACTGTCTATTAATAGACGGTTGTAGCGGCAAAAAGGTTAGACAAAGCCGGAACAAAATTAAAAAACACTGTATTTTCGCCCTATGGACAAAGGATATGAAGAAAAATACCACTCAATTGAGCAGGACCATTGGTGGTATACCTCACGCAGGTTGACGATCTTAAACATGATAGAAGATCTTCCCCGCAGCACGCGTATCCTTGATATTGGTTGTTCCGGCGGCGTACTGATGTTGGATCTTAAAGCAAAAGGATTTACCGATGTTACCGGAATAGATTTTTCTGCTGAAGCCATAGAACAATGCAAGGCCAAGGGCCTGAGTAACGTTTTTGTAATGGATGCCCACTTCCCCGATTTTAAGGATGAGGAATTTGATCTGATCATCGCGTCCGACTGTCTGGAGCATCTGGAGAAGGACACCGTTGCCCTGCAGAACTGGCAGCGGATACTGAAAAAGGGAGGGAAAGGGCTCATATTTGTTCCGGCGTTTATGTCGCTGTGGAGCGAACATGACGTCATCAATCACCATTTTCGCCGTTATACCAGAGAAGAGTTGGTGACCAAGGCCAAGGGTGCCGGATTCAAAGTAAATAAAGCGTCTTACTGGAATTTTGCCATGTTCTTCCCTACCTGGATGTACCGCAAAATGCGCAACATGTCTAAGAGCGCTAAAGAACAGCCGGAAGACCACATGGACAAGTTCAACCCGGCCGTGAACAGCATACTGAAGGTGTGGATGAAGCTGGAGAATGGTTTGTTTGGTGCTACCGGTTTCCCATTGGGAGTGAGTGTGATGGTATCGGTCAACAAATAAGTTCAGCTATTTTACCGGCGAGATTCATTGGTTTCGTCATTATTACTACATTTGCAGCCCCCGAAAGGGGAATGGAGAGATGCTCGAGTGGTTGAAGAGGCACGCCTGGAAAGTGTGTATATCTGTCAAAGGGTATCGCGGGTTCGAATCCCGCTCTCTCCGCTCTTACCCGCCGAAGCGGGCTATGGCGGACAAAGTCCGCAATAGTGCCGCGAAGGAGGGCCGCCCGCCAACGGGTAAATGTCCAACAGAGTTAGTACTTTGTTGGACATTTTAATTTTATGTGGTATTACGTCTACATCCTTGAGCTCAGTAACGGCAAACACTACGTCGGCTGTACTGTAAACGTAAAAGAAAGGATTACACGCCATACTAAAGGATATGTACCTTCCACCCAACAACATTTGCCGGTAAAACTTTTATGGTGCTGTTCATTCCCCGATAGATACAAAGCTTATGATTTTGAGCGTTACCTAAAATCAGGTTCGGGTAGGGCGTTTGCGACGAAGCATCTATATTGAAAAACCGCGCTTTGCGCAGGTGTTTTCGTTCGAAGAGTCCCCCTCTTGAGCTAACTAGGTGTTGCGATGCCTATTATATGCTTATCAAGTACTTTGAAACGAGGAGGTAGCTATGTAATTTTATGATCTATGCTGAATCAAGAAATGTTGCTCAAACGATTGGCTCTAGTAAAGCTACTTTATAAAGGCGGTTTAGAATTGTCACAACAGGCTGGACCGTCTGCTTGCTTTTCTATCCTTTCCTTTCATGATAGCATTGAGATGTTTCTTAAACTGGTTTGTCAACACAGAAATATAAAATCTGATAAGTTCGATTTTATTGAATATTGGAATTCGATACCGGATCTGACACTAAAAGAATCCTGTAATGCCCTAAATGAACGTCGTAAGAATATTAAGCATAGAGGTTTATTGTTAGACAGGTCGGAGATTGACTCGTCAAGAGTTACGACAAAAGAGTTTTTTGAACAAAATACATTTAAGCAATTTGGTGTACAATTTAATGAAGTGTCGCTGCTTACTCTGGTGACATACCCAACAGTGCGAGGATTTCTTGAGGAGGCATCAAATTATCTTAAAGACGAAAAGAATCAAGAATCTGTAGGATCTGCTGCTATCGCATTTGATGAACTATTAACGGTTTATGAGGAGTCGAAACACGAAGGCTACAACTCACCATTTTTCTTTGGCAAGAGCTTGGAATTCAATAGTAGCTTTTTTATGGGCGTAAAAGACAGAGAAATGGCGGGCTTTATTGACAATGTAAAAAAATCAATTGAGGAAATGAGCAGAGCTATTAAAATAGTTAGTATGGGTCTGGATTATAAAAGATTTATAAAGTTCGACATACTCACACCTCATGTTACTAAATTTATCGGTGGCAGCAGACACTTAAGCGAAGGTTGGCGAATAAAGAAGCTCACTCAAGCTAACTGTCAATTTTGTATTGATTTTGTTGTCGACTGTGCAATCAAGTTGCAAGATTTTGATTTCTCTATTGGTGAACTGTTTGAACCGCAGGAGCCACATGCACACTAACTCCTTCGGCTTATATACAACTGTTAGCTCAAAAATCATCAATCCTCCTAAAATCCTCGATAAAAATTCGAAAAGAATCCCGCCTCTCCGTCATTTTCATCCAGCTTGCTATCGTCTCCTAAATATGTCACACCGGTAGCCGATCTCCAGACCGGCGAATCCCCTCCGTGGCATGTTGCTTTCAATATCTGCTTTTTTACCACACTACGTGTAGTGCACTAAGGCATATATCCTTGTTGCGTTAGCACCTCGCCCCGTGCAATTTGTATAGGTGTCAAGAATGTCTCTCTCAGAAGGAACTGTCACCCTACCATTTTCACCTGCTAAAATTTGTAGTATATTTTTTAGGTTTCTCTAACATTATTATTTAGTAACACGCCATTAATAATGGTGGTATTTCATTTCTTTCAGGCTGTTGGTATGTAAGGTCTGTGTGTTTTTCGTAAATGGCTTGATATCAATGAATTGAATTTTGTAGCTGATCGTATTTGCTGTTGTTTTACTAAGAGTAGCAGTTAAAGGCCACTTGTCCTTTACTATTCAGTTAGCGAGTATTTTATAATATTTTGTTTTGATGAAGCTTGTATTGTTGAATAAAATATCCATATATTTACCTACAACATGTAGGTACATGTAGTTTTCTATTAAACATCCAGAAACTTTCCTCCCAAAAACCTCCCAAAAAATGAAAAGAAGAATTACGCTCCTCTCCCTGTTTACTATCTTCATCTGCACGTTGTTATCCAGCTACTCAAGCGGACCAGGTTCCGCCAGTATTTATGGCTACACATCGGGCTGTGGTGGTGGTGGCTGTCACGGTTCGGCAGGCGCATCTACTGCATCTACCACAGTAACCATGCAGTTGCTGAATTCTTCATTATCTCCGGCTACCCACTATGCTGCCGGTGGCTCCTATTTTATCAGAATAACGGGTACCCAAACGAGTAGCTCGTTTACATTGCCCAACTTTGGTTTTCAGATATCGGCCGTTAACGCGGGTGGCTCCAGTGTAGGAACGTTAAGTGCTATCGGCGGTACACATACGGCTACACCATCCGGTATTACGGTGGTTGAACAGAATTCCCCATTGGGTGCAGCATCGGGTTCGGGCGGTGCAGGTACTACATATGTTGTTACTGTGCCATGGACAGCCCCTGCTTCCGGAACAGGTAACGTATCGCTTCGCGGTGTTATCAACGCGGTGAATGGCGGCGGTGCCGATGCTGGCGATAAATGGAACACAGGTGTTTCTACAGCAACCGAACTAACCGCCATTTCAGGTTCCGTATTTAGTGTATGCGTGGGAAGCAATATTACATTGTCAAATGCGGTCCCTTCAGGAACATGGAGCAGTAGTGCCCCCACAATTGCAAGTGTCAATGTATCGACCGGTGTGGTTACAGGTGCAACAACCGGCACCGCAACTATCACCTATACCTTGGGCGGTAGTTTTGTAACAAGGGTCGTAACCGTAAATCCTATTCCGGGTACTATTGCTGGTCCGCTCACAGTCTGTGCTACCCAAACGGTTACCCTAACCAACCCGGTATCCGGCGGCACATGGTCAAGCGGTAGCCCGTCAGTTGCATCTATAGGAAGTTCATCAGGTATTGTTACCGGTGCTTCTGCGGGAACTGCAGTGATCACTTATGCAATTGGCACATGTACCACCACATCGGTAGTTACAGTAAATCCCCTCTCGGCAAACACAGGTTCGGCATCGGTCTGCGTTGGTTCTTCAACATCTCTATCTAATGTCAATACGGGTGGTACTTGGTCTAGTAGTAACTCCGCTGTCGGAACGGTAAATGCTTCGGGCATGCCGGGCGTAGTGTCGGGGCTTGGAGCCGGCACCACAAATATCACTTACACCACACCATTAGGGTGTGCCTCTGTTACTACTGTTACGGTAAATGCGATGCCATCGGCTATAGGCGGCACGCTGGCAGTATGCCCAAGTGCCACAGTAACGGCTACCAACTCGTTGGCAGGTGGTACGTGGACAGCGTCGGTCGGCACCGGTTCAATAACAGTAGGAGCCACTACCGGGGTAATAACGGGAAACACTGCCGGAACAGCCAATCTCACTTACACAGTTGCCGGATGTTCGGTGACAGACGTGGTAACGGTAAATCCATTGCCTCCCACAATAACAGGAACCACTACATTTTGTGCCAATTCATCAACTACGCTATCTAACGCCAGCCCCGGTGGCACCTGGAGCTCAAGCGCGGTAACAGTAGTTTCAGTAGGCTCGCTTACCGGTGTCGTAAGCGGAGTGGGCACAGCGGGTGGTCCGGCATTGGTGTCTTATACATTGCCTACAGGGTGCAGGCGCACGGTTTTCGTTTCTGTAAATCCTATTTCTCCTGTTTCCGGTTCGCTCAATATATGCATTCCCGGAACCACCACACTTACGTCGGCCCCTTCTGGTGGAACATGGAGCAGCTCCAATGTAGGTGTTTCATCTATCGGATCGTCAAGCGGAATAGCAACCGGCATCAGCCTTGGAACTTCAATGATGACGTATACCATTGCATCATCAGGTTGTAGGTCCACTGCGATTGTAACAGTAAACATGACTTCGCCCGTCTCAGGCGGCACCTCGGTCTGCGCAGGCAGTACTTTATCATTGTTTAACACTATTCCGGGAGGTACCTGGAGTAGTACTACTACATCTGTCGGTACGATCAACGCTACATCTGGGGTGTTGACAGGCCTCACTGCCGGCACAACTACTGTTTCCTATACCAGTCCCGCTACGTGTGTAGCGTCAACTGTTGTCACGGTAAATACCCCTCCCTCGGCTGTCACCGCCGGCGGAGCAGGTACTTTCTGCGGTAGCACAACAATATCGGCCACAGGTGGCACAGGTGGAACCATCTATTTTCAAGGCACCACATCCGGTGGCACTTCCACAGCTACCCCGTCTACCTCACAGGTAGTAACAGCATCGGGTACCTACTACTTCCGTTCGCGGTCATCTGCCGGCTGCTGGGGTCCCGAAGGTTCAGTGACGGTCACTATCAACCCTAACCCCGATCCTATTACGGGTACGCCACTTGTGTGTGCAGGCTCACCTACTCCACTGGCGTCTGCCACGTCGGGTGGTACCTGGTCCAGTGCCAACACCGTAATTGCCACCATTGGCAGCACTACCGGATCATTGTTTGGAGTATCTCCCGGTACAGTTAATATTTCATATGTCCTTTCCGCAACAGGCTGCTTTGCAGTCACCGTTGCTACCGTAACGCCTATTCCTGCCGCGGTAACCGTGTCAGGTGGCGGAACCTTCTGTGGCAGCGCAACGCTCACGGCATCAGGAGGTGCCGGAGGCACTATCTACTATCAGGGCACCACCACTGGCGGCACATCTACCACTACAGCATCTGCATCTCAATCTGTCGGCACAACAGGCGTTTACTATTTCCGTTCATTATCAACCGGTGGCTGTTGGGGCACTCAGGGTAGCGCGGCTGTTACTGTCAACCCCACACCTGCCGCTATTACCGGTGTACCTGAATTCTGCGTCGGATCTTTAACAACTCTGGCGAATGCAACACCAGGAGGCACCTGGAGCTCGGGAACTACGTCTATAGCAACAGTGAACAGTAGTGGCTTAGTTTTTGGCTTGGCTGCAGGTACCACCGTTATCACGTACACTATAACAGGTGGCTGTTTTGCCACCCAAGTGGTGACAGTGCATCCGCTTCCTTCTGCAATATCAGGAACAACTCAGGTCTGCGTTGGAAGCACCGTTACTTTGTCCAGTGCACCAACCGGTACCTGGACCAGCTCCAACAGCACTGTAGCAACAGTGGGTTCATCGTCTGGTATTATCACCGGCAACAATGCTGGCACGTCTCTTATCAGCTACGCAATTGGTCCCATCGGCTGCTCACTATCTACTGTGATCACAGTTAATCCGGTTCCGGCAGCCATTACCGGTGGTAGTACGGCAATATGCGTTGGTGGAACCACCACCCTTTCTTCTGCCACATCAGGCGGCACCTGGGTTGCTACCGGTTCGATAGCGTCAGTTGGAATCACAACGGGTATAGTTACCGGAAGCACTTCAGGAGTCGCTGTTGTGACCTATACGCTTCCAACTGGTTGCCGCGCAACAACTACTATCACAGTTAATCCATTGCCCTCGGTTATCTCCGGTTCATTGTCCATCTGTGACGGTAACACTTCCACGCTCACCAGCACGCCGGCGGGTGGCACCTGGGCAAGCGGCACTACTTCAGTAGCCAATATCGGTGCGACATCCGGTGTCGTTACAACTGGTTCTCCCGGCACTTCTTCTATCACCTACACCTTAGGTACAGGCTGTAGCCGCACTACGATAGTCACTGTAAATCCGCTTCCGTCTGCAATATCAGGAACAGCAGTTACCTGTGTCGGAACAACCACTACCCTTTCTTCGTCAACCTCAGGCGGAACCTGGTCCAGTTCAAATACCTCAGTAGCTACTGTCAATAGCTCAACCGGCGTAGTGACCGGGGTTGCCATAGGCACTGCCACTATCAGTTACTCATTGTCCACGGGTTGTTTCCGTAGCACGGTTGTAACAGTTAACGCTGCCCCGTCTGCCGGTACCATCTCCGGTTCTGCCAGTGTATGCACGGGTCTTACCACATCTCTTACCAGCACTGTTAGTGGGGGTACCTGGGCCAGCAGCAACACCGCTGTGGCAACAGTTGGCACTTCAGGCGTTGTCACCGGTGTTACTGCAGGTACCACCACTATCAGCTACAGTGTTACGGGTGTGTGCGGTACTGTTGTTTCTACCTTCACAATGTCAGTCACAACATCGGCCACCGCTGGTTCTATATCAGGTACGCTAAGTGCTTGTACAGGTAGTACTTCAACTCTAACAAGCACAGTAACAGGTGGTACTTGGGCCTCTTCTACCCCGTCTGTTGCAACAATCGGTTCATCATCGGGTATTGCCACGGGAATCACACCAGGCACTTCAACAATAACCTATACTATATCAAGTGGTTGTGGTGTAGCAACGACCACCGCTATTCTTACTGTTAACCCAATTCCTGTATCAATTGCTGGAAGCCTCTCCGTTTGTGTGAATGCTACCATTACCCTCACAGGCGTTGGTGGCGGTACCTGGAGTAGCGCAAACACATCTGTGGCTGATATCGGATCTGCCTCCGGAGTCCTCACTGGTGTTTCTGCAGGTACTTCCCGCATCACCTATACTTTAGGCACAGGCTGCTTCACAACAGCGGTTGCAACAGTTGTTGCGTTGCCCGCAGCCATCACCGGCACCACCACATTGTGTGCCGGCACTATATCCTCTTATACCAACAGTTCAGGGTCAGGTACCTGGGCCAGCAGCAACACAACTGTGGCCTCTGTCGGTTCGTCCACAGGTAGCCTTATCGCACTGAGTGGCGGCACAACAACCCTGACATTTACGCTTACTTCAACCGGCTGTGCAAATACGGCTACTATCACCGTAAATCCGGCCCCTGCATCCATCACCGGCAATGCACCGGTTTGTCTCGGTGCCAGCATCACCTTATCGTCCACCACACCCGGCGGAACCTGGAATAGCAGCAATATCTCTGTTGCTGTTGTGGGTTCTGCCACCGGTGTTGTTACCGGTTCGGGTACAGGCACCGCAGTAGTGTCTTATACTTTGTCTACAGGCTGCAGACGCACAGCTACGGTTACCGTTGTCGCATTACCGGCAGTTATCGGCGGTACTTTGTCAGCTTGCATCGGCAACTCTTCTGCCCTCACCAATACCACCAGCGGTGGCACCTGGGCCAGTTCCGATATTACCATAGCTACTGTCGGCTCCGCATCAGGAGTAGTAAATGGCGTTGCAGCAGGCACGGCTACTATAAGTTATACATCTACTTCCGGTTGTGTACGAACGGCCGTGTTTACTGTTAATCCGCTACCCTCCGCGATCACAGGTACATCGGTCTATTGTGTAGGTGAATCAGGCACACTCACCAGTTCCACTTCCGGTGGCGTGTGGATCAGCGGCACCACATCTGTAGCAACAGTAGGAGCCGCAACCGGCGCCATAACAGCCGTAACAGCAGGTACTTCTACGGTCACTTACTCTATCTCAGCTACCGGTTGTATCACCACTTCTGTCGTTACTGTCAATCCGCTTCCTTCATCGGTATCTGGTACACTTGCCGCCTGTGTGGGTGGTACATCCGCATTATCATCAACTCCTGCAGGTGGCACTTGGGCCGGCAGCACAGCGGCAGTAGGTACTATTGATGCTTCAACAGGCATTGTAACAGGGATCTCTGCCGGAACAACAACCGTGACTTATACACTTTCTACCGGTTGTACGCGTACTGCCGTATTCACAGTCAATCCGCTTCCTACCGGCATTACCGGTACGGCTGCTGTGTGTGTAGGTGCCGGCACCTCACTCATCGGAACCCCATCGGGTGGCACATGGGCAAGCTCTAACACGGCTGTGGCAACCGTTACATCTACAGGCGGACTTGTAACAGGCGTTTCACCTGGTACAGTTACGATCTCCTACAGGCTGTCAACCGGTTGCGGCATCGCCACAATTGCAACAGTCAATCCGTTCCCCGATACGATCTCCGGACCAACCAGCGTTTGTGTGGGATCAACCATTACTGCTGCAAGCACCTCAACTGGTGGTACCTGGTCTTCTAGCAATACGCTAAGGGCCACTGTAGGGTCGTCTTCAGGCATTGTATCAGGTGTTTCAGCAGGAACCGTCGTGCTTACCTATACCTTGCCAACTGGTTGTTTCGTCATCCGTACCATTACAGTCAATCCGCTGCCGTCAGCAGGAACAATTTCAGGACCTTCATCAGTGTGTGTGGCAGCCACCTCTACCGTTACTTCAACAGTATCCGGCGGAACCTGGAGCACTACCACCGGCAAGGCGTCCATCTCGGCAACTGGCATTTTGACCGGTGTTGCCGTGGGGCTTGATACGGTTAAATACACCGTGTCTACCGTTTGCGGAACAGCAACAGCGATCTATGCAGTTACCGTAAATCCGCTTCCTGCCGCGGGAACGATCACCGGCACAGCCTTGGTTTGCTTTGGGCTTACGTCATCGCTATCGTCTTCAGTATCCGGTGGCTCTTGGTCGTCAGCCACAGCCACCGCTACGGTGTCGGCTTCTGGTGTTGTAACGGGCAATGCGCTTGGCACTGCAACGATCTCTTATACCGTAACTAATGCTTGCGGCTCGGCAACAGCAACGATCGTTGTCACGGTTACAGCCGTTGCAGACGCAGGTATATTATTGGGTGCCGATAGCGTATGCCAGACCGATACCATCCACCTTACACCTACTGTCCCCGGTGGAAGTTGGTCTGCAAGCAACTTGTCGATTGCAACCGTTTCCACTACGGGTATAGTAACAGGTGTTGCATCTGGCACTGTGGTGATCAGCTATATTGTTACAAACAGTTGCAGTGCCGACACTGCCACTAAAACGGTATTTGTAAAACCGACCGCTGCATGCCTTACGCGCACTGAACAGCTTACCTACACAAACGGCTTTAAGCTATATCCAAATCCTGCTCACGATGTTGTTACAGTGACTTCTGAAACCGCAGGCACATTGCAGATATTCAGTTTAGATGGCCGCCTTGTTCAGTCTGTACAGATAAGCAGCGGTGAGTACCACATCACTCTTCAGCGCGAAATGGCTGCAGGAACCTACCTGTGCCGCTTTAATGGTGTTGATGGAACTGTGAGTGTTGTTAGGTTTGTATATGAGCCGTAATTGATTGAGAAAGAGTCTCACTCTGCTGCGGAGGTGTTCAATAAACACCTCCGCAGTCGTTTTTAATATACCCGCAAATGGGTATTTTCCGTCAGGGCGTAACATCCGACTTTTGTGTCAGGATCTGCTTTTGTCAAGTTCGACGATTGCTCCGCCAAGACATTTTCCTGGCACTATGAAAAACGGCCTTCAGGCCAAACGAAAACCGGGGACGATTTGCACACGCATATCACGTGCCACCCCGAAATGAAAAGGGCCATACGGTTTCGTATGGCCCTTTCTTTGTAAAACTTGTATTAATTATCCCTGTGCGCTACCTGAAAACACAGCACCCAGGTACTCGCGGTTCAGGCGAGCAATGTTCTCTATCGAGATACCTTTAGGACACTCAGCTTCACACGCACCAATGTTCGTACAGCTACCGAATCCTTCTGTATCCATCTGCTGCACCATGTTCACCGCGCGCACTTTACGCTCCGGATCACCTTGTGGCAACAATGCCAGATGCGATACTTTTGCAGATACAAACAACATTGCCGAAGCGTTCGGACATGCTGCAACACATGCGCCGCAACCAATACAAGAAGCCGCAGCGAATGATTCGTCAGCTTTCTGTTTTTCTATTGGCAGTGCGTTAGCGTCCTGAGCATTTCCGGTGTTCACTGATACGTAACCACCTGCAGCAATGATGCGGTCAAATGCAGTGCGGTCTACTACCAGGTCTTTGATAACCGGGAATGAATTCGCCCTCCATGGCTCCACAACAATGGTATCACCATCTTTGTACTCACGCATGTGCAGCTGGCAGGTTGTGGTTTGTTCCCACGGACCATGCGCCCGACCATTGATGTGCATGCTGCACATACCGCAGATACCCTCACGGCAGTCATGGTCGAAAGCAACAGGCTCCTTGCCTTCTGCAACCAATTGTTCGTTCAACACATCGAACATCTCCAGGAACGACATCTCCGAAGAAACATTCTTAACCTGAAAAGTTTCGAATCCACCCTTTGCTTTGTTGTTCTTCTGACGCCACACCTTCAGTGTGAGGTTCATATTGTAGTGTTGCATACGCTGTTCTTTAAATATTGTTTAATGTCCCGCTCTCGCCGAACGTCTTTGTATTTTGTTTGCCGGGGCACACCCCGTTTTATTACTTGTAGCTCCTTGCGCTTGGGTGAACAACTTCGTAGTTCAATGGCTCCTTGTGCAACTCGAAATTGCTTTCACCCTTGAATTCCCACGCAGCTACATACATGAAGTTGGCATCATCACGCAGTGCTTCGCCATCTTCTGTCTGAGACTCTTCGCGAAAGTGACCACCGCAGCTTTCATTACGTTGCAGTGCGTCTATGCACATCAACTCGCCCAGCTCCAGGAAGTCAGCCACGCGGCCGGCTTTGTCCAGTTCAGGGTTGAATTCGTTGATATCACCCGGAATACGCACATTGCTCCAGAACTCTTTGCGCAGTTCCTGAATCTCTTTGATCGCCTCCTGCAGTCCTTTAGCGTTCCTGCCCATACCGCACTTATCCCACATGATCTTACCAAGGCGCTTGTGGAAGCTTTCAACACTTTCCTTACCCTTGATATTCATCAAACGGTTGATGCGGTCTGAAACTTCTTTTTCAGCTGCTATGAATGCCGGATGGTCAGTTGGAATAGCCTTTGTACGGATATCGTCGGCCAGGTTATTACCCAGTGTGTAAGGAATTACGAAGTAACCGTCAGCCAGACCCTGCATCAGTGCCGATGCACCAAGGCGGTTAGCACCGTGATCGCTGAAGTTAGCTTCACCCAGCGCGTATAGGTTCGGTACAGTCGTCATCAACTCATAGTCTACCCACAGGCCACCCATTGTATAGTGAACCGCAGGATAGATACGCATCGGAACTTCATACGGATTCTCACCTGTTATCTTCGCATACATATCGAACAGGTTACCGTATTTTTCTTTTACTACGTCCTTACCCAGAGCAATTATTGATGCTTTATCCAGGTTTGGTTTACCTTGTTTGTTAGCTTCTACCCTACCATAGCGCTCTATTGCTGAAGCGAAGTCGAGGTATACAGCCATTTTAGAAGAACCTACACCATAACCGGCGTCGCAACGCTCTTTTGCAGCACGGCTGGCCACATCACGCGGAACGAGGTTACCGAATGCAGGATACCTGCGCTCCAGGTAGTAATCGCGCTCTTCTTCAGGAATATCGGTTGGTTTGCGGTTATCGCCTTGTTTTTTTGGTACCCAGATACGACCATCGTTACGCAGCGATTCTGACATCAGTGTCAGTTTCGACTGGTGATCACCGCTCACAGGGATACATGTAGGGTGGATCTGAGTAAAGCATGGGTTGCCGAAGAATGCCCCCTTGCGGTGTGCTTTCCATGCAGCTGTTACGTTACTACCCATCGCGTTTGTTGAGAGGTAGAATACGTTACCGTAACCACCTGTGCACAACAATACCGCATGGCCGAAATGACGCTCCAGCTCACCTGTCACCAGGTTACGGGCAATGATACCACGAGCTTTTCCGTCTATTACAACCACATCAAGCATCTCATGACGAGAGTACATGGTCACTGTACCAAGTGCCACCTGACGCTCCAGCGCCTGATAAGCACCTATCAGCAACTGCTGACCTGTCTGGCCCGCAGCATAGAATGTACGCTGAACCTGTGTACCACCAAATGAACGGTTGCTCAGCAATCCGCCATATTCGCGGGCAAATGGAACACCCTGTGCCACACACTGGTCTATAATGTTTGCACTCACTTCAGCCAGACGGTGCACGTTGCCTTCACGGGCGCGGTAGTCACCACCTTTTATGGTGTCGTAAAACAGACGGTAAGTGCTGTCACCATCGTTCTGATAGTTTTTGGCAGCGTTGATACCTCCCTGTGCAGCGATTGAGTGTGCACGGCGCGGGCTATCCTGAAAACAGAACGCCTTTACCTTGTACCCCATTTCGCCAAGAGAAGCGGCCGCCGATGCGCCTGCAAGTCCGGTACCTACTACTATGATCTCCAGCTGCCTTTTGTTTGCAGGGTTCACCAGCTTACATGTCGACTTGTACGTTTTCCATTTCGAGTCGATCGGTCCGGCAGGTATTTTAGAATTTAACGCCATATCATTGTTTAATTCAAGGTCAGAACTATATTTTTTTGTAGACGCTGTTAGTGGTCAGCGGATACCATCAATTAGTGGCCGCAATTGCCAACGCAATGCAGATAGATCGGCATGCTCGCGAAGATCAGTGGAATGATGATCGCAAACGCTACACCTATCGACCTGATGACGCCCTTATACTTGTGCGTAGCCAGACCGAATGTCTGGAAGCCACTGAAGAAACCATGCATCAGGTGCCATGCCAGCGACACGCAACCCAATACGTAGATGATCACAACCCACAACGGGGTAAACACTGCTATCATTTTGTGGTAAAGGTCTTCTTCCTTCCATGCCGGATCAAATGCCTGGCCATAACGGTTAGGAGCCCAGAAGTGGTAAAGGTGAAGGATAAGGAACATGAGTATCAACGTACCCAGCAGACCCATAGAGCGGCTATACCATTTGCTGGTAGCATTTCCGGCACTAACGGTGTAGCGCACGCTGCGGCGTTTCATATTCTGAGACCACAACGAAAGGCCCTGAATGATGTGTACTGCCAGCCCCAGGAACAAACCTATTTCCATGATCCTTACGGCAACATTACCGCCCATGAAGGCTGCGGCTTCGGTAAAGTGTTTTCCGGGTTCAGCATCTGGCCAGAACACCATTGCATTCACATAGCAGTGTACTACAAGGAAAAGGACGAGAAACAGACCTGTGGCACCTACAAGGATCTTCTTACCAATAGACGTGCTAAAATAATTTTTCCAACTCATGTTATCCGGAAGTATTTAATATGTAAGAACTGTTGTGGGTACAAAGATAATAAGCCACCCAATAAAAAGCCAATAAAATAGCACCTAAAGAAATGAACACTATGTGGATATGCTTGATTTCACAACCCTTCAACCACCTCTTACCCGCACAGGGTAAGGGATTTGTAACAGAAATTAGACAGAATCATTTTTAATTATTTTTAGATCACACCAGCAAATAATTGGACTTTGTTCAACGTTGCAAACCCTTGCGGTGCCTATATTTCAACAAAAAAGAATGGGAGCAAACATTGTTTGCTCCCATTACTAAGTCCGTTTTTCAGGATATTATTTCGTAGCGCTTGCCTCTTTCTTAGCAGCAGGTGTAGCTTTTGCTTCTTTTTTCTTTTCAGGCGCTGTTTTCGATTCTTTCTTGGCAGATGCTGCACTTGCTTCAGTTGGCGCGATAGCTCCACCTACATTTTTTACAGGTGCCGATGAGTTCGTCTTCTGGCTCTGTGCCATTGATGAACCTGCAAACAGAGTTGCAGCAGCAAAAAGCGGGAACATGATCTTTTTCATATCAGTTGATTTTAGTTGTTTTAGAATGCGAATTTATCCAAATTTCATCAGCGAAACATCAGTCGCCGGAAATTTTAAATATCTCTTCACAGCAGTTATTCCTGCCACAGGAAAGGGAACAGGATCACCCCTAGCATTATAATAAGCAGATCCAGTGCCACCAGCACTATCGCCAGGTTCCACCAGCCGGGCATATAAATGGGTTGCAACGCGGTTGCTGCCAGCTTACTCAGTATCATCAGCACCGGCGTCACCAGCGGGAAACCTAGTATTGCCATCAGCGACGAGTTCTGCTGCGCCCTGGCTGCTATTGCCGACAGAAACGTAAACACCACCGAGAGGCTGAGGCTACCGGTAAGCGCTATTGTAATGTACAGCGTGCTGTGCATTGGGGGCCATCCCAGCATCAATGCATACAGTAGCAGACTTATTACACTCATCACTACCATCAGCGCGGTGCTGTAGGTAAGTTTGGCCAGTAGAAAGGTTGTCGGCTTTACTATTGTATAGTAGTACCTGAACCTGTGCGGATGTTCCTGTAAAAAACTCTTGGCCATAGAGTTCACCGCCACAAACAATTGCGATAGCCAGAACAGCGCGTTCCACACTTTAGTGTCCGGCTGGCCATTCATCATGTACACTACAAACACCGTGGCGCCCACATAAACCAACACACCATACAAGGCATGCTTCTGGCGCCACTCCATGAGCAGATCTTTTTTTACCAGCGATACGAACGATGATGCCATCTTTAGCCTTGTTGTGTTCCCGTTCAGGGTGGGCAAATGTACTACCCTGCCACCGCATTTTTGTCATGCTGTTTTCTAGTTTCAGTGCCCGATTTTTTGCGCTGATAAATTGCAATTATTTTTTTTCGAAAGATTGTTTGTTTTTTAAAAGACTGCTCTTATCTTTGCAATCCCAAACGCAATCAGCCAAGGGAAAAGTTCTTAAAATACAAGCGGAAGTAGCTCAGTTGGTAGAGCACAACCTTGCCAAGGTTGGGGTCGCGGGTTCGAGTCTCGTCTTCCGCTCTTTATAAGAAAATCCATCCTCTTTATGAAGATGGATTTTTTTATTTAGGGAAATACCATCGTTCTCTCTATTTGTGTACTACCTCTCGGAAAGGCACAATATATTTGCAGAACAACACCATGCCCTGGTGGCGGAACTGGTAGACGCGCAGGACTTAAAATCCTGTTTGCCGAAAGGCGAGTACGGGTTCGATTCCCGTCTGGGGCACAAATCAGTAAACAGTGTGAGCGAACAGCGAACAGTGTTTACTGATTTCTCTGTTTTCTGGCACTGTTTCTGTTTCTTCTACTCCCCACCATTTCACCATGCTGATATTCGAGAATCTGGAGGTGTATAAAAAGGCCTTCTCCATCAATCAAAAAATATACCGGTTTTTAAAACACAACACTACTATAGTGCGGTACATGCGTGACCAGCTCGGCAGGGCCAGTCTCAGCATACAGCTGAACATAGCAGAAGGTTCCGGAAGATTTGCAAAGAAAGACAGACGAAATTTCTTTGTAATGGCGAGAAGTTCTGCTTTGGAATGCGCATCGATAATTGAGTTTCTGGTTGCAGAAGAAGAGATGCCAACCGAATTCCACCTGGAATTGCGAAATGGGTTCGAGGAAATTTCAAAAATGCTCTTCACCATGATCAAAAACCTTGAAGAATGACTGACTGCATAGGCTCACTCACCCACAAGTTTCCTCGTTTGTGCTAAAAGATGCCAGAAGATGCTAAAATCCACGCTTGATAGTGTGGATTTTTGGCTTTTATACGTCTTCTATTTTCAGCTTACGAAGATTATTATTGCACTGGGGATTTGTTACAATGACAAAAAGGAAACTTATATTAATTTCGACTCTTCTATTTGTCGGATTACTAATAATCCTGCACTTTTTCTATGGGCTTTTTACGCCGTACAACTACTTCACTGCAAAATGGGACATAGTAAGGGGGAAACCAAAAATCTTGCAATATGGAGAACCTATGATGTCAGACAAAGAGGCGATTTTAATTGCCCCTAAGTTTGGTTTTCATTACAAAATCGTGGCAGGTTGCGTAGTCTCCATTCCTGAACGCAGTGGATTTGAAGGGTACAATCTTGCCGTAACAGCCTATCTTGATAAAAAGATTGGTAGTTCATGGAAAAATAAGTTTCACTCTCAAGTTGATTCATTGTTTCTGTTGGACAGAAAAGACACAATTGAAAAAGTGATCCTTGCCATTGATGAAGTAAAACAAATGAGTAACGACCTTGACTCCTTTTCACATGGTAACCGCCATATTAATGTTTGAGTCGTACCTCCGAAAAATGGACAACCAAATGTGAGGGTTGGCGAATTAATGCCAGACAGTTCAATCAGAGTTTTTTATTATTACTCAGTTAACCCATACACTTTAGAAGCATCGAGAATTCTATATTGATCGTTGCAGATTGCTTTCGAACAATATATTTACGAGAAGAACTTCCAAATTTGGTTCGAAGTTTTGTCAGTTAGGGGCACAAAAATGAGAAAGGGAGGGCATCGCTCTTCGCTCGCCGCTCCCTTTCTCATTTTTGTCGTCCTCGTTGAGTCTCCTAGCTTTTTCTGCGAGGGACTCAACGAAATCAGGGCGATGAAGCTCATAATAGGTTCCACCGGCATTTGTTCCCGTTGTTCCGGATTTTACCACAGCGAATCCGGAACGCCCGATCATACCCGTTCTCAGAACGTCTTCATCTTGATGTCGCTAAGTAATATTCCATACCCTATTGTGTGCAATTTTTAGATCTGCGTAATGGGCACTTACACTAATAGACGAAACGATGATTTTTTTTATATCAATAACGTTTTCATTGTTTATTTTGGTTTGAGTTTTCTACATATTCAAGAATATCAGCAGGCTGACAATCAAGTGCCCTGCAAATAGCTTCTAATGTGCTAAAACGAATGGCTTTAGCTTTTCCTGTTTTTAAGATGGAAAGATTGGAAAGTGTAATGTCTACTTTTGCTGATAGCTCATTCAGCGACATCTTTCGCTTTGCCATCATTACGTCTAAGTTTACAATGATTGGCATAGTTTATATAGTTAGATCATTTTCCTTTTGTAATTCAATACCTTTTTGAAAAATCAGGGCGATAACAAATAGTATTGCCGACATCATTAAGTAAGCACCACCATCACTATAATATCTTTCCGAAATTCCGGTATTATATCCGCTTTCAGATAATCTTTTTATGGCTTGTTGAGATGTAACGCTGATAACTCCTATTGAAAATGCATATCCCGTTATCCTGGTTATGATTGCTGATATTTTCTCACTGAAAGGTTTTACCAAATTCAGTGCCTTAAATGTTTTTATAACAATGAAAAATAGATACCCTTTTAAAGCGGAGATGATAATAATGATTGCAAGTATCAATGTATAAACCAGTTTACTTTTGTTGTAAAGTTCTGTAAGGTCAAGACCAAGATGAAGGTTATGGGTGGCAATGGGTTTAAACAAGCTAAATACGTAATTGAACAACACAGCGCCGGTTTGAACACAGTAGCCTGCGAAAATGAACCAGCAAGCTGTTTGAATTGCTTTCCAAATGAAGTCGATTCTTTTTGTCATGATTATAGTAATTACGTTGATTGTGTAAAAGTAATAAAAAATTATTGTTAAACAATAAATATTGTTTGTTTAAAGAAAATATATTCTGTTCGCACAATTAGTCCAATTATCAAGATGTTCCCCGGTTGTTCCGGATTTTAGCGCAGCGAATCCGGTACGCCCGATCATACCCGTTCTCCGAACGTCTTCATCTTGATGTCGCTCAAAGTCAATCCATACGCAATTATTTGTCATTGGTATCCACTTGCATCCGTGAAATCCCCTAATCCGTTTTTTCAGTGACCTGCCTACCGCAGGAAGGTTCAGACTAAAAACACAATCGTCCCACCCCCCCCCAACCTGCCTGCCGGCAGGCAGGTTCCCAATTCCTTTTTTTTATGACACTACAGAAAACGCCATATCATAGAAATTCCTTCCTCGCAATTTCCCAAACCCACCAGACCTTTGTCCCCAAACCTATAAAACCACCATCATGATAAACGAAAAGAAACACCAGGCAAAGACCCTATTCTTCCAGACAGGACTCACAAATACCCAGATCGCGTCCTTATTAAACGTCAGTCGTCGCAGCATCTCCACCTGGGTCAAAGAGGGCGACTGGAACCGACTCAAACAATCAGCAAAATACCTGCCGTCCATGCTGGCAGAGAACTGTTATCACATTATTGGACACCTTACAGAAAGTTACCTTTCCGAGGGCCGTCTCACAAATCCCGTTACCTACAAAGAAATAGAGGGCTTGCACAGACTCACCCTCACAGCAAAAAAACTGCAGAACCGTTGCACCATCAACGAGAACATGGAACTATTCGGTTACTTTATGGAGATGGTCTCGCAGCGCAACCCCGAGCTCGCACAAACAATACATCCCTATATCGACGAATTTATCTCGACGCGTGCCTCGGTTTATACCCAACATATCCAACCCGATACATTCAACTCCATGGGGCGAATTCCTTTCCCCGAGGAAGACAT
>JAEUVY010000117.1 GCA_016786565.1 Flavipsychrobacter sp.
CTCTAACTTTCATTGTTATTGATTTTCTATGCTTTTACTATATATCTTTTCTCACCCTGCCAATCCTTTCAGATAGCGCCGCCAAAGCGGGTTTCAGGTGTTTTATTTGTACCTGTATATGATCCTTCCGCGGCTCAGGTCGTATGGACTCATTTCCACACCCACTTTGTCGCCGGGCAATATACGTATGTAGTGCATCCGCATCTTACCCGAAATAGTAGCGAGTATCTCGTGTCCATTTTCAAGACGAACGCGAAACATCGCATTTGAGAGCGCTTCCACGATAGTTCCGTCCTGTTTAATTAGAGATTGTTTCGCCATATTTTTTTAAGGACTGCAAAGGTAGTAAAAACTTTTTATTTAAACCGAAAAAAATTGTGGAAAAATAAAAGGGCCACTTTCCTGCCTTTTACTTATATTCTTCCCTTACCCTTTTTTCTTAAAAATGGCAATCGAAATAAAAATGGTTATATATGTTGGCGTTTCCGTACACCTCAACATAGCCAAAACTATAAGCACGTCGTCGTGAATTGAAAGCCACAACACGGAATATCGCATAAAGGTGTATACTTACCTCAGGTAGTTACCTTGGGACAAAGATCTTTGCAGATTCATTAGAGAATGATATTTTAGTATTTTCAAATTCCTTCGCCTTGTTCCAAAAATCCGGTAATAGAAACTTTTTCATTGGGGCAATTGCTGCGGTACTTTTTATTTTAATATATCTTAATGGGAATAGCGCAAATTCCAGAAACATCTACAAGGTGAAATACGGGATGACGGTACCTGATGTGTTGAGGATAATGGGGCCTCCCTATGAAATAAATTCGTTTCATAACGATTCTGAGAACTTTTTCTACCGGTACATTAACAGTGAATTCGCTTCTTCGGACGACTTTTTTGTATTGTTTGGGAAACAAGATAGCATTGTTGTTTACATCAAATATGGCAATTGACCCGTTCTGTTGGTTTTTCCGTCCTTGGTGAGTATTCCCGCTTTTCTGCGGGGGACTCGCCGACATCAGGGTAGCGTTGATGAGTTTTGCGTTCGAAATATGCCTGCAACCAATGATAAAAATTGTATCACTTAAATTACCTAAATTCGATATGCCATGAATATATTAAGGGTAGATAACTCAATCAGCAACAGGAAGATGAAGACGTTCACAGAACGGGTTTTATTACCAGCTCCGGATGCACGTCTGTACATTCTGAAAGACATAGTAAATTCAATAGGCCCAAAATGAAAAAGCTTGTCTATCTAATACTTATTATCATAACAATTTTGTTTATCTTTTCTAAGAAAGACAAAAATGCCGTTAATATGCAAAGAATAAGGGTAGGGATGACCATTTCGGAAGTTCAGATAATAATGGGCGAACCATACAGGGTCGACACGTATAGCATTGGCGCTGATTCCCTTATCGGGTATTACTATATCAACAACGAATTGGGTGCATCAGATCATTATCATGTAACATTTTCACACAGGGATAAGAAAGTAGTCGGAATCGATTTCGGAACTTAATACTCATTTTCTCGTTGTCTTCAAATGCCCGTCGGAACATCGGGAACAACAAGTCAAAGTAAAATAGCCGTTTTGTGATCGTCTCATCGGAACAACGAGCTTTGTCCAGTTTGTATATAAGTTTCGATCGGGCCGGAATATCATTTAATACCCTTGTAAGATGTCAGGCCGCATAAAATTCTTCTTTTTTATTGGGTTGGGTCTAATTGCTGCATTATGCCTCTGGGACGACTATGATAGGAACAGGAGTGGTAGAGCAATGTCCGCAAAAAGAAACATCAGCAATTCTAAAAAGTTGCAGATCGGTATGACCAAAACTGAAGTTATTGCAGTAATGGGTTTGCCCAATGATAGTGTAGCCAGAGAATATGATCGTGTTCGTGTAGATGTAATGCTTTACTTCTATGCAACAAATGACGATAGTGAACCTTATATACAGGTGAACTTTAACGAACGTGGGCGAGTCTCCCACATTTTCTTATATCATGATGAATAGTTTCGCTGTTGTGCCTGATTTGGCGAGCGTATCGGGAGCATCCAGTTTCCCATGGATACCCTGTGTGCTTTGTGCCACCTCAGTGCCCTTTGTGGCGAGCTGCATACCGCAATATGGATTATCGCTTAAATGCGTAAACTTATTTCACGACAAGGCATCGGAATTATTTGGGTATTATTGGGTGTATAATTGGCTATTTCACTACATTTGCAAAATAATCGGGTATTATTAGGTGTATAATTGGGTAACTATGGTAAATATCGATAGTATAAAAATAACCCCTGAGATCCTTTCATTAATAGCAGAAATAGACGAATTCAAAGGAGCCTGGAAAGCACTGGGCCAATTGGCACCGGAACAATTGAGCTCATTGAAGCGAGTTGCCACAATTGAAAGTGTAGGTTCATCAACCCGTATTGAAGGCAGCAAGCTTACAGATCTTCAGGTTGAAACACTGCTCACAAATCTGGAGGTGAATACATTATCATCCAGACATGAACAGGAAGTGGCGGGATATGGAGCAGTCATGAACCTGATTTTTCAAAACTATGCCGACATCCCGTTTAATGAGAATTATATAAAACAACTGCACAGCGAACTCCTGAAGTACAGTGAAAAAGATAGTTGGCACAGAGGGCAATATAAACGATCAGCCAACAATGTTGAGGCATTTGACCCACAGGGCAAAAGCCTCGGTATCATTTTCGAAACATCAGGTCCGTTCGAAACACCGATTAAGATGCAGCAACTTGTTGAATGGGCTGCTACAACATTTGATGACAGGGCTCTGCATCCGGTTCTTACAACTGCGATATTTATTGTAGAGTTTCTGGCAATACATCCATTTCAGGATGGTAACGGTCGATTATCGAGAGCGCTGACAACGTACTTGCTTTTAAGAGAAGGATACTTATATGTACCATACAGTTCTTTTGAAGCTGTAATAGAGCAAAGCAAGGAAATGTACTACCTCGCACTGAGGCAAACGCAGGGAACACTCAGATCAGAAACACCAAACTGGCAACCTTGGTTATTGTTCTTTCTGCGCGCAATGAAGCAACAGAAAATGAGGCTTGAAATAAAGATAAGAACTGAAAAAAAGCTGCTCACCACAATGCCGGAATTATCGCTACAGATAATCGGGATCATAAAATCTAGAGGAAGAACAACAATAAGTGAGATCGTTACGATAACCGGCGCAAACAGAAACACGATAAAAAAACACCTTGAATCTTTGGCAACAAATAACCAGATAGAAAAACATGGCACAACCAAGGGGGCATGGTACTCGTTGAAGTAACGGCAAGCCCTAATCCCCATTGGACGCCGGTGTTTTCTACTGGTGTCTACTTTCTTGCCGGTGTTTTCTACTGGCTGTTGCAAAAGTTTTTACCACACTACCAAAAACGCACTATCATAAAACACTCTTTTGCCTGTTTGGGTACACCGTTGTAACTTGAATGGAAGTTGATGGAAATGTTGCAAATGGTATGTATGGTGATTTTATTTTACTTCTCACATGAGAAGCAGGTGAGAAGTAAATGGGAAGCAACTGCGCAGGTTTTGCGCAGTTTTTGGGAAGTAGGTGCGCAGTTTTCGACGGGTATGGCGTGTAGCGGTAAAATTTAAATGACTGATAATCAATTAAGTAGTGGAGAATTGGTGCAGTGTGAAGGGGAAAGAGAAATTTTTTCAGGAAAAATGGGAAGTGCGCAGCATCTGAGGAGATCCCGCATTATCCTAAAAACTCCGGCATACGATGCCAATGCTCAAGCGCCGTTCGTGTGCTTTGTGCCCCCTCAGTGTACTTTGTGGTTAATTCCCAATTCCCAATTATCCCTCCATGCCAAGCGCCATTCGTGTACTTTGTGCCACCTCAGTGTACTTTGTGGTTAAATCCTAAATCCTAACTCCCAACTCCAAATTGCCAACTTGCCTGCCGATAGGCAGGTTCCCAACCCCTCACTAAGTATATTTGCATCCGTTTATGCACGAAATAGAACCATTTTACAACTGGCGGCACCTGTATATAGCCGAGGAAGACGAACAATCACCCTTCTACGGCACCGAACACAGCGAGTTCGAATATTCAAACACCGTTTATAACTACTACATCCATCCCCAGTGGGACGAGTTCGGCTCGCGTACCCTATATATGAAGGAGCTCTTTGCCGACTACGAGCTGAACTATGTAATACTCGAGTTCATAGGCGAGTGGAACGATGCCGTGGAGAACGATATCATGCAACTGAAACGGTCGGTCATAGACCTCATGCAGGCAAAAGGGATCACCAAGTTCATCCTCATTACCGAGAATGTACTCAACTTTCATAGCAGCGATACCGACTACTACGAAGAGTGGAACGAGGAAATAGCCGATGCCGGCGGCTGGATAGTGGCGGTGAATATGCCCGAGCAGACACGTTACGACTTTACCCGGTCGCGTATCACCCGCTACATTCACCTGCTCGACAGGCCGCAGTGGCGCACATTTCAGCCCGGCGACTTCTTCCAGGCTATAGATAACGAGATGCTGCGGCTGCTCTGAGCAATAGGCTTACATACCCGACAGCTTGCGCATCAGGTTCACACCGCCTTTTTTACCGGTTGGGGCGGAAGATTTGCTGCCGGCAGCACCGCCTTTTTTGCCCTTGGGCTGGTTGCCGAACACTATTTGTTTGGATGGGAGCTTGGTTGCTGCTGCTTTCTTCGGGGCGTTCTTTGAGTTGTCCATACTGCAAGATAGGACACCAAAAACACAAAAACAACCCGTGATGAGGGGTTTCGGCCACAAAAAATGATGAAAAATGAATAGTATCGATTAAATTTTTTCCCATTAACTAGTCATTTGCATAAAGTTTTTGTAATATTGCTACAACCTGAAACTATTAACATTACGAAAACTATTAACATAAAGTCTATGTCCTATAAGTTAAAGATCCTTCCCCGGTGGTTGGTATTTTTATTGGACCTCTTCCTGGTTTGTTTCTGCCTGTTCTTGTCGCGCATGCTGAAGCTGAACTTTAACTGGGAGCACATGAACGACGGTCTCCGCTTCATGATGCTGGTGGTATTAGGAGTGAATGCGGTTCTTTTTTACGTTTTCAAGAGTTATGCCGGCATCGTTCGGTACACCAATCTGGAGGATACTTCGCGCTTGGTAATGGTAAATGCTATTGCGGCATTCTTTTACCTGGTAGTTAATATCTTCTTCCTGGGCTCGCGCAACTATTTTACGTTGCAGATAGTTTCCATCAATTTCTTCATTACCAGCTTCGTTATCATATCCTACCGCCTTACCGTTCGGTATGTTTTTAACTTTTATAAATCTCTTTCCGTTGGCGGCATCAAGGTGACGAAGAAAAAGGTGGTCGTTTACGATACATCGGCCGATGGCCTGCACATCAAGAAGGTGATGAACAGCCTGCCCGATGGCGATATGCAGGTGGTGGCATTCCTGGATAATTCATTCAGTACCAACGGTAAATTGCTGGAGGGTATTCCTATATACAGCACCACCGAAAGCAGTATAGCCAAACTGGCTGCCGAAGGCGTAGAGATCCTGATCCTGGCCAGCAAACACATAGAAAAGACCACACTGAACGAGCTGGTAGATAGCTGCCTTGTGCACGGTATCAAGGTGCAGCAGGTGCCTGCCATGCGCGACTGGCTGAACGGCAAGCTGGACACACAACAGCTCCAGAACATCAACATTGAAGATCTGCTGGAGCGCGAGGTGATCAAGATACACAACGAGGCGATATACAGCGCCCTGAAGGGTAAAAAGATACTCGTGACCGGTGCGGCAGGCTCTATAGGTAGCGAAATGGTGCGCCAATTGCTGGCATACAGGCCATCACTACTCATACTGTGCGACAAGGCCGAAACGCCCATGCACGACTTTTTGCTGGAGCTGCAGGAAAAGCACAAGAACGCCAATATCAAGGCCTATCTCGCCGATATCTGCGATAAAGCCCGTATGGAACAACTGTTCGAAGTGTTCAATCCCGAGATTGTATTTCATGCCGCTGCGTATAAGCATGTGCCGCTTATGGAAGATAACCCGTCTATCGCGGTCATCAACAATGTGGCTGGTACGCGTCAACTGGCCGAGCTGGCTGTGGCCAACAACGTAGAGAAGTTTGTAATGGTATCTACCGACAAGGCCGTGAACCCTACTAATGTTATGGGGGCGTCTAAGCGCATTGCCGAGATATTCACCCAAAGCTATTTCAAGCACTTGCAGGAGGCCGATCCCGAGCATGTGACCAAGTTCGTTACCACCCGTTTCGGCAACGTGCTCGGTTCAAACGGTTCGGTGATCCCGCGCTTCAAGAAACAACTGGAAAAGGGTGGTCCGCTCACTGTTACTCACCCCGAGATCACCCGCTACTTCATGACCATCCCCGAGGCGTGTCTGCTGGTGATAGAGGCAGGCGTTATGGGGCAGGGCGGCGAGATATTCGTCTTCGATATGGGCAAGCCCGTAAAGATCGCCGATCTCGCGCGCAAGGTCATCAAGCTATCGGGCAAAGAACCCGATCGCGATATACGCATAGAGTACACAGGCCTGAGGCCCGGCGAAAAGCTCTATGAAGAGTTGCTGAGTTCGGCTGAGAATTCAAGACCCACCTATCATGAGAAGATCATGATAGCCGATGTGCGCGAGTATGACTTCGCTACGGTAGAGAAGAAGATCTCCAAGCTCATAGCCAGTGCCCGTCAGCACTATACACTGGAGACCGTGTTTCTGATGAAGGATCTTGTGCCTGAGTTCGTAAGCAGCAACAAGGCCTACGAAAAGGTGAACGCGGGCAAATAACTACCTGATATAGTTGCATTTGAATATAAGATCCGAAAAGTCTTTGCTGGACAGCGGCTTTTCAAAATACCCCGAAACGATTGGGATGTTGTACGCCTTCAGCTTGTCGTTGGTATTGATGGACGAAGACAGCATATAGATGCGCAGACCGTTGGCCTGTCCGTTAGTGATCATGGGGGCCAGGCGCTCTATCACGTCCCACCCCGACAGGCCGGGCATATTGATGTCGACAAACGCAATAACTTGTTCGCCTTCATTTTTGTTTACCAGGTTTGCTATATGTTCTATGCCGTCTGTGGGGTCCACATACGAGCGGATAAAGTCCTTTGAATGCACCGATTTTATTGACATCTCAGTGAGCATATTACTAACCGGATCATCGTCAATGATCACAACATGTTGCTCGTCTCTCTTTTTCATACTGCTACTTATTTAAGTTGTTTTATGCGTCCTGTTTCTGCGTTTACGCCCTATTGAAGGTGCCCCAAAAGGGAGGGTATAAAGTGTAGAACTGCTATTCCGGTGCAAAGAAACAACGAAAACCTCCGGTAGTAGCTACTACTATTAGGGGAATATTGGTGCAAAATGGATAGTAGCGGCAAAAAAAGAGACCACAAATTGTGGTCTCCAGATAAAATGAGTTGGGTAGATGTTAGTTGGTGTGCCCGCTGATCTGGCTGTTGTGGCCAGTGACTTTCACCAGGTCATCAAGAACAGGCGAGCAGTCGATCTGACCATTGATGTTGGACTTCCACTTGACGGTGCCTCTTGCTGAGTCGAGCGCATAGAGGTATTTGTCGTAGCTGCCAACGTATATAACGTCGTTGTAAGCAAGCGGACTTGAAGTAACGATGCCGGTGGTAGCGAACTGCCACTTGATGGCACCATCAGCTATCTTGAGTGCATACAGCTTGTAGTCTTTACAGCCTATGTATACCACCTGGTTGCTGGCATATGGAGAGGATGTTACTTCACTCTTCAGTGTACGCTTCCAGCGCAGGTCGGGGGTAGTAGTGGTGAGTGACAGGCCGGTGTCAACGCAGTAAACGTTGAAGTCATCGGCACCAAAGATGCAGGTACCCTTGTAGGCTGTTGCGGAACTGCGGATGCCACCCTTTGTTTTGTATTTCCAGCGCAGTACGCCGGTGTTGGTAGGTGCGTCGAGGTAGATACAATACATGGAACTGTCGGTAACGCTGCCTATGAACAGGTATGGATCGCCGATGGCAGCTGAAGCGGTGAATTTGGCCCCCGGAATGTTGAGGGACCAAACAGGGGCAGGCGACAGTGTTGAGTTGAGGTTGCCGTTTATTTTTTCCATACGGTATACGGTACCGTTGGTTGTGGCAAAGTAAACACTGCCGTTGTAGATAGCCGGAGACGACTCGATAGGACCTGCTGCCATGTAGCTCCATTTTGTAGTGGAGTTACCGGTGTCTATAGAGAAGAAGCCACCACTGTTGCCGCCAACATATATGCGGCCGGCATCAGCGATCGGTGTAGCTTTGGTACCTGTACCGCCGTTTGAGTAGGTGAGTTTCTTTGTGATCTCGCCGGTGCGTGAGTTGATCTTGTAGATAGTGTCGCGGTTGGACGAGGCCACATAGACACTACCGTTGTAGATGATCGGGGAGGCTTTTATCTGGCAGGGAAGACCTAATTCCCAGCTTTTAACACCGGTAGTGGGGTTGAGGGCATATAGCACCTGGTTGTCGCTGCCAATGATGACATTGGGTGAATAAGCTGTGGGCAGCACTGTGTCAGGACTGTAGTTGCGCTGACAGGAAGTGAGCACAAGCGACGAAGCGACTAATGAAAGTACTATATGACTCAATCGGTGTAACATGATCGGTATTTGATTTTTCTGAAGATGCAAGATAAAGATTTTTAAAAACTTTTAAGAACTTCTTCCGTTATATGTATGAAGTGCCGGTCATTGAAAGACAGCACATTATCATATTTCGTTGGTGCTACAGCAGCGGTCGGTTCTAAAGTGTGTCCAGCGAGAAGCCCTCGGCATAGTCGGGCCTGAGGTTGGCAGGGTCTATGCCTTTGAGGCGCAGGAATACCTTGGCAGTTGTAAAAACGTCTTGCATACAATAGCGGCTGATGCGGGCGATGTCTTTTTCCTGCCAGAAAACACGCCCAACCTGACTGCCATCGATGTCGTCCTTGGGGGAGGGGATGCCGAGCACCTGAGCCAGCAGCGATAGCGAAGTATAGTTCTTGTTGTCGCCGAACTTCCAGAGTTCGAGGGTATCAAGGTGGGTTATTTCCCAGGGTTTGCGCCCCGAGAGTTGAAGGCATGGGGGTAGCGGTATGTTGTTGATGACCATGCGCCTACAGATAAACGGGATATCGAATTCCTTGATGTTGTGGCCGCAGAAGCGGATGTCTTTATGGCGGGCGGTCATTTTTTCTATGACGATGCATAGGTCTTCGAGGATCTTCTTTTCATCGTCGCCGGCAAGCGAGCGCAGCCGAAGGCGGCGGTTTTCTTCATCGCCCACAATGACGCCAAAGCTGATGCAAACAATGCGCGCGAATTCTGAAAAAATGCCTGCGCGGTCTGTGAAAAGATCGGCAGGATCTTTGAGGTCATCGCGGGTAGGTTTCACCAGGCGGGACTTCTTGTCCCACTCTGCTTTGAGGCCTTCGGGGAGTGAGTGATAGTCGGGAACGCCCGAAGCTGTTTCTATGTCGATAAACAATATGCCGTTCAGGAATTCCATTGCTTGCAATAGTATGCTATATTTGCAGCGAATTTACGACTTGCTTTTTTTTAACCATAATTCTAAATGTTATGAGTCAGATCAATCAGATCACACCACAAGACCCTCAGCAAAGCATGCCGCCAAGGAAAAACAATTCTCTTATTTACTGGGTAGTCATCATTATTTTGCTTGCAGGTTGTATTTATCTGTACATGAGCAAAACTCAGATGGCTGAGATGAACGCGAACAACGCGCAAATGCAGCAGCAGCGTATGGATTCGCTGAGTACAGAACATGCTACGCTGGAGGCTGATTTTCAGGCAGCATCTGCAAAGCTGGATCAGTTGGTTACTCAGAATGCGCAGATGGATAGCATGCTGAAGGGTGATCAGGAAGCATTGAGCAAGCTGCGCGGACAGATACGCAACATTCTCAAGAAGAATAATGCTACTCAGGCCGAACTGGAACAGGCAAGGATAATGATCGCTTCGCTGAACGACAAAACACGCGAATACGAAGCACGTATTGCTGAACTGGAAAAAGAGAATACCATTCTCACAGGAAACAACAAAGTGCTGACACGTGAACGCGATTCAACTGTAACACAGAACATCGCGATCAAGCAATTGGCATCAGTGTTGCATGCGTCGAACATCCGCATGGAGGCCATCAAGGTGAAGCGTAACGGCAAGGAGAAAGAGACTCAGCGTGCTAAGAAAGCTGATATCCTTCGCATCACTTTTGACATAGATGAGAACCGTATTGCAGAGAGTGGCACTAAGATGGTGTACCTGCGTGTGATAGATCCGAAGGGTGCAGTGATCAATAATCCTGCCAAGGGGTCAGGAATGATCACTACGGCGAAAGGCGATCACTTGTCTTACACACTTTCTAAAGCAATACCACTGGTGACCAACCAGCCTTATAAAAATGTTGTGGTTGATTGGAACCAGGATGGTGAGTATGAAAAAGGAAACTACAAGATAGAGATATACAACGACGGCTACAGTATAGGTGCCGGCGAAGTAGATCTGAAGTGATCTAAAAATACAATCTCCAAAAGCGGTGATGATGTGCGCATCATCGCCGCTTTTGTTTTTTGGGCTTATCACTTAACAATTACATAATCTCGTATTCTTTTTTGTTCACTTGGGGTGGCCTAATATTGCACAGGAATTCAGAGGAGACATATGGAAGTATTTCCGGGTAAAATTTTGATAGTGGACGATGAACCGGATATTGTGGAGTTCATCAGTTATAGCCTCAAAAGCAGGGGTTACCTTATAGCCACCGCCCGCGATGGAGTAGAGGCTATAAGAAAAGCGAAAGAGTTCAGGCCCAACCTGATATTGTTGGACATGATGATGCCTAATAAAGACGGCATCGAAACCATTAAAGAGCTACGTTCTCTTCCCGATTTCGACGATACGGCTATCATTTTCCTTACGGCGCTTAATGATGAGAAGTATGAAATAGAGGGATTGAAGAAAGGCGCGGATGATTATATTGCCAAGCCTATAAAGCCTGAATTGCTTGCTACACGAATCGCGTCGGCGCTCAGGAGGTTCAGGAAGGATGACGAGCAAGATCAGAAGCTGTCGTTTGGTGACCTGGAGATCAATAAGACTAAGTTTACTGTAGAATATAAAGGCGAGGAGATCGTCCTTGCCAAGAAGGAATTTGAATTGCTATCGTTGCTGGCGTCCAAGCCGGGTAGGGTGTTCCTGAGGAACGAGATACTGCAGCGCGTGTGGGGTACCGATGTAATAGTTGGTGACCGTACGATAGATGTACACATCAGGAAGATCAGGCAGAAAGTAGGTATAGATCTGATCACTACAGTGAAGGGTGTAGGTTACAAATTCGAGATGCCATAGTTTGTGTCTTTGTCGCAGGGTTGCGATCCTCTTTTCAACGATTGATATAAAAAAGATGGGTACAGACGTGCCGTTGGTTGAGTTTTCCTATAACTTAGTGGTATGTCTGTTTTAAACACCAAGAATGTATCGCCCCGTTTACTGTCGATGGTAACCGCAGTTGCGGTGGGGGTGGCTAATGCCGCTATGGTGTTTTTTATCACGCTCAATCTACGCACGTCGTTTATTGTTCTTGGTATCACCTTTGTGGTGATTTACGCCGTGTATTATTATACACTGCAGCGATTCATTTACCGGAAGATCAAGCTCATTTACAAGTTCATATACCAAACCAAGGCTACGAAGAGGGAGGAGTATTTTTACGAGAACGTACTGCCTCAGAAGTCGATAGATGAAGTGAGTAAGGATGTGGAGCAATGGGCTGCGCAGAAGCGCAATGAAATTGAAATATTGCAGGCGAATGAGCAGTTCAGGAAGGAATTCCTGATGAACCTTGCGCATGAGTTGAGGACCCCTATATTTTCGGTGCAGGGCTATGTAGACACCTTGCTGGGCGGTGCCATAGACGATGCTGAAGTAAATAAGAAGTTTCTCGCCAACGCATCGAAGGGAATAGACCGTTTGGTGCGGCTGGTAGATGATCTGGGGGAGATATCAAAGCTGGAATCGGGAAGGATACCTCTGATACAGGAAACCTTTGTGATACAGGATCTTATTAAAGACGTTTACGAAGAGTTTTCGCTGAAAGCGCAGGAGAAGTCGATGGTGCTGTCTTTGAAGAAAGGAACCGAGCGTCCGATTTTGGTGCATGCTGACAAGCAAAAGATAAAGCAGGTGATAGTGAACCTGGTAGAAAATGCGATAAAGTATGGCAATGAGAGCGGATCGGTGATAGCGGGGTGCTATGAAATGGATGAGAAGAACGTGTATGTAGAAGTGTCGGACGACGGGCCGGGTATATCGGAGGAGCACTTGCCCCGCATATTTGAGCGGTTTTACAGAGCCGACAGGAGCAGGGCGCGCGCAATAGGAGGCACCGGTCTGGGGCTGGCTATTGTAAAGCACATAATAGAGGCGCACGGGCAAACCGTGAACGTACGCAGCAAGGTGGGGGTGGGTTCGTCTTTTGGTTTTACGCTGGACCGCGGCACTGCTTAGCGCACGGTTGTCATTTTGCCGATGATGGTTGCGGCTGAGTTTTCATAGTTATAAATCATTAGTAAGTTGTCGATCGCAGCTCTGTCGCGAGCGGGTGTTGCGACCAGTGTGGTAAGTGCCCGTGATATGTCGGCAATGTCATAGGGCTTACAAAATTGCGCAACACTACCGTATAACTCCCTGTAAACCGGAATATCGGAACAGAGCAGTTTACAATTGTTTGCGGCCCCTTCCAGTATAGGTATGCCGAATCCCTCATATGCTGAAACGGAAGCTACTATCTCGGCACGGCTGTAGAGGTCTGCCAGCTCCTGTTCGGACAATTGGCGGAGTAGTGTGATATTGTTGTCCAGAAGGGTTTGTTCGTTTATACCTGTTTCGGCAAACACTTTGTTCTTATCGCCAACGATACAGAGTTTGTGCGTGGTTTTTAGCGGGCTACTGATGAATGCCCTGATCAGGCTTTCGTGGTTTTTGCGGAGGTTGAAGCTGCCAACGGCAAGGACTATGGGTTCTTTTGCAGCAGAATGGGTGGGTTGCATAATGCCCGACAATCCGTTGTAGGTGACGGATATGTTGTTATTGTTTATGTGATAGTGTTCTGAAATTTCGGTGGCAACTGTTTTACTGACAGTAAAGACATGTTTTGCCCTTTTGATGACCCGTGGTATCATGAAATTGTACCAGGTGGAGAAAGCCCGCGAATTCCATTCGGGATGCAGACGGAATGCGAGGTCGTGAAGGGTGACGAAATTATTGCTGTAAAACAGTGGTGCAGTGTTGCAGGGATTGAATAGCGGCCCGTGGCCCATTTTCTTCATATAAGCGGGAAGGTCTTTTTGTTCCCACAGGTGGCCTGTATTGTTGCCGAAACATATGGCGTTTAATTCTTTTGCGATGGCCGTATTGTGTATGTTTCGGGGGGCGAGAAAGACGGACTCAGGGTGTAATTTTTTAATTTTTCTGCTGCATTCAATTCCGTACCTTTGCACACCCGTAATAGGTTGGGAGAGGAAACGGGCATTTACATATATAGTCATTTTTTACAGCAGGTGATTAAAGAACCTGTACAAAGTTCAACAAATTCAGCAAGGTGCAAAATATCACGCGTATATATGCCTTAAGTAAGCGCAACGTTATTTTAAGGTATAAGAATTCGTTAGTTGGTTTTTTGTGGGGGTTTATGAAGCCTCTGATCTACCTGTTGATATTTATTGTAATGTTCAGCCAGAGCTTCCCATCGGTTGAGAATTATATATTGTTCGCCTTGTCGGGGCTAATTCTCTGGTTTTTCTTCTCAAACGTCACCAGTCAGTCGGTAGGAAGTATTGTAGGGTCGGCGGGGTTACTAAAGGCGATCAACATTCCTTCTTATTTTTTCCCTCTTTCCGAGGTTTTGAGCGAATTATTCAACCTTTTACTCACTATTGTGGTTTTCCTGATAATGATGAACTGGTTTGGGATAGTTTATAGCATGAAACTATTCCTGATACTGCCATTAGTTGTGTTGTTTGCGCTGTTTGCGTATGGCTTGAACCTTATATTGAGTTCTATTAACGTTTTCTTCCGCGATATTGGCATCATTTGGGGGACCGTACAACCGGCACTTTTTTATCTTACACCTATCGCTTATCCGGAGAACATGATCCCTGACAAATACAAACTGGTGATCAAGCTGAATCCTATCTATTATTTTGTGAAGGTGGGGCGCACTATCTTTTATGATTCGTTCGGTCCTTCGGCCCATGCATGGAATGTATGTATTATGATCTCTTTTGTTACTTTAGGGGTCGGGCTTTTCATTTACAGCCGGTTAAAGAACCAATTTATATCTGCCATCTAAAAAAAGAGAGTTAGTAATGAGTGACGTTATTATAAGTGTTGAGGATGTCCATGTCAGTTTCTGGCAGAACAATGTGGGCGTTTATTCAATAAAAGACCTCATTACGCTCCGCAAAAGTCCTTTCAAAAGCAAGACGATACTTGACGGCATATCGGTGGAGGTGAAACGTGGCGAGAGTCTGGGCATCATCGGCCGGAATGGATCGGGGAAAAGCACCCTTTTGCGCACTATAGCCGGAATCATTAAGCCTGAAAGCGGCAAGGTAACGGTAAACGGAACATTTGCGCCTATATTGGCTATAGGTGCGGGCATAGAACAAGAGCTTACAGGATATGAAAATATATCGATGCTGTTGTCTCTTTATGGTACGCACAAGAAAGGCGGTGATACAATAAAAAATATTAAAGAATTTTCAGAACTTAGCGATGAGGTGTTGAGGATGCCGGTAAAGCAGTATTCATCGGGAATGGCTGCTCGGCTTGCATTTTCTATTTCATTGGCAAACGACTCTGATATTTTGATCATAGATGAAGTGTTGGCTGTCGGTGATCAGGGGTTTCAGGCAAAGTGTCAGGAAAAGATATTCCAGATAAAAGGTCAGGGCAAGACGATATTGTTTGTTTCGCATTTTCCTGATGATGTCGCGCGTATCTGTAACAAAGCAATTTTGCTGGAACATGGAAAAATGATAGACAGCGGAAACTCCATAGACGTATGCAATCACTACAAAAAGTTGTTCTAAATAAGTTACAGCCCGGAAAGGTTCCGATATTCATTGTGTCGCCAAATATGCATGACGGTGATGCGATGGCGACGTTGTTATCGGCCCATTTGAAGGCACCGGAGCGTGGTGGAGAAATTCCGGTTCCGGGTTTCAATTATTTTCATAGTGTTGCCGCCCAGCGTCTGGTGGCGCGGATGTCGTTGAATGATTACAAGTGTACTGCCGATGACAGCAGCTCGCTTGACTTTATACTGAATAAGGATTTCCAGAACGGCTCTATTTGGGGTGTTCAGTTGAATTATGAATCGTTTCTGAGTCTGCAGGTCCTTGAGAAGATACCGCAGTGTTTCTGCATTTTTATTTACGGAAATGTAGTTAATGAGATCAGTAGCGCACATACTGAAGTTTCGATACTTGAGAAGATATATCGACTTCAGATGTATAACACATCCAAGTGCGTTCTGGTGCACCAGAACGACGTTTTATATTCGGACAGTCTTGTTCTTACATCGTTGAACATCGACCTGTCTTCATACAAGGTTTTCCCGAATGCGGGTAAAAGCGTTACAAAGGCGGACGGGCGCGCGATCACGCGTATCCTTCCTGATGAAGCAATATCAATATACAGGCTCGTAAACAAGGATAGTCTGCTGGCGAAACAGCATGGATGGTTTTTGGGTGACGATCTGCTTGTGCTATTGTTGGTGCCCACGGCTGAAGCTGTGTCTCAGGCGGCGGGAAAGATAGCGTTGTATTCGCAGAGTTTTGTTTATCCTCCCCGGATACAGGTGATCGCTGCGAATGAACAATTTGCACAGTCGATCTCTGAAGATATTGCCGGAAGGCAGGATGGTAGTAGTCCGCGTTTAAGTGTAGTAGTTGCCACAGGAGGATTTTCTGACTGTGCCAACAGAGCTGTTGCCGAAAGCGGATGTAAGTATGTTGTGGTCGATGACCTTACACTGGCATTCTCGCCGTCTGCCTTGTTGCATGGATTTGTTCAGGAAGAGGAGCCCGTGCTCTGCACCGCAAATATACTTGCGGAGAAGCTGATCAATTTCCGATCAGACAAACTATCGCTTGTAGATGTGCTGACAACAAGAAGCTTTTTGGGCACTGCTGCTTTTTCAGCCGAGACGTGGCAGAAGCAAGGAGGGTTGGATGTTAGCCTGACCAATCAAATAGCGGTATGGGACCTGTGTATCAGAGCCTTGAAGGGGTTGCCATCAGCGTTTTGTTATGAGGCGCCGGCACAGCGACTGTTAGGTTCCTCTAAGACTGACCGCGACAAAGTGTTGGATGACGCGAACTTTGCAACAATTGTAGCGCGACACAATGATGTGTATGAGCAGCATATGGGAAGCGTGCTTTACGTGGCATCGCGGAATCAGGTGGTGGCACAGAATGAGATCGTATCGCAGCACCTGAAAAACGGAATGCTGATAACCGAGCTGGACAAAGCTAAGGGAGACAATGTGACCATTACGGAGCATAACCAAAGGCTGCGTAATCACATCGACTTCATAGAGCAAAACCGAATGTACCGCATCTCGAAGAAGTTGAAGCATTACAAGCAGATATTCTTTAAGGACGGGAAAGCCGGTGGCGGAGGGTTTAAGAAGTTCCTGAAGTTTATTCTATTCTCTTTCAGCCGTGCCGGCTTATTGATACTTCGCAAGGTTTTTAAACGAATATTGCGTCAGATATATCTGTGGGTTGAAGACAGGCCGGTGAAGCTTATATTCCTTGATAAGTCAGATGGAGACAGAAGTCTTTCTTATCAGGATTGGATAGGTACGAAGCTGAACATAAAACTGCTGAAAGCGGACTATGAGGAAGGAAAGGCGGCACTGGTGCGCAAGCCCAAGATAAGTATCATAGTGCCGGTTTATAATCCGCCATTGAGTTTTTTGCATGATGCTATAAAATCTGTTATCAACCAGTTGTATGACAACTGGGAGTTGTGTATAGCTGACGACTGTTCACCGAACCCTCAGATAAAGAGGTTGCTGAACGCGTATGCTATGAAAGACCCGCGGATAAAGGTGAAGTTCCGTGAAACTAATGGTCACATTTCTGCGGCATCTAATTCGGCGCTGGAACTGGCAACAGGCGAATATGTCTTGTTGCTGGACCATGATGACCTGCTGACACCCAACTGCCTGTTTGAGGTGGTGAAGCATATCAACGAACATCCGGAGGATAAACTTATTTATTCTGATGAGGATAAGGTGGATAGTGTGGGTGTGCATTCATCTCCGTTCTTTAAGCCCGACTGGTCGCCGGACAAGTTCCTGACGATCAACTATATATCGCACGTTGTGGTTATAGAGCGGAAGCTGGTGGAGCAGGTAGGTGGCTTCAGGCTTGGCTTTGAGGGAAGTCAGGACTACGACCTGTTGCTGCGAGTGACGGAAGCAACGCAACACATAGGGCACATACCGAAGGTGCTTTACAACTGGAGGGTGCACAGCCTGTCTGTAGCAAGTGAAGATGGAGACGCGAAGCCATACGCATATATCGCGGCCAAGAAGGCATTGGAGGAGGCATTGGTGAGAAGGGGAACGCCGGGCGAGGTACAATTCCAGTCGATAAGGGGTAGTTACCGGATCAAATATCACATAAGTTCTTACGGAAAAGTAAGCATCCTGATACCTACCAAGGATGCTGTGCAGATGTTGAAGAACACGATAGACTCAATATTCAGGCTTACGGCATACCCTAACTATGAAGTGGTGGTGCTGAACAATAACAGTAAGACACCTGAGTTTTTTGAGTTGATGGATGAGTATACCAAAGAGTATGGTGATAGGTTTAAGTGCATTGAGGCGTCATTCCCATTCAACTTCTCTAAACTGATGAACCTGGGCGTTGCCAACAGCGACGGTGAATATGTGCTATTGCTGAATAATGACGTTGAGATATTGCAGAAAGACTGGGTTAATACGATGGTTTCTTATGCGCAGCACGAGAAAAACGGAGCGATAGGGGTGAAACTGCTCTATCCGGATGACACGATCCAGCACGCGGGGACGGTAATAGGCCTCGGAGACATAAGGTGTGCGGGTCACGTTTTTGTTGGCTTCTACAAAGATAGTCCTGGATATTACAACTATCTTCAATCTGTTGATAACAATGCGGCGGTAACGGCAGCGTGTCTGATGGTGCGCCGGAATGTGTATGAGGAAGTTGGTGGAATGGAAGAGGCGCTGGAGGTAGAGTATAATGACGTAGATTTCTGTCTGCGGATATTGGATAAAGGATATTTCAATTTGTATGTTCCTGATGTTGTGTTGTATCACTACGAGTCGGCTACGAGAGGACATCCTCAGCAGACAAAAGAGTCTTACGAGCGCCATGTGAGGGAGGTAGCGTTCTTCCAGCAGAAGTGGAAGAAATATATTGAGCGTGATCCGTATTACAACCCGAACCTGAGTCTTGATGAAGGAGACTACAGGATGAATCTGTCGCTGACGGAGCGTGAGCTCAGTTATAAATAGGTTGTATTTTTGTTAATGGAAGTGGTTTCGGAAAAATTAGCACGGTTTTTGCTGTAAATTAGTAAATTTGCGTCCGGAATTTTCAATGAAACAACCAGCTTCTTTAGATATCGCCTTAGAAAAAGTACAGAATCCTACCATTCCACAAACGGACATGGCTAGTATCAGGTATATGTTTCAGGAGATGAACCAGCAATATCTGGAGCATCAGCCTGCTTCATATTACATGGCTGTAAAGAGGGTGATGGACGTGACGCTTTCATTGTCTTTCATTGTGTTGGTGATGTCATGGCTCACGCCAATTCTCGCACTTCTTATCAAACTGACATCAAAAGGGCCGGTTTTCTTCATTCAGAAGAGGACTGGATATATGGGGGTTGAATTCAACTGTTTCAAGTTCAGGACGATGTATGTGAACGATGAGGCGGACGTGAAGCAAGTTTCGATCAATGACAAAAGGATCACATCAATAGGACGTTTTTTGCGCGTAACACATCTGGATGAGACGCCTCAGTTCTTCAATGTGTTGCTTGGCGACATGAGTATAGTTGGTCCTCGTCCGCACATGTTGTATCATACACGGTATTATTCAGAGTGTATCCCTTATTACAATCTCAGGTTGGAGGTGTTGCCGGGTATGACCGGAATGGCGCAGATAAAGGACTATATAGGAGAGATAAGTGTGGAGCGCGAATTGAGAAAAAGGATACAGTGGGATATCTACTACATGAAGAACAGGAGTGTGTGGCTTGATATCAACATCCTGATCAGCACTATGGGTTGTGTTTTCGTGAAGGCATACGAGATGATAACCGGCAAGAAAGGTAAATAGTAGCTAAAAAGATATGAATTGCGAGGGTTGGTTCGGAAGAGCCAACCCTCGCTTCTTTTTAGTTGGTCGGGTGTGTGTTCATGTAAAGTGTGTTTACGGAAACGTTGCCATCTAACAGCCTGACGAACTTCTTGTCTGCATCGAAAATAGCGGCGGCGGGCAGTTGCATTGGTCCAAAATAGGAAAGGTAGAAGAACTCATAGTCGCAACCAACGACTTTGATGTTTGAATATCGGTCAAGGCCGTGGGTTTCTATGAAATTCCGCATGATGGTAATGTTCTGCAGCATGCTTATCATGTAGATGTTTACATCTTTCAGCGAGTCTATATTGCGCACCAATGTGCCTGTAAATTCAATGCAGTGCTTACAGTCTGGCGAAAATAGAATCAACACCGATGGTTTGCCCTTGGGGATATTGAAAGTGTTGAAGATCCCGGTGCTGTCGCGCAGCAGCACATTGAAAGCCGGCATTTTGTTGTTGAACATGTATGGAATGCTGTCTCGGCGGGGCGGTGGCGGCATCTGTTTCTGGGCAAACAGGCCGGTTGCTGAAGCAGTGAATAAACAAGCCAGGGCGAATGTTTTAACCATAGTCGGTTGTTTGTATGCAAAAATAATGGGTAAAAAAATACCGGCATGAAGTGTGTTCATGCCGGTAATGAAGATGTTGCCGTTATCAGTATTTGACCAAATGGTGGCGGTGTAGTAATTGTCCTTTATCATTCTCGATGAACATCCAGTAGGAGCCATTAATGAGATGTGATGTGGGAATATTTAAAGAGCGCGCTGCCAATAAAGATTGTTTTGTGACGATCTGTCCGGATACGTTTACGAAGTAGATGTTGATGTGCTGATCTGCAAGGTCATTAGGCAACTCAATTGCAATGTTATCGGTTGCAGGGTTGGGAAATACATGTACATCGGGGTGAGCAATGTTGTTGCTAATTGAGGTTGTAGGGGGATTGTACGTAAATGTGTCATAGTAATAAACAGTGGTGTAGTTGGGCGAAGTTGAGTAGGAAGTCCAGTTGTATTCGTAGTTATAGATCGTATCGGGATTGCTATAGCTGTTGTAGGATACGATGTCCTTTGAGATGGGCACCCAGGCGTTGGCGATGCTGTCCCAGCCCCTGTGATAGACCGTGTCGGGTTTGCCGGCTGAGAGTGTTTTCTGCATATAGTACTGCGGCCACCAAGTGCCGTGAATAAGGTCCATTTGTATCTGTTTCCAGGAGTTGTGGAAGGTGAGAGTGCCGCTATAGGTAAACGTGTCTTTAACGTAGTCGCCCATAACGGTACCGTTTGTCATTGTGGTGAGTACGGTGGTGAGGCGATTGCTGGCATCGTATGTATTAGTGTACTTCAGTTGCTGCGTAAGCGGCAGCAGGAATGAAGTATCTGTCTGGTTAGAGTAATGATCGATGAGTGTGACGTTGCCGGATGCATCGTAACTATACAGCGTCCTTGATACAATGCGCCAAACGCCCAGATGTATCTCATAGGTACTGTCCTTTACCAGCCGGTTTGAGGCGTCGTATTGGAAGTGCTGAATGAACGCACTATCTGCAACGCCGGCATTGAGGTTGAATGTGAAGCCTTTGGAGATATTCTTGGCGGCATTGAACTGGTTCACATAACTCATGTTGTCGTTGAGTGTAGAATCTACGTACAACTTTTTAAAGTTGGTGAGGTTGCTGTTGGTGTCGTAGGAAGCATAATATCCTTCATAGAGGCCGAAGGCGGGCATAGTAAACGGATTGATGGTCCAGTGAGTGTATGTATCGTACTTAACCTGAGGCGATGTGAACACACCGGCATAATTGAACATGGGTGATGTACTATACGGGTAGTTGTATGGGTACATCATCATGTTGTAGTCGTAGGTGGAGCCACGCTGACCGCTGTATTTTAATTTTACGGAATCGGAGAGTGATCCGGTGCTGTTATCACGCGTACTCTGAGCAACAACACGCTGCATGAGTACGCCTGCTGTAGGTTTAGCTGCAAGTGTATTACGCGCTTCATTCATGCGCAACAATGCGCTTACAACCGGTGATGGTGCAGGGCGTTTCTGCGTAGACTGGGCCAGCAGAGATTGGGTGCAAAAGAGTATAAAAAGAAGCGTATATACTTTTCTCATTTTAAAGAGGATATGATGTAATATGGAAAGATAAAAATAATATCTGGTTTTTTGGTTGGGATATTCCAGAAAAATAAAAAGTCATAACAAAAATTTGTTAGATGGGAAAATGTCTGTACTTTAGACGTATATGTTTGTGTTGCAAACGTAAATTCAACTTTTTATGAACAATAAATATACAGTACGTGCATTGAGGGGGCTTTCGGTAGCTTTGTCGGTTGCTGCTCTTGCTACGGTGATCAGCCTTAATTCGTGTGATCGAAAGGCTGCCAAAGAAAACACAATGCGCGTTGCGCCCGTTGCCAATACCACATCAACGGCAGGTGCTGCGGCAAGTCCGGGCACATCAGGAAAGAATGGTGCAACACAAGTGTTGTCATCGGTGCTAACAGTGGCGGGAATAAGGCCTATAGCCGGCACATCGGCAATAGAGGTGTTCTTTAATGAGAATGCTGAATTTTTTACTGTAACCGACATCAATGTAATAGACGCGGTGAAAGCGGCATTCAGCGAAAACAAGCCTGTCTATGCAACATTTGACCCGTGGCAGGGTGTATTGGTGAAGGTGGAGCAACCCAATGATCAGCAACTTGCTGAAACAAGGTTGAGGCCTGTGAACGTGGAGAACGGCAAGGCGATCAGTGTGGACCTGACAAAGATGGCTGATGACGTCATAAACGAGCCTCAGGCATTGGGCGTGATGAACACTACTGATCCGGGGCTGAATAACGTGATCCCTGATTTTGCAACGGCGCAACTGATGTTTGATTACATTGTTCGTCAGTGTTGTGCATTGCCCGGCCCCTACGGAATAGACAAGTGTATCTCTTTCCAGTATTGCCAGGACGGTTGTTATGCACGTGCGCACAAAATGTGCTGGGTGATCAACAACAGGTACAAGTACGGAACAAAGAAGATATTCAGTTTCGCGAATTCAGGCTCTGATAAGCTGTGTGTAAAAGCGCAGAAGTGGGGTGGGTGCTGCATTCGCTGGTGGTATCATGTGGCACCATTGGTAACTATTCAGACACCAACAGGTCCTAAGGCATATGTGTTTGACCCGGCAATGTTCAATCAGCCGGTGTTGCTGGCTACCTGGTTGCATGCACAGGAAAACCCCGCGTGTGCAGGTTCTTTCACTCCTAATGTGACAATGATCAATGTGCAGCCAACATCATCTTATACACCATCGGGTTCTTCAGGGCTTACGTTCAGTACTGACCCTACTTTTTCTTCAACCAATTCAACACTTACCAGTTACGCACCGCTTGTAACATGTCCATAAGATCTTTTGTGAACAGAAGAATGGTAAACTCAATATGCACGATCTGCATGTTGGGTTTATTGTTTATGGTGGCTGCGTTTCCGGCAGCTGCACAGAAAAAAAAGAAAGGCGGTGTGAAAAAGCCTGTAGAGTACGCACTCACGGTAGCAGCGATAAGGCCACCGGTGGGTAACGATCCGTATATGGAGGTGACATTCAGTGAGTCGGCGAGGTTTTATAAGATCTCCAAGAATGCGGCACCCGGTTATATAGATCTGCTGCGTGAGTCGGAGAAGACAGGGAAGCCGGTTTTGGTGAAACGCGCCAACGAATATTCGGACATCATATTGCGGGTGCGCCGCAAGTAGCCTTACAGCAAACGGAGAAAAGCAGCGCAAAGCTGATCTGCTTTCAGTACCTGACCCGTGCAGGCGCTGAGGTTGAACATCTTGCTTGTATCGCCGTGCGCGGCCGCGAGAACGGCATTCAGTTGAGTGTCAACATCGCCGGTGGCAATTGCAGGGTGTTTCCATTCATTGAGCAACGACGAGAATGCCCCCATATCGCGCCCTACTATCCAGATAGGTTTGGGGTAGCTACACAATTCATATAGCTTGGACGGTATGCCTATACGTTCTGCGGACCATGGGATGACCATGGTGCAATTGCAGTTGTATATGTAGCGGTTCATATCTTCGGGCGAGAGCCAGCCGAGGTGGTGAATTGCCTGACGGCCAAGGCGATCGGTAAACAGTTTTAGTGCCTGATCGTTGCCGGCGAGCAATATTTTGATAGATACGCCATGGTCGGCTGCCATTTCAATGACCGCGCGGAGTACATCGAGCGACTGGATATCGGGCGAGATGGAGCCACCGTAGAATACGTTGAAGTGATTGCCATGATTTGTACGGAACTCAGCTTCTTTGAGATCGGTAGGAGGAGGTGCAGCGGCTGGCACTGCATGGCGAATGGTATTGACAGGTAACTGCAGACGACCTGAGTCTATGTCGGCCCATTCGGGGGATATGTGTACAATAGCCTTTGCCGAAGAGAGGACGGACTTCATCCAACGACGGCAATAGGGCCACATCTTTTTCGCTACTCCTTCGTAGATGGGGTCCTGAACATCGGCCAGCCATTGGACGTTGAACTGATCGGCGAAATATTTTGCCAGGAACAGCGGTACGCGTGGTGAAAAGCAACCGATGATATGGCCGGGCTTGGCGATACCGAGCTCAGGAAAACAACTGATAACATCGGAAGCCCAACGGTAGGTACGATCTCCGCGAAAGGCAATATAATAGAGGGTCTCTATCTTGCGCGAGAGCGGATTGGAGCGGTTGATGCCGGTATCGTCTGTGGCCTTGACCGCGATGCGGCGAATACCGTTGTCCTCAATATTTACGTGGAATCGTGCGTCTCCGCTTTCATTACGGTGGTCTTTGTGTACGACCGTAACGTCCCAACCCGCTGCGCGATAGGACTCGGCTATCTGACGCGGGCGCTTGGAAAGAGCTGTGCCCTGCACTGAATGGTAGCCGTTATATTCCCAGGAGAAGATCAGTAAGCGTTTCTTCATGCGTTATAAACCGTGTGTTGCCGTGAATGAGCGTTGGTGACGAGGCGCCAAATTTACATAAAATAGCGGCATTGCACGAACGAAAGAGGCGATGCCGCGAGTGCCGGCATCGCCTCTGAAATAGGGTTATAACAGATGTTTGTTAGAATGTCACATTCACTGTAACAGTGGTAGAAACACCACCGTTGCAAAGTGTAATTACAGCAGTACCCGGACCTACAGGGATGACTGTATTGTTTGAAGTGTCTATGCTGGCAACGGCTATGTTGTCGGAACACATTTTAACGGTAGCACCGGCAACGGGATTGTTGGACGCGTCAACAGCGGTGGCGTTGATTGTGATAGGACCGCCGGTGAGGCTTGCGGTAATGGTAGTGCTGCCTGTGACCTTGATCTGGTCTACGCCCGGAGTGGTAGTGCCGCAGTTGCAGTCGCTGACCATAATGAGGCCGGCACCTTCGGCAATAGTAGGTGATGCAACGTGTGCAACAACAACGGTAGAAAGCCCAATGGTAGCAGATGACTTCACGGTAACAAGGCCGGTAGCGTTAACGCTCGCGATATCAAATATTGGCACACCTGTGGTAGGTACCTCCCATGTGAGGCCAGCCGGCATTGCAATTGGCGACAATGACTTGGTGGTCTTGTTTACTGTATATGCCTGTGCCGAGAATTGCTTTGAAGAGCCGGCGCCGATGCTTGCCATGATGGGCGTAACGATGATGGTGGTATCAGGCAGGACATTCACTTCGGCCTGACCAGTGATGCCGCTGGCTGTAGCTGTGATGATGGTGTTGCCCAGACCTTTTGCTGTGACCACGCCGTTGGCGTCAACCGTGGCAATGGCAGGGTCTTGTGTTGCCCATGTAAAGGTGCTGCTCACTTCGGCATTTGATGAGTTGTATGCCTTAGCAGTGAATGTAGCGGTTTCGCCACGGAACATGTCTTTACCTACAGGGTTCACGGCTACGCGCACAACAGGAAGTGTTACTGAAGGCATACCCACTACGAGAACAGGTACGACAACCTTATTGTTGCCTGAAAGGCCGTTTGCGGTAACGGTGATAACACATTCGCCCGGTGCTACAAAGCTGATAACGCCTGATGCATCGACTGTAGCAACAGCGGTATTGCTGGATGTATAGGTATAGCCGGAAACTGAACCTGTACCAAGGTAAACGGCGTTCAGCGGAATTGTGCCGGCGCCTGTGCTCCAGATAACGGCAGAAGGTACTACCGTAAACACAGCAGGAAGGTAGATACCAACCGGAACGGAAGCGGTGAGTTCTTTACCATTTACAGTGACTTTTGCGGTGATGGCACCCGCACCCGATGCTGATGGAGTGAACATGTTGCCAGAAAAAGCACCCAGGTTGTTGCTGACACTCCAGGTGACACCAGTGGCCGCGGTAGCGTTGCCCTTGCTGTCTACTATCTGCGCTTCATATGTGAGTTTTTCATCGGGGGAGATGCTCTGAGCGCCTGTTTTGATGACGAGGGCTGCAGCAGTTGCGGAGCCGCCGTTGTTGTTGTTGTCGTCGTTTTTCTTTTTGCACCCAATGATGAGGGTGATGCCCATGATAAGAAGGGCGACAAGGATCTGTGTCTTTTTCATGCCTATTATAGTTTTATGGAATGGTGAATAAATAAATTCCGGGTGCAAATGTAGCGCCGCAGACGTGGTGGAAACGTTAAAGGTTGTTGCGAATGTGTGTAAACTTGTTGCGCAGTATTGGGTTTTCAATTTATTATACATTTTGTTTGACTTTATTCGTTTGGTCGGCTTCCCGATAAACGATCGTTGCCGCCGGGTGAACTTCTTTGAGGCCGGGTCTTTGACCGAACGATCAGCGAGGGTGGTGGGCGACGGTATGGTTCGACCGGGCTTACCACGACAATTTATTATTGGAAGTTGTGGATGACCAGCGGGACGCCCGGGGCCGCCAGCACGGAGCGCAGTGGTCCCGCAACTGCGCATTTTTTTTCTTTTGCGCACTTTTTCACTCAATTTATTGATTGTCAATAAAAAGGTGGGAAGTGTAGCGTTTCCCAGCTTCTCAAAACTGCGCAAAAACTTCTCACTACTTCTCACATTCTGCGCAGTTTTGCTCGGGGTAAGAAGTGGAATAAAGTCTTTATATATACATTTATACCCCATATTTCTTAACTTCTATTCAAGTTACAACCGAGCATGAAAACAGACAAAAGAAAGTTCTATGATAGTGCGATTTTTGTAGTGTGGCAAAAAAAAAATGTTGGGTAGGGGAATAGTAGTTGGGCGACGTCAAGATGAAGCCGTTCTGAGAACGGGAGATATTTTTAGTTCCGGATGCCCTGCGGAACATCTGGAACAGCGACGAGCCTGCCGTAGGTGAAACCGACGGCAAACGAGGAGCTAGGCAATACGGCATCATTTTTGACACAAATAGTCACCTTAATAAATTAATTTCTTTAATTTTATGTGTACCTGAAACCATGAAGCATACCACTACATTTCTCTTGTTGCTCTTTCTGAGCAGTATTGCTGGTGTTTGTTCCTCGCATGCACAATCATTTAATTGGGTAAAAGGTGGGGGATCTACAGAGCTGCTTACTCCTGGCTTCACAAGGGAATCCACACGGTCAATCTGTTCAGACGATAACGGCAACATCTATACTTTAAGTGTTGTTGGTAATTCCGGACCAATAGTGGCAGATACTTTCTTTAGACCCGGAGCATACGGTAGCCAACAAAATTTACTATTTGCAAGTTACACGTGTAGCGGCACTATGCGGTTTGCCAAGCTAATATCTGGCAGTCAAACAACACACTGTAACATTGTCACTGACAACTTAGGTCACGTTTATGTAGCCTTTCATGTTTTGCACGGTACATCAAGTGCTACATTACTGAGGATAGGGTACGACACAACAATAACTGGAGTGCTGTATAACACCCAAACATTAGTGCAATACGATACTGCCGGTGATTTGAAATGGGTGAGATTTGTTGGAGAGAATGTTTTAGGCACCTATGCCGGTACATCGGCAGGTGGGACTTTTGCTTTAGTAGACGGAGATGATAATATACACTACATTAATACAGTAAAATACGGAGTGCCGTTTACACCCACATTAGTAAGTCATTACGGGAACTATGATCTAAAATATGATGTGTCTGGTAATTTATTGTCGATAAAGCAATTTCAACTTGACTCAAGTTTGATGTATTTTGGGGGAGGTGTTATCAACAAAACTACCGGGCACCTTTACGTTTATGGTTCACGAGCTTATTATATGTTCCCTGATAGCTCTAGGTACCCGTATGTTGCTTCGTTTGACACAGATAGGAATTTAGTTTGGATGGATACTCTGGCAGACAATACAAATCTGGCAGTGTTTAGCGGCATTACTTTTGATAACAGTAATTATATATACTTAACAGGAGGCACAGTTGACTGGGTAAGTTATCGTGGTGATACCGTAACTCAGGAATTGCCTGGAGCGGTTTCTTTCATCTTAAAAATTGATACCGGCGGGAACCCTAAATGGCTAAAGGGATTTAGCGGAGCGAATAGCGTAAACAACCTCCTGAATCCAAGTTTGACGAGCAATGGAAATGTAGTTGCCGGTGGCGCTTTCAGAACAAAGGTAGTTAGCGGCTCTGACACATTGATTGAATTTCCCGGAGAGACTCAGAATGCCCATTTTGTTGTGCTTGATACAGCAGGTTACATTGACAGCCACTATCAGTTACACGGGTTCGGCTCGCTTGATGGTATCATGTGCTCGGCAACTGACAGAAAAGGCAACATCTATCTTGCAGGGGAGGTATCAAATAACATCTGGGCGGGAGCATTGTCTCCATACACAAGTGTTGGAGGGAACAGTGACTATTTTGTTATGAAGTATGGAGTAGACTGCAATTGTACATCGGCTCCCGTATCCCACTATACCGACACCGGATATCTGGTGCGAGGGTTCAGTTATACAGGCACCACAACGCCTGCTATAGATAGTGTACGCTGGTATTTTGGCGATGGAGGAACGAGCACAATGTTGAATCCGATACACACCTATACAGCTGCGGATACGTTTAACGCCTGTGTGAGGGTTTATACCTCGTGCGGAAGTGATCTGTACTGCAAAGAGATACGGATACCATGTATCAGTGCACCAGGCCCCACATTTACTATGTCGGGAACCGGACTTACACGTACTTTCAGCTATACAGGCACTGCAACAGGTGTTACTTCCATCTCGTGGACGTACAGTGATGGCGGATCGGGCACCGGCACAAGTTCTAATCACACGTTTAGCTCTGCAGGCACATATACTGTCTGCGTTTCGGCCACTAATCCCTGTGGCACTACAACAACCTGCAACCCTGTTACGATCACTTGCACAGCAAGTCCGGTGTCAGCTTTTACAGTGAGTGCCGGTGCTGGTCTTTCAAAGACCTTTACATATACAGGAACAACTACAGGGATGGACAGTGTTACCTGGACGTTTGGCGACGGGGGAACAGCAACAGGAACAGGACCGTCACATACTTATGCCGGTGCCGGCACATATACTGTATGTGCCACTGTCTATAACAACTGTGGTGTGCATACTATCTGCAACCCGGTGGTAGTAACCTGCATTGCAGGTCCTGCGGCATCGTATTCATACACAGGCACCGATCTGTCGCGCTCCTTTAGCTACACAGGCACAACAGCGGGAATGGATAGTGTGAGATGGAATTTTGGCGATGGAGTAACGACATCAGTCCTATCTCCGAGTCACACGTTTTCTGCTGCCGGTACCTATACTGTGTGTGTAACTGTGTACACAAACTGCGGTAGCCATACCTATTGTTCTGCTGTTACTGTGACATGTATCATTCCACCGGTGGCATCATTTACAATATCGGGATCAGGTAGTTCGCGGACATATACCTACACTGGTACAACAGCAGGGATGGACAGTGTGCGCTGGAATTTTGGCGATGGTGGCACATCTACCCTGCTCAACCCAAGCCATACATACGCCACAGAAGATACTTTTCACGTGTGTGTAACCATATACACCAACTGCGGAAGCCACACATCTTGTCTGGATGTGGTGGTGACCTGTTTTCTGCCTATCACTTCGGCCTTTACAGACACTGGAATGCTTGTTCATGGCTTCATCTATACAGGCACTACGGGAGGTCTCGATAGTGTGAAGTGGACCTTCGGTGATGGCTATACCGGAAGTGGCCCATCAATTATACACATCTATGCGGTGGCCGACACCTACACGGTATGCGCTACTGTTTTTACCAATTGCGGCACACACACAAGCTGCAGAGATATTATTATTTTGGGAAGTAATACAGCAAATATGTTGAATACGCCTGACATTCAGGTGTATCCAAATCCCGCAACGAATGCGCTAATCGTTACCGGCATTGCTGAACGAATGGAGTATCGCCTGATGAATGTGGTGGGTGTGACTGTGATGAGAGGTGTCGTGGATGCGGTTTTTGGCCGAATTGAGGTGGGGCATTTGAGTGCGGGGGTGTATGTGTTGCAACTTGCAGATGGCTATGGCAGGCGCGTGGTGATGCGGGTTGTGAAGGAGTAGATTGCCGGTGCTGCTGAAATGTACGGGATTTTGTTGCCGGTCCTATACCGGTTGCCGAGCTTGTCGTAGGTGTAACCTACGGCAAACGAGGTAAGAAGTGGAATAAAGTCTTTATATATACATTTATACCCCATTTTTCTTAACTTCTATTCAAGTTACAACCGAGCATGAAAACAGACAAAGGAAAGTTCTATGATAGTGCGATTTTTGTAGTGTGGTAAAAAAATGTTGGGTAGGGGAATAGTAGTTGGGCGACATTAAGATGAAGCCGTTCTGAGAACGGGAGATATTTTTAGTTCCGGATACCCTGCGGAACATTCTGTATAACTAAAGTCGAACTCATTGCTAATCATGTGGTTGCAAAATTCAATTCATCGCTATGGATGTTTAATGCCATGATTCGCTTTTGAATGTTTTTCAGCTGCAACTTGCGTAATCTGTCATTGTAAACAGC
>JAEUVY010000133.1 GCA_016786565.1 Flavipsychrobacter sp.
TTTATTTCTGTTGCCACCCAGCCTGTACATTATAGACAACTGGAGTGACGGTGTTTTATACAATTGGTTGGAGATAGATTTAGCACCTGTTGATGCTGCATTATCCCACACTGTCTGAACGTTCCTGATATCGATGTTAAATTTAGGCGCTACCTGATAAGAGAAACCGAACAGATACCCCAAACCGAATCTGCTGTTGAAATCAGCTTCACTAAGTGTTGGCGCATTGTCATTGCCCGGAGTGCTCACGAACTCGGGCGCAACACCCACGGCCGGTTGGGTTGCCGCACCTGTGTTGATAGAGAACGTATACAGGAAGTTTCCACCGGCATAGAAATCGAATTTACCCTGATGATAACGTACTGATACCGGAAGTTCCAGACTATGCAAGGCAGAGAAACTGTAAGAATTGAGCTGCAGATCCTTGCGGTACTGTGAACCAACCTGCGTATAAGTATAGAAGTTATCGTCTACCTGAGTATTGTTATTCAACCTGTGGAAGTACTTGAATTCGGTCATGATATTCCACTTTTCGTTGAAAATGATATCTCCTGTAAGTCCGAACTGGAAGCCTTTAAAGCTGCTTGGCCCGAAGAAGTTGGCATTGATACCGGCAGTGATACCCGGCACAAACTGTGTCCTGGAAGCATTCTGCTTGACGTCGTTGAATGCCGACAACATTTTCTGCACCAGCGATGCACCGGCGCCTTGTTTAGCAGCAGGCTTTGTTTTGGCAACTTCAGCCTCTTTAGCCATATCGGTTGCATGTGACGCCGGCACAATGGCCTGGTTCGCGCCTTTAGCTGCACCATCTTCACTACCCGACGCAGACGTACCCGATACAGCCAATTCCTTTTCTTCTTCGGCAATACCGTTACCGGCACTCTGCGAAGGACCTTGCTTACCGGCTGCTGCCTTACTTGCCGCGCCACCTGTAGTGCTGATGCCGGAAACACCTGCAGAGGTATTGGCAGTACCGCCATTCGATGATGCAGCAGACCTACCACGGCCAGCCATAGCCCGTTTAGATGCGCGCTTACCGCTCACAGTTGCCGACATATCATTTGATGCAGGTGCCGGCGCAGGCTGCGTAGCAACAAGGCCAAGGTCCATGTTCACTTTCTCCATAGAGATGGTATCCTCTTTCAGTGCATACTCATTCTCAGCGATCTTAATGTTGCGTGTGTGTACCAACAACTTCGTGATGACCTTCTTGCCCTGACTATTATTGGCTTCAGCTCTTGCGTCTTTGAGCGGCGGATCATTGCGTACAGCAGTAGCATCTCCGGCAGCAACTTCAGCTTCGTCTTTTGAAACACTGCTTTCAGCAGATTGTCCTGAGAGTGCAGTAGCAGGCGTTTTGTGCGCTGCCCCGCTTTCATCTGTTGCGGCAACTGCAGGCATTGGCGTTGGTATACCTGCGGCTGGTATGTTGTTTGATGTAACACCACGACCTCCGGTTGCAAGAGCGTTTATATCAGATCTGCCCGGCTGATCATTCTTCCCTGCTGTAGCCAACGAATTTCCCGCTGCACCACTGCTCAGCACAGGGTGGCCATTTTTCAGGTCAGCATTCTGAGTATTGCCGGCTACAGGGTTTGTTTTTGCAGTGCCCTTATTAACGGCAGCCTTAGCTGCTGTACCGTTTGACCTTTTGCCTGCAGCACCCAACTGATCTGACTTATGAGCCGTTGTCGATGCATTGCCCGATGCATTGCCTTTTTCAGCATGCGATGTGGCGTTGCCTGCGGCTACTTTATTATCAACAGCCGCATTGTTTGCAGCTACTGCCACTTCTTGAGAGGCAGTTGTCTTTTCCACGGTGTTTGCAGTTTTGGCGGAAGCAGCGGTCAGCGTGCTCTCCGTACCTTCGCGGTTACCTCTGCTATTTTTCAGGGCGATTGCGCCACCTTTTGTTGCTGCTTCTTTCTTTGTTGTGTATGTTTTAGTTGTATTACGTTTTACATCAGTTCCCCTGTGGGTATTACCGTCAATCGTGATCGTTCCGGTAGTAGTACCGTCGGCTCCTACGGTACCTGCCACGCTATTCAGTGCGGCTTCTGTTTCGTTATTGGTGGAAGAAGCACTCGCTGTATGTCTTGGTTTTTGAGACAAACCGCCTGAGACACCACCATCTACCCTGCCTGCCACGCGTTGCTCATCGCGCACGACATTTTCAGTTCCGTTAGCGGCATAGGTTGTTGAAGGTTCATTGTTCACCGCTTCCATTCCGGGCGATGCCAGTTCGGCTACACTGCGGTTGCGGAAAGCGTTGGAGAACTCATAGCTGCCTACAGCTACAGTACCTACCAGCGACAATGCTGCAACCACACTGAACAGCCTGCGCCAGTAGAATATACCGATGCGTCGCTCTTCCTGCGGCATTTCTTTATCGAGAAGGTCGCGCATATTGAGCCATGCGCCGCTCCTTTCCCGCTCTTCGCCCCCGCTGAGGCGTTGCCTCACGAGGTCGTCGACTTTGATGAAATTTTTATCCATAAGGATAAATGTTTTTGTTTTTAAATAATTCAGTTTTCATATCCCGCATCACTTTTTCAGATGCAACTCCAATCTTTCAATCTTTTCTTTCAATATTCTTCGTCCTTCCGACAAATGCCATTTCGATGTACCCTCGCTTATTCCTACCAGATTCCCTATTTCCTTATGAGTGAGTCCCTCCATCACATACATGTTGAAGACTGCTCTTGTGGCATCCGGCAACTCGTGTACCAGCTTCATCAGCTGGTCGTAGTATAGTTTGTCGGCGTGGTCTTTGTGTACCAGCTCGTCTTTCTCCACCAGCAATATCTGACTCGAGTATTTGGCGTTCTGCTTCACATAATCTGCCACCGCGTGGAAGACGATCTTCCTGATCCACCCCTCAAAAGAACCCTGGAAATTGTATTGTTTTATCTTCTGGAACGCCCTCAGATAACCGTTGTTCAACACCTCTTCTGCCTGCTCTTCATGATCTATATACCTGCGCACCAATGCCATCATTTTGGGATAGAACAGCCTGTACAACTTCTCCTGAGCCATACGGTCATTGCGTATGCACCCTTGGATAAGCTGTTCCAACTCAGTGGTCTGGCCAACTGCACTATATGCCAAAGCTATCGACAAGTATATTGGTTATTAATATCAATCAATCAAAATAAGACCGCACCTTATCCCAAAAGGTTGGGTAAAGGGGGCACATTCAGGTAAATTTATGAAATTTTATCAATATCTGACCTGAAAACACGTCAAACTATCCATGCCAAGGGGCGAAACATGAAAACTATTTCAATTTGTCGTTCTCGCGGTGACGATTGGCATCCCTGATGTTTTTCTTTTCAAAGTTGCGCTCCAATGCCGTTGTAAGATCCACTCCCGTTTGGTTGGCCAGGCAAATTAGTACCCACAATACATCGGCCATCTCATCGCCCAGGTCTTTACCCTTATCACTTTCTTTGAACGATTGTTCACCATAGGTGCGAACCATCAGACGCGACAACTCGCCTACTTCCTCCATGAGGATGCCCAGATTGGTGAGCTCGCCAAAATACCGTACGCCCACTGTCTTTATCCATTCGTCCACCTGCTGCTGCGCTTCTTTTATAGTTATTTCCACCGCAATTAGTATTTGTTAGTTTACACAAAATAATAGAACTTTCCCGTTTTTACAGCCTGTTTCAGCCACGTGGGCTCAGGCATTTCAAAGCAGTAAGGATAGCAATGTACGCAACAGATATTGAAGCAGCCAACGCGCTCAAAGAAAAGACCGCCGAGGTAAGGAAGAGTATAGGAAAAGTAATAGTAGGCCAGGAAGATGTGGTAGAGAAACTCATCATCGCCATTTTGTGCAACGGTCACAGCCTGCTGGTGGGTGTGCCCGGCCTGGCCAAGACCCTGCTGGTAAAGACCATTGCCGATGTACTGGACCTCTCGTTCAAACGCATACAGTTCACCCCCGACCTCATGCCCAGTGACATAGTGGGTGCCGAGATACTGAACGAACAACGCGTGTTCCAGTTTATAAAAGGCCCAATTTTCGCCAACATTGTCCTTGCGGATGAGATCAACCGTACACCGCCCAAAACACAGTCGGCACTGCTGGAAGCCATGCAGGAACGCAACGTGACCGCCGGTGGTGTGCTGTACAAGCTGCCATCTCCCTTCTTTGTGCTTGCCACACAGAACCCAATAGAACAAGAAGGTACCTACCCGCTGCCTGAAGCACAGCTGGACCGTTTTATGTTCCAGGTGACGCTCGACTATCCGAGTTTTGCAGATGAGGTGTCTATTGTGCGCAACACAACGGGCGCGCAGACACAGCAACTCACGCAGGTGATGAGTGGTGAGGAGATACTGGCCTTCCAGGAACTGGTGCGCCGTGTACCTGTGCCTGATAACGTACTGGAATATGCAGTGGGACTGGTGCAGAAAACACGCCCGGGCACTGCCGGTGCTGCAGCCGCTGCTACCCAATACCTTGCTTACGGCGCAGGCCCTCGTGCATCGCAGTATCTGGTACTTGGAGCAAAATGCCACGCACTCATCCACGGCAAATACTCTCCCGACATAGAAGATGTGCGCGCTATGGCTATGCCAGTGCTGCGCCACCGTATACTGCGCAACTACAAGGCCGAAGCCGAAGGAATGACGCAGGAATCCCTCATCAAACAACTCATGTAACATGGAAAACACACAGCAGAAAGCCGACTTCCTGCGCACGGGTTTCACACAAAAGCTCACAGGACTTGCCGCTGACGCACCACGCAAATGGGGCAAGATGAATGTGCAACAGATGATAGAGCACATGAGCGACTACGTGCGCATAGCCAACGGCAAAACACCAATGGAAGTACTGACACCTGCAGAGAACATAGACCGCATGCAGGCTTTTCTGGCAACAGAAAAACCATTCCGCGAGAACACACCCAACCAACTGATGTCTGATGAACCTCCTGCAGTTCGCAACGCAAGCAAAGAAGAAGCTGTTGCTGAATTGCAGCAGGAGATCGATCATTTCTTCCATGCATTTGAAACAGAACAAGGCAAGTCGCTGAACAACCCATTCTTTGGTGTGCTCAATTTCGAACAGCAAGTGCAACTGCTTTACAAGCACAGCACACACCACCTGCGCCAGTTTGGTGTTGACATATAACTACAGAAGATCAGAATAATATTCAAGCCACCTACGGGTGGCTTTTTTTCGGCCCTACTCAACCCACGACACACCAATGCTCATTTCTGCAATATATAAGTTAGCTTTACAGTAGGGCATACACTCATTGCAGTCCGGCTCAGATTCTTCATTTCTTAAAACACATGTCATGACACAGCACCATCACAGATATATCTCCACCATCTTCATGGCGCTGCTGCCACTGTTTTTCTGCGCAGTTTTCGCTCCAGTTGAGGTAAGTGCCCAAGTAAAGAAAGAAGTGAAACGCAGCAATGTGCGTCTGGCAAATGAAGAAAGGAACATGATAAGTGTGAGGACCATTCTGGCTAATCCTAAACTCATATCGGCCAAGGCAAGCTGCGAAGTGACGGGCTTTACCATTTCGTTTCTGCCGGAGGGTGGCAATCTCTATGGTCCGTTCAAAACTGAAGGATCTGCCATAAAGCCCGAACACTGCAAATACCTGAAAGAAAACGCCGAGGCCAACGTAAAGATATTTATCGAGCACATTCGTATGTCCTGCAACGGCACAAGCGTTGATGAAATGCCTATCGTGATCAGGTCTTTTCCGTAACGAAACGATCTCACCAATTTTATTTATCTCATCTTTCAATCACACTTTATGTTTACCCAAACTGCAAGTAAGATCAAGTGCTTCTCAGGCTCATTAGCCGCTGTCATTATTATGTCGGTAAGTACATCGGCACTCGCACAAGATTTCAAAAGAGAAGGCAATGTGGTCACCTACAACGGCAACAAGATCATACTATCCGCTTCCGAAAGAGACACTATTGTAGTAGTAGATCCTATTACGAATGAAGAGATCATGCAGGTACGCGTAAAAGGCCCTCGCCCCTTGCTGATCAATGGTAAGAAGATCTATGAATTTGAATATGTGACATCAATGCCCTCCAGAAAAGACAATAAATTCAGTCTCGAAGAACAGTTGATCACTAACCTTGCCAAGTTCTTCAATTCCTTCCCCGATGCCACCTACCGGGTATATGCGTCCTCGTTTGTTATCGACGACCAGGGGAAAGTGGTTTACTTTGAGTACAGCCACCTGAGCGCCCGAGATGATAAGGGCAAAGACCTGCCACTAAGTGACCTGCAGAAACAAGCCACAGGCAAAGAGATCGCCGGCAACTGCCGTTTAGTAAACATGAATCCTGCGAAGCTGAACGGAAAGCCGGTGGCAGTACTTTCAGACCTTTATCTGCATGACTACAAGTTTACGGTAAGGAACCACGTTACCGAATATGTGAAGGCCAACAATTGATCACATCTGTGTACACTAGGATAAAAAATAAGAGTGTCACAAAATGCAGCACTGTGTGGTTGCCTGTGGTTGTCATGTTGCTCGCGGTCCATGTAATACCTTTCTATACTAACGAAGCAATTGCGCAGAGCATTAATGACATAGGCAGCACCATTACTGTTCGTGGCAACATGATCGGAATGTCGAAACCGCGCACCGATACGATAATTGATCTTAGTCCGCACCACCCCGAGCCGGACCAGATACGAATTACCGGCCCCGAGCCGATCTTCCTGAATGGACGGTGCGTTTACCGCCCTGACGAGGACTCAACAATAGTGCTGCCGGAGGAAAGTATGCGCCAACTGGAGAGCAAACTCACCGAAAACGTTGAAGAGGTCCTCCGACATTTCCCTGATGGTAGCTATATCGTTCACAATCCGCAATACCTTGTGAACGAAAAAGGCGAGATCCTCTTCTACATTTTTAACGGATTAAGTGCCGATTCGGATGACCGTCCTCGCATGATGGTTTCAGAAGTACAGAAAGAGTCGGTCTCTCAGATTCTGGACGAAACCGCAAAAGCAATGAAACTCAAGCCCGCGACAAAAAATGAGATACCGATTCCCGTGTTCGTAAAGGTTCGTCTCAGCAGATTCACTTTCAAAGTAAAGAATCACTTCATCTTCCGTAAAGCTTATTACGATTAAGCACGGGACTGATTCACACATTTTCTTGTTTCCTTTTTTGTATTTTTCGGGCTGTACATAGTCACCCAATACCATTTACCCAAATGAAAAAAACCATCGTCTCTGCTGCAGTTCTTGCTCTTTCCGTCACCGTTCATGCTCAGGCTTTTGTGGCCGGCGGTGGGTTCTTCATGCGTGGCGACCTTCGCTACCGGCCCGGCAAGGTGGTAGTAGATACGGTATCTGTTGTGGACCCCGCCACCGGCGCCGAACAGTTTGAGGCACGCGAGGACACTACCTTCCCGTCCTACATCAACGGGCGCAAAGTATATGAGTATGACGAAGTGAGTACGCCTGTCATCTTCAGTGAGAGCAACGAGTCGCAACACGAGTACCTACTGAACAGGATGAAAGGCATCCTGATGATGACTAAGTTCTACGAATACGGTGCTTCTGCCCGCCTCAACCTGCGCAACATTATTGTAGACGAACGCGGCAAGGTGATCTTCTATGAATTCTTCGGTATGCGGGGTGTCACTGCCGAGAACCGCTTCAAACCGCTCACCTTTCCCGAGCTTACTGTGGCACTTAACCAGTTTATGACAGAGCTGCCTCCCATAAAACCCGCTACAGTAGATGGCAAACCGGTTATGGCCTATGCCGGAACCGACTTTCACCACATCCGCATAGAGAAAGTAGGCAACAACCTGGTGTTCAGCTACGATGGCATGGTATATCCTGAATAAGAGAAATTTTCTTATATTTATGTAGCAAACCTTTCTTCTATGCCGTTGCGCCTCCGCCATGTATTGTCGTCTATCGCTGTAACAGCAGTATTATCATTGCCGGCTACAGGGCAGCAATTTCAGGAAGCTAATGGCTTATTCTCCCGAACAGACTGCAAAGCAGTTCCGGGCAAAACAAAACCGGACTCCATCTGTCTGTCTGATCCCATAACAAACGGCAGGACCTTGGTTGTAAACGACCGTTCAGGGTATCCTGGGACGATAAACGGCGATAAGATCTACGAATACGATGAAGTAGAGAAACCTGCCGCAGTGGGCACCGGGCAAAAGACATTGAAGGATCATTTGTTTACCGGTATGGAAGAAATGCTGCGATCTTATTTTCGAATTGACGCATCGCTTCAGTCGCTAAGAATAGACATCAGAAACATTATTGCAGACAAAACCGGGAACATTGTATTCTATCAATTAGGCCCGGTAAAAGGCTTGGCCGATGGCAGACCGCGCATCCTGCAAAGAGAAGAACTTTCAGCCCGCATCAGTGAACTCATGAGCAAATACCCGTCAATGAAACCTGCCCAAATAAAGGGTCGCAACGTATCCGCCTACACCAATATCAATCTTGGGCTGTACAACGTAATAAGATCAGGAAAGGACATCTCCATTGTCTTTGATGGCGGAGATAAATGCCAATAGTACGGGAGGTTCAGACAGTCTCTTTCCAGTGTTTCATACCACCGGTCAGATTAATGAGATTGTGCAGGCCTGCACCTTCCAACCGCTGAATGGCGATCACACTTCTGATGCCCTTTTCGCAGTAGAGCACAACGTCCTTATCAGCAGGAATTTCCCTGTATCGTGCTGCCAGCTCACTCATAGGAACATGCAACCCACCAATGTTGAATAACTCGCGTTCAAAATCTTCACGCACGTCTACCAGCACAAAATCGTGGTTTTGTTCCATCCATTCCTTCAGCTGTGCAGGTGTTATCTGTTTCACACACTAATTGTTTTCCGCGGGTGCAGAACTATGATTCCTGTTTGGCAGTAAGCGCGCGCCACAACTCGTCTTTCAGTTGCACCAGGCCCTGATTGGCTATGGCAGATACAAATACAAGAGGCACATCGGCGGGGAGCGTAGCGGCTATTTCAGCCTTCAGCTCATCGTCCAGCATCTCGCTCTTGCTCACGGCCAGCACTATTTTCTTATCCAGCAGTTCCGGATTGTACTCATGCAGCTCGTTCATCAGTATCTCATACTCCTTGCGATGGTCGTTACTATCGGCAGGTATTAGCAGCAGCAGCACCGAGTTGCGCTCTATGTGGCGCAGGAAGCGGTGTCCCAGCCCCTTGCCTTCGGCAGCGCCCTCAATGATACCCGGCAGATCGGCCATACAGAACGACTTGCTGTCGCGGTAGGATACAATGCCCAGTTGGGGTGTAAGTGTAGTAAATGCGTAATCGGCTATCTTAGGTTTGGCAGCACTCAGCACCGACAGCAGTGTAGATTTTCCCGCATTCGGGAAACCTACCAGACCTACGTCGGCAAGTATCTTCAACTCCAGTACCTTCCAGCCTTCGCTGCCCATTTCACCGGGCTGCGCATAGTCGGGTGTCTGGTTAGTTGGCGTCGCGAAGTTGGCATTACCCAATCCGCCGCGTCCGCCGCGAATCCATATCACCTCCTGGCCATCTTCAAGTATCTCCACCTCCTGCTCACCGGTCTCCAGGTCTTTGGCCACCGTGCCCAGCGGCACCTCCAGCACTATATCGTCACCATCGGCACCGGTACTGTTGTTCTTATAACCATTAACACCGTCCTGAGCCAGCACGTTCTTGTAATAACGCATGTGCAGCAGCGTCCACAGCTGTGCGTTGCCACGCAACTTTATATGGCCACCGCGGCCGCCATTTCCCCCATCGGGTCCGGCTTTGGCATCCATCTTGTTGCGTTCAAAATGCACGCTTCCCGCCCCACCCTTGCCGGATCGGCAGAATATGCGGATATGATCAACGAAATTTCCTTTTTCCACTATGCTACGGGTAACAGATACTTGTTGATGTGCTTGGCAAGTACTTTAAAAGTGTCTGGTATTGAATTATGTCCGGCCACGCGCTCCAGTTTACCTTGCTCGTTGTAATAACGGGCCACGGGTTCTGTTTTGGCATGGTATTCTTTGATGCGTGAGGTGATCACCGCTTCGTTATCGTCGCTGCGACCCGATGTAAGGCCCCTGTTCACCAGACGGGCTATCAGATCTGCCTCAGGCACTTCAAGCGCCAGCACCAGATGTATCTTTGTATTCTTGAATTCCAGCAATTTATCCAGCGCCTCAGCCTGGGTGCGTGTACGCGGAAAACCGTCGAACACAAATCCACGGGCATCAGGCATGGCATCTATCTTACTGCTGATCATACCTATCACCACTTCATCGGGCACCAGCATGCCCTGATCCATGTATTTCTTCGCTTCAGTGCCCAATGGCGTCTGCCTGCTCACTTCATCGCGCAGGAGGTCGCCGGTTGAGATGTGCTGCAACTGGTATGACGTAACTATATTTTCAGATTGTGTGCCTTTACCACTTCCCGGAGGGCCGAATAAGACTAAATTAAACATGTACTGGTTGTTGATTATTGTGCAGCAAAAGTAACCATACTTGCCGAATAGTTTACAACTATTTGGCCTCAGCGGCGCCTTTAACAAAGGCAAAACCCGGTTTTCACCGGGTTTTGCGCAGATTTAACATTCATTGTCAGCATTATAGCTCGGCTTTGCGCGGATTGCGGTCCAGCACTTCGTCCACCATACCATACTCCTTGGCTTCGGCTGCTGTCATCCAGTAATCGCGGTCGCTGTCTTTTTCCACTTTAGACATTTTCTGGCCTGAGTGCTGCGAGATGATCTCGTAAAGCTCCTTTTTCAGCTTGCCTATCTCGCGGGCCGTGATCTCGATATCGCTTGCCTGACCTTCGGCACCACCCAGCGGCTGGTGTATCATGATGCGGCTGTGTTTCAGCGCGGTACGTTTGCCCTTGCTGCCGGCACACATCAGCACCGCTGCCATAGACGCGGCAATACCCGTACATATAGTAGAAACATCCGGATTGATGATCTGCATTGTGTCGTATATACCCAGACCGGCATACACACTACCACCCGGGCTGTTCAGGTACATCTGTATATCGCGGTTGCGGTCGGTGCTTTCCAGAAACAACAACTGAGCGGTAACGATGTTGGCCACATAGTCGTTGATGCCCTCGCCCAGGAATATGATGCGATCCATCATCAGGCGCGAGAAAACGTCCATAGAGGCAACATTCATCGGGCGCTCTTCTATGATGTATGGAGTGAGACCCACGGGCATTTTAAGGGAAGAAGTATAGCTATCTACAGTGAGACTGCTGATGCCATGATGCTTTATGGCATATTTGCGGAATTCGTTCTGATTCATCGGTTGTCTTATTTTTTTGGTAATGGTAGCAAATTATAAACCAGAATAAAGATAATGCCATAAAGGCATACCAAGCCGGTTTTGGTGCTAAATTAGCGCAGTATTGGCATTTTATTAAAAAATCGGGTCTATGGCAAAGCTGACGCAAACAGAACTGTTGGATATCTTCAACGCGCTGAAAGCAGTGGTAAAACCCTATGAAAAAGGCGTGCTGAAACCACACATTGAAATAGAGGGTAAGTATGACCTGTGGGCGCAGAAAACAGTCTTTGCACAGGGCAAAACCCGCGATGAGTTTGCATTTGTAGGCCTCATCTTGCAGAGCAACTATGTGGGCTTCTATTTCATGCCCATCTATACCAACCCACCAGAGGTGACACCCCTCATTGCCCCCGGCCTGCTCCGGCACCTGAAAGGCAAATCGTGCTTTCATATTAAGAAAATTGACACCAACACACTGAAAGAAATAAAAGCTGCCATGAAAGTGGGCTACGAACAGTACAAAAAGAATGGCTGGGTGTAGCACCACGACGAATAACCCGGTGGCTTCCCGATTTCGCACCCGTTTTGCAAAACCATACTAAAGGTTACAAGTTAAAAAGCTATTTTTGCACCCCATACAAACTGACAATATGAAGAACACTCCGTTTACAGACAAACACATTGCGCTGGGCGCCAAGATGGCACCATTCGCCGGTTACAACATGCCTATCTCTTATTCAGGCATCAACGAAGAGCACCACTGCGTGCGCAACAATGCCGGTGTGTTCGACGTAAGCCACATGGGTGAATTCATTCTCAAAGGCCCTGACGCCCTGGAACTTATTCAGCGTGTTACCTCAAACGACGCTTCAAAACTTACCGACGGAAAGGCTCAATACTCTTGCCTGCCCAACAACGAAGGCGGTATCGTAGATGACCTGCTGGTATACTGCGTTGAGGCCAACAAAGTATACATGCTGGTGGTGAATGCCTCTAACATAGAAAAAGACTGGAACTGGATCAGCAGCCACAACACTAAAGGTGTTGAGATGCACAACATCTCTGAAAAAACAGCGCTGTTGGCTGTTCAGGGTCCTAAGGCTACTGAATACATGCAGCAACTTACCGATATGGACATCACCAATCTGAAATACTACACCTTTACAAAGGGTGTTTTCGCGGGTGTTGAGAATGTACTTGTAAGTGCAACCGGCTACACAGGCGCAGGTGGCGTTGAGATCTACTTTGAAGACATCAACGACAATGCAGAAAAAATTTGGGAAGCTATCTTCCGCGTTGGTACTCCAAACGGACTGAAGCCGATAGGCCTTGCTGCCCGCGATACACTGCGTCTGGAAAAAGGTTTCTGCCTCTACGGCAATGATATAGACGACACAACCAGCCCTATGGAAGCTGGACTGGGTTGGATCACCAAATTCACTAAAGACTTCACTTCACGTGCCATCTTCGAAAAACAGAAGAACGAAGGTACAAGCCGCAAGCTGGTAGGTCTGGAAATGGTGGACAAAGGTATTCCGCGCCATGGCTACACCCTTCAGAACGAAGCAGGTCAGGAGATCGGCGTTATCACTTCAGGCACTCAGTCACCAACATTGGGCAAGGCAATTGGTCTGGCTTATGTTGCTACAGCTCATGCTGCCGAGGGTTCAGAAGTGTTCGTAATGATCCGCGACAAAGGCATCAAGGCGAAAGTCGTTAAGATACCGTTTGTACAGTAGTGCTGTTTACCCTGTCACTAACAGAAACAACTGAGTCCTTTGTTTAGTCAATAATAACTACTGATACATAATGTTACCAAAGTACAGCCGAATCCTGCTGAAATTATCCGGCGAGTCCCTCATGGGCGACCGCAACTACGGCATCTCTCCGATGATGCTGGAACAATATGCACTTGAGATCAAGTCCATCGTTGAAGTAGGTGTTCAGGTAGCCATCGTTATAGGTGGTGGCAACATCTACCGCGGCATGAATGAAGCGGAAACCGGCATAGAACGCGCACAAGGCGACTACATGGGTATGCTTGCTACCTGCATCAACGGTATGGCACTACAGGCCGCGCTGGAGAAAGCAGGTGTGAATACCCGCCTGCAGAGCGCCATTAAGATGGAGCAGGTTGCAGAGCCATACATCCGCCGCAAGGCTATCCGCCACCTTGAAAAAGGTCGTGTGGTCATCTTCGGTGCGGGCACAGGCAATCCATACTTCACTACCGACACAGCAGGCTCGCTGCGTGCAATAGAGATCAACGCAGACGTGATACTGAAGGGTACTCGAGTTGATGGCATCTACACCGCCGACCCTGAAAAAGACGCTACCGCCACACGTTTTGAAACGCTGTCGTTCTCTGAGGTGATCAGCCGCAACCTGAAAGTTATGGACATGACCGCCTTCACCCTTTGTCAGGAAAACAACCTGCCTATCATAGTGTTTGACATGAACAAACACGGCAACCTGATGAACGTTGTTACCGGTAAAAAGGTAGGCACATTAGTAAGTTGATCCAACATTACATTTCGATACTGCAAAAGCCCGGCGTACCAAAACCGGGCTTTTTGTTTGTACTCTGACTGTTTAGACCCTCAGAAATTCTTAAATTTGGGTACAATACTGCTGCAATGAATACGCCAGAGATCAGAACACTACTCCATGAAGAGATAGACCAAAGCGATGAAAAGTTGCTGAAAATGATATACGCACTTGTAAAAGAATACAACGACTCTGAAAGCGTATCTGACAGAAGGAAACATCTGATTGAAAAAGAATACAACGACTCTGAAAGCGTATCTGACAGAAGGAAACATCTGATTGAAGAGGAACGGGCTAAATACTTAAGGGGAGACGGCAGATCTTATTCCTGGGAGGAAGTCAAAAAAATGGCTACAGGTAAAGACCGCCCCGATGAAATATAGACTTGAGATAAGATCTCTTGCCGCCATTGAAACTATTGAAGCATTTGACTGGTACGAACAACAGCAGGCCGGCTTAGGTCACAACTTCCTTGCCGCACTCGACAACTTTTACGATCTCCTCACCCAAAATCCGAATACGCATTCCTACTATAGCGGCAATATCCGGCAGGGCCTCGTAAACGGATTCCCATATGTGGTTGTATATGAAGTATGGGATACCACTATCGTTGTGTATAGCGTATTCATGACAAGTCGTGACCCTCAAAAGAAAATGAGGCGCTGACAAAGAGCACATCAATTTGATGCACCCGATACCCCTACTTCAACTCCTCTATCAGGAACCTGCCGGTGTGGCTTTCTTTGATGGCTGCGATCGCCTCGGGAGTGCCGGCACCTACAAGGCGGCCACCACCATTACCGCCCTCGGGGCCCATGTCTATAACGTAGTCCGCTACTTTCACAACATCGAGGTTGTGTTCTATGACGAGTACGGTATTACCCCTGTCCACTAACCTATTGAGTACAGCAAGTAAGTGCCTGATATCCTCAAAGTGCAAACCGGTTGTGGGCTCATCAAGTATGTAGATGGTCTGCCCGGTGTCGCGCTTGGATAGTTCTGTCGCCAGCTTCACACGTTGCGCCTCGCCACCGCTCAGTGTCACTGCACTCTGGCCCAGTGTCACATAGCCCAGCCCCACATCCTGCAGCGTTTTGATCTTGCGGTGCAGGAAAGACACATTCACAAAGAACTCTACCGCATCATCAACCGTCATGTTCAGCACGTCTGATATGGACTTGCCTTTGTAGCGGATCTCGAGCGTTTCCCTGTTGTAACGACGACCATTGCATTTTTCGCACAGCACGTATACGTCGGGCAGGAAGTTCATTTCTATGGTGCGCATGCCACCACCCTGGCACTCTTCGCATCGCCCCCCCTTCACATTGAACGAGAAGCGACCGGCATTGTAGCCACGTATCTTGGCCTCGGGCACCTGCGCAAACAATTGCCTTATCTCGTTAAAGAAGCCGCAGTAGGTGGCCGGATTGCTGCGCGGTGTGCGCCCAATGGGGCTCTGATCTATTTCTATCACCTTATCAATATGCTCCAGTCCCGATATCTTTTTGTAAGGCATGGGCTGCTGCTTGAAGGTGGGGTAACAGTGTTTGGCCAGTATGGGGTACAACGTTTCGTTGATGAGCGTACTCTTGCCGCTGCCGGAAACACCACTCACACAAATGAACGTACCCAAAGGCAGTTTTATGGTTACATTCTTCAGGTTATTACCGGAAGCACCTTCTATACTAAGCTTATGGCCGTTACCTTTTCTGCGCTCTGCAGGCACCTCTATTTTCAGGCTGTGATTCAGATAACGGGCAGTAGTAGTATTCTGCTTCAATATTTCGGCAGGTGTGCCGGCACTCACTATACGACCACCATGGTAACCTGCAGCCGGACCAATATCAATGAGATGATCTGACGCCAGCATAATGTCTTTATCGTGCTCTACTACCAGCACAGAGTTACCCCCATCGCGCAGGTTCTTGAGTGCCTTTATCAGCTTTTGGTTATCGCGCTGATGCAAGCCGATACTGGGTTCATCAAGGATATAGGTGATACCCGTAAGCTGTGACCCTATCTGTGTAGCCAGCCTGATGCGTTGCGACTCACCGCCACTAAGCGTGCGGGTGCCGCGATCCATTGTGAGATAGTGCAAACCCACATCCAGCAGGAAGTGCAGTCGGTCGCGTATCTCTTTGAGTATGTCTTTTGCTATGACCCGTTGTTTATTGCTGAGCCTGTCCTCTATATCCACAAACCAATCCATAAGCTCCTGCAACGACAGGTCGGATAGTTCTGCAATGTTCTTATCATCTACCCTGAAGAAAAGGCTCTCCTTTTTCAGACGGGCACCATTACATTCGGGGCATACGTTCAGCTCCATAAAGCTCTCGGCCCATGTGCGCACGCCCTCAGACGTGGTCTCGCTGAACCAACGCAGCACCATGTTCACAATACCCTCATAATTGTGCTGCACTACTTTCTCCACATAGGCACCGGCGTCATCGGCAGCATAGGTGATGACACCCTCTTTATTGCCATACAACAACAGGTTCAGTTGCTTCTGTGGTATATCTTTTATTGGTTTATCCAGCGGTATCTTGTTCTTCTTTGCCAGTGTGGTAGCCATCTGAAACGACCATGTGTCGCGCTCCAGACCCAACGGAGCAATAGCCCCCTCGGTGATACTTTTGTTCATGTCAGGCAATACCGCCTGCATGTTCACACCATACACCTTGCCCAGCCCCTTGCAGCGCGGGCAGGCACCATAGGGCGAGTTGAAGGAGAAAGTATTGGGCGATGGCTCCTCATAGGAGATGCCGCTATCCACACACATCAATTGCTTGCTGTACTGATGCACTTTGTCTTTCTCTACATCGGCCACAAACATCAGCCCCTTGCCCATCTGCAAACACTGCTGAATGCTCTGGCTCATGCGGCTGTTGCTTTCCGCCTGTACGATCACCCTGTCCACCACCAACTCTATGTCGTGTATCTTGTAGCGGTCCACCTGCATCTTTTCCTTCAGGTCCAGGACTACCCCGTCGATGCGCACCTTCACATAACCCTGCCGGCGCAATTGTTCAAACAGTTCGCGGTAGTGGCCCTTGCGTCCACGCACTATAGGCGCCAGCAACATGATCTTGCGACCACTGAAATTCTGCTGAATGTGCGCCACTATCTCCTCCTCGCTAAACTTCACCATTTGTTTGCCGGTGTTGTAAGAATAGGCATCTGCTATTCTTGCAAACAACAAACGCATGAAGTCATACACCTCTGTTACCGTGCCAACTGTGGAGCGGGGATTCCTGTTGGTGGTCTTTTGTTCAATAGAGATAACGGGCGACAGTCCGGTGATCTTGTCCACATCGGGGCGATCAAGGTCGCCAACAAATTGACGCGCATAGGCGGCGAAGCTTTCCATATAGCGTCGCTGACCTTCGGCAAAAATGGTATCGAACGCCAGCGACGATTTGCCACTGCCACTGATACCGGTTATCACCACCAGCTTGTTCTTCGGAATGCTTACATCAATGTTCTTGAGGTTGTGCACACGCGCACCCTGCACCACTATCTGCCCCTGCTCTTTTACTGAACTCATCTTACCTGCAAATTACATGAACCACCACTAAAAACACAATCCGCCACGGCATCAGCCGATCATAATTATCTATGCAGGCGGAACGTGCAAAAACAAAAGAGAAGTCGCACCCAAAAGGATACAACTTCTCTATAATATTTACATCCGGCTAAAACCGGGAAAAGAATTACTTCTTCCTGTAGTAAACCTGATCGTCGTTGAACTCGGTAAACGACTGCAGAGGCGCATTTGCCATACGCTCATAGATACGAGAGATCTCGATCTGCTCTTTGTTCTCATGCACTTCTTCCAGGTTGTCGCCATGCACGGTAAACTCGTCGAGCTTGCGGTGCAGTTCTTCCTTCATCGTTACCGATATCTGGTTTGCCCTGCGCGACACAACCACGATAGATTCATACAGATTGCCTGTTTTCTCTTTCAGAGCTATCACATCGCGGGTTTCGATCAGCGGATTCACCGATGTCAGTGACCTTCTATTTGTGCTCATTCTTTATTTTTTTTAAGTTATTATCTGTTTCAGTGTATAATTTCTCGGCCTCCGGTAAAAAGGGAGACTGAGGATAAGTATCTTTTAATTCCCTGTATGCGCCGAGAGCACTGGCGTAGCGCTCTTCCTGCTTTGCCTCAACACTTGCCTTCGCATACTTCACATTCGCCTTCATGATCATGAACAGGTATTCGTCCATTTTGGTCGACTCGGGATAGTTGCGCATCAGGCTTCTGTAAGTAACAGTAGCCGCTTTGTATTGGCCCACGTGATAGTAGAGCTTGGCAGCATCGGCCTGCTTGATCTCCATTTTGCCGGTCAGTTCGTCAATGCACTTCTGCGCTTCCGCTACACGCTTTGACTCGGGGTGACGGGTCACATAAGACTTCAACGCCTCAAGCGACTTTATGGTATTTGTCTGATCGAGCGAAGACTTGGGGCTGTATTTGTACAGGCAATACGCGCTCATGTACTCACACTCTTCCACGTCTTTGCTGGTAGGGAAATACTCGGCAAAGTTCTTGAAGTAGTAAGAAGCCTCTACATAATCCTTCAGATTGTAGAATGTGTAGGCATACTTATAGAAAAGAGCTTCGTAGTTGCGGGTGCTTTTCATAATAGGCATCAGCTCCCTGTACAACATATTGGCATGCTGGTAGTCTTTCTTTTCATAATACTCGTTGGCCTTGGTAAGCTTGTAGTTTACATCGCTGCTTTTGCGGATCTTTTCAAATCCGTTGCACGACGCGACAAGCACACTGAGCACAAACAAATATAATAAATTTCTAAAACGTATTTGCATACCGGGGAGCAAATATATGTAAACCATAGGTTTTTGCCTAATAATAGCGCAGTTGACGCTGTCATTTTAGCATAAATGTTTCTTAAAACACCCAACAGGGCATTGATAAGAAAACTACCCATGCAAGAGAAAAACTCCCAAAAAACTCCCACCGGGCGAACAACTAAAACAACCACAACTCACTGTCTTTCATTTAGTTGCCGCAAACTGACGTTTTCAAAAACTCTCATTTCTAAAAAATGAGCGCCTGTGTGAGCGGGTAAATTGCGCCACTTTCAGCACCGTAGTTTACTAAGGCACAATAACTGAGCCAAACCCAAGCCGGATCAAAGAAAGATATTCACATTTTGGGGCGAGGCAGCGTAACAGGGCAATGAGTACATTTACGGACGACAATCAGCCACCGCGCTTCTATGATAAGAATACTGATAACAATGTTATTGCTTGGTCCGGTTTCGTTCGGGCAGCGTTATTGCGACTATGTGCGCCCGCTTACCGGCACCAACAAAATGGGACATACCTACCCGGGGGCCACTGTGCCCTTCGGCGCAGTGCAACTGAGTCCGGAGACCGATACCCTACCCTATGAAGTGAACGGCAAGTACAATAAAGACGTTTACAAGTATTGCGCGGGCTACCAGTATAACGACAAAACCATAGTTGGCTTCGCGCATACACATTTCAGCGGCACCGGCCACTCAGACCTGGGCGACTTTCTGATAATGCCCACCACCGGCGCGCTGCAACTAAACCCCGGCACGGCCGATCAACCCACATCGGGCTACAGATCGGGGTTCAGCCATGCTACAGAAACGGCATCGCCCGATTACTATTCTGTGCTGCTGGACAGATACAATATCAAGGCGGAAATGACGACCTCTACGCGGGTGGGCGTACATCGGTATACATTTCCGGCATCAGACAATGCGCACCTGATCCTTGATGCTGAATATGGCATCTATAACTATCCCGACAAAAATGTGTGGACCTATATGAGGGTGGAAAATGACACCCTGGTTACCGGCTACCGTCAAACCAACGGCTGGGGGCGCACCCGCACCGTGTACTTTGCCATGATATTCTCTAAACCGATGCGGTCATACGGTTTCAGAAACGACAGCAAGAAACAAGTATACAAGGGTTTTTGGCGAAAATTTGACCAGGAACATAATTTCCCCGAAATGGCAGGCACCCATGTCAGGGCTCATTTCGACTTCAGCACAACAGCCAATGAACAACTGACAGTGAAATTCGCACTGTCGCCGGTGAGCACGGCCAATGCGCTGCAGAATATGCTGGCAGAAGCGGCAGGAAAAACGTTTGACCAAATAAGAAAAGCAGGCGAGGAACAGTGGGAGAAAGAACTATCAAAGACACAGATAACTGCCGGCAAAGAAGTAATGGAAAACTTCTACACCGCTTTGTACCATGCATACGTGAACCCTACCGTGTACATGGATGTGAACGGCGAATACATGGGGCTGGATAGGAACGTGCACCGAGCTGAAGGCTTTACCAACTACACTACATTTTCTCTTTGGGATACCTACCGCGCCCTGCATCCGCTGCTGAACCTGCTGCAGCCTGCACGAAATTCGGACATGATAAGCTCTATGCTGGCGCACTATGACCAGAGTGTACACCACATGCTGCCCGTATGGAGCAATAGTGCCAACGAGAACTGGTGCATGATAGGCTATCACAGCGTGTCGGCTATTGCCGATGCCATAGTAAAAGACACCTACAAGGGCGATGCCACCAAGGCACTGGAAGCCTGTGTAGCCACTGCCGATCATGATCCCTTTGAAGGCATTGGCGACTATCGCCGACTGGGATATGTGCCCGAAGACAAAAGCGGGGCCTCAGTATCGAAGACACTTGAATATGCCTATGACGACTGGTGCATAGCACAAGCGGCAAGGAAGATGGGCAACGAAGACGTGTACAACACCTTCAGCAAACGGGCTGATAACTACAAAAATGTATTCGACGCTTCTACCGGATTTATGCGGCCCAGACTGAGCAACGGCACATTCAAAAAAGACTTTGATGTACTGAACACAGACGAGGCCGGCTATATAGAAGGCAACGCCTGGAATTACAGCCTGTATGTGCCACACGCCCCCGAAACAATGGTGGGAATGATAGGTGGCAACAAACGATTTGTTGCTCACCTCGACTCTCTGTTCACCATGCAACTACCTGATAGTTTCTTTGCCCATACCGAAGACATCACACGCGAGGGCATCATAGGCAACTATGTGCATGGCAACGAACCATCGCATCATGTGGCCTACCTGTATAACCATGCAGGCGCGGCATGGAAAACGCAGGAGCGCGTGCGCTTGATCATGCAGAAAATGTACCACCCCGCGCCCGATGGCCTTAGCGGCAATGACGACTGCGGACAGATGAGCGCATGGTACATCTTCAGCGCGCTGGGCTTCTACCCTATGGCACCCGGCAGCGACAGATACGAGGTAGGTAGCCCGGCAATACAAACAGCCAGGTTGCAAATGGAGAACGGCAAAACATTGACGATAACTGCCAGAAACCAATCAGACAAAAACGTTTATGTGCAGGACGTTCTGCTGAATGGGCGATCGCTGAACCGCACGTATATTACCCACAAGGAACTGACGGGTGGCGGTGAACTGGTATTTGTGATGAGTGGCAAGGCGCGTCGAAAATAGAAAACTCAAAAACGTGGACGATTGCCCACGGACATTTTGAAAACCTACAAGGTCCCTCACTCACATAAACCAAACAGAGTCATCATTTTTCACGAAATTTGCAATAAACTAATTTGTTGATCATGAAAAAGTCAGTGGTATATCTTTCCATATTGTCGGTTGCGGCAATTTTCTCTGTGTTTGTGGCCTGCAAAAAGAATGCGAACGGGCGCAACACACTGAATCTTGTAGATGATGCTACCGTCCTCTCATTATCGGGTCAGCAATACACGTCTTTCATGACAGCCAATCCGGCGGTGACGGGAACTCCCGCTGCAGACATGGTGGCCCGCGTGGGCCAGCGCCTCACTGCAGCCACTACACAATACCTGAACGACAAGGGCAAGGGCGACCTGGTAAAAAACTATGCCTGGGAATTCAATTTGGTGAACAACAGCGAGGTGAATGCGTGGTGCCTGCCGGGTGGTAAGATCGTAGTATATACGGGCATCATACCACTAACGCTGAACGATACCGACCTGGCTGTGGTAATGGGCCATGAAATAGCCCATGCCGTGCTGAAACATGGCAACGAACGTATGAGCGAGCAACTGCTGGCACAGTATGGTGGACTCGCATTGTCGGCACTGCTGTCTTCCAAGCCGGCTGAAACACAGGAACTTTTTAATAATGCCTATGGTGTAAGCAGCACACTGAGCATACTGGCTTTCTCCCGCAATCAGGAAATGGAAGCAGATGAGATGGGGCTATACTTTATGGCGCAGGCAGGCTACAACCCCAATGCGGCTGTGGGCTTCTGGGAGCGTATGTCGGCAAACAGCAGCGGTAGCAAGCCACCCGTATTCCTGAGCACTCACCCCGGCGACCAGCAACGTATAGACAATATTAAAAAGGTACTACCCGATGCGCTGAAGTACTACAAGCAATAATTACCCTGTTAGTTTGCACAACTATCTACGTATCGTTTCCATTCACAAGCCTCTACCGTGCACAAAACAGTACTCAGAAAAATTGCTTCGGTTGATTTTCATGAACTAACGGTAGTCTATTGAACTAACCACATACATTCCATACAGCGTTGCAAGTAGTTCTCTGCAAGATCAGTTCACAGAATATTTCAATCTTCGACAGTCAAATAAGTCGCTGCTAAAATGCAAATGATCCGGGCACACGAATATGCCCGGATCACCTGTTTAATTCCACTTTCTATAGTACTTCTACCTTAGTTGTGTAACTGACCGTCGCAGATCTGAAAGTCAGAAAATAAACTCCTGCGCTAAGCGTAGAAACATCAACCGCCTCTGTCCCTTTGGCTGCGTCTGTTGCCTTAGAGATAACACGCCTTCCCCAAACGTCTGCTATCTCGATGTGCCCGTAAGACGAAGCAGCTTGCGGCCATTGTATATTTATAACCCTGTCGGCAGGTACCGGGAAAACACTAATATCCATTTTCGACATCACATCACCAGCATAAGACAGCAACGGAGTGATCGTCAGCGAAACAGAGTGCTTCTGGAAATGAGCAGCAGTCATGGAAGTAGTTCCTGACGTAAGTGTGACCGGATTGGGTGTTGTGAGGTAGTTTAGCTCTTCCGGATATATCCTGTAAGTCTTGTCAACGGGCAGTCCACTGAAAGAATAATGACCTGACGCGTTGGTGTATGCTGACTGGATTATTGCACCGGTCGAATTGTCAACACAAAATACCAACACACCTGAAGCCGGAACGTAATCGGCCGTTCCCTTGTTAGCACCTGTTGTAACATCGCCCGAAATGAATCCGGGACCTGCGGTGATAGCACCATACATCATTACAACATTCTTACCGGTATCGTCCACGCCTGAAGTATGATAGATCACAGAAGCGGAATTCCAGTAAGATGAGGAATTATGATAAGTGGGTTGTGCGCCGGTTCCTGCTGCAAGACTATCATACGAGACCTTTATTCTGAATGAATCGGTACCGACATTGCCGAATGTAAACTGGTTTATTCCTCCGATCTTCGCGGAATCGACTGCTGTGAGAAGGTGGGTAACCGGGTTGTACTTGATCAGCCATACTTTCACCACACCCGGATCTCCTGAAGTGAATATTGCCTTGCCCGAAATACAGTCATTTGAAACGTCGATCGACTTCACCAGTGAAACCGTGGGGCAGGTGCCATTTGAAAGTGTATATGAAATATTTGCGGACCCAACTGAATGGGCTGTAACATTTCCCCACATAGTATAGGGTGCATAAGCAGACACTGATGCGATAGACGGTGCACTACTTGTCCAGGTACCACCGGCATACTGCGACAGTACCGACAATGACATGGTTTCGCCGGGACGCATGTCAGGACCTGTCGACCAAATAGCATAGTGAAAATCGGGAAGTTCCAATGTTCCCGAGATCTTCGCAACGGCAGTATCACTTACCAGTCCGCATGCGTTTGAGATCTGATAGGTAACCATTGATGTACCTACAGAAACACCTGTCATTACACCCGTAGCCGGATCAATTGTAGCCACTGACGGGGAGCTGACTGACCATGTACCACCAGATGGGTAGCCCACCCATGTCCCCGTCCCGCTTGGGCATACCTGGGTTTCGATCCTGGCAAATGCAGTTGCGGGATCGACGGTTACAACGACCGAAGAACGGCAACCAGGACTGAGTGTGTATGAAATCCCTACGGTGGCATTGGCGGTGACTCCTGTCACTGTTCCGCCACTTGTTACCGTTGCACCGGCACCGCCACTCGTCCATGCACCTCCGGACGTTGGGTGGCTCAGAGAAATTGTCGAACCGGTGCATACATGAAGCGTAGTAAATGTAATTGGAGCAGGCGCGGGGTTAACGGTAAAAACTGCTGTAGACACCCCAGAACTCCCTGTATAGGTGATAATAGTTGTCCCCGGAGAAACCGAAGTGATCTGGCCGAAGCTAAGCATCACTGTCGCCACAGATGGGTTACTACTTGTCCACGAGCCTCCCGAAGAGACGCCCGCTGCCGTAGAATCGTGCACCAGCAAGGTATAACCGGGACAGGTGCTTAGTTGACCAACAATTGTACAATATGCCGTTTTTGATAATGCGATCACGGCAAGCAACACGAATAAACTGATACTTTTTTTCATAAGGTTATTTTTTTTGGGTATGCTTTAATAGACGCAGGTTTTTAAAAAAAGGTGGGGAAAAAAACAACCAACAACACATTAAAATAACCACACTTCGTAATGAAATACATTTAAACGATTTATCACATTAACACTTTATTTCATACAAAGGAAATAGGGGTATTACCTATTCAGTCATTTATGTACTTTTGTTTCCCTCCTAAATTTTTGTGTCGTGAAGTTAAAGTCGCTGGAAATAAAAGGGTTCAAGTCGTTTGCCGACAAAACCCATGTAGTGCTGGACAATCCCATAACGGGGATCGTGGGTCCTAACGGCTGTGGCAAGTCGAACATCGTAGACGCCATCAGGTGGGTGATAGGTGAGCATAAGATAAAGGCGCTCCGCTCGGACAACCTTGAAGATCTGATCTTCAATGGTTCGCGCACGCGCAGCGCATCGGGTATGGCCGAAGTGTCGCTGACGTTTGAGAACACACGCAACCTGTTGCCTACCGAGTTCACTACGGTTACCATCACACGTAAGTTCTACAAGAACGGCGAAAGCGAGTACCGCCTGAACGATGTGGCGTGCCGCCTGAAAGACATTCACAACCTGTTTCTGGACACCGGTGTATCCAACGACTCTTATGCCATCATAGAGCTGGGCATGGTGGACGACATCATTAAAGACAAGGACGGCAGCCGCCGCCGCATGCTGGAGCAGGCCGCAGGTATATCTATATATAAGACGCGCAAAAAGGAGGCAAAACAAAAACTGGAGGCAACCGAGCAGGATATATCGAGGATAGAAGACCTGCTGTTTGAGATAGGCAATAACCTGCGTACACTGGAAAGTCAGGCTAAGAAAGCCGAGCGTTATTTCCAGGTAAAGAATGAATATAAGGAAGTGAGCATAGAGCTGGCAAAAGCAAGCCTGGAGCACTTTAACGAACAATACAAAACACTGAACGAGCAGAACGATGCCGAAACCGATCGCCGCACCCAGCTGGAGGCAATGGTGGCAACGGAAGAAGCAGCAGTGGAGCAGCAGAAAGTGAAGCTCATAGAAAAAGAACAGGAACTGAACGGGCTGCAAAAACGATTTAACGACCTGGTGGGCCGTGTGCGCCAACTGGAAAGCGACAAGAAACTGGCCGCGCAGAAAATGGAACACCTGCAGGAACGCGATAAAAATCTGCGCGACTTCCTTGCCGGTGCCGATGGTCAATCGCAGAAACTGGAAGAGTCTATAGCGTTCTCTGAAAAACAGATCGCCGACGAAACCACAGCGATGGAAAAAGTGAAGGGCGAACTGGACACCCTGCGTGCCGCTGTGGACACACAACGTGCAGCCTTTGACGCGAAGAAGCAGGCACTGGAACAAATGCGCAACGAGTATCAGCAGCGCCAGCGTGGTTTGTTTGAAGCCGAGAAGAAGGTGGCCATTGCCGATACGTCGGTGATGAACATTCAGCGCGGCATACAGCAGGTGCAGAGCGAAATGGCGCAGCGCAGCTCGCAGATAAGCCAGTTGGGTACTGAAAAAACAGATACTGAAGATAAACTGCACCACCGTCAGGATGAGTTGCAGGACCTTATTGACAAACACGAAGAGATAAAGGCCAAGATACTGGCCAGTCAGGAACAAATGGAAAGTCTGCGCGCGCGCCTTGTAGAGGAGAACCGCAAGCTGGACAGCCGCCGCAACGAGCACGACCTGCTGAAGTCGCTGGTGGAAAGCCTGGAAGGATATCCGGACAGTATCAAGTTCCTGAAGAAGAACAAAGACTGGGACAACAGCGCCCCGCTGCTCTCTGATGTGTTTGTGGTAAAGAACGAATACCGCACCGCACTGGAGAACGTACTGGACAACTACCTGAACTACTACATAGTTGCCAATCCGCAGGAAGCGGCAAAAGCCGTATCGCTGCTGGACAACAATAAAAAAGGAAAGGCCAACTTCTTCATCCTCGATCACCTGAGCCAATACACACCAGCAACATCAGAAACACCGGCAGGCGCGATACCCGCACTGGAGCTGGTGACGGTTGATGAGCAGTACGCATCGCTTGCCAAGCGACTGCTGGGCCATGTGTACGTAACTGCCGATGACACCGACATATCGGGCGTGGAGCTGCAGAACGGAAACGTGCTGGTGAGCAAAAGCGGAAAGATGGTGCGCGGCAGGTACACACTGGGCGGCGGATCGGTAGGCCTGTTTGAAGGCAACAAGATAGGCCGTGCCAAGAACCTGGAACGTCTGGCCAAAGAAATAGAAGAACTCACACAGACCACTACCGAACTGAAGCAGTTTGTGGCCGACACACAAACGCTGATCACCGGCTTCAACCAGGAGCTGAACGACAAAGCGATAGAACAGGCGCGCCGCGATGTGAACACACTGCAGAACCATGTAGTGAACCTCACACACCGCATAGAGAACTTCGACCACCTGAACCAGAACGGCGAGAAACGTATTGCCGAACTGCAGGAACAACTGGACGACACACACGAAAGCATACAAGACACCCGCGATGCGCTGGAATCGATAACTGCCGAACTGCAAGGCCTGCAAGACCAGATACGCGGTGCCGAAGAAGAATTCCGCACGGTGGAGCTGTCGTTCAATGAGGCTACTCAACAATACAACAACCAGAACCTGACAGTGGCCCGTCAGCAAAGCAAGCTCGACAACCTGCGCCAGGAGCTGCAGTTCCGCACCAACCAACTGAATGATCTGAAGAATCAGATCACTTCCAACACCGAGCAGCTCTCTTATGTGAGTACTCAACTGGAAGAGACCGGCAAATTGCTGAACAGCGGCGACAATGAATTGTACGAACTGCTGTCGCGTAAGGAAGTAGAAGAGCGCGAACTGAACGAGAAAGACCGCGCCTACTACGAGATGCGCAACAACATAAGCGCACAGGAAAGCGCGCTGAACCAGAAGCGCCGCGAGAAAGAACATGCCGAGACCCTGCTGAGCAACATCAAGGAAAAGCTGGGCACCATGAAGCTGCAGGTGGCGGGCATGAGCGAACGTCTGTCTATAGAATTCAAAGTGAAGCTGGACGATATTCTTGATCAGCCACGCACCGGCGAACTGTCGATAGAAGATCTGACCGCAGATGCCGAAAAGATGAAGAAGCGCCTGGACAATATGGGCGAGATCAACCCGACAGCTATAGAGGCCTACACCGAAATGAAGGTGCGCAACGACTTTATTGTAGAGCAACGCAATGACCTGGTGAATGCCAAGGACTCGCTGCTTTCTACCATTGAAGAGGTAGAAAATACTGCCAACAGCAAGTTCCGCGAGACCTTCGATATGGTGCGCGAGAACTTCGTTCAGGTATTTAAAGCGCTCTTCACCGCCGAAGACAATTGTGACCTGCGCCTCACCGACCCGGACAATATTGCCGACAGCAACATAGAGATATACGCACAGCCCAAGGGCAAGAAGCCGAGTACCCTCACCCAGCTTTCGGGTGGAGAGAAGACGCTCACTTCTACGGCCTTCCTGTTTGCTATCTACCTCATCAAGCCGGCTCCGTTCTGTATCCTCGATGAGGTGGACGCGCCGCTGGATGATGCCAACGTGGGCAAGTTCACGCAGATGATCCGCAAGTTCTCAGACAACTCGCAGTTCATCATCGTTACCCACAACAAGCAAACAATGGCCGCTGTGGACGTGATCTACGGGGTGACCATGCAGGAGCCGGGCGTGAGCAAGCTGGTGCCGGTAGACTTCAGAAGCCTGAACTAACGAAAGTGTCATAGCATTATTTTTACCACTGTCGGAGATACTGATATTAATGAGTATTTTTGATGGCATCAGTTATGATGTAAACATTTACATCATAACGATGGTATTAACTATGGCTACCTGGTAAATGCCTGGCGTAAAGAAAAATCAAAAGAGCAATTAGTGGGAGTAGATATACTTTTCTTGTTTATATACATAGTACTGTCAAGCACTGTCGACGCCATAACAATGTCTGTGATATTCATCGTACATTGTTTAATAAAGTTGGTACAGTCTGTGAAGCAAGGGACCGGTGGGATACACATTAAAATGGCTTTCTATTTCGGGGTCGCTCTGATTTCATTTGCAAACCTAAGGTTCATTGACAAGATCAACACATTTGGCATCAGGGACTACTTCATCTATGCCTATATTGTTCCTGAAAGGATGGTTGACGGCACAATAATATGGGCGATAGGAAACACCTTTGCGTTTATTGGTCTGCACCTGTTTGAAAAAACGAGCTTTCCTGACATCTCAATTGTGCTGAAAAACAAAAAAGCAGTCAAGTATCTCTTTATATTTGTTATTTCTGTTATATTCCTAAACATGAGTGGTCAGGCGATCAACCTGTCTTTCATCAGTGGAGGATTGCAGAAAGTACTGGTACTGCTCAATCTTATCGGGATCATGTTCTTCGCGCGACTTTGGGTTGTTGAGAATGACGTTTCCTACAGAAACTACGCGCTTATCCTTTTGGTGTCACAAACAACGCTTGCATTGTTCACTTCCTACCTACGAACTGACCTGATGACGCCGGTCGTGAGCTTTTTTGGCGGATACTTTCTTGGGAAGGGCAGCATAAAGTATGTCTTCAGTTACCGTATTTTACCCTTGGTAGCTATCGGCTTTTTTTTCTCGTTCTTCTTTAATGCGCTTTCGGGCAGCCGCTCAAATTTTATTTCCGCTTTCTCAAAAAATAAACAGACGGATCTCGGCTATACTTACCAAAGCGTAAAAGATGACGATCGTGGTGGCGCACTGGACAGGAGCTCGAACATTGCGCAGTTGTCTAATATTGTGCGTCTTGTAGAAAGGAAAGGACACTATAACGGACGTGCTTCTTTTCCGCTCCTTGCAGCCCTCATACCAAGGGCACTATGGCCAGACAAACCCAATATTGAATTAGGAGCATGGTTTGCACTCGAAATTGGCGCCGCTACAATCTCGCCAATAACCGGTCGAGCCAATAACTCGGTTAATATGACCATCCCGGGAGAGTTATATCTTGATTTTGGGTGGATTGGTGTAATATTGGGTGGTATATTTTTTGGAGGGCTGCTGGCGGCATTTTGGAATGCATCCGGTTTCAACATGTCCCCGTTTAACCTCACCGGTAGCCTCTGGCGCGGTTATCTTTTGTTCAACGCTCTCTTTGGCCTTGGTTCAGATCTGCAGCTTATGATTTCACTTGTATCCACGTATCTGATGCTACTGGTTATAAAAATAACATCCAAATATTTATGAGAATACTGGCGATAGGACCATTATGGCGAGGAAGTAATGCCGGCGGCCTTTTCAGGGCACTATCCCGTGCAGGATGTCTCATAGAGGTACTTGACGAATTCTATTTCGTGAGCCTTAAGACCGAAAAAAAAATACCAAAAATACTTGAGCGTGCGATCAGGCCAATGCAGGAAACCGGCTTCAATGATGCGATCAAGAAAACTATTACAACTTTCAGGCCGCAGATAGTGCTTGTATACAAAGGTGTTTTCGTCAGACCCTCCACTTTAGAATTTGCAAAAGCACACAACTGTAAACTCGTGCTTTTTTACCCCGATGTCAGTATGACGGTACATGGAGAAAACATTCCACGTTCGATACCGCTATATGATCTCATCTTTACGACCAAGACGTTTGGCATCAGGGACATGAAAGAGAAATACGGAGTTAAAAACGCTGTGTTCGTTCCCCATGGCTTTGATCCGGAAATTCACCGTCCGCTGGAGCCCGGAGCCGAAGAACGTGCCATCTTTGGCTGTGATGCTTCGTTTATTGGCACATGGTCTCCTAAAAAAGAGCACTGGTTATCTGTTCTGAAAGAGAATATCCCATCTTTAAATCTGAAAGTATGGGGCGACCAATGGAATAAATCTACCGCACCTTCGTTGCAGTCTTCCATACAGGGAAAACCAATAGTCGGCGACCTGTATGCGTTAGCCATTCAGTGCTCTTCTATCAACCTCGGCATTTTGTCCGAAAAAGTATCCGGTGCTTCCTCCGGCGACCTCATCACTTCCCGGACTTTCCACATACCCGGTGCGCGTGGTTTTATGCTTCATGAAAGAAATGACGAATCGGTTCAGTATTTTACAGAAGATGAAGAAGCGGTGTTCTTTGACGGTCCGGAAGAACTGGTAGAAAAAGTCAGGAAATATCATTCCGATGGTACAGCACGAGAAAATATTCGAACAGCCGGATATAAACGTGCCTGCAAAGACCACTCACTTGATGCAAGAGCATCACTGATTCTTAATTACATAAAACAATCACTCTGATGGACAGGTACAAAAAGATCATTTATGAAAACTACATCAGCAACCATAACAAAAACCTTTATGGCGAGAACTCCATTGAACGGATAAGCGCTTACGGCCCCGCACTGAACCACTACTATGGCCGCCACCTACCGTCCGATAAAAACGCTCGTATCCTTGATATCGGATGCGGAGACGGTAATCTTGTGTACCACATGCAACAATCCGGTTACAAGAACGCATCGGGTGTAGATGTGTCGGAAGAACAGATAAACAAAGGCCGGAGTATGGGCATTAACAATCTGCACCATGCAGACTTAATCACATTCCTTTCGGAAAACACCACCGAATATGACTTCATTATTGCCAAAGACGTGATCGAGCACTTTACCCGCGACGAAGTTTTTGTGATTCTACCTTTGATATGCAAAAACCTGAGATCCGGAGGGCGCTTCCTTATGCAGGTACCAAACGGACAAGGGTTATTTTACACCAGTATTTATTACGGCGATTTCACACACGAAATGGCCTATACAGAGAGCTCAATAAGGCAAGTGATGCTCAACACCGGCTTCTCCAGTGTCCAATGCTATCCAACGGGCCCCATCCCTGTCGGGATCGTTCCCCGCATCCGATATATTCTGTGGAAGATGATGGTTTGGAGACTTAAATTCTGGAAAATGGTGGAGACCGGTAATCCAAATGGCATCTTTACACAAAACATCATTGGTATAGCGCACAAGTGATCGTTGCGTCCCTAAACTTCCCGGCACAAACTACCCCCTCCAGTTATGGCGGGAGAACTTGTAGGTATGCGCACCCACATAGGCATCGGGGCATATTTGTGAAAGCGGCATTTTGCTCACATCCGCACTGTTGAAGCGCAACTTGATGGCCTGCCAGAGGTCGCTATATGCTATCTGCAAACCATCCTGAAAATAGCATTTGTTGCCGTTCTCAAACAATCCGAATTTCATGCCGCGGTCCAGCCTGTCTATTATTTCGCGGTACTTTTCTTCGTGCTGTGATTGCATCTGTCAATAACAATTTATTCACAAATTTACCCAAACTAACCGCTAAAACAAGTCTATTACATACATTTTTTACAACAATTAATTAAGATATTAGTTTTATTATAAATCATAATACATAAACCAGTTGCAACCGGTACAGGCAAAAAAAGGCTGCAACCAAATGGCTGCAGCCTTGTATACCTTACTGCTTGGGCGGGAGGTTAGTAACCCCTGCCCTCCTGTTTTTCCATGTAGTTCATAAACGCACGGTTGGCCACGCGGT
>JAEUVY010000108.1 GCA_016786565.1 Flavipsychrobacter sp.
TAAAATTGAGGTTCTATTGAGATACTCACATTGAATTTCTATCAATTATTGATAGAAGCTGAAAAACATCTACAAGTTTTTTCAAATCCTCAATGAAATGGTTCGAGAATATTCTAGTTGGGACTACGAAAGGTGAGAGCGAAAGCGGGGTGCGGAGAGCGCCCCGCTTTTTTTGTTGTGCCAAAACTGTTCTACTGCTTTCCATTTGCTCAATTTTTTGTCTTCTTCTCACTTTGTTACTAATTCATTGATTATCAATAAAAAGGTGGGAAGCGGGTGCGCAAGTTGCTTCCCACTACTTCCCAAAACCTGCGCACTTCTTCTCACCTGTTGCGCAGGGAAAAAGTGAAATAATGTTTTCATACATGACTCTTTGCTCTGTTTTTTTCATCTATCATTCAAGTTACAACGGGGTAGAAAAACGGGCAAAAGAAAGATCTATGATAGTGCGGTTTTGGAGGTGTGATAAGAGGATTGCCTTGTATGGCAAAAACTAATCGCAGAGCATTGGAGGGAAAAACGGGTAGCGTTTTTGAGGTGCCAGAAGGTTTTCCTTTCCAAATGTATACGATAGTTCATCGCAGCGCCTGCCTTTTCGTTACTTTTGAATATCAACACCATTTTTATGAGAAATATCCACAAAACACTACACGCAATCCTATTAGTGCTATTCTTTTCGCTGCCGGCTATGGCGGCTGAATGGGTGAAATTTGACAACAAAGAAGGCGGATTTAAAGCATTGTTTCCGAGGCAGCCCGTAAAAACTGAACAGGAAGTAAGCGGGGAGAAGGGAACAGCAAAGCTGATACTCTACTTATACGACGGTAGTAAATATAAAAACGAGTCGGAGGTATATGGGGTGGGTTACGTAGATCAGATCGATACCAATACGAATTCGGATATGGATGATGCCGATATTGATAATCTTCTTCATAGTTCACTTGCCGGCGCTGCGAAAAATATGTCGGGCGAAACGATGGATGAAAAGGAGATTTATCTGAAGGGATATAGGGGTAGAGAGGGCAAGATACATGTAACGGAAGGGAACTATATCATGATCATGCGGACATTTTTGGTGCAGAAAAGACTGTATTTGTTGGAGGCGGCATATGAAGTAGGTAAGGACAATCCGCAGTCGATTGAGAAGTTCTTCAACGCCTTTACTGTAGATGCACCGGAATATGTAAAGAAGGAGAAGGCTCAAAACAATAATTGGGTCACATTTGGTAAGAAGGAGTTCAGCATACTATTCCCTGAGCAGCCTGAAGAAGGAGACAATGACATAGAAACGAAGATAGGCCCGATGAAGATGCATACTGTGACCTACGAAACCGGAAAGTATAAAGACGACAATGAGGCTTATGCGCTAATGTATACGGACTATCCGGAGGGAATGGTGAGTTCGGACTTCAAAGATGAACTGATCGATTCGTTCTTCAGTAACGCGATAAGGGGAATGGTCAAAAAGAGAGGGTATAAAACGGCCGATGAAAAGAAGATCACATTAAAAGGATATCCGGGTAGGAGTGTGAAGGTAGATATGGTGGAAGAAAAAGCCGTAATGAATCTTAGGATATACATTGTAAACAGCAGGGTTTACATCCTCCAGACACTCTGTTACAAGGAAAAAGATGAAAATGCCATGGGTGCAAAGTATTTCAACTCTTTTGCTTTAGTAGGTGGAAAGTAAATGAACCTACGTGCCAAAATAGCTTTTGTACCACTCGGTTTCATGATGGTCAATTTTGGTGGCATCTATGGCATGTGAAGGATCTATTTTGGCATATAGAAGCTCTAACGATGCGTAGTCGCGTTGGCTGATGACTTTGATCCCGTTTTTGATGAGTTGAGCAGCACAAACACCTGCGCCGATCTGGTAAACCTTGTTTTCCGCGAATCTATTTCCGCTATAGATCACCTGGCTACCGCAAGCGGCGCTTATATCCATTAACACAGCGAGTTCGATACCATCGTTCTTCGCAACCTCCAGCATTTTTTCGGATTCCCGTATCATTCCGTCGGTCCAATCTATCCCAGAATCTGTGAGTACCCGCGCGCGCCCTTCAAGCACATCTATCCCGGTGCCGCCGTGTATATCACACATCTCACGGGGAGTGCCAAACGAATAGTCTTCCGGGCAGAATCTCACAACACTGACATTATCGTAGCCCAGCAGTTTCAGTGCACTGGGATAGGTGCCGTTGGCAGTGCTGTCGTAACCACATGCTGTGCCGGCAAGGCAGGCGCTCATTAGTATCCTTAACGGATCTTCAGGTGTTGGTTTTCTTAATTGCTGTACGTAGGAGATGTCTGTCATGGGAGTGGGAGTTTTTTGGGAGAATGAAATTAAAGTTAGGCACATTCACCTATTTACTCGTGGAAATGATGAGTTTTATGGTGAGTAAATTGAATCTGAAACGTGTGGCGGAAATATAAAAGGTTGTAATTTCGGCTCTATGGCCGCAAAACTCACCACCGCAAAAGCTACCGAACTCACAGGAACACTGAAACACCGTTTTGAGAAAAACATCGGGCGACATACTGGTATCTTATGGGAAGACGTACATGCCCGATTGAAAAAAGCACCGGATAAACTCTGGTCATTAAATGAAATGGAAGCGAGTGGAGGTGAGCCCGATGTGGTGGGCAAAGACGACAAAACGGGGGCTTACATCTTTATGGACTGTAGTGCCGAAAGCCCGGCAGGCAGGCGAAGCTGTTGCTTTGATAGTGCAGCATGGGAGGCCAGGAAAGAAGCCCGCCCTGAAACCGATGCCAAGAGCCTGGCTGCAGAGATGGGCATAGAAATGCTGACAGAAGAACAATACCGGTTCCTGCAGACCAAGGGCAAGTTTGATCTGAAGACTTCGAGCTGGATCCAGACTCCGGATAAGATACGCGGATTGGGTGGTGCATTGTTCTGCGACAGGCGATATGATACAGTTTTTACCTACCACAATGGCGCACAGTCTTACTACGCGGCGCGTGGTTTCAGGGGAGTGCTGTATGTATAGGTGCGCCAAGGGTTATTGTTCATCTTTCAGTTTTCTGATATCCAGAATCAATTGCCGCACTTTGACAGAGTCGAGCCCATCGTAAAAGCCTCTTATCCGACCTGCGCCATCGACCAACGTAAATTGCTGATCGTGAATAAAGTCGGCATCGATGGATAGTCCTGTCGTGTCGTCGCCCGCGCTGATGAGGTAACTGTATCTGGCCATGTCGTAGAGCTTCTTTTTGTCCCCTGTAAGAAACATCCATTGCGCCGGGTCTGCTTCCATCAATTTTCCATATGCGTTCAGTGCCGCTACTGTGTCACGTTTTGGGTCGACAGTATGAGACAGGAAAATGATTTCTTTGTCGCCCTTGCAGGCGTTATATACCTTCTGTAGGTTGCGGTTCATGGCTGGGCATATGCCCTTGCAGGTGGCAAAAAAGTATGACACGACATTAATTTTTCCGGCCACATCGGCATTAGTGATCACTTTGCCTTCCTGGTTGACAAATGAAAATGGAGCAATGATGTGTGCTTTTTCTTCGCCAATAACAGGGAGCCTTTTCGCCTTCATCGTGCCGAGTTGCCTGTTTGCAAAAATCAGTGCTGCAATTCCTGATGCGAGCAGTAGCAGATAGAAGGTGATTCTTTTCCAATTACTCATATAAAAATGATTTTAAAATATTTTGTGTTTAAATGGACCTGCTGTCGCAACAGATCAGTACGCGACAGCAGGTGGCCATTTTTTCTATCACATACAGAAATCAAAGAGAATTAATTCAGTTTATGTGCCCTGTGTTTGTTGTTGATTGGCGTACCGGCACTGAAGAGAATCTTTTGGCTTGAACGAAAATAGAACAGGACATTCCCATAGTAAGTACAGCTGCAATGCAGGTGGATGCGATGCCGAAAGCCTCGGGGGCCGTTTTAAACAGAAGGTATCCGATCGCGGCTGATATTACGATGGACATTGCCGATATAATTGTCTTCAAATTGTGGGCTAAGATGCTGTTATTTTGCTTTGTCATTTAATTTTGCTTTTAATGATAGTTGAAATGAGATTAATTCCTGAAGATATGTTTTGAATGACTAATATTCCCTTTTCGGATACTGTGAGCTATCGACATCCAACATTCGTTGAGAAAGTATAGTCCGGTTGTTATAAGGTCTTCGGCTATTGTTTTATAAATGTCGTTTCTGATTTAATGCCAATACTCTCGATGCTCAACAAGTATAAGCCAACAGCCCAATCGGAAGTATTAATTACGTATATCGCACCGGTGTTTTCATGGTGCTGAATGGAAGAAAATACGCATGCTCCAAATGTATTGTAAACCTTTATGCTGTTTGGTGGAGCAAATTGGCTGAATAGTATAGTGAGCTTGTCTGTACATGGATTGGGGAATGTACGTATGCTGACTTGCTGTGTAGGGTTTACAACAGCGGTAGTGCCGGAATTGGGTGCTAGTACAACATTGGTGGATCCTGACACGTCGGCAGCATCGGCCAAATGGTTTCCGTTTACGGCATTGGCCGAAAGATATACCGTGATGTTACCAACAGCGGTTGGAGGTGCTGTCCAAGGGATTGCAACGACAAAGGAATCGCTGCCGGAGACAGCTGAGACATGATCGTTGTGTTCAATGAGATCGAGTCCGGACAATGAAACCTTTGAGACGTTTGCCGGTAAAAAGGTACCAAATGATCCTGCCTGCACCTGCGAAGTTCCGGCACCGGATACTACCGCTAACTGGAAACCAAATTCATCATTACCTGAGTGCTTCCCAATTGCACGTATGGTATAGGTCTTGCCTGGCGTGTATTTTGTTACCGGGACACCGCCTGCCGAATCTACATATATTCGTGCGGTGCAAACGGGAGATGTACCCGTGTGACATCCGGCTCCTGCACAGGTTGCGGTGGAACCTTTTGCACCAGTCCGGTTGATACTTCCGTCGCCGGCCGCACCACCATGGTATCCAGTGGAGCCGATAAATGTAATTGCTGCTGCTACAAAAAATATTATTTTCTTTTTCATTTGTGGTTGTTTGTTTTTAGGTTGCCAGCCGGAGTCTATATTGTTGGCCGGTAAATATGTGTTTAGGAATCTTTTTTGTTTTCGTGGATTTATCTGATAATCTTTCAATAATATTTTGGTACGTAAGATCATCAAGACGGGAATTGACAATGCAATCAGATGACGAAATGCACAAGCATTTGCCATACAGAGATTTTGTCGACATCGGTCGCGGGTACAGGGGCTGCAAAATCTTCGTTCGAACGTCCCGTTCAATATTCCTTTGACGGGTATTGAAGGTCGGAGAAATGAACGTGCGGATATCAGGTTACAGCAAGTGGTTGATTATGAGAGACGTGTTTTGACACAAATTCATCGGACATAGGTACGCACGAAGTATCAGACATCTCGGAGAGAGGCTCAGTAGAAAGTGACTAACAACGTATAATCAAATAATCAACCAAGGGCAGGCTACGCCGGCGGATGAAAGACAGCCAGTGTATGTGCTGGAAGTAGTTCCCAATGATCTGACAAGAAACAAATGTTTTTCTTTGGGTGGAATGTTCTGAATGAAATATTCAGGTGTTTCGGAAGGATGCAAAGGACCTCCGTCTTTTCAATTTTTATGGTAGGTAACTCAGACTTGCTGTTCTCAGACTGGTCAATCCTTTCCATTTGTTTTTTAAGGTAACATTTACCGTTGCATCGCTTCAGTGGTTGGGCTCTATTGACACACAAATTTCGGGAAATGTAGGCTTCGTTTATCTTGAACAGCCCCAACACAACCAAGTGAGAGACGCATTGAATGAACAAGCTCAGGGATAGTATGATGGCGACAAGCATCCGCACCGAACAAAGTTAGTGATTGCGTTACATTTTAAAAGCAATTACCAAACGAATACCTGAATAATTTATTCCTGTTGCTGTTGTCTTTTTGCAGAATACTTCTCTTCTGAGCTACTCTACAGAAAGCACTCTCAAGCAAACTAAACTATTAGGAGTGGCTACCTTTACAAAAAAGAGACCAGGTCCGGGAAGGGGAATTGTATGTTGATGACTTCCCTGTGATTCTATGAGAATAATGGGTTTGTGTGTTTTATGGCCCATGACATCAAACAATTCGATGGAAATAGTTTTTTCGTCTGTCAGGTTGTAATTGAGTACTATCTCCCCCATGGCAGGGGTTGGGAATGCCCAGAATTCATCTGTGCGGGAAGTTACCGTGGTCACTTCAGTTATACAGTCGGGGATAGCCGTTAATGCCCCACCCATTGATGTGAAATTGGCATGAAATGACTGGTAATAGATATTCGCCGCGGTATCATCGTGGATAATTAGCGTGTTCTCGTCATTTTTGGTATCGGCACTCACTGTCCAATTGTGTGAACCGGTGAGGACCAACGGATCGGAACATTTGTTTGAAGCATCAACGATCATGAATTTGTTGTGATAGAGTTTTGGCCCCGGGTAAGGAATGAAAGTACTGCCAAGCCCGGAGGTGAGTGCCGATGAAACGGAAGAAGATGTGTTGGCTCCGTCGCCAATGCAGGCAACGTAAACGCCTGAGGTCTTTTTAGAGACCATTGCGGTTGCATCGGAATTGTAGGTGAAAGTGCTCATGCCAACATACAGGTCTGTATTTGCAGTGTTGAGGGCTGCCAGGATCTTGTTGTTAACGCCGTCGGACGGGCTGAAATACAGCTCAACGGTTTTCCCTTCGATCGTAAATATATGGTTGCCGAGGTCGGTTTTGTCGGGGCCGAACTTTGCCAGTGTTTTGTTGGGTACCATACCAGTATCGCCCCACATCATATTGAAATGGGCTCGGTATGCTTTGGCAAGCGCCTGATCCTGAATGACAACCGCATTGTTGAAGTCGGTGTTGAACTGCTGCGCATTCCAGTTGCTGGAGCCTGTCCATACAATCGCATCATTTGGGTTGGATGAGTTGGCGTCTATGATCATGAACTTGTTGTGCATGATGTTGTAGGATCCGCTGGCATCGGGGCTTGCAGTGCGGTTGATGGCTCCGTTCAATAGTGGGATACCGGTATTTGAAGAGCTGCTGTCGTAGATCCACCTTACCCTTACCCCGCGTGCGTGCGCATTATTGACTGCCGTGGCAATGGCAGGAAAGGTAGAAGTGTAATTATAGACTGCGATGTCCAGGGTGTATTTTGAACGGTTTATGTATGCGACCACTGTATCGCCCATACAATTGTTCAGGTATTGCGCATTCACCCCTTTTGACACAGATGTGTTTACGGGCTGATTGAAATAGTATTTTATCTTATTCTGAGCATAAG
>JAEUVY010000014.1 GCA_016786565.1 Flavipsychrobacter sp.
AGGTCCCATCGCCGTACCCGGAGTCAATTTTCCCGTTATCAGTCGTTGCAAAAACGCTATCAAAACTCCCCCCCTCAACACCAAATGTGATGCGATTACCAATATGTGCATAGACAACGTTCATTTTGGTCAATTCAAACACAGTACGTTGGCCCACAGAAGTGAAGGAAAGGACCAGGGATGCAATCATCAAACTGAAAACGCGTAGCAATATCACTTAACTAAGATACCACATAAATGTATGGCTCGTACAATTCGCCCTTCATCAAACACTATTGACCCGGTCTCCATCGAAGACAAGTTCAAGCTTTTGAACCAGGACGACGGCACAAAAAAATCCCCCGGATAAACCGAGGGAATTCTTCATCTTATAATTCAAAGAGGTATTAGTAAAGTCTGTAGCGGATACCCACTGTCTGCGGGAAATGCATGATGTGGTATCTCGAATTCACAGCCGCGTAATTCATGTCAGTTGTCTTCACGTTCACGTAGCGCAGGCACAGCTCGGCTGTTACACCCAGGCGTGGAACGATGTAGTAAATGAAACCTGACTGCAGACCCAGTGAATAGCCCATGCCCGGACCGTAGTTGTAACCGGAAACATAAGTATAACCGGAATCAGTGGCAGACGCGTACTTGCTGTACTGGCGCGAACCATCGTTCACGGTCTGTATCATGCCCACCTGAGCACCGAAGTAGAGGTTGGCACGGTTGAAATTGCGGAACTGTGTATAGAAAGGGATCACGTAGTTCATCTGTACCGTTTGGTTCAGTGCGTGATCGGCAAGGAGGAAAGGAACCTTTACCGGATTGAGTGCTTTACCGAACTTGTCCATGAGCTTCCACTCACCGAAAGTTTCCCAGCGGCGGTTGCCGAGGTCAAGAGAGATCATCCAGTTGGGGCTGAAATAGTAGCTGGCACGAATGGAGATATCCTTCACTATATTGGTAGAGGTGCCGCTGTAAACAGCCGGCGGACCAACAGGCCTTGTAATAACACTATAGCCACCATTTGCACCTACTTCCCACCTGAACTCAGGCGGCAGATTCTGTGCAAATGTCCCGCCCGCCAGTGCCAGCATAGTGGCTGCGGTGAGTAATAATGACTTCATACCAGGGCAGTTTTTAGAAATTAAGTTTCAAATCTAAGCAAAAATTTTGCGCTAAACGAAAGAAATGGCGGTAAAACCCAAAATGCAGGTCGTGCCATAGCGATCGCATCGTGGCTGTGGTGCCACGCAGTAAGGCAGCGCAAGACCACCTACCACGCACGGCCGGCTTTCTGATATTTGTATTTCGGTGGACGTTTGTTATCGGTATGTACCGTTGTGATGCACGATGCCAATTGCATAGTAAGCAACAGTAACGCGGCTGCACGCAATATAAATTTCCTGTATTTCATCAGCAGTTGTTGTTTAGTGGCCCGTACCTGAGGTACGGTTTGCGCTTAAAGTTAATAAAATCTTCTGTTTTGCAATACCGTTGTCCGTTTTAGTGAGCAGACGATCGGGACAAGGAGCAGCGAACTACTTTCAGGCATTCACGCTCAAAGCGTTAAAACTGCATAAAGGGGCATCATTTATACTAAAAACACGTATTTTAGCACGCGAATGTATCCTGATATTTCCATTGTAATACCGCTGTACAACGAAGAAGAATCGCTCCCCGAACTGGTGGAGTGGATAGACAGGGTATGTGCCGCCAACAACTACTCCCACGAAGTGATAATGGTGGATGATGGCAGTACCGACAGGAGCTGGGAGGTGGTGCATTCCCTTTCGCAAAAGTTCGCGGCGGTAAAAGGAATACGTTTCCAGCGCAATTATGGCAAAAGTCCGGCATTGTATGTAGGCTTTAAGGCGGCAACCGGCAATGTGGTGATAACCATGGATGCTGACCTGCAGGACAGCCCCGACGAGATACCGGAACTGTATGATATGATAATGCGCGACGGCTACGACCTGGTGAGCGGCTGGAAAAAAGTGCGTTACGATAATGCTATTACCAAAAACCTCCCTTCAAAACTCTATAACGGGGTCAACAGGTGGCTTACGGGCATCAAACTGCACGATATGAACTGCGGTCTGAAGGCTTATAAGCGCAAGGTGATCAAGAGTATAGAGGTATATGGCGAAATGCACCGCTTCATTCCGGTACTGGCCAAGCAGGCGGGCTTCAAGAAAATAGGCGAAAAAGTGGTACAACACCGCGCCCGTAAGTATGGGTCATCCAAGTTTGGGTGGGAACGGTTCATCAACGGCTTTCTCGATCTGCTCACTATCCAGTTCACCAGCCGGTTCGGCAAAAAACCCATGCACTTCTTCGGAGTGCTGGGGGCTATTACGTTCCTCACAGGGTTTGTACTGGTGGCACAGCTCATCATAGACAAGATCAGGTTTGCTGAAAATATGGGTGTTACCAACAAACCCGCGTTTTATATATCGCTCACCACAATGGTGATAGGTACTCTGTTCTTCCTCACGGGCTTTGTAGCCGAGCTGGTAGTGCGCAATGCCGCCGACCGCAACGACTACATCATGGAAGAAAAGATAGGGTTGTAACATTGGTTTTCCCCACTTTATACAACATTCAAAAAATACAATCAGTCGGAACTACCTATTAACCGTTCCTTCGGCTTACTTTTGCGCATGGAGACGGGTACGCCGCCTCCCATAACACTTCTTTATTCGATATGTTGCAGGATATAAAAATACTCAATGAAAAAGAGACCCGCGGTGGTTTTGGCGAAGGAATTCTGGAAGCCGGACGTCGCAACCCGAATGTAGTGGCACTCACTGCCGACCTTGCGGGATCGTTAAAACTCAACGCGTTCATCAAAGAATTTCCCGACCGTTTCATTCAGTGTGGTATAGCCGAGGCCAACATGATAGGTGTTGCTGCAGGTATGACCATTGGCGGTAAAATACCGTTTACCACCACATTTGCCAACTTCTCTACTTCCCGTGTGTATGACCAGATCCGTCAGTCGGTGGCATACAGCGACAAAAACGTTAAGATATGCGCTTCGCACGCCGGCCTTACGCTGGGCGAAGACGGCGCTACCCATCAGGTGCTCGAAGACATAGGAATGATGAAAATGCTGCCGGGTATGACCGTTATCGTACCGTGCGACTTCAACCAGACAAAAGCTGCTACTTTGGCGGTTGCAGAACACCAGGGTCCGGTATATCTGCGTTTCGGTCGTCCGAAGTGGCCAAACTTCACTGCTGAAGACCAGGTTTTTGAAATAGGCAAGGCACAGGTACTGGCAGAGGGCACAGACGTGAGCATCTTTGCTTGCGGCCATCTGGTGTGGCTGGCAGTTGAAGCCGCCAAAGAACTGGCTGAAAAAGGAATATCTGTTGATCTGATCAACATCCACACCATAAAGCCATTGGACGAAGCTGCTGTTATCGCTTCTATAACCAAGACCGGCTGTATAGTAACGGCTGAAGAACACCAGATAAATGGTGGCCTTGGCGACAGTATTGCCAATGTGGCTTCGCGTGCATGTCCTGCGCCACACGAATATGTAGCGGTAATGGATACATTTGGCGAGAGCGGCACACCTAAACAACTGCTGAACAAATATGGCCTCACTAAAGAGAACATAGTAGCAGCTGCCGAAAAAGCGATAGCTAGAAAGAACAAATAATAACATACAGACTTCTTTTAGAAGGGGCTCCCGCAGGAGTCCCTTTCTTTTTCAGCCATACCGTCCATAACGTTTATGTTCTTTTAGATACATTTGTTCCATCAAGGATAGATATGCCGAAAGTTGCCCCGCTCGATAAAAAAGAACTGCTTCACACCTTTCTGCTGGTAATGTTGTACGGCATTGGGTTCTATTGCCTGCAGATAGTATTGTATCGAATAGGCATTTTTGGCAGCTACCCTACGCATGATAGTCTTATATCGTGGGATGCAGGCTGGTACAGAGACATAGCACGTCGCGGGTACGCCTACAGCAACATTGGCCAGAGCAATTCCGGCTTTTTCTATCTCTTCCCCGCGATATGGAGACTTACCGGGTTCAACGGTGTCGCCATATCAATACTTAACATGGTATTCTTTGCGGCAGGGCTCAGCATTCTTGCCGGCATGTTCAAACCCGATGTACAACACAAAATGTTGTGGGTGTCTATGCCTGCGGTAATGTTTGCCTTTGTGCCCTATGCCGAGGCTATCTACTTCCTTCTGGGCGCGGTCTGCCTGTATGGTATCAGTGCGCAGCGCACGTGGCTGATCGTGACCAGTTTGTTCCTGCTTTCCCTCACACGCGCTACCGCCATTTTGTTTGTGCCTGCATTCCTATGTATGGAAGTACTGTCAGGTAGCCGCAAAGACATTCCGCGCAACATAGGCAGGTATCTGTTGTTGTATATCCTTCCTTCGGCTGCAGGCCTGGCAACGTTTGTACTCATTCAGTATCAGGCCACCGGCGTTTGGTTCGCCTATTTTATCGCACAGTCCACCTTCTGGCGCCGCATCTATTCCACACCCATCTTGCCATTCTACAATGGCGTAGGATACCACACTATACTGCTGAATGCACTGGCGATCTTTTCTTGCCTCACCGCATTCATTATGCTGATCTTCAGAATAACCAAGTGGCTGGCGCGTGGCGAGCAACAAGACGAGGTGCTGATAGTGTCGCTGGCATACCTCACCACTACCCTATTTTCGTCACTGTTCTACAGCCCGCTTTGGTTGAATGGAGCGACCGACGTGATAGGCACATTCAGATATACAATGATGACGCCGTTCTTCTATGTTTTCCTGAACCACGTGACCCGCAATAACACTTACAAATGGCAGCACTATGTGATGGTGTTTTTATTTGCAACCGGGGTGTGGATGGCATTCGGTGCTTATGTGCACCTGCAGGAGCTACTATTCTTTTCGTTCAATACCGTTATGATACTCCTGTTCATGGCGTGCAGCAACCGGAACCTGGCGTGGCCCACTATTGCACTGACCCTGATCAACTTCCTCTTCCAGATGCTGTTGTTCCAGCATTTCATCGGCCGCACCAGCCTGGTCGATTAGGCTACATCAACTTGCCGACCAGTGCTTGATCAGCACTTCGATACCTGCTGCCAGCACAAGGCAACCCGTGACCCTGCGGACAGCCAGCTCACTGAACTTCAATGCCCCTGCGCGACTACCCAACTGACCACCGATAAATACCGCCATCGCCAACAAACCCAGTTGTGTGGTATTTACAGAAACACTAAGGGAAGATAACTGCCCTGCAATACCCGATATGGAATTGATGAGGATAAACGCACTTGCGGTTGCTGCAATGCGGCGCGGACTGTCCCACCCCATCAGATTCAGTATGGGCGACAAAAAGATACCACCGCCTATACCCACCATTCCCGACAGGAAGCCCACGGCACCACCCAGCGCCCCATCGCGCAGATAGTTTACCTGTTTCGCTTTATCGTCTCCGGCAATGGTTTTAGTGCGCACCCACAACAATAGGCCGGCAACTATGAGGCATACTCCCAGCACCACAAAAAAAGTATGTTCGCTTATCTTGAGCCGCGCACCCATAAAGGCCATGGGCACACTGACCACCACCATTGGGATGATCTTCTTAAGGGGCAGCTCGCCGCGTTTCCAATACAGCAATGTGCCACCGGTAACAACCACAATGTTACACACCAATGCGGTAAGTTTCATCTCCTGAAAAGGAAGCGCGTACAATGCCAACAGGGCTAAGTAACTGGAGCCGCCGCCAAAACCCACCGAGGCGTAGATAAAAGAAATGATGCCAAAAAGCAGGATCAGTTCGTAGTGCATGGCGCTAAGATCACGGACATAAAAGGTCCATACTCTCTGAAAGCAGATTGTCTTTATTGATCGCCACCACGCCTGCTTCTTCGCAAACCAGGCCGCCGGCAATATTCGATATCTCAGCCATCAGCTTCACATTCTTTGTAATGGCATACACAAGTGTAGCTGTGGCCACCACTGTATCGCCTGCACCTGATACATCGGCAATATTGCGGATGTGCGATGGCAGAATAGCAGCTTCTCCTTCATTGTTGTAATACACGCCCTTCTCTGAAAGTGTAATGAACGTAATGCGATGATTGAGCGCCTTGTGCAGCGCCTTGTGCGCTTCGCCCAGGTCGTGCAGATCGGTGCGGTGCATATCCGTGTGCAATCCTTCGCGCACCTCCTTCAAATTGGGCTTGAATATAGTTACATCTTTGTACGAAAGGAAATTACGCTTCTTGGGGTCCACCACCGTCACTATACCTATCTCTTTGCAGTGAGCGGTTATGTGCCTTATCACATTCTCCTTCAGCACACCCTTGTTGTAGTCTTCAAATATGAGCGCCTGCGGCTTCACCTTTTGCAGGTACTTCAGCACCATATCTATGAACGGATGTTCTTCTTCTGTATGCAGTTCGTCGGTCACTTCTTCATCAACCCGCAGCATCTGCTGATTGCGGCTCAGTATGCGCACCTTGGTAGTTGTGGGACGCAACTTACTCTTCATCATCAGGCTCGTATCTATACCCGCCTTATCTGCCAGCGACAGCAGCAGGTCGCCGTCACTGTCTTTACCTACCACACTTGCCAGCGTCACCTTTGCCCCCAGCGAAATGCAGTTGAGCGCAACATTTGCTGCACCGCCCAGCCTGCTCTCGCGCTTGGTTATGGCCACCACCGGTACAGGCGCCTCAGGCGATATACGGTCCACACTGCCCCACCAGTAGTTATCCAGCATCACATCGCCCACCACCACTACATGTAGGCCGGCCATCTGATCGAATACGTTCTGCAATTCTATCTTTTTCATCGTCAGTTTCTTTTACTTCTGCCGCATCATTGCCTGGCTGCACGTCGTTGCAGCAGGTAATAGATGGGCAGTCCCATAATCACAATTATCAGTCCCGGCCAGGTGTAGGTCGGCTTATATTTCAGCAATATCACGCACACAAATGCCGCCATGGCTATATACAAAGCGGGTATCACCGGATAGCCGAATGCCTTGTAGGGTCGCGGATGATCGGGACGGGTGCGCCTTAGTTTGAAGATCCCTCCTATCGTCAGGATATAAAACAACAATACGGTGAAGATGATAAAGTCGAGCAGGTTGCCATACTGGCCGCTCAGACAAAGCACCGAAGCCCAGATACACTGCATCCACAATGCACGTGCAGGTACTCCCTTATCGTTAAGCGTACCGGCTGCCGGCAGAAACAGTCCATCGTTCGCCATGGTGTGGTAAACACGTGCCCCCGATAGTATCAGTCCGTTATTGCACCCGAACGTTGACACCATGATGAGCAATGCAATTATTGTAGCCCCGTTGTCGCCGAATATCTTCAATGCCGCGGCCGTTGCCACTCGTTTTGCAGGTGCCTGCGCTATCTCAGATACCGTCATCACATTCAGGTACATCAGGTTCATGCACACATAAATTAGTGTCACTACCAGCGTACCAATGAACAGGCTCAAACCAATATTACGCTCAGGACGTTTCATCTCTCCGGCTATAAAGGTCACGCTGTTCCATGCATCGCTGGAGAACAAAGCCCCTACCATGGCCGTGCAAATAGCAATGACCAGTGTGCCGCCGGACAGGCTCTGATGCGTGATAGCCGCAGCGTTTGTGGTTATCTCTTTGGCCCACCAACCATCCTCCCAGTTGGCATGCCAGGTGCTGGCACCTGAGAACAATACAAATCCGAAAACGATGAGCGCAGCCATGGCACCTATTTTCGCTATGGTAAAAAAGAACTGGATCCACTTACCGCTCTTTACTCCCAGTGTATTGATGTAGGTGAGCAGTATCACGGTAACGATGCCCACTATCTGTGCCGCACTGATATGGAAGCCGGACGCTGTCCCCATCAGGATATTATCGTCACCCAACCTCGGGTCAAGGTAACCGGCGAACTTGCCAAACGCCACACCAACCGCAGCTATAGTACCCGTCTGAATAACAGCAAAAAACGACCAGCCATACAGGAACCCATAGAGTTTACCGAAAGCCTCGCGCAAATAAACATACTGACCACCGGCCTGAGGGAACATGCCACTCAATTCGCCATAACTGAGTGCCGCCGTGAGCGTGATGAAACCCGAGAGCAACCACACCACTACCAGCCACCCGGCACTGCCCACAGCCTGTGCTATATCTGTACTTACTATGAATATTCCGGACCCGATCATGGACCCGATCACCAGCAAGGCGCCATCTAAAAGATTCAGCGTGCGTTGTGGTGCCCCCTCCCCGGCATGTACCGGGGTTTTATTGCTTTCCAAATTCAGAACGTTTGCAGAAAAATACTATTTATTTCTTACACTATTCACTTTTTGTACTCGCGTTCATGCCATCAACAACATCGTTGGTGATGTCACGGGCAGGGTTGCCATACAATATCGCCGATCCCGAACCCGAATAAGACATGATGAAATCGAATTGATGGGTCTTGTTATACTCAGCAAGAAATGAATCAAGCCTCCTTTTCAGATCTATATTAAATTCCTCCTGCTCCTTCATTAACTGCTGGGTCAGCGACTCCTTGCGCGACTCCAGTGTCTGCTGCATCTGCATCAGACGTTTCTGCGCGGCTTCATACTCCGACTGTGTCAGGGTATTGTTCTGCATTTTCTTCTGCACTTCATTGGCGTCGTTCTGCATCTGTCCGTAAGAACGCTGCAACTCGCTTTCCATTTGTGCCTGCTTCTTCCTGAAGTCCTCGCGCTTGCTCTTCAGCAGCTCATACCTCGATTCCAGCGAATCGATGTTTACATAAGCGATGGTTGCACCACCGGTAGCATGTACAGGAGCAGGGGCAGCAGCTTGTTTTGCACTACCATTTTGCATGAAGAACAGGCCTCCCACGCCGGCCAAAGCCACAATGCTGAGAATCAGTGAAAGATTTTTCATATCAGAAACGTTCGTTTGTATTCAGGGCATAAAAATAACAATGCTCCGGTAGCATTTCATATCTCCCCTCTCATAAAGTTGTCATAATATACCCGTGGCAATACGCCCCGGACTCCTGCTAATACAGGCTGCAGTTCCATTTCTCGCCCACAATGGTGGTGTCGTAGCTGCTACATTTGTTCTTCGCGTCTTCCGCAGTCATAGAACCAAGATCCTTCGTATACACAACTTTGTTGTTGTAGGAACAGTTGCAACGGTATACTCGCTTGCACGATACCATAGATAACATCACCACAATAAGAACAGCAGCAGAATACACGACTTTTTTCATCTCTCGGAAAGGTTGAATAAAAAGCGAATTTAGTTTATTTATCTTTGAACCCGAAATCTATTCGTTCGTTTTTTTTCACTGAAACGACGCTTTTTTTATCTCAAATCAATTCACTTGAACATCTTCAGGGCCAACACTTCACACATTCCGCTTATCCGCGATCTCACCATGCAGGTCTGGCCGCAGACCTACACACCTATCATTGGTGCCGACCAGGTCACCTACATGCTGGATCGGTTCTACAATCCGGGCGCGCTTACTGCTCAGATGAACGAACAGGGCCACCAATTCATCATTGCAGAAGTAGATGGGATGCCGGCCGCATTCGCGTCCTATTCCGAAGTGGAACCCGGCGTGTACAAGCTGCATAAACTGTACACTACCCTTGCAGCACAAGGCAAGGGGCTGGGACGCGCTCTTATTGACTATATCGTTGCAGATATCCGCACGAAAAATGCATCCATGCTGCGCCTCAACGTCAACATTCACAACCATGCCGCCAAACAGTTCTACGCCCGTTATGGCTTCAGGCACCTGCTGGACGAGGACATAGATATCGGCAGCGGCTTCTTTATGAATGACCACGTACTTTGTCTGGACATCGATTACCGTACCACATAAAAGAAGAAGGCTGCCCTTGGGCAGCCTTCTTCTTTTATTATCAGATCTTCTGTTACTCTAACTTGAACTGGATCGGCAGTGTGAAGTAAACCTTCACCGCCTTACCATTTTGCTTACCTGGCTTCCATGCCGGCATTGCCTGTACTACACGTTTTGCCTCTTCGTCACATCCGCCGCCTATGCCACGAACTACCTGCACTTCGCTGATGTGTCCGTCTTCGTTCACCACGAACTTCACTACAACACGACCTTCGATATTATTCTCACGGGCCGCGTCAGGATACTTGATGTTCTTGCCCAGATAAGAAGGGATATCATAACCCGAAACCGGCATCTGCTCCACATAGCTGAACACCGTTGGCGGTGGTGGCGCATCCACAACACCTGTACCGGTGCTTGGCGCCACAATACCCGGATCGATACCATCAGGATCACCTTTCTCATCCTTAGGACCCGATGCGGTGATCTCCTTCTGTGGTGGCGGAACCTCTTCTTCCTTCACCTCTTCATCCTTTTTAATGATAGGAGGAGTGAATTTTACCATCGGCTTCACCGGTGGCGGTGGTGGTGGTGGCGGTGGTGGTGGCGGTTTCTTCGGATCGATAGGCGGCGGTTCGGCAAGTGTTACCTGCTTCATCACCACTACTTCTTTCTTCACAGCCTTGACTCCGCTAGACAGAATAGTGTAAGCAGCTATACCTACCGCAACACCCACAAGCACCATCATAGATCGGCCCACGCGCTTCGGATAATTCTTGCGCAGCTCGTAGCCTCCGTATGATTTATTACGACCATCAAAGATGATGTCCAGATAGTCGCTGTTGAGTATTTTATTAATATCCATCGTTTACTTTACATTTTTCGTTCTGAGAAGTGTTTTCACTATTGCACGCCGCTCGCAGCCTCAGTTTCCTTAATGAATCCCTGCTCTACGTCAGAGATGTCTATTATCGCGTACACCTTCACATCGTTGATGTTCATCTCATCCAGCATATTAACCAGATCGCTGTAAGTGCTGGTAGTATCAGGCTTGATCAGTACGGTCATCTCATCCTTTGCAGTCAGAGCACCGGAACGTTTCAAACCCTCCACCATTTTCTTCTTAGCTATGATGGCGTCACGGATGCCGTCTTTCGCCTTGAAGCCCGTCACTTTCAGATCGGGAGCCTTGTTGGCGTCATCACCAATTCCTTCGTAATAATATACCCTGTGGTTCTTGCTCAGCAACACGGTGAATGCTACACTCGCCTTCAGTTTATTCTTCTGGTCATCCGTGAGCTTCTCATCCTTGTAAGGCATATTGATCTCCATGGTCTTTGGCTTGGCCAAAGTTGTGGTGAACATGAAGAATGTGATCAACAGAAAGCCAAGGTCCACCATCGGAGTGAGGTCGATACGCGTACTTAGTTTTTTACCTTTCTTGACGCCGGGGCCTTTCTTATGCCCCCCGCCGGACGAGGTATCTAATTCTGCCATGACTATGGTTTTTTATTGTACAGAGAACGGTAGTACCGTTTTCCTAAATATTGTTTCAATTCACTTTATTCGCTTGCAGCCACCTTATTCTTCGCCTCGTAAGCTGCTGTACCCGCAGGCACCGCTTTGAGGTTCGTAATGAGGTTGAACTTGAATATCTTCCATCCTTCCAGTGTGCTGATGATCTTCTTCACGTTGGGATAAGAAGCGTCTCCATCTGCCTTGATACAGATACGCAGCTTGGGATTGGTATTCCTCGCACTCTTCACCCATTGAGCCAGTTCGTTATTAGGCGACAGCACCGATGTATCCACAGGGATACCTGCTGCCGACTTACCGGTCTCAGCCTGTTCGTCAGGCCTGAGGTCCAGATACGACTTCAATTGTGAGAAAGAGATACCGACAGAACCACCCAATGCGAACGCGTTCTTCTGCGCTTCTGAAAGACCCAGTTGACGCTCAGCGTCCACGTCGTCTATCAGCGCCTTCCTTTTCAGCTTGTTGTCGATAGAGAAGAATATGCGTCCCTTTTCGTCAACAGTGAGCAACATGATATCCACGTCAGGCAAAGGAATTTCGGAAATGGATGATGGTGTCTTTACTACTACCGGCTCTTCAGGCTTGAACTTGGTCGCCAACATGAAGAACGTAAGCAGCAGGAACGCCACATCACACATCGCCGTCATGTCGATGTTCGTGCTTTTACGTGGGAGTTTTGCTTTAGGCATTGTATTTTTCTTCTGCTGTTAAATTAATAAGATACTACTTCACAAAAATTCCATAAACACACTTATATAATTATTATCAGCAAGTATCATGCACCCTGTTTCCGGGGTGCATGATACCTGTAACAATTATTTGTGTGTAGAAGCAAAGCTCTGTGTCAGCGTGAACCCGCTCTCGTCGATAGAGTAAGTAACTCCGTCGATGATGGTAGTGAACAGGTTGTAGAAAAGGATAGCGAAGAATGATGTACCGATACCGAGGGCTGTATTGATAAGGGCCTCAGAGATACCGGCAGCCAGTGCAGCAGCGTCAGGCGCACCTGCATTCGCCATCGCGGCAAATGAACGGATCATACCCAATACCGTACCGAACAGACCAAGGAGGGTTGCGCTCGAAGCGATAGTAGAAAGGAATACGAGGTTTTTCTCCAGCATCGGCAATTCCAGTGCTGTAGCTTCTTCGATCTCTTTCTGGATACCTGCGATCTTCTGATCAGTATCGAGGTCGGTAGTGTGTACCATTTCTTTGTACTTAACCAGACCGGCACGCATTACGTTACCTACTGAACCTGCTTGCTTGTCGCACTCAGATATGGCTGCATCCAGATTTTTGTTTGCCAGGTGGAACTGTACTTTACGCACAAACTCACCACCATCCATTTTACCTTTTGCTTTAACAATTGTAAGCGCACGCTCCAGAACGAACACCACCAGCGTGAGGAATGTTGCCATAAGGATCGGCACCACAAATCCACCCTGATACATGGTACCAAGCACGTTAGCAGGTTTTTCTCTCGTTGCTCCGTCCTGGAAGTTACCTTCCGCACCCAATACAAATTTCCAAATCACCTCGCCCGCTACGATACATGCCACTACTGCAATAAGATTGAGCCAAAAATTGTTCGAATTTTTGGGTTTACCTGCACTACCCTGAGCACCTGTAGGTTTCGCCGCGGCTGTTTTTACGTCTGCCATAATCTTGATTTTAGTTTTTGTGTTTGCTTAATATAGATTGGTTATGATTTTTATTTAAATCAGAGGCTTGCAAAGATAGAAGTACCACTCAAAAAAACAATTTTGGGTCGCAAAATATTTCATAAACATAACACAACCATAGTTTTGACTGTGAATTATTCAACGATCTTTCCGCAAACGTCTCCTTGGGTACATTTATTGCATGCGCTATAAACTTTGACAGGTAGGATACTTTTCTGACGTAATTCCTTCAATATCAGGCACCACGTTTCTATCATAGACGTACTTGCACCGCATTTCCTTTGTAGATTTGCAAAATAATTTTCAACAACCCAAGATAGTAAGATGAATTTTAATCCGTGGCACGACGTATCGTATGGTGATAACGTTCCTAACACCGTAAACGCAATTATTGAGATCCCCCGCAACTCGAGGGCGAAATATGAACTGGACAAGGAGACCGGCCTGCTGAAGCTGGACCGAGTACTCTATTCTTCAGTGTACTACCCTGCCAATTATGGCTTCATACCACGTACCTACTGCGATGACAATGACCCGCTGGATATATTGGTATTGTCGCAGATAGACATGCAACCCCTATGCCTCGTAGAAGCGAAAATAATAGGTGTGATGCGAATGCTGGACCAGGGCGAAGCTGACGACAAGCTGATAGCCGTATGCGCCAACGACATGAGTGTGGCCCACTTTAATGATATAAGTGAGCTCTCTCCCCACTTTATTGAAGAACTCAGGCACTTTTTTGAGGAGTATAAGAGGCTGGAAAAGAAAGAAGTTAAGGTTGAAGAATTTGAAAATGCGCGCCTTGCAAAAAAAATCCTGCAGCATAGCATCAACGACTACAAGGCCAAATTCACCAACAAATAGATTAACAATCAATAAGTTATAGGTATTTTTTGATCCGCTCATCGCATTCCTGCATGTGACCTACCCCGTCCGGGCAATCACATGCAGGAAATTACTATTGTATTTTGTTCAATTATTGGTATCTTTATTCGCTCTATTATTGAACAGCGAATATGTTGTGCAGAATAACCTGCATTACACCTATCGGTGCTTCATTTAGTAGCATAAACGATCATTAAACCATTCGGAGATATGAAAAAACTACTATTACTGGTAGCTGCAATAGCAGGAATCGGCTCATTTAAGGCAAGTGCCGCAATTACGGTCACACCCGGCAGCGGTGGCACCAACATCTGTGCAAACCGTGCTGTGGGTGGCGTTGCGGCAGGTTTTACCACGCTGGGCAACATCGTCATGGCTGAGGGCAACCCCACAGACATAACCAACGGCTTCCACGCGCTGGTGCTGAATGCCCCTCCGGGTTGGCAGTTCAATACCGGAGCCGCACCTACATTTGCTTTTACCGGTGGCGACATCGTTTCGGTAACAAGTGGTGGCATCACTACTACTACCGTTACGGTAAACATCTTCAGTTTTGGCACTGCCAATATCAATACGATCACGATCACGGGCCTGCAGGTTCAGGCTACAGGCGCAGGGGCACCCGCGGGTGCCATCAGGCCTTCTTCCGCGCCGGGCCTCACAGGTATAACTACCGGTGGTGGTGGCACTGTTTTTGCTAACCTTTCACTTCAAGCAACCGTTACACCGTCAGTAACGATCGCTAAAAACCCGGCGGGCAATATCTGCCCCGGCACTACCGTCACGTTCACTGCAACACCTGCCAACGGTGGCACCCCCACCTACCAATGGCGCCGCAACGGCGCACCGGTACCGGGCGCTACCAATCCTACATGGGTGACCAGCACTCTTACCAACGGTAATACAGTGTCGGTGCTTATGAACGCAACCGGCTGTGTGTCGCCTCTGGCAGCAACTTCAAACACTATTACTGTAACTGTTGAAACACCGCCAAACGTAGACGTTACAGGCGAAGGAACTTTCTGCAGCTCCACTACCATCAACGCTGCTTTGCTGGGCACAGGCACTGTTTACTATCAGGGTGTACAATACAACGGCACCTCTACCACAACGCCATCCACATCACAGGTCATCACGGCTTCAGGCACCCACACATTCTACTTCCGCGCGGCATCTCCTGCCGGATGCTGGGGACTTCAGGACAGTGCCAAGGTGACTATCAACGTCCCGCCAACAGGCATTGCCATCACGCCTGCTACAACGGCTATCTGCAACGGCGACAGCACTATGCTTGTGGCTTCTGCTACACCATCTGACATCGAAGTACTCCACGAAGATTTTAACGCTGGTGCTCCGGGTTGGGCTATTACCAACCTTTCAGGAGTTTCAAACAGCTACTTCCAGATCCGTCGTTCACCGGGCTATAACGGCACAACTCCGGGCGACGGCTCTCCATACATGCAGGCAGCACCCGATGCCACCGGTGCAGGCATTACTACAACTACCATGGTGGTATCACCTGCTTTCTCGCTGGTAGGTTATACCGCGGCAACTCTCTCTTTCAACCAATACATACCTACCTGGGCGGGCGACAGCTCTGTAGTTGTTGAATACACTACCGACGGTCTTACATGGACTCCGTTCCTCGACCAGACAGGTCTTCCGGGCGGCGGGCCTTCATGGTTGTCTACTACACCTTCTACAACAGTGGCACTCCCTGCAGGCGCATTAGGTATGCCTTCAGTACAGATCAGGTGGTACTATCAGTCTACTTGGGGCTTTTACTGGGCTATAGACAACATCGCGGTGAACGCTACCCCCCAACTCACATTCGACTGGGCTGGTCCGGGTGCGCTGTCTTGCACTACCTGCGACACAGTAATGGTAACTCCTTCTACCCTCGGTGCTAATGTTTACACGGTGTCTTCAACAGTTGCAGGCTGCACTGTAAGCACAACAGCTACAGTGACGCTGAACGCGCTCCCAACTGTATTTAACGTGACCGGCGGCGGTGCTTACTGCGCAGGCGGAACCGGATTGAATGTATTGCTGAGCGGCTCGGAAACAGGTGTTGACTATGCCTTGTACAATGGTACTACTCCTGTAACTACACTGCCCGGCACAGGTTCAGGTCTCGACTTTGGTCCGCAGACGGCAGCAGGCGCATACTATGTATACGCCACTAACACAACAACATCATGCATGGCTACAATGGCCGATTCGGCAGTGATCGTTGTAAACCCGACTCCGGATCCGATCACCGGTCCATCTTCGGTTTGTGAAGGAAGCACCATCACATTGGTGGAAACAAGCACAGGCGGCACTTGGTCAAGCAGCGATATTACTATTGCATCTGTTGATACAATGGGCGTTGTTACCGGTGTTGCAGGTGGCACAGTAAATATCAGCTACGCCTTTGCAACGGGCTGTAATACAACCTACGCGATCACAGTAAACGCACTGCCGGTTGTTGCGCCTATTACAGGTGCCGCAAACGTATGTGTTGGTGCCACTACAGCACTTGCCAACGCAACAGCTGGCGGATCATGGACCAGCTCCACAACGGCAGCGGCTACAATTGACGCTGCAGGCCTGGTTACAGGTGTTGCTCCGGGCACATCTACCATTAGCTACACAGTTACAGACGGTTTCGGCTGTTCTACAACTGTTACAATGAACGAAACAGTATCGGCACCTCCGGCTGCTACCATCCTCCCTGTAGGTCCCAATGTTACTATGTGCCACGGAAACCCGGTAAACCTTGTGGGGACAACCATCCCGGGTGCCACTTACCAGTGGTCTTTGGGTGGAACCGCTGTTGCAGGTGCAACAAACGCAAGCCACCTGGCAACTACTGCCGGCATCTATACACTTGAGATCAACAATAGCGTTTGTACCTGGACACTGCCTGCACGCACTGTACTCAACGCGCCGAACGCGGTAGCAACCTACAACACAACAGGAAACTATCTCTACACTGGCTCTTTCAGCAGCTATCAGTGGTTCCGCAACGGTGTTGCTGTTTCAGGTGCCACATCAAGCATTCTCATGAGCCCGGCCAATGGCGACTACATGGTAGTTGTAACAGACATCACCGGATGTACTGATACTTCTAACACAGTTACTATCGGCACAACAGGTATCACTACTCCGGCTACACAGACAATGGTTTCTGTTTATCCTAACCCTGCAACATCTGTGCTGCACATAGACGCGCCGGTCACCGTGCATGCGGTAGTGCTGGCGGCTGATGGCCGTGTGACGCTTACAGCAAACGGAAATGAAGTGAACGTAAGCGATCTGGCAAAGGGCGTGTACCTGATACAGATCTACAACGATCAGAATGTACTGCTGGGCACAGCTCGTTTCTCTCGTATAGACTAACGATAACGAAACAATTTTAATAAACGCCCTGCCCCATCGGCAGGGCGTTTTTCTTTGTCCCGATGGGGATGCGGATCTCATAACGCAGCCATCATATTAAAAAATGGATAAAATAAATTTATTGGGGAAAGAATAAGTAGTTTTATAGCACCTGTATTATTGTATTTTTACAGCGATTTATCGCCCGATGGCTACAAGCACAAAAAAACAAAAAACACCACCGCCACCTCCGCCACTTCCTGAAGAAGTGATAAAAGCCAACCTCGAACGAAAGCGACAGCTTCGTCTTGCTACCGGCTTCTTCTTCATTGTGGCCGGTTTTTTCATTAGTCTGTCTATCATCAGCTATTATTTCAGCTGGTCTGCCGATCAGGATAAACTGATGTCGGCCACAGGCATGTGGAAATTTGTGTTCAATCACGACAGCGCTTCTGTAGCCAACTGGGGCGGCCGCTTTGGTGCTGCTATCTCGCACATATTTGTTTACAAAGGCGCGGGCATCGCGTCGCTGGTCATAGGTATTGCTGCAGGTGCACTGGGCCTTCACATCGTTTACGACTCCAAGGTATTGCCTGTTCTCAGGTACATGCGTTGGATATCTATCCTCTTGCTGTTGGTTGCACCCGTGCTGGCATATTTGTTCCCGCATAGTTCTTTTCCATTGGGCGGTCGTCTGGGCAATGGCGCCATCGACTACCTCAACGGCTTCCTGGGTGTTGCAGGTACAGGCATGGTGTTGTTGTCAACCGTATTCTTCTTTGTCTTTGTCATTTTCGCGCTCGACATACGCCCCATAGTCGATAAGATGAGGGCGAGGGCACGTAACATGGCTGCATCAGTAGGTCCCGCGCCTGTGTTCAACGAACCTGTGCCGGTTGAGACTCCTGAAAACCTGAATACCGAACCCGAAACACCAACACCCACCGAGCCGCAAGCTGAAACTGAGCCTGCTCCGTTTGAAGTAGATGAAGAAGCGGCGCAGTGGGATCTGACATTACGGGAAGAAGAAGGCGAAGAGCCATCGGCTGAAGAAGAAGGCGAACCGGAAGAAATAGAAGAGCAGGAATCGGCAGAATACCTCGAGTATCAGAAGTTCCTTGCTGAGAAAGAAGAAGCGGCCTTGGCTGCACGCCCTGCGGAAACCAAACCGGAAGGCGAACCTGAATTCTCTTTCGAAGTGATACAGCAGGAGGAGAAACCCGCCATCAGTCATGGCGCGCATATCTCTATTGCCAGCAACGAGCCATACGCCCCCGAACTGGACCTGCCCGACTACAAGTTCCCCACCATCGATCTGATGGAAGAAAGAGCCACCGAAACCATATCGCTGGACAAGGAAGAACTGGAGAAGAACAAAACACAGATCATCACTACGCTGCGTAGTTTCGGAATCGAGATCCAGCGCATCAGTGCTACCGTAGGTCCTACAGTTACACTATACGAAATAGTACCGGCCGAGGGTGTGCGTATCTCCAAGATCCGCAACCTGGAAGACGACATAGCCCTGAACCTTGCCGCATTGGGCATACGTATCATTGCGCCTATTCCGGGTCGTGGCACCATTGGTATTGAGGTACCTAACGCCAACAAGCAGATCGTTTCTATGCGCACACTTATCTCCAGCGATAAGTTTGTGAACAACAAAATGAGCCTGCCAATAGCGCTGGGTAAGAAGATCGATAACGAGAACTACATCGTGGACCTGGCCACCATGCCGCACTTGCTTATGGCGGGCGCCACCGGTCAGGGTAAGTCTGTTGGTATCAACGCTATTCTGGTTTCGCTGCTCTACAAAAAACACCCGTCACAGCTCAAATTCGTGATGGTTGATCCCAAGAAGGTGGAGCTGTCTATCTATCGTACCATTGAAAAACACTTCCTTGCCAAACTGCCCAACGAAGAAGAGGCCATCATCACCGACACCAAGAAAGTGATCAATACGCTCAATGCCCTGTGTATTGAAATGGATAACCGCTACGAGTTGCTGAAAGAAGCGGGAGCAAGGAACATCAAGGAATACAACGAGAAATTCATCAGCCGCCGCCTCAATCCTGAGAACGGTCATAAATACCTGCCATTCATCGTTCTGGTCATCGACGAGTTCGCCGACCTCATCATGACGGCGGGAAAGGAAGTGGAAATGCCCATAGCCCGTCTGGCACAGCTGGCGCGCGCCATTGGTATCCACCTAATCATCGCTACACAGCGTCCGTCTGTGAACGTGATCACAGGTACCATCAAGGCCAACTTCCCTGCACGTATCGCGTTCAAGGTATCTGCCAAAGTTGACTCCCGCACCATCCTCGATGCCGGCGGCGCCGAGCAATTGATCGGTCGCGGCGACATGCTGGTATCTTACGGCAGCGAACTACTGAGGTTGCAGTGCGCGTTCGTTGATACACCTGAAGTAGAAGATATTGTGAACTTCATTGGCAAACAGCGCGGATATGCATCAGCGTTCGAGCTGCCTGAATATGAGGGCGAAGATGGTGAAAGCGTGAAAGAAGTGGACCTATCCAACCGCGACAAACTTTTTGAAGACTGCGCGCGACTGGTGGTGCAGATGCAATCTGGCTCTACATCCAACTTGCAACGCAGGCTGAACCTGGGCTACAACCGCGCGGGCCGCATCATGGACCAGCTGGAAGCCGCAGGCATTGTGGGCCCTGCTGTGGGCAGCAAACCTCGCGAAGTGTACTTCAAGACCGATGCCGAGTTGCAGGAATTCCTGCAGTCTTTGTAGTCCTCTTTGGGGGCTGAACCCGGCGGCCACCTTAACAAATCGCACACATTTATTTCTATTACCTTTGCCCGCACTAATTGAATCACTTAAAAAGCTAATAATGAGATCACTGCTAACGCTCAGCTTTCTTGTCCTTCTCGGATGGTCGAACAACGCAATCGCGCAGAACGACCCGAAAGCAAAAAGCATTCTTGACGGCGTAACAAAAAAAGTAAGCGCGCTGAAAACTATGAAAGCGAACTTCTCCCTGAAACTTACCGGTGGCAAGGGCGGCAACGTTACCGATACCCGCAAGGGCAGCATAGCGCTGAAAGGCCAGAAATACCATGTAGTATTGGGCAATCAGGAGATCATGTGCGACAACAGCACCGTGTGGACCTACAACAAAGAGACCAAAGAAGTGCAGGTAGCCAAGTATAACCCGGGAGAACAGTCTATGTCGCCGGCCAAATTGTTCCAGCCAAGCTTCTTCGACAAAGAATATACCTATGCCTACAAGGGCGAGCGCAAAGAGGGAGGAAAGAACTGCGACATCATTGAGCTTACTCCACGCGACAAGTCCAAACCAATTGCCCGCATAGAGATGATGATAGACAAGGCTACCTCTATGATAGCCGGCGGCAACTACTGGGAAAAGAATGGCAACAAATACGCCATCACCATTAGCAACATCGTTCAGAACGCCGAGATACCCGATGGCATGTTCTCGTGGAACCCTAAAGAACATCCGGGTGTAGAGGTCGTTGACCTTCGATAATTTCTTACAGCTTCACTTAATGCAACAACTGCAAAACACTTCGCTGCTCCCATACAACACATTCGGTATTGATGTGACAGCAGAACATTTTGCAGACGTGACCTCTCTGGCAGACCTGCAGGACCTCCCTGCAGGTCTGCCGCTTCATATACTGGGTGGCGGCAGCAATATTCTGCTCACCGGTAATGTACATGGTCTGGTGCTGCACAACAAGCTGAAAGGCATAACCACTGTGCGCGAAGATGAAGACCATGTGTGGCTCAGCGTAGCATCGGGCGAAATATGGCACAATTTTGTCCTCCACTCCATAGAAATGGGATTGGGTGGCATTGAAAATCTGGCACTCATTCCCGGCACAGTAGGCGCGGCACCCATTCAGAACATAGGCGCCTACGGTACCGAGGTAAAACAAACCGTTGAAGAGGTCTCCTTCTGGCACCTCACAGAGCGCAGGCTCATTACATTATCAAATACAGACTGCCACTTCGGCTACCGCGACAGTATCTTCAAAACACAACTGCGCGGGCGGTTCTTTATCACCTCCGTTACCTTCCGGCTAAACAAGAAACCGGTACTCAACACCAGCTACGGAGCCATAGAACAGGAACTAAAGGAAATGGGGGTCACCCACCCTACCGTAAAAGATGTTGCTCAGGCTGTTATAAGGATACGGACCAGCAAACTCCCCGACCCCAAAGTGACGGGCAATGCAGGCAGCTTCTTCAAAAACCCCACCATTCCGCTGGCCCATTACAAAATGTTGCAGGCGTCATATCCGGCTATTCCACATTACCCGGTCTCCGACGATACGGTAAAAGTGCCTGCCGCTTGGCTTATAGAACAATGTGGCTGGAAAGGCCACCGCTCAGGTGATGCAGGTGTACACACCAAACAAGCCCTGGTACTCGTCAATTACGGCCATGCTTCCGGCAACGAGATCTGGCAGCTCTCCGGCAATATCATCGACTCAGTGGCCGATCGTTTCAACATTTCTCTGGAACGTGAAGTGCAGGTTTGGTAGCCCATAGTAGATGTATTAACATTTATTTATCCTCCTATTGGGCTATTTTCGTGAAATTCACTCATTTTTGCCGCTTATTGTCGTTTCAATGCACACTTCTTACATAAAATATTGCATAAATATTTTCATTTTGCTTCTTGTTGCTCCTGTAGCTTTCGCGCAACCCACGGGCGGTGTTGCCGGCAAGGTTATTGATGCCGAGAAGAAACCCGTATCCTATGCCACTGTAACCGTCCTCAAGTCCGACTCTTCTGTTGTGAACGGCAACCTGACCGGTGACGACGGGAACTTCACAGTAACACCCGTTGCCGATGGTAGCTTCCTGCTCAGAGTGGAGTCTATTGGTTATGCAACGATCTTTCAACCTGTAGCAGTAGCCAACGGTAAAACCACACGCGTAGGCAATATAAAACTGAAACAGACGTCCAAAGAACTGGACGAAGTAAGCGTTACAGCAGAAAAGCGGGTAATGGAACTGAAGGTAGACAAAAAGGTCTTCAACGTAGAAAAAAACACCACAGCCACCGGCGGCAGTGCCACCGATGTACTGCAGAACGTACCATCGGTATCGGTGGATATGGACGGCAATCTGAACCTTCGCGGCAAGGGCAACGTGACCGTACTCATTGACGGAAAACCCGCTACTTTGCTGGGTACAGACGTAACATCTGCCCTGCAAAGTATGCCTGCCAGCTCTATAGAAAGTGTAGAGGTCATCACCAACCCATCTGCGAAATATGACGCGCAGGGCACAACCGGTATCATCAACATCATCACCAAAAAAGACGGCCGGTTGGGCATCAACGGCAACGCCACAGTGGGCGCCGGCACCCGCGACAAGTACAATGGCAACCTCGGGCTCAATGTTCGTAAAGGCAAATGGAGCACATTCGTGAACGGAAGCTATCGCCAGAACCTGACATTCAATAATGTAATTACCGACCGTCAGGACATGAAGGACGCTTCCAACAAAGGGCAGTCTTATTATACCTACGAACACGTACCGCGTATTTTTAATGGCTCGTTCAACTCGGCCGGCGCCACCTACGACATCAACAAGAATAACTCCATTACCATTACCGAAAACATCAACTTCATGCAATGGGGTTTCAGAGACAATTCTGATTACTACGAATACCCGTTGGCCGATAGATCGGGCAGCCCGCTCACATACCGCGATCGTTACTCCGACGCGCTCGGCAAACCTGTATCAATATCATCATCGATCGACTACCGCAAGAAATTCAAGAAGAAAGGTGAAGAAATGAACGTTGATGCCACCTATGCGTTCACCAACATGAAACGTACCCAGAACTTCGAAACCATTCTGGATACTAACGGCCAACAGGCTTATAGCATCACTTCCCGTGCACCGGGCAGCGGCGGCAACAACAGCCTGAACGTCTGGGCCGACTATACCAACCCATTGTTCACCGAGAACGGCAAACTGGGCCTCGGTTTCAAATCTCAGTTCTTCAATTTCAACAGCACCAACGATCCCACCATAGACTCGGTTAGCACCGTAGCCACACTGAACACCGGACCCAAAGTTGACTCTTCTCTGTACACTGTTTACAACTACAGCACGCAGATCCATGCCGCCTACATCAACTGGAGTGACCAAAAAGGTAAGTTCGGTTATCAGCTGGGCCTTCGTGCGGAAGACGCCATTTACGATGGTAATGGCAGCATGCCACGTCCGGCCAAATTTCACAACAGGTTCACAAACCTGTTCCCTTCGGCCTTCATCTCTTACCAGCTGCCTTCTGACCAGAGTGTGTACATCAACTACAGCCGCCGCATCAACAGGCCAAGCTTCTTCCAGATGATGCCGTTCAAAGACTTCTCCAATCCCGGCACAGTGTCAATGGGCAACCCGAACATCATCCCTGAATTCATCAACAACGTCGAATTCAGTTACAGCCGCAATACTAAGAAGGGGCATACCTACATCATGAGTACCTACTTCGCGCAAACGCTCAACCTTTCCGAGCGTGTGCTGCGCCCTATTACAGGAAGTGCCACCGACACCGCCTTGGGTTTGGTAGAACAGATAGGTCAGCTTCTGTCAACGCCTGTCAACATTGCATCGGGTACCACCTACGGCATTGAAGGTACAGGCCGGTTCCAACTCTCTAAAATATGGGATGCCACCGTCAACGTCAACTTCTTCAACAACCAGCTGACCATCGGCGATCTCAGCAACTACTACACCGGCCTCATTGCCAACAACAGCGGCTATGGTTGGTTCGGCAAACTGAACAGCAACCTGAAGTTGCCTAAAAACTTCTCGTTGCAGCTCACAGCCAATTACGAGTCACCAAAGGTTATCACGCAGGGCATGCAGCGCGAAAGCTACTGGACCGACCTGGCACTGAAAAAGAACCTGTGGAAGAACAAAGCATCGCTCACCATCAACTGTTCTGACGTATTCAAAACACGTCGCTTCATCAACGACTACACTACTGCATCCTACACGCAAACGATCAACCGCATAAAAGAAACCCGCATAGGCAACATCTCTTTCACTTACCGCTTTGGCAAGAACGATGCCGGCAAAGGACCGGGAATGGGTGGCGGACCGGGCAAGGGCGGCGCACCACGTCAGGAAACGAAGAAGATAGAAAAACCATCAGACGAAGACAGGGGCAAAAACCTGAAACAGAACGACGACGACAACAACGGTGGCGGCGGCGGTGGCCAGAGTGGAGGTGGCGGCGGTGGCCAGCGCAGAGAAGGAAGCCGCTAAGCGGGAACATCTTATTGCAGCATTTAATATTTACTTAACTACGCGGTAATGTTCGCATTATAGCAATTGGGTCATTTTGTGAAACCAAAACCTCACAACGGACGCAATGGCCAAACGCGAAGTGGATATAGTAGTACTCTCAGACATTCACCTCGGCACCTATGGCTGTCATGCCACCGAGCTGCTCCGGTACCTGAAAAGCATAAAACCACGCACTGTCATTCTCAACGGAGACATCATTGACATCTGGCAATTCAGCAAACGCTACTGGCCTGCCACACACATGATGGTCGTAAAGCATATCGTAGGGCTCATTGCCAAGGATGTACCTGTTTACTTCATTCCCGGCAATCATGATGAGATGTTGCGCCGCTTCAAAGGTTTCCATCTCGGCTCCCTCAAGATCACCAACAAACTATCGCTGAAGATAGATGGCAAACGTGTGTGGGTCTTTCATGGCGATGTGTTCGATGTGGTGATGCAGAACAGCAAATGGCTGGCAAAGCTGGGCGCCATCGGCTACGACACACTCATCCTCATTAACCGCTTTGTCAATTTCATTTCTCAGAAAATGGGCCGCGGCAAACTCTCCTTCTCCAAAAAGATAAAGAATACCGTAAAAAGCGCTGTCAAGTTCATCAACGATTTCGAAAAAACCGTGTGCGATATCGCCGCCGAAAACCATTACGACTATGTGATCTGCGGCCACATCCACCACCCCGAGATAAAGAAGATGAGAACACCGCACGGCGATGTGACCTACATGAACTCGGGCGACTGGATAGAGAACCTCACCGCACTCGAATACCATGACGGGCAATGGTCAGTCTATAATTACCACAACGACCCGGTGGCCCAGGCCATAGACATCAACAAGAAAAAACACAAAGGTGAAACATCGAGCGCCATGCTCGCAAGCCTGCTGCAGGAGCTGAACATGAAACAGCCAGCGGGCGCGTTTTCAGAAAAGGAAACTGCTTTCACTGAAACAATTTAAACCGATGAAGATACTTTTCGCCATACAAGGAACAGGTAACGGCCATCTGAGCCGAGCCAGGGACGTATACCCCGAACTGGCGCGCCACGGCGACGTAGATGTACTGGTAAGCGGCATACAGGCCGATGTGGATGTACCCTTTCCCATCGCCTACAAGCGATATGGCATGAGCTTCATATTCGGCAAAAAAGGCGGCGTAGATATTATCGATACTGCCCGCAAGCTGAGAGTGCCGCAATTGGTATCCGATATCCGCAAACTCCCCATTGATCAATACGACCTTGTCATTAACGACTTCGAACCTATCTCTGCATGGGCATGCAAAATGAAACGCAAACCCTGCATCTCCCTCAGTCATCAGTATGCAGTGCTGCATCCCGCGGCACCAAAACCAGCCTCTACCGACCCAATGGGCAAACTCGTATTACAACGATATGCCCCCGTCACTGCCGGATACGGATTCCATTTCCGCTCCTTCGGCGAAAACATCTTTACGCCCGTCATCCGCAGCGAGATCCGCGCCATCACGCCCCGCAACGACGGCCACTACACAGTCTACCTTCCCGCCTATAGCGATGAAGCTATCGTAAACCACCTGTCGCAATTCCCCGAAGTGCAATGGCGGGTATTCTCCAAGCATAACAAACAACCATTCACCCGGGGCAATGTATCGGTAATGGCTATTAACAACAAGGCATTCATAGAAAGCATGGCCACCGGCGCGGGTGTGTTATGCGGTGCCGGGTTTGAAGGACCTGCCGAAGCCATGTACCTGGGCAAAAAGGTACTCGTCATTCCCATGCTCACACAATACGAGCAGCAATGCAATGCCGCAGGGGCGGTGGCCATGGGGGCCACGTCTGTACCTACACTCGATGCCCGCCACTACAGCACCATCCGCAACTGGCTGCTACACGGCCAACCCGTCCACGTAAACTACCCCGATATTACTGCGGATATCGTCCGGCACATTGTGTCAACACATGCCGCAAGCTGACGGCTTCAGTGCAAATCCCCCTCCATTAACACCTCATTTCGGCTATTCTCTATAACTTGACACCCGAAAATCAGGTTATATGAAACACATACTGCAGTACTCCCTGCTGCTCATTGCGTTGGTCAGGGTGTCCACGTCTGTTGCCAAAGACGGCGACGACATCAGCAAATACAAGTGGTCGTCCGACCGTTCCGGTGGTTACAGCTACCGCTACGTCACCAACGATCCTACCAAAACACGCTTCTATAAACTGGGCAATGGCCTCACCGTCATCCTCAGCCCCTCAAACAAAGAGCCGCGCCTGCAATGCTACATCGCCGTTAAGGCCGGCAGCAAGACCGACCCCGCTACGCACACAGGTCTGGCGCACTATCTCGAGCACATGATGTTCAAGGGCACCAACACCTATGGTTCGCTGAACTACTCAAAAGAGCAACCACTGCTCAACACCATCAATGGCCTGTACGAGCAGTACAACAAGACCACCGACGATGCCGCACGTGCTGCTATCTATCGCCGCATCGACTCCGTTTCCGGCCTGGCAGCAAAATTTGCCATCGCCAACGAATATGACAAGATGATGAGTGCCATTGGCGCCAAGGGCACCAACGCGTTCACCTCCTTCGAGCAGACGGTTTACACCGAAGATGTACCCGCCAATGCCGTTGATAAGTTCTTCAAAGTGCAGGCGGAGCGTTTCCGCAATCCGGTGTTCCGCATCTTCCATACCGAGCTGGAAGCTGTGTACGAAGAAAAGAACCGCGGACTGGACAACGACAACCGCAAAGTATCGGAACTGATGCTGGCCGAACTGTTTAAGAACCACAACTACGGCCGTCAGACAACCATAGGGACAGTAGAGCATCTCAAGAATCCGTCACTGATCGAGATCCGCAAATACTACGAGACCTACTACGTACCCAACAATATGGGTATCATCCTCGCAGGCGACTTCAATCCAGATGTAATGATCAAAAAGGTGGACGAATACTTCTCTTACATGGCTAAGAAAGACGTTCCCAAATACACCTTCGAACCCGAAGCGCCTATTGCGGCCCCTATACAGAAGGACGTATTCGGCCCCGATGCTGAATTTGTGACCATCGGCTACCGCATGCCGGGCATACACGAGAAAGACGCCCTGCTTGCCGACCTCGTTAGCCAGGTGCTTACCAACGGTCGTGCGGGACTCATAGACCTGAACCTGGTGAAGAAACAAAAGCTCCTCCGTGCATTTGCCGGCACCGACATCCTCATCGATTACGGCTACATGAACCTGCGCGGCAACCCCACACAGGGCCAAAGCCTGGATGAAGTAAAGAACCTGATGCTGGGCGAAATAGAACACCTCAAAAAAGGCGAGTTCGATGACGCACTGCTTACGTCTATCATCAACAACGCCAAGAAATCGTTGATGGAGCAGAACGAAAAATACGGCTCACGCGCCTATGCACTCATGAGCATATTCACTTCCGAAGACGACTGGCGCGACAACGTTGCCTATGCCGACCGTCTGTCCAAACTCACCAAAAAAGACATCGTAGACTTCGCCAACAAATACTTTGGCAACAACTACGTAGTTGTATACAAGCGCAAGGGCGAAGACAAAAGCATTACCAAGGTTCCCAAACCGCCTATCACCGCCGTTGAGACCAACCGCGACGCGCAGTCTCAGTTCGTTAAGTCTGTCATCAACGCCCCTACCGAGGCTATCAAACCTGTTTGGGTCGACTACACAAAAGACTTCAAGCGTGGCTTCATAGGTCCTGCCGAAGTGCTCTATGTGCAAAACACCGACAACGATCTCTTCCGCATGTCCTACCGTTATAAGATGGGCAAATGGAACGACCGTCGCCTGGCAGTAGCCGCGCAGTACCTGCAGTTCCTCGGCACCGAAAGCAAAAGCGCGGAGGACATCTCTAAGGAGTTCTACAAACTGGCATGTAGCTTCAACGTACGTGCCGATAACGAATACACTACCGTGCAGCTGGAAGGACTGCAGGAAAATTTCGACAAAGCCGTTACCCTGCTCGAAGACCTGCTGGCCAACTGCCGCGCCGATGAGGCCGCACTGGCCTCACTGAAAGCCAACCTCAAAAAGAGCCGCAACGATGCCAAGAACAACAAAGGTGCCATCATGCAAGGCATCGTAGCCTATGCCCGTTATGGCGAGAAGAATCCTTTCAACCACGTCCTCACCGATGCCGAACTGGAAGCACTCACCGCCAAACAGCTTACCGACCTGCTGCATGACCTATCTGCCACCAGCCACCGCGTGCTATATTACGGCCCGGCTACACTGTCAACACTTACAGCATCGCTCAAGACCATGCACAAGCTGCCCGCCATGTTCACGCCTGCACCGGCGGCCACCGTCTTCAATTTCGCATCACAGTCGCGCAACGAAGTCCTCTTTGCCAACTACGACATGGTGCAGTCCGAGATCCGCTGGGTACGCAACATACCTTCCTACGATCCCGCACGCCAGCCCGTTATCGATCTGTTCAATAACTACTTCGGTGGCAACATGGGCGCGCTGGTGTTCCAGACCATTCGCGAAAGCAAGGCACTCGCCTACTCAACCAATGCCTATGTGGCAGCACCTGAAAAACGCGAAGACCCTTACTTCATCTCTGCCTACGTAGGTTGCCAGGCCGACAAGCTGTCTGAGTCCGTGGGCGCTATGAACGAACTGCTCAACGATCTGCCCGCAGTCGAGAACAACATTCAGGCTGCCCGTATGGGACTGAAAAAAGACATCGAGACCGAACGCATCACTCAGGATGCTATCTTATATAATTATCTCGATGCCGAACGCAAAGGTCTTTCTGAAGACATACGCAAGACGGTATACGACGCAGCGGGAAAACTGAACTACGACGAATTGAAAAAATTCCACGGTCAGTTCCTGGCATCTAAACCATACACCTACTGCATAGTAGCATCAGAGAAAAAAGTGAACATGGCCGAGGTCGAAAAATGTGGCGCGGTTAAAAAACTGTCCCTCAACGAAATATTCGGCTACTAAGCAATTGCGTCAACCATTACACGAAGAGACCCGGCAATGTAGCCGGGTCTCTTTTTATTAGCAGTTAGTTCACAGGGGCACCTTACTTTTCAATTCGTTTCTTCAGCGCCTCAAGATATTCGCGCTGCGACTCATCAGACGGATATTTACTATCGGGGATCTTGGCTTCCATCTTCTGATACAACAACCGCGCTTCCTCCTTTTTATTCTGATCCGAAAGTGCCAGTATCCCCTTAATGAAGTTGTACCTCAGATTAAGGATGATGAACAATTCCGCTCCACAGTTAGGATCCGATTTCTGCAGCAGCTCATACGGAAATGTGTTTAACTGGTCCCAGTAGTACTTCTTGTATTCAGTCAGCTTTTCAGGTATCAGCTTGCTGGCCAGAAAACGGTCTTCTGTATATAAATGTAGCCCCAGCATATCCTCGGGCGCCGTGCCGGTCTCAAAATATATTGGCGTGGCAAAGGCGGCATTCGTCACAATGTCTATCAGCTGACTGTTGGCCCTTGTTATGTACTTTTCATAGTTGGTAGGGGCAATCGTCCAGGAGAATGTCTTGCCGGTTGTGCCGATAGGCACATCTACCGTGTGTTCGGTCCACTCAAAATAGGGCGTGGTGTCCGATGCCACTGCTGCCGATGAGTAGATGTTGTGCCTGCGCCTGTACACGTCCTCACTCACCCACGGAATGTCAATAGTGTTGATGTGCACCAGTGCCACATCCGGCCTCAGGCCCTCCATAGTTTGCAGGTACCATATCAGCATCGTGCTGAAATCTCCATAGGTGAAGTAGATGGCATTAGGCTCAAAGCTGCGCAGCACCATCCTGTTGAACTGTAGCGCGAACTCCGGAAACCCGCCACGCTTCTTCCCTTCTACAAAAGCCCATTTGGCCGAATCGTTCAGGTTGCGCACCATATAAGAGTAGGCCAGGCATCCCCACACACTCGAAAGTTTCGCATACGGGTCAAGGGCTATTATGTCGCCCTTATACGTCGCATTTATCTTTATCACCTCCTCAAATTCCCGGCTGGCCTGTATCGTCAGGTCCTTTTGCGAGTAGCGCACCGTTGCAAAACTCGGGTTGTGACTGTAATCGAACGCACTCCCCAGGTAGTAGTGCGCTTCCTGCCCCTTGGGGTTCATCTTTATGGCTTCCTTTAGTACCACTATGGCAGCAGCAAAATCGCTCCCGAATTTCGCCCGCTCCTCCTTCACCATCTTTTTGCCCGAGGCTACCAGGTTATCATACGTTTGGGCGGTTGCCGATTTGAGCAACAAGAGAAAGCAAGGGAGCAGGTATTTTTTCATATAAGGCTAAAAGTAGCACAATAATACAACTCAGCTACTCGCAACGCCGGCTCACAGCTTCGTCTATACACATAACAGCCTACCTAATGGCGCCCCCCCGCCCACTCCCCAAAAATGTGAATATCTTCCCCTTGCCACAGAGGTACTCTGGCATATCATTTGTGCCATACTATTGTTACCATTGCCAAACACATATACACACATCACTATATGGGAGTTTTTCGAGAGTTTTTATTCAACTTTCTCCCGCACATCAAAACATAACCAACTGAAGATCAACGCCACTAAAGCCCTACCACCCATAAATTCATTTTTTTAAAAACGGGAGTTTCTGAAGCCACATAGTCACAAAACCCAACCCGGCCTCCTATTATATTATGGTCCCGGGTCCCTCCAAACACCCATCATCCGCTCGTCAACCCGCACCCAAACAAAATTTTCCCCAATTGTTTTGTTACTTCTGAATTTTCAACATACCTTTGCACTCCAATTTCTCATATTGCTCTTATTTTAAGGTTGCATTGGGAGAGTTGTAATCCCCGTTAAACGGGAAAAATCAATTCGTTAACACCAAAAAAAGTTCTAAATGGCTAAAGAAATCAGCGGCTTTGTAAAGCTGCAGGTAAAAGGCGGCGCAGCAAATCCAGCGCCTCCGATCGGCCCGGCGCTCGGCTCTAAAGGCGTCAACATTATGGAGTTCTGCAAGCAGTTCAATGCTCGCACGCAGGACAAAGTCGGTAAAGTGCTTCCAGTAACACTTACCGTGTACACCGACAAATCATTCGACTTCGTTATCAAGACTCCTCCTGCAGCAGTGCAGCTGATGGAACTTGCGAAGCAGCCTAAAGGTTCTAAAGAGCCAAATCGTCAGAAAGTAGGTAAAGTTACATGGGCACAGGTTGAAGCGATCGCTCAGGACAAAATGCCTGACCTCAACTGCTTCACCCTCACCAGCGCTATGAGCATGGTTGCAGGTACAGCACGCAGCATGGGCTTCACTGTAGAAGGAACGCCACCGGAAGGCATCACTGTTAAATAATGGCCGCCGGCTCTAACAGTATTTTTTACCTTATTTAAAGAACTGACAATGGCAATTACAAAGAAAAGAAAAGCTGCAGAAGCTAAACTTGATAAAAATAAAGTATATACGCTTGCTGAGGCCGCAAGTGTGGTGAAAACAGTTAACCTCACCAAATTCGACAGCTCGGTAGACGTTCACATCCGCCTGGGTGTTGACCCTAAGAAAGCTGATCAGGCTATCCGTGGCACAGTTACACTGCCTCACGGTACAGGTAAAACAAAGCGCGTACTCGTACTTTGTACTCCTGATAAAGAAGCTGAAGCAAAAGCAGCAGGAGCTGACTACGTGGGTCTTGACGAATACGTTCAGAAGATCGACGGCGGTTGGACAGACGTTGACGTGATCGTGGCTACACCATCGGTGATGCCTAAGATCGGTCGTCTCGGTAAGATCCTCGGTCCTCGTAACCTCATGCCAAACCCTAAAACAGGTACAGTTACCAACGACGTAGCTGCAGCTGTTACAGAGGTTAAAGGTGGTAAGATCGCCTTCAAGATCGACAAAGCCGGTATCATCCACGCTTCAGTTGGTCGCGTATCTTTCGAACCTAAGAAACTGGCTGAAAACGCTCAGGAACTGATCAATACACTCGTGCGCATGAAGCCTGCTACTGCTAAAGGTACTTACCTGAAAGGCATCAGCATGGCATCTACAATGAGCCCGGGCCTGTCAATCGATCCGAAAAGCGTAGCGTAATAAATAAATGTGCGACAGCACAGAAAAGTAAAAACTATTTAATAACAATTTGAATCCGGAAAACAGAAAAGCGTAACACAACATTTTCGCATTTCCACAATTTCAAATTCTCAAATTTTTACAATGACTCCTGCTCAAAAAAATGAAGCAATAGAAGTACTCAAGGCGAAATTCGCCCAGTACAGCAACTTTTATGTCACCAATACCGAGTCTCTTACGGTAGAACAGGTGAGCAAGCTCCGCAGGCTTTGTTTCGAAAAGAACATCGAAATGCAAGTTGCGAAGAACACGCTCATCCGCAAAGCCCTCGAGAGCTTCAACGATGACAAATACACAGGTCTTTACGAATCTCTGCATGGCGTTACCGCGCTCATGTTCTCTGATTCTCCGAAAGAGCCTGCAATGATCCTGTCTTCTTTCCGCAAAGAAGGCAACATCGGAAAACCTGTTCTGAAAGCCGCTATCATCGATACTGATGTATTCGTTGGCGACAATCAGCTGGTTGCTCTTACCAAGATCAAGACGAAGAACGAGCTCATCGGCGAAGTTATCGGCTTGCTCCAGTCTCCTGCAAAACGCGTTCTGGCTGCCCTCCTTCACCACCACGAAGGAAAAGCAGAAGCTACAGCAGCAGAGTAAGTTACCAAGGGAATGGATCACATTCCCGCACAAATCCGGCTTCCAAGTCCAATATAAATTTTAGAGTACGCAGTAAACAATTTTAAAAAAACAACAAACTAAAACATAATACAATGGCAGACGTAAAAGCATTAGCCGAACAATTAGTAGCCCTCACTGTAAAAGACGTACAGGAACTGGCTGACATTCTGAAAAACGACTACGGTATAGAACCAGCTGCTGCTGCAGTGGTTGTTGCTGCAGGTGGTGGCGACGCTCCGGCGGCTGCTGCTGAGAAAACTTCTTTCAACGTTATCCTGAAGAGCGCAGGCGCTTCTAAACTCAACGTTGTGAAAGTGGTTAAAGATCTCACTGGCCTCGGTCTGAAAGAAGCTAAAGAACTGGTAGACGGCGCTCCTAAAGCAGTTAAAGAAGGCGTTAGCAAAGCAGAAGCTGAAGATATCGCTGGCAAACTGAAAGAAGCAGGTGCTGAAGTAGAACTCGCTTAATTGCAGACTTTACATACAGTAAATATTAAAGCCCCGGGAAACCGGGGCTTTTAATGTCTTATAAGTATTGAGTGTGCAGGCAAGCAGGGCAGATAACCACCGGGAAATTACATCTTAGCGTAATTCAACACACCCTTCGAAACGTTCATTACTTTACCTGTACGTGTCACTGCCTTGAAGTAGAACACACCCTTTATGGCATCAGTATCGTTGTAGGTCATTTTCAACCCGCCCGAGTTTCCAAGGTAGCTGTAATAGGCACCGTCTGTAAGACTCGTTTTGTCGGTAACTGTTCCGTAGCGGCTGTAGTTTTCCCACTGTATCGGGTACACATTGTCCGGCCCCCATACATCACGAAGATACAGTTGCAACACAATATCGCTCTTGTCTTTATAACCGGTGATCACGTTGGCACCTGACGAGTCGAGCGTAAAAGTAACATTGTCTGCTTTCCAGCCAGTACCATTGATCTCCGCGCTGAGAACATCACCGTTTCCCCATGTAAATTCTTTGCTGGTGAGCGGCGTAATAGGGTTCACCGCACCATTGCCATTGCTCTGCGGGTCGGCAATATAATCGCCGTTGTTGCACGACACAATACCAAGGACAAATAAACCTGCCAGCAGGCTGTAGAGTTTCTTCTTCATGACTGGAAATTATCAGGCTAAAGATAGGGCAAAAAATATAATTTTGATAAACTTTTTAGGCACCTATCGCACATGCGCTACTCCTTTATTTTATTGGTATTGCTGCTCACACTCAGTGGATTACAGCTCAAAGCACAGGTGGTGGTGCGTGCCCGCATAGTTGAAAAAGGCACGTCAGCCCCGGTCCCGTTTGCCACGGTTAGGTATGGAGCAGGAAACCAAGGTGTCATAGCCGACCTCGACGGCTACTTCGAGATCCCGGGTGCATCATCGTCCCCATCCACTATAGAGGTCTCATGCATGGGCTATAAAACCCTCGTCCTTCCACTGCCCCTACCAGGCAACACTGTGTCACTGGAACCTGCCGGCAAAGAGCTGGCTGAAGTGACGGTGAAACCGCCCTATGAAAAGATCCGCCGCATTCTGAACGAGACCATAAAAAACAAGCCGGCAAATGACCCAGACAAATATGACCGCTACCGATGTCATATCTATTACAAAATGCTGGCCGATGCCTCCCTACCCGATTCAAATGCCGCAAAAGACACATCGGCCGATATAAAGGAATTCAAAGCGTTCTCATCACGCCAGCACTTGCTCATGTCCGAGACCTATAGCATCCGCAACTGGCAGCGCCCCGGCAAACTACAGGAAGATATCCTGGCCACCCGCTTTTCCGGCCTCAAAAAAAGTGCTTTCACCAGTGTTGTGACAGATGTACTACCCTTCCATGCCTACACCGATTACATCACCCTGAACGGTAAGGACTACCACAACCCGGTGACCCCGGGCTACAACCTGCACTACCGTTTCAACCTGTCCGATGAGCTGCTCGATGGCACTGACACAATTTGGGTACTCCGCTTTCGGCCAAAAGGAATAGCAGGCAACAGCCTAACAGGCAAGGTATATATCCACTCCAATGGCTTTGCTATTTCACGACTCGTTGCCGCGGTAAAAGACCCAGGTATGGACCAGACCGTGCGCATAGAACAGGAATACAAACGGATCCCCTACGATGCAAACAGCTCGCGCTGGTTTCCGGCACAGCTCAACTACGTCATTGAGCGCGCTATGAAGGCCGACAAGACTCCATACACCCTGCAAATGACCGGCCGCTCGGTCATAGACTCTGTGTCGTGGGACCCTGAAAAAACCCGTTTCGACAAAAGCCATACCGTCCGCCTTGCGGATGGCGCTACAGAGCACAGCGACAGCCTGCTGAACCGACTGCGCCCCGGCTCACTGGATGCAAAGGAACAAATGACCTATCACGTTATTGACAGCCTGGGTGCAAAGGTGAAGGCAGATAAGATATTGGAATACATGCGCAATCTACCCAGGGGGCGCGTGTCAGTAGGTGCGGTCGATATCGATCTGATGCGCCTGCTATCCTACAACCGCTACGAGAATATCAGGCTGGGATTGGGTCTGCAAACCAACGACCGTATCCTGAAATGGGCGTCCGTAGGTGGTTGGGCCGGATATGGCTTCGGAGACAAGCGCTGGAAATATGGAGGCTTCGCTGAATTCTATTTTGATAAGTACAAGGAATTTGTGCTGCGCGGCAGCTACGCCGATGACCTTGGCGATCCGGGCCGCATACATATAGCCAAAGAGCTGGACAAAAATTATCTGCGCAAGTTCCTGCTCACACGCGTTGACCTCACCAAAACCTATACTGTTTCGATGAGCGGAAAGTTCGGATACTGGAACGCTGAAGTTGCCGCCGAAGAACAGCAATTTATACCCAACTACAACTATGCCCTGCGCATAAACGGAGAAGACCATGCCATGTTCCGATCCCGGGAAGCATCTTTAAATCTTCGGTATGCTTACGGAGAACGTACGGCACCCATCTTCGGCACCTACATGCGCACCGATAGCAAGTACCCTATATGGTTCGGAAAGATAACCACAGGCGAAATGAATGCCGGAATGCCTTATCAAAAGTACATTAAGGCAGTTTCAGGAATACTGTGGCGTGGACACCTCAATCGTATAGGCACAGAACATATCATGTTAGAAGCCGGCAAAATATGGAGCGATGGCTCACTCCCCATTTCCCGACTGTTTGCAGGTAATGGCTTCAAATACGACGCAAGATACCTTTACTCCTTATACGGTTTTGGCGGCATCATGACACTGTTCCCCTACGAAGTATATACAGACAGATTTGCTCAAGCCATCTTCCGTCACGACATGGACTGGAAACTATACAAATTGGAATCTCCGGATTTTGACCTTAGTTCCGCTCCAAATATTGCTCTCCAATACGGCATGCTCTACGGCGACCTCAAAAACGCCGCGGCTCACCAAAACATAGACATTATGGTGCCTTCAAAAGGATATCACGAAGCAGGCATGCTGCTGAATAATCTAATCCGCCTGCGATCACGCACCTATTACCAATCTTTCAACATCGGCTACTTTTACCCGCTCAGCAGCCAAGGGCCTGTGGACCTTGAAAAGAAAGGCAAAATAGTGATCGGCGCATCCATAGAACTCTGATAGCAGGCAAGCACCCGCCATTATTCAACACTTTAAACTAATTTTATCCAAACAACCAACCATTCTGATAATGAAAAACAAGATGAGCCTTAAATGGGCTATCCCTGTTATGGCAATGAGCACACAAATACTGACAGGTTGCGGCAGCGGCACCGCCGACAACAAAGCGGCAAAAGCTGACACCACTGTGGTGGCTGACACATACGACGAAAACTTCGTGACGGAGGCACAGTCGTTTGCCGACCTGCAACTGCTGCGCTACCAGGTACCTGGCTTCCGCAACCTCACGCTGCAACAGAAGAAACTGGCCTACTACCTATATGAAGCTGCACTCTGTGGCCGCGACATCATATACGACCAGAAGAGCAAAGATGGCATCATGCTGCGCAAGACCATCGAGGCTGTTTACGGCACCTACAACGGCGACAAAAATGCTGAGGACTGGAAAAAGTTTGAAACCTACTGCGGACGTGTATGGTTCAGCAACGGCAACTACCACCATTACGGCAACGACAAGTTCATTCCGGAGTGCAGTTATGACTACTTCACCGGCATAGTTAAGGCCAGCGACACCAGCAAGCTGCCAAAGAACGAGGGTGAAAGCGTGGACGCGTTTCTGGCGCGTATCAAACCGGTGGTATTTGACCTCAAATACATGCCGAAATTGGTGGACCTGCGCCCCAACATCGACAACATCGTAAACTCTGCCAACAACTTCTACGAGGGAGTAACTCAAAAAGAAGTGGAGGCCTACTACGCCAAGTTCGACACTAAGGGCAACGCGCCATCCTGGGGCCTTAACAGCAAAGTGGTGAAAGAAAATGGCCAGATAGTAGAAAAGACATGGAAAAGCGGCGGAATGTATGGTGCTGCAATTGATAAAATAGCAGGCTGGCTGGAAAAGGCTGCCGGTGTTGCTGAAGACTCTCTGCAGAAGGCATCGCTGGAATTGCTCGTTAAGTACTATCGCACCGGCGACCTCAAAACTTTTGACGATTACAGCATTGCATGGGCGAAGAACACAGCACCATCTATAGACGCGGTGAACGGCTTCATAGAAGTGTACATGGATGCCATAGGCAAAAAAGGCAGCTTTGAAAGTACTGTATCACTGAAAGATATGGAAGGGACAAAAAAGATCGAGGCTATTGCTAAAGAAGCACAGTGGTTCGAAGACAACTCTCCTATCCTGAAGGAACATAAAAAGGAAAAGGTAAAGGGCATTACAGCCAAGGCCATCACAGTGATTGTAGAAAGCGGAGACGCGGCACCAAGCACGCCTATAGGCATCAACCTGCCAAACGCCGACTGGATACGTAAGGACTACGGTTCTAAATCTGTTTCACTCAGCAACATTGTACATTCCTACAACGTTGTTGGTGCAAAAGGTGGCATGACCGCAGAATTTGCAGTGAACGACACTGTTCGCGAAAGGCTGAAAAATCATGCCGCTCTCGCATCAGACCTGCACACAGACATGCACGAATGTATCGGCCACGCTTCCGGCAAGATCAACGATGGTGTAGAAACAACAGACAAGACCCTCAAGAACTACGCAAGTTGTCTTGAAGAAGCACGTGCCGACCTGGTGGCACTCTACTTCATTATGGACAAAAAGCTGGTTGACATGGGTGTTATGCCAAGCCTGGAAGTGGGCATGGCAGAGTACGACAGCTATATCATGAATGGCATGATCACTCAGCTCACCCGCCTGAAACCCGGAGACAAAATAGAAGAAGCACACATGCGCAATCGTGCACTGGTGGCTCGCTGGGCATATGAGAAAGGAAAGAAAGAAAATGTCATCGCCATGTTCAAGCGTGATGGCAAGACCTTCGTTCAGGTAAACGACTACAACAAACTGCGCGATCTGTTTGGTCAGCTGCTGCGTGAGATCCAGCGCATTAAATCAGAAGGCGACTACAAAGCAGGCAAAGCATTGGTAGAAGGTTACGGAGTTCAGGTTGATCCCGTGCTGCACAAGGAGATATTGGAACGTTATGCCAAGCTGAACATGAAGCCCTACAAAGGATTCATTCAACCACGCCTTGTGCCTGTTATGAACGGCAACGAGATAACAGACGTAAAGGTTGAATACCCAGACAACTTCTTCCAACAAATGATGGAATATGGTCAAAACTATGCCTTCCTTCCTGTAAAGAACTAATCCACAGTCATTAGCAGAAATGAAAATAGCCTGCCAAATGGCAGGCTATTTTCATTGTATAATGTATCACTCATTAACGCGCTTCAGCAGTACCATTTGCCTGCGCCTGAAACATCAGTTGCCTGTACTTCTGCGCATTAGCCGAATCGCCGAGAAAGCGATAAACGTTACTCATACTCATAAACACATTTGGTGGCTGCACCGGACGAGCCTTCAGCGATCGCTGATAGAACTGTGCCGACTCATTGAACATACCCTTGTTGCCATAAGACGCGCCAAGATTAGCAAGCGCATCGGCATTGTTGGGATCATAAGAGATTACACGAGACAGCGTTTTGATAGACTCATCGAGTCGGCCGGTGCGCAGGTACACACCACCCAGATTCACCAAAGCCTGCGTATTGAAGCTATCGAGTCGAATTGTATTTGTGTAAGAAATAATAGCCGAATCGATCTGCCCGCCAAATTCATCGGCATAGCCCTTTATCAGGTACACATCGCTGTTGTTGGGCAATATCTGCAAACTGCGGTTCAGGCACTCGTTGGCATTCTTGTACAATTCGCGCTTCAGCAATGCATCCGGCTCTTTGCTGATCATGCGCGTGTACTCCACACCCATCAGGTATTGGGCGCGCCAGCTATTGGGTGCCGTCTCCAGTCCGGTTTTGTATAGTTCCAGGTTACTGCTCCATGCTTCATTGCGCGCCACGGTCTTTCCACCATATAACACACTGATCACGGTGACCACAACAAACAGTGGCTTTGCCGTAGCAAACGACATGTTACCAGTATCAACCTTCAGAACCTTAGACAGCAACATCACCAGCGCTATACAGAACGCAAGCGACCCGGTATAGATAAATCGCTCGGCCATTGTAGCGCCTATATCTACCAGTAGATTGGATGTAATAACTACCGAGAACGCGTAGAACAGGATACAATAAGCAAACACATCACGTTTCGCGAAGTTCTTCACAGCGTATACTGCCAGTGCAACAATAACCGCAATTGCAGCCAGCGCCTTGGGATCTGAAAAACCGATGATAGGTATCTGATTAAACGAATAGTCGTAAGAGAGCGGGTGCGGGAACACCAGAATGATCAGATACTTCAACTGTATGAACAAAGTGGTAGCCAGCTTCTCTGCATAGCTGGTAGCAGCCATCAGTGCATTGTTGTTCACAAGTATGCGCACCTTTTCGCCATCGCTTTCTATAAACAGCGCACGCATCACCATGTAACCTGCAGCTACTGCAGCATAGGGAATAGCATATTTGGCAGCCTTTGCAAGTGGGATATCTTTCCTGAAGAAATAAACGGTCATAGGCGCTATCAGCACCAGTGCTATAGGCGTCTCTTTAGACATGAGCGCGCAAAAGAACAACACAGCCGATAAGACCATGTTCTTTGCCTTTCCGTCATCAACATATTTCATGGTTTGCAGCAATGCCAGAGCCGAGAACAATAAGCCCATTACTTCGTCGCGGCTTTTCACACTTGCAACCACCTCGGTGTGCATAGGATGCAACGCGAACAACAACGTGATAAAGAAGGGTACATACTCCGAAATGCCCTTGAACATCTTGCGCAACAGCAGGAAAAGAACCACGATCTGAACGGTGAATAGTACCAGATTGATAAGATGCCCCGTATGCGGATCGAACCCGAAAAGATCTTTCTCGGCAGCAAAACTTGTCAGCATCAACGGACGATAGGAAGCATCATGATGTTTGAAGACACCATAGTAGGCTGCGTGTGTAAAGAATTCACCTATCGCGGACAAGCCCTTGCTCACATTCGGATTGTCTTTTGTGAAGAACGGATCATCCAACGTGTACTCATAGCCAATGACCCGTATATTAACCACAAATGCAACCGCTGCCAGGATGATAAGCAATATCTTGTTGGGTTTGGTAGCGGCCTCATTCAGATCGGGCAATTGCTGCACGGGACGTGTCGGCTGGCTCGCCGCCGGCTGCGATTGGGACTTGACCTTTGTTTGTTTCTGTTTTGCCATAAGGGCTGAAGATATTATATAGATTGTTTAACAATAGTCAGAAGCTATCGCACACTCAACAAAATCGTAGGGGCGCGGCGGAAAATCTTCCTAATTTTATTGCCTAAACAAATATACACATGTCATCACACTTACTGTTAATCCTGAATTTTCTGTTTTTGTTTGGTGGTGCCGCCAAGGCTCAGATCCCTGCGAGCATTTATGATTTTAAAGTAGCCGGCCTGGAAGGCGGAACCATAGATTTTTCAAAATTCAAGGGCAAGAAGATCCTCATCGTTAACACAGCTTCGGAATGTGGCAACACACCCCAGTATGCTGACCTGGAGGCGATGTACGAAAAATACAAAGACAAGCTCGTTATCGTAGGTTTCCCTGCCAATGACTTCGGGGCACAAGAGCCGGGCTCAAACGCCGAGATCGCACAATTCTGTAAAAAAACCTACAAAGTGAAATTCCCGATGGCGGCTAAGATCTCAGTAAAGGGATCAGAAATGGCACCTATCTACCATTGGCTCACCGAAAAGAAGTACAATAAGTACATGGACAGCGACGTGAAATGGAACTTCCAGAAATACCTCATCAACGAGAAGGGCGAACTGGTGGCTATGTTCGCTCACCGCACCAATCCTTCCAGCCAGGAAGTAACTTCTGCGATCGAAAATTAGTCCGTTCAATCATATTTTCATTATTAGCCCGGCTGTCCGCCGGGCTTTTTTGTGCCGTTTTACTCCTCCTAACATATTATCCCAATTTTCTTTCACAGAAAATTAACTGAGAATTACAACATTTGAACAATTGGTGAAGTAACTTGCACACATTCTCGTAATATTGAATGCAATTATTATCTGAACTATAAACCATTGATTTTTTAATACAAAAACACCCGTACTCATGAACATCGGATCAGCCATCAAGTCAATAAGATGTAAACTGGGCATGCTTCAATCGGAGCTTGCTGAAAAATGTGAGATCTCACAGACCGCCCTATCACAAATCGAAACAGGTAAAAAAAGACCTAATCCCCGCACTCTTACCAAGATCTGTAATGCGCTGGACGTGCCTACGTCTATCATTTACATTATAGCAATGGAAGACATCGATGTGCCGGTAACCAAGAAAGCGGCCTACGAACTCGTTTTCCCGTCTATCAAGGCACTTGCGCTCCAAATGGTCGACTCTTCACACAGAAGTCTGATAGAAGAAGCAACTGCATAATCTGCGTCTACGCTATTAAATAACATTGAACGGCCTGTTACCACAAGTTACGGGCTTTCTTGTTTGCGTCCTTTCAAAATAGGAACCCGACAGATCTGCAAACAAGAAGGGGCGTTGCAGTAGACCCGCAACGCCCCTATCCATTTTATCTAAAGAAGCTTATTTTACCAGCAATACTTTGCCGATGTAAGCCTTATTCTCAGTTGATATTCTGTAGACATATATGCCTGCCGGTATATCCGCACCTTCAAGGGTTGCAGTATATTCCTCACCCGCATTGATATGGTCATTGAACACTGTTGCTACCTTCATACCTGTTGCCGCATTGAACACATCTACGGTTGCAAAATGTCCTTCAGGCAGGTTGAACCTGATCACAGAACGAGTAGTGAACGGATTCGGGTGAGCACCAAACGATACCCTTGCGCTCTCGCCATCACCCGAAGCAACTCCACGTGCGCTCAGTTCAGTAATTACAACTGATGCTGAAGTAGTATCACCCAGCGCATCAGTAACAAGTACTGAGTAGGTGCCTGCAGACAAGCCGAACTGGTTCTGCGTAGTTGCACCATTAGACCACAGGAATGTATATGGAGCCACACCACCCACAACCGTCAGCAGCGCACATCCGTCAGAACCACCCGGGCTTGACACATGCGATCCGTAAATAGTTGCATACAATGTAACTACGTTCACCACTTTTGTGCCTGATACCGAACCACACATATTAGATACTGTGTAGCTGATAGTGGCTGAACCGTGGCTTACACCCGTTACAACACCTGCCGCGCTTACAGTAGCCAGGGCAGTATTGCTGCTGCTCCACACACCACCTGTAGACGCACATGCCAGCGATATGGTACCGCCCACATTCACCAATGACGAACCCGTCACGGTAGCAACTTCAGGCAATGGATTTACAGTCATCAGCTTAGTAGCAAATGAGTATCCGCAACCATTATGCACCGCATAAGTGATAGTTGCTGTACCCTCACCTACACCGGTAACGATACCTGCGCTGCTTACAGCTGCATGGGTAATATCAGAAGTAGACCAGCTACCACCAAGTGTTGAATTGGCCAAAGTCGCTGTACCTTCTACACAAACTGAAGATGCACCGGTTATTGAGCTAACAGCAGGGGCTGTTCCAACCGGAACCAGAGCAGTTGCTGCAACTGTACCACAACTATTGGTCACCGAGTAAGAAATAACCGGCATACCACCTGCAACACCCGTAATAACACCTGCGCTGCTAACCGTTGCCGAAGATGGGTTGCTGCTGCTCCACACACCACCTGCAGTGGCATTAGTAGCCGTGATCGTCCATCCTACACAGATACTCATTGTACCGGAAATAGGCGATACAGTCGGCAACGGATTAACTGTCATAACCCTTGTAATGTAAGATACGCCACACTCGTGTGAAACGGTATACGTTACAACGGCTGTACCTGCTGCTACACCCGTTACAACACCCGTGGTGCTGTTGATGGTAAGTTTCACAGGATAGCTTGATGATGACCATGTACCACCTGCTATACCATTTGTAAGGGTTGTGGTTGCACCCACACATACTGTTGCCGCACCACCGATGGCAGGAACGGTAACTGTAGAAGGATTCACAGTAAATGTCCTTGTCACCATTACGATGCCACAAGTAGTATTATGCCTGTAGCTGATGGTCACTACACCGGCCGTTACACCTGTAACATAACCACTGTCGATATGGACAGTTGCTATAGATTCATTGCTGCTGTACCATGCACCTGCCGGAGTTGCGCTGAACAACTGAACTGTTGCGCCTGCACAAACACTGCCCGGACCGGTGATAGGGCTTGCGATAGGGAGTATCTCTACTGTAACATCCCTCAAACCGTATGCAGTACCACAAGAGTTGGTCACAGTATAGGTTATTGTGGTCATGCCCGTATCCACTCCATATACCATACCAGCACTGTTCACTGTGGCAATAGATGTGTTGCCGCTGCTCCAAACACCACCCGGTACCGGACTCATGTAAGGAATTGAAGTACCACGGCAAACTTTTGCAGCACCGATGATAGAACCTGCGTAAGGCATAGGATTGAATGTTACAACCTTCGTTGCAACAGATGTTCCGCATGCGTTGGTCACTGAATAAGAAATAGTTGAAGTACCATATCCAACACCAGACACATAACCGAATGAATCAACCACTGCAACTGATGTGTTGCCGCTGGTCCAAACGCCACCTGTACCGGTAGTGATAAGATGTGTGATGCCGCTACCACATATAGTAGTAGTACCGGAGATTGTACCTGCAACCGGTGGCAGACTCACTGTTACATTAACCGTTGTCACAGAAGAAGCAATACCGTCTGAGATACGAACTACAAACACATCCGCACCGGAATAACCTGTAGCAGGAGTGTAGCTGAGACCCGATGGAGTGATAGCAGCACCTGTAGATGTTGAAGAGTATCCGGCAACCAGAGAACCATGTGCAGGAGCCGTAACAACAGACCACGTTAATGGCTGCGTAGTATCAAAGTCGATCACCGCCAGACGCGTATTCATTGATATCGCACCCGAACCGTAACAAACATCTATGTTCTGGTTGTTACCGGCAGTGAAGAACGGTGTACGGTTGTACTCACCCAGGATACGCACCACATAGTTAGCATTGTCTGCAATAAATATGCGGCCTGCACAGTCGCGGGAAAGACCCATTGGCTGATTGAGCTGAGCAAGCAATGCCGGACCGTAATCACCGCTGTAACCGATAGTATGATCACCTGCAATAGTGCTGATGATACCGGCAGGGTTCACTTTCCTTACGATATGGTTTGTGTATTCAGAGAAGTACACGTTGCCCGCGCCATCGGTAGTGATACCATATGGATGGTCAAGTTTCGCTGCAGTAGCAGGGCCACCGTCTCCGCTGTATCCAGTGATACCGTTACCTGCTATAGTGGTAATGATGCCGGCAGCGTCAACTTTACGTACTACCTGATTGCCCCAATCACTGATGTACAGATTTCCTGTACCGTCAGCATGAACATTCTTAGGCGAGTTCAGCCTTGCCGCTGTAGCCACACCACCATCACCTGTATAACCAGGAATGTTTGTTCCGGCAACTGTGCTGATGATGCCTTCCGGAGTTACTTTACGTACCACATTGTTGGCATTATCTGCGATAAACAGGTTACCTGCGCCGTCTATAGATAGACCTGAAGGATAATAAAGACGTGCTGAAGTAGCTGCACCGCCGTCGCCGGCATACCCGTTAGCCAGATTACCTGCTACGCGAGTGATAACACCTGAAGTACTAACCCTGCGAACTACGTGGTTATTAAAGTCTGTGAAATACAGATTGCCGGCAGCATCAAGCACTATACCTGAAGGATGAGACATGGTTGCATTCGTAGCCGGGCCACCATCGCCGCTGTATCCTATTGTTCCGTTACCGGCAACAGTAGTGATAACTCCGGTCGCGCTCACTTTCCTGATCACTGCATTCTCAAAATCAGCAATGAATGTATTACCATCACAATCTGTAGCGATATTGTATGGGTGGCTCATTTTGGCAGCTGTTGCCGCATAACCGTTTCCTGTATATCCGTTAACACCGATGCCGGCATATGTGTATATGTTCACCGATGTGTTGAGTGTCACACTGAACGGCTGCGCAGGGCTGCTGCACATTCCGTTGCTGACAGAGATAGTACCGTAGTAGGTATTCTCGGTGGCGCTTGATGGCACAGCAACAGACATTGGTGATGACACCAGTGTAGCACCGGTAACATTCGCGAATCCAACTGAAGACGCTCCCGGCCCCCACACAATTGTATATGTCGACGGAGTACCTGTAGTAGTGAACGGCAGAGAAACCGAAGTTGTACCTGCGAAACCAGGCGTTACGATACCAGGTGTTACTGAAGGCACAGGATTCACTGTAACAGGATAGGTTGCATAAGTAGTGCCACAGTCATTAGTAACCGCGTAAGACATGATTGCAACTCCCGCTGCAATACCCGTCACCTGACCTGAATTGCATATACAAGTAGTTGCCACCTCAGGGTTTCCACTGGTCCAAACACCACCTGTAACCGATGCATGAAGTGCAATCACAGAACCAATACATACACTTGAAGAACCTGTGATAACACCAGGATCCGGAGCGCCATTCACGGTAACTGTTGTAGTTGCATAAGACACACCGCATGTTCCGTCTACTCCGTAAGAGATCGTAGCGATACCGGTTGAAATACCGGTCAACGCACCTGATGCACTTACTGTAACAACTGCCGTATTTCCTGATGTCCAAACACCACCTGAAGTAGCGGATGAAACATAAGATGGTGTGCCAACACAGAACACAGGAGCAGATACGCTGATAGGCGCAACTTCAGGCATTGGCGTCACGGTAACGACAGCTGTACGGTAACAACCCGATGCCAGCGTATAGGTAATTACGGCAGTTCCGCCTGCAATACCCGTAACTGCACCCGATGTAAGTCCGATAGATGCAACACTTGAATTATTGCTGGTCCATGTTCCGCCAACAGTTGTTGAAGAAAGTGTAATTGCAGCGCCTGCACAGATCGCCGAAACGCTACCTGTTATCACAGCAGGCATAGCGCCCACTGTAACCGAAACAGATACACCGCAAGATCCACCCAAAGAGTAGTATATCATCGCGGTACCGGCATTAACACCTGTAACGAGACCGATTGAATTCACCGTAGCAACCGAAGTGTTGCTACTTGTCCACGTTCCGCCAACTGTCGCATTGTAAAGCGAAGTTGTTTGACCGGCACACACATAAGTAGCACCCGTTATAGCTCCCGGTGTTTCATTAATAGTGATTGTAGTAGTTGTGTAACATCCGCCGGCAGTGCGATAGGTGATCACTGCAGTTCCTGCTGAGACACCGGTTACAACGCCGCTGGTCACACCCACTGTAGCCACAGAAGTATTATCAGAACTCCAGGTGCCTCCCGCAGTCGCATTGCTCAATACTGCACTATTGCCACTACAGATCGTGGTAGTACCGGTAATAGCTGTTGTAAGTGTATTAACCGTCACAACCGCTGTTTTGAAACACGCCGATGTCAACGAGTAAGTGATCACCGCTGTTCCCGCTGAAACGCCTGTCACTACGCCCGTACCTGCATCCACCGTTGCACGTGCTGTATTGCTGCTTGTCCAGGTTCCGCCTGAAACAGGATATGTAAGCGTGGTGGTTGTGCCTGCACAAATTGCACCTGAACCGGATATTGCAGCAGCGTTAGACAATACTGTAACTGAACTGATACTGAAGCAGGTTGCTTTCCTGTAGGTTATATTCACCACACCGGCAGAGATACCATTTACAACACCTGTAGAAGAATTTACAGTAGCTATAGCTGCATTACTGCTACTCCATGTACCACCGGTGGCAGCATTTGCAAGAGCAGTAGTTTGTCCGACACAAACTGTTGTTACGCCGGTATTAGCTGGCAATGTTGGATTAACAGTCACGATAGTCGTCCTGAAGCATCCTGCACCTGATGTGTATGTGATAACTGCAGTACCGATACCCACTCCCGTCATTACACCACCACTCGTGATAGTAGCAACAGATGTATTACCACTACTCCAGCTACAACCAGCCGTAGCCGTTGAAAGCGTTGTTGATGTACCAAGACAGATAACAACTGTACCGGATATTGGGGCTGGTAATGGGTTAACAGTTACCGCCCTGACCCTACGGCATCCGCTTGGTAAAGTATATGAAATATTAGCAACACCCGAAGATATACCGGTAACGAGACCTGACGTGATCATTACGGTCGCAGCAGACACATTTCCACTGGACCATACACCACCCGGTGTTGATGATGCAAGAGTTACTGTACTTCCCACACAAACCGATGATGGACCGGTGATAGTTGCAGGTGTTGCGTTAATTGTAACAGTACCCGTCACTGCACACTGTGTAGCTGTGGCCCTGAATGTGATAGTAGCGGTACCTGCACCGGCACCATACATCGCTCCATTTCCTGAACCAATAGTTGCTACCGCCGTATTTGAACTTGACCATGTACCTGCAGTACCTGCAGTACTGTACAACTGACCCATATTTCCTTCGCAAACAACTGTGTTTCCGGTAAATACCACCGGCAGACCTTTCACCCAAATGTTCACTACTTTGTAGCAACCTTCGGATGAGTAGTAGGTGATGTTAACAGTACCTGCTGAAACACCGGTAACTATTCCGGTTGATGGATTAACTGTTGCGATCGCTGTATTCGCGCTCAACCATGTTCCGCCTGAAACAGGGTGTGTCAACGTGATTGTCTCTCCAACACAAACATTGGTAGTTCCGGAAATGTTGGCAATAGCAGGATTAATGCTGATCGTTACAGTATCGAAACAACCCGACGGCCTTGTGAAGGTGATACGTGTTGTACCCACTGTAAGGCCTGTAACAACGCCGGCTGCTGACACTGATGCACGTGTCGGGTTACTGCTGGCCCATGTACCACCGGATGGCGCACCAACAAAGTTGATGGCACTACCCACACACACCACTGATGGCGCGGTGATGGTAACTTCTGTTGAAGGGTCCGAGCTTACCGGATAGTCATAAGTATAAGTGCAGGCATGCGCATCAGTTATAGTTACTGTATAGTTGCCTGCCGGAACACCTGAAAGATCCTGAGATGTAGCACCGTTGCTCCAGCTATATGTATACGGAGCAGTACCACCCGATGGAGTGATATCAACACCACCTGTGCTTGTTCCATAACATGCCACATTTGTGATCATAGTTGTTACATCGAAAGTGGCAGGCTCTTCTACAACAAAAATGTATGGTTTGCTGCAACCCAATGCATCGGTAACAGAAACAGAGTACACACCAGATACAATACCTGAAATTGACGAAGTAGTATCTCCTGTATTCCAGTTGTAAGTAAACGGCGCAATACCGCCGGATACCGTAAGAGCTATAGAACCATTGCTACCACCGTTGCAGGTAACATCATTTACCACAGAGGCAACTGACATATATACTGGACTCACAACCGAATAAGCACCGGTTGCAGTACATCCGTTAGCGTCTGTAACAACAACTGTATAAGTGCCTGTCAACAGACCTGTATTATTCTGCGTTGTTGCTCCATTGCTCCACATATATGAGTAAGAGCCAACACCACCCACTGCCGTGAGGTATATTTCACCCATTCCATGACAATGAGCGCAGCCGCAAACAATATGATTTGTTGTTGCAGACAGCGCCATCGGAGCAGGTTCAACCAACCCATAAGAAGCAGACGTTGTACATCCGTTTGCATCTGTTACGTTCAGTGTATACGATCCTATCGAAAGACCGATTGCATCTTGTGTTGTTGCTCCGTTGCTCCAGCTATAAGAGTATGGAGATGTTCCACCAGAAACAGTAACATCAATTGAACCGGTTGAAGTACCATGACAAGGAACATCATTTACCGTTCCGGCTACTGCAAGAACCGCTGGCTGACTGATAACTACTGAATTTGTAGTAGTATATCCGTTTGCATCCGTAGCAACTACGCTGTATGTACCAGCCGCAAGACCGGTTACACTCGCCGTAGTAGCTCCGTTGCTCCACAGGTATGTATATGGTGTTGTACCACCGGTCACTGTCATTGCTGCAGTTCCGTTGGCACCACCGTTACAGTTCACATTCGTATTAGTGATAGTAGATACAAGTGCAGCTGGCTGCGTAATAGTCACAGTCTTCACTACTATACATCCGTTAGCATCAGTTACAGTTACTGTGTATGTACCTGCAACCAGTCCGGTTACGCTTGCAGTTGTAGCACCGTTGCTCCACAGGTATGTGTAAGCTGTTGTACCACCTGCAGCAGTTACGCTTGCAGTACCATTTGCACAACCATAGCACAGTGCGTTGGTCGATGAGGTTGTAGCAGTCAGTGTTGTTGGCTGAGTGATTGTTTTAGTTGCTGTCGTAGTACAGCCGTTTGCATCGGTTACAGTTACACTGTATGTTCCTGCACTCAAACCAGTAAGGTCTTGTGTCGTAGCACCGTTGCTCCATGAGTAGCTATAAGCTGTAGTACCGCCGGCAACCGTCAGATCAATAGTACCATTAGCACCACCGTTACAGTTTACATTAGTTGATGTAGCTGATGCTACAAGTGTAGCTGGCTGTGTTACTGTTACTGATTGTGTAGTAGTATATCCGTTTGCATCTGTAGCAACTACGCTGTATGAACCAGCCGCAAGACCGGTAACACTTGCTGTAGTAGCACCGTTGCTCCACAGGTATGTATATGGTGTTGTACCACCGGTAACTGTCATTGCGGCAGTTCCGTTTACACCACCGTTACAGTGCACATTGGTGTTCGTAATAGTAGATACAAGTGCAGCTGGCTGAGTGATAGTTACTGTCTTCACTACTGTACATCCGTTAGCGTCTGTTACAGTTACTGTGTAAGTTCCCGCAACCAGGCCGGTAACGCTAGCAGTTGTAGCGCCGTTGCTCCACAGGTAAGTGTAAGTCGTTGTACCACCCGCTGCAGTTACGCTCGCAGTACCATTTGCACAACCATAGCACAGCGCGTTGGTTGATGATGTAGTCGCAGTCAGTGTCGTTGGCTGAGTTATTGTTTTAGTAACAGTAGCAGTACATCCGTTTGCGTCGGTTACAGTTACGCTGTAAGTACCTGCACTCAGACCACTCAGGTCCTGAGTAGTAGCTCCGTTGCTCCATGAGTAGCTATAAGCTGTAGTACCGCCGATCACTGTCAGATCAATAGCACCATTAGCACCACCATTACAGTTTACATTAGTTGATGTAGCTAATGCTACAAGTGTAGCAGGCTGAGTTACAGTTACTGACTGGGTAGTAGTATATCCATTTGCGTCTGTAGCAACTACACTGTAAGTACCAGCCGCAAGACCGGTTACGCTCGCAGTAGTCGCGCCGTTGCTCCACAAGTATGTATATGGTGTTGTACCACCGGTCACTGTCATTGCTGCAGTTCCGTTGGCACCACCGTTACAATTCACATTTGTGTTCGTAATAGTAGACACAAGTGCCGTAGGCTCTGTGATAGTTACAGTTTTCACAACAGTACATCCATTAGCATCTGTCACAGTTACTGTGTAAGTACCCGCAACCAGGCCGGTAACGCTCGCAGTCGTAGCACCGTTGCTCCACAAATAAGTGTAAGCTGTTGTACCACCCGCTGCAGTTACGCTCGCAGTACCATTTGCACAACCATAGCACAGTGCGTTGGTTGACGTAGCAGTAGCGGTAAGCGTTGTTGGCTGAGTGATAGTCTTAGTTACAGTTGCAGTACATCCGTTCGCATCGGTTACAGTCACGCTGTATGTACCCGCGCTCAGACCACTCAGGTCCTGAGTAGTTGTACCATTGCTCCAGCTATATGTATATGCTGTTGTGCCTCCAGTCACTGTCAGGTCGATAGTACCATTAGCACCACCGTTACAGTTTACATTAGTTGACGTAGCCGATGCTGTTAATGTCGCAGGCTGAGAGATCGTTTTGCTCACTGTAGCAGTACAACCGTTAGCATCTGTTACTGTTACGCTGTAAGTGCCTGCAGTCAGACCGCTACGGTCTTGAGTAGTTGCGCCACCGTTCCACAAATAAGTATATGGAGTAGTACCACCGGCTACTGTAACATCTATAGATCCGTTAGACCCACCGTTACAGCTTACGTTTGTTGACGTCGCCGTAGCAGTAAGTGTCGCTGGCTGAGTGATTGTTTTAGTAGCAGTTGCAGTACATCCGTTTGCGTCGGTTACTGTCACGCTGTAAGTACCTGCACTCAGACCACTCAGGTCCTGAGTAGTTGCACCGTTGCTCCATGAGTAGCTATATGCTGTTGTACCGCCGGTCACTGTCAGGTCGATAGCACCATTTGCACCACCGTTACAGTTTACGTTAGTTGATGTAGCACTCGCAACCAATGTTGCAGGCTGTGTTACCGTTACTGACTGGGTAGTAGTATATCCGTTTGCATCCATAGCTACCACGCTGTATGATCCTGCCGCAAGACCGGTTACGCTGGCAGTAGTCGCGCCATTGCTCCAGAGGTAAGTGTATGGGGTTGTACCACCGGTCACTGTCATTGCTGCAGTGCCGTTTGTACCACCGTTACAGTTCACATTTGTATTCGTAATAGTAGATACAAGTGCCGCAGGCTGCGTGATGGTTACAGTCTTCACAACTGTACATCCGTTAGCATCGGTTACAGTAACTGTGTATGTACCGGCAACCAGGCCGGCAACGCTAGCTGTTGTTGCACCATTGCTCCACAGATAAGTGTAAACTGTTGTACCACCTGCAGCAGTTACGCTCGCAGTACCATTTGCACAACCATAGCACAGTGTGTTGGTGAATGAAGTAGTAGCAGTAAGTGTTGTTGGCTGAGTGATCGTCTTAGTAGCAGTTGCAGTACATCCGTTTGCGTCGGTTACTGTCACGCTGTAAGTACCTGCGCTCAAACCACTCAGGTCCTGAGTAGTAGCTCCGTTGCTCCATGAGTAGCTGTAAGCTGTAGTACCGCCGGTCACTGTCAGATCAACAGTACCATTAGCACCACCGTTACAGTTTACATTAGTTGATGTAGCACTTGCAACCAGTGTAGCAGGCTGAGAGATCGTTTTGCTCACTGTAGCAGTACAACCGTTAGCGTCGGTTACAGTCACGCTGTAAGTGCCTGCACTCAGACCGCTACGGTCTTGTGTAGTTGCACCACCGTTCCACAGATAGGTATATGGTGTAGTACCACCGGCCACTGTAACATCTATAGATCCGTTAGCACCACCATTACAGCTTACGTTTGTTGACGTCGCTGTAGCAGTAAGTGTTGCTGGCTGAGTGATTGTTTTGGTAGCAGTTGCAGTACATCCGTTTGCGTCGGTTACGGTTACGCTGTAAGTACCTGCGCTCAAACCACTCAGGTCCTGAGTAGTTGCTCCGTTGCTCCATGAGTAGCTGTAAGCTGTAGTACCGCCGGTCACTGTCAGATCGATAGCACCATTAGCACCACCGTTACAGTTTACGTTCGTTGATGTTGCACTTGCAACCAATGTCGCAGGCTGTGTTACCGTTACTGACTGGGTAGTAGTATATCCGTTTGCATCCGTAGCTACCACGCTGTATGATCCTGCCGCAAGACCGGTTACGCTAGCAGTAGTCGCGCCGTTGCTCCACAGGTATGTATATGGTGTTGTACCACCGGTCACTGTCATTGCTGCAGTGCCGTTGGCACCACCGTTACAGTTCACATTTGTGTTCGTAATAGTAGATACAAGTGCGGTAGGCTCTGTGATGGTCACAGTCTTCACAACTGTACATCCGTTAGCATCAGTCACAGTCACTGTATAAGTACCCGCAACCAGTCCGGTAACGCTCGCTGTCGTAGCACCATTGCTCCACAGGTATGTGTAAGCTGTTGTACCACCCGCTGCAGTTACATTCGCTGTGCCGTTTGCGCAACCATAGCACAGTGCGTTGGTTGATGATGTAGTCGCAGTAAGTGTCGTTGGCTGAGTTATTGTTTTAGTAGCAGTTGCAGTACATCCGTTTGCGTCGGTTACTGTCACGCTGTAAGTACCTGCACTCAGACCACTCAGGTCCTGAGTAGTTGCGCCGTTGCTCCATGAATAACTATAAGCTGTTGTACCGCCGGTCACGGTCAGATCGATAGTACCATTAGCACCACCGTTACAGTTTACATTGGTTGATGTAGCACTTGCAACCAGTGTAGCAGGCTGAGAGATCGTTTTGCTCAATGTAGCAGTACATCCGTTAGCATCTGTTACTGTTACGCTGTAAGTGCCTGCAGTCAGACCGCTACGGTCTTGAGTAGTTGCGCCACCGCTCCACAGATAGGTATATGTAGTAGTACCACCGGCCACTGTAACATCTATAGATCCATTTGTTCCACCGTTACAGCTTACGTTTGTTGACGTTGCCGTAGCAGTAAGTGTTGCTGGCTGAGTTATTGTCTTAGTCGCTGTCGCAGTACAGCCTTTAGCGTCTGTAACAGTTACACTATAAGTGCCTGCGCTCAGACCGGTCAGGTCCTGAGTAGTTGCACCATTGCTCCATGAATAACTATAAGCTGTTGTACCACCGGTCACCGTCAGGTCGATAGTACCATTTGCACCACCGTTACAGTTTACGTTAGTTGATGTTGCACTTGCAACCAGTGTAGCCGGCTGTGTGATCGTTACTGATGCGGTAGTTGTATATCCGTTTGCATCCGTTACTGTTACGCTATA
>JAEUVY010000093.1 GCA_016786565.1 Flavipsychrobacter sp.
GCTCTGTTCCGTTGCTCACGACAAAGGGCACTAAGGGTGACACAAAGAACGCAAAGTTATTTTAGTGTGCTGTTTCTCTACAGCCATTCCTCCTTTGTTGCTCTGTTCCGTTGCTCACCACAAAGGGCACTAAGGGTGACACAAAGAACGCAAAGTTATTTTAGTGTGCTGTTTCTCTACAGCCATTCCTCCTATGTTGCTCTGTTCCGTTGCTCACGACAAAGGGCACTAAGGGTGACACAAAGAACGCAAAGTTATTTCAGGGTGCTGTTTCTCTACAGCCATTCCTCCTATTTTGCTCTGGTCCGTTACTCACCACAAAGGGCACTAAGGGTGACACAAAGAACGCAAAGTTATTTCAGGGTCCGCCAACGGAAGACATCTTCCGTCATTGGTTGCAAACGGGTCATTGGTTGTGCCAATGACCCGGAAATTGTATTCGATATGTTGCGGTCAATATTATTTAACCCTTGCCTTCATGTTCTCGAAGATCTGCTGCATGGTGACTTCCAGATCGTACTTGTATTCCCATGTAGGGTAGTGCTTCTTGAACTTGCTTACGTCTGATATGTACCAGATGTGGTCGCCTGAGCGGTTGCCATCGGTGTAGCTGTAGTTCATTTTGTTGCCTGTGATCTTCTCGCACATGTCTATTGCCTCGAGCATAGAGCAGTTTGAGAAACGGCTACCGCCGGCGTTGTATACCTGACCACCGGGCTGCGGGTTCTGGTAGAAGTGCCAGAACATGTTCACGAGATCCCATGCGTGGATATTATCGCGTACCTGCTTGCCTTTGTAGCCGAAGATGGTGTAGTGATCGCCGGTGATGGCGCACTTCATGAGGTAAGAAAGGAAGCCGTGCAACTGCGCGCCTGAGTGCTGAGGACCGGTGAGACAACCGCCACGGAACACGGCAGTGTTCATGTCGAAGTACTTACCATATTCCTGCACCATGATATCGGCTGCAACTTTTGACGCGCCGAACACAGAGTGTTTAGAGTTGTCGATGCTCATGCTCTCGTCGATACCCTCTTTGAAGAACGGGTGTGACTCGCTGATCTCCCAGCGCTTTTCCAGCTCTACCAGCGGCAGGAAGTTTGGCGTGTCGCCGTATACCTTGTTGGTAGAAGTGAAGATGAACACCGCCTTAGGACAGTAGAGACGGGTGAGCTCCAGAAAATTGAGCGTACCGTTGGCGTTGATAGTGAAATCGGTGATAGGCTCTTTTGCGGCCCAGTCGTGACTTGGCTGTGCTGCTGTATGCACAACAATTTTGATGTCGGTTCCATATTCCTTGAAAATGGTCTCGAGCGAGGCGTAGTCGCGAATGTCGTGGTTGTATGCCTTGTAATTGCTGTACTTACTTTCCAGTACTTCTTTGTTCCATTTGGTGGAAGCTGAAGGGCCGAAGAAATAAGCGCGCTGGTCGTTATCGATACCGATAACGAGATCCATTTTATCTGCGAGGAAGCTTACGCTTTCGCTGCCTATGAGGCCATTAGAGCCACTTACTACTGCTATGTTCATTTATTATGCGTTTAATATGGGTTTCAATTGTTGTTCGTTGGCGTGTATCCAGTTGTAGGTATCGGTGATGATATCTTTTACGTTGCGTTTTGGTGCCCAACCGGTAAGCGCTGTGATGCGCGTGTTGTCGGTTATGTACAACGGAATGTCTCCTTTGCGGTTCTCCATTACGGAAGACGCACCTACCTTGTTGCCTGTGACCTCGGCACAGATGGCCGTAAGCTCCTGCAGCGATACACTTGACTCCAGGCCGCCACCCGCGTTGAGGGTTTTGCCATTTACCACATCGAAGTTGTGTATCTCGTAATCTACGAGATCGAACAGATCGAAGATGTGGAGGGCATCGCGCACCTGCTTGCCGGTGCCACCGTAACCGAAGTACGCCACATCGCGACCCCAATAATGGCGGGCTACCCAGAGGGTGATGACACCCTGGTCGACCTTGCCCATCTGATGAGGGCCTGCTATGACGCCGCAGCGATTGATAACGTAGTTCACACCGAAGAATTCGCGGAACTCTTCTATCAGCAATTCTGATGCCAGTTTTGTTGTTCCGTACACCGAACGAGCCTTATCGAGCGGAAAATCTTCGCTGATGCCCTTGTTGCTGATGCCCGGCAGGTCTTGCTGCGCGGCTATTTCGAAGCGGGTGGCCCCTTCGGTAATTTTTATATTCTCGAGGTGAGGAATAGGATACACACGGCTGGTAGACAGGAAAATAAATTTAGCGCCTGTGCGTGCCGCAAGTTCCAGCGTATTGATAGTGCCCGACAGATTGGTATTGATGACATAGCTGAGCTCGGCACCCATGCCCGCCATTACCGATGGTTCGGCAGCGGCATCGATGATGTAGTCGAAGCTGCGGTTCATCTCCAGGTCTTCGCGGTTGCGGATATCGCCATGTATGAACTCGATGCCTGCAGCCTTGAGCTTGGGCAGATTCAGTTCGGAGCCACGACGCTTGAGATTATCGAGCGTGACGATGGAGTATGCCGGATATTTCGCTTTGAGCATGAGCGCCATGTTGCTGCCTACAAAGCCGCAACCACCCGTGATGAGGATAGATATATTATTCACAATATTAATTTGGGTTGCAAAATTAGGTGAATAAAGCCACTGCAACCTAATATATAGGAATAAAAGTTGTTAAAATAGAATCAAATACCACGAAAGTGGTATATCGGCATGGTCTTTTATTCGGCTACAACGCCAAATAATGTAGGTACCTATTTTTTCTTCTCCGGTATTGCCAGTTGCCAATTGTCGGGATTGATGTCAATGTTCTGACGTTTTCCTTGTTTGTATTCCTGTACTTTCTCAGCCCAGTGTTTGTCGTCGAGGATCTTCTGTTCGTTGCGACCCTGAAGCAGAAAGTACAGACCAAAAACGATATAGTCGCGAACCCGAAGTATCTGATCTGAACCGATAATGAGTATCCAGGCAAATACTGTGTAAGGAACAAAATAGTATCGGGGACAATCGACCGCAAAAACGACTGCCTCCATGGGCCAGAATGCCGCAATGAAACTGCCGAGGTAAACAGCCGGGGTGATGAGCAGCATGTATTTGCGCGGGACATTGATCCGCTTGTAGTTGACCACAAGGAAATAGATAATGACGAGGAACAAAACCGACGAGATGGCCATACCGACATTCGCAGGCATAGCAGGTAACAGGTTGTTGCGTTGGAAATAGAGATCGTTCATCAGATACATTGCCAATTTGTACAGGTGGTATTCCTCGGGCGTGCCGGGGATGCCACGTGTATTATTGGAGGTTACTATCAACAAGAACTGAATGCATCCACCCAACATAATAACCGCATACGGTATGAGTCGCTTCACTGTCATTTGCTTACGCTCCAACAAGACAATAAGAAACGCAGCCGGGGATAGCAACAATGAAAAAGGACCGGTGAGTGAAACCAAGGCCAATGCGACCAAGCGGCGCACCTTTCCTTTGGTGGTATCGTGATACCGGGAACCTATGAACAAGAAACTCACCAGGTATAATGATGTAACCCAAATACTGTTAGTTATATTCATGTACACATCGCCGCCGATGGGAACCAGAACAAAAACGGACGCGAAAACAACAGCAAAACGCAAACCCAGGCGATAGGCACTTTGAAGGAGTTCTATACCAACCCACAAGGCCAATGCGTAGTAGGTGAGGTTATAGCATAGAGGAATGTATGTGAGATCGACACCCAGACTACCCCATGTAAATGCAGTGAGTCGTGGTATTGTGTGCAGGTAGCCTGCATAAGGCATGATCAATGAGCGCCAGCCATTTTCGAGGTACTGCTGAAGGAAAACCGGACCGTCCTCGGCATATATCTGAGGATTGAGAAATGCATCATACCTGCGATAAAACAACCCGGCTGTGATCAGCAGGATCGTGAACAACACATCACGCGTTTTCAATCGTTGGTTTCCGGCAATATTTTCCATAGGCAGCAAATATAAACCTTATTCAATTGACCATTGAGGAGCACAAAAAAACGGGGCTGCCAACTGGCAGCCCCGCGGATATTGTACTTGTTGACTGATATTATTTAGCAACAACAAACTGCTTAGTAACATTGCCACCTTCTGTAACGATGTTCATGAAGTAGATGCCGTTTGAGAAGTCGGCAAGAGAGATATTTTCTCCGAACATGCTACCACCCTTTGCAAACTTAGTGGTGTAAACCTGCTGACCGAGCGCGTTGTTGATAGTAATGTTAACCTCTGAAGGATTTTCGAGGATACCTTTTACTGTGAGGATCTCGCGAGCCGGATTTGGATAAATTTCGATATCCTGCATAGGAGTAACATAAGTAACACCAGTTGAAGGAAGTGTCTTCCACATGAGTTTTACTTTAGCCTCGATACAGTTGTCAATCGCCCTGTCGGTAGTTGTGGTACCGTACTTTTGAACAAGACCGATAACCTTGGTCATTGATTTGTAGCAAGTGCGGCCACGATAAGTTGTAGGGATGGTATCGTAGTAAGTAACTTCAGCAGAATCGCCTATCGCAATTGCACCATTGAACTTAGTTACTACATCGCCCCAGATACCACCTGTGCCTGTTGTAGAGAGAATCTTACGCACTGCGTCCATGTGGCTGTAAACGGTTGGAGAACTCAAAGTAGTACCTTTTCCGATGAACCATGAAGGGCTACCGGTTGCGCTTGACACGCTGCCGCTGTTCAGCTGGCTGGCACTTGTCTGCCTGTAACCAATAGGAGCGCTTGAAATGCTGTCTTCAACTATAAATGCGTTGATCCTGTAAGGGCCTGTTGTTGCCTTGAGTGCCTTCGCTTTTACTTTGATAGTGATGATGCGGGTAGAGCTGTCGTAAAGACAAACCATGCTTACATCGAAATTTGGCGACATAGCATCGCGAACGCCTGTAGCTGCTGCCCAAGAACCACGGCTAAGCCCCACCGGAGAAGTAGCTGAAGGGTATGGAGCGCGGTCTACCGTACCCATAGGGAAGCCTGTGATGTATCCGGTTCCGTTGTTGAAAGGATCGTTGTAAGGCGCCCTGATCAACATAGAATCGGAGTTGCCATTGTGAAATGACGCCACGATAGCGCGAGGAAAGTTGGTGGATGTGCCATAGGGCAGAATTTTCTCCTGTAACACCTGCGCACCATCAGGGCACCACTGACACCATGTTCCGGTTCCTTCCTCTACAAGGGTGTACTTCTGACCACCTGTGGTCACGTTGGTTTGCGCATAGGCACCAGCAGCCCCAAGAACCGCAGATACGCCTAAAAGGATAGATTTCAGTTTCATTTTCGTTTGGTTTTAGTATTAAAAATCTCTTTTGTTATTGCAATCTATGGAAATACGATCGATTTAACAAAAAATTTATTGCGACCAAACAAAAAATACGCTACAGGGGGTGTACCAATACCTCCAACTCAGCAAAAAAACGGTTCGAGCACGAAAAAATGGCTTCTGCCCGTTTCCCGCAATCTTACTTGGCTACCTCTCCTTTGCAGAGGTAGCGTATGAATGGTAAAATTAGGCCGGAGATCATTGTTTCACACGTCAAATCCGACCAACAGTACATTTTACCCGACGAATGGCATTTTCGGTCTGCCGAACAGCATTTTCAGATAGCATTGTTTTTGGTGTACTTTTGCGGCTCAGAAAAACGACAAATGAAATCAGCAATTAATATACAGGTGGAACTGGCAGAAGATAAGATGCCGGTGAGTATAGAATGGACCGCACCCGATGGCGGCGTGCCGGACTGGCAGAAATCGAAAGCGATGCTGCTGGGCCTGTGGGACGGCGATGAAAAATCGGCAATGAGGATAGATCTGTGGACGGGAAAGATGATGGTAGATGAAATGAACGATTTCTTCTATCAGACGATCTTTGGTATGGCAGACACTTACCTGCGCGCGACACGCAACGAAGAGATTGCGAAAGATATGAAGGAATTTGCCAAGAGCTTTCTGAAGAAAGCGAGCGACGCGCTGGAAAAAGACGGCAAATAACCATTTGCGGTACCAATTTTATTTATTGACCTTTTAATACAAAGCACTATGTCTCTTGAAGCAAGGGTAATGGATGAACTGAAAAACGCGATGCGCGCCAAAGATGAGGCAGCATTGCGTACACTGCGCGCTATAAAGGCCGCTATCATTATTGAAAAAACAGCGGAAGGCGCCAGTGGCGAAATAAATGAAGCTACTGAAACAAAAATGTTGCAGAAGCTGGCCAAACAACGCCGCGACTCGCTGGACATTTTTGCGAAGCAGAACCGCGAAGATCTTGCTTCGAAGGAGCGCGAGGAGCTGGCGATCATTGAGAAGTTTCTGCCGCAGCAGATGAATGCCGATGAGCTGAAAGCCGAAGTGAGCGCCATCATTGCGCAGGTGGGCGCGAAGACACCTGCCGATATGGGCAAGGTGATGGGCGTGGCCAGCAAACAACTGGCAGGCAAGGCAGACGGCAAGGCCATAAGCGAAATGGTGAAGCAACTGCTGGCACAATAATTCTCTGAAATCTATTTAGCGATCCGCATGGAGTGGGCAGTTGCCACGCCGTGCGGATTGCTTACTTTTGGAACTATATGGCGTTAGATATTGCAGGACTGGTGATAGTGGGGCTTTTCTTTCTGCGGGGCTACTTCAAGGGGCTTATAGTGGCCGCGTTCTCGGTATTGGCCATTCTGCTGGGGGTGCTGTGCGCACTGAAACTGTCGCAGACGTTTGCTACGTGGCTACTGGAGCAAGGCTATGTGAACAGCCCGTGGGCACAGGTGGTGAGCTACCTGGTGCTATTCATAGGTGTGGTGATACTGGTGCGTATGGCGGGCAATCTGCTGGAGAAAGCTGTGGAGGGACTGATGCTGGGCATAGTGAACAAGCTGCTGGGTGGTGTGCTGTATGCTTTTCTGGGGGCGGTGCTGTGGAGCTCGCTGCTTTGGATAGGCGCTCGTGGGCACATCATATCGGAAGAGACGATAGCCGCATCGAAGTCGTACAAGCCGGTGTCGGCACTGGCGCCGTGGTTCTTTGAACAGGCAGGTAAGTTGCTGCCGTTTGTACAGGACACTTTTTCGAAACTGGAACATTTCTTTGATACCGTAAACGCAAAGCCGACCGATGTGGGTACTCATTGACAACTATGACTCGTTTACGTGGATACTGCACCACTACCTGCAACAAGCGGGTGGCCATTGCGTAGTGTACCGTAATGACGAAATAGATGTGGCGCAACTGGAGGCGATGCAACCGGAGCGGCTGATACTATCGCCGGGGCCGGAGACACCACTGCAGGCGGGCATAACAATGGCGGCGATAGAAAGGTTTCATGACCGCATACCTATATTGGGTGTTTGCCTGGGGCATCAGGCGCTGGGTATGTATTTTGGCGCACGGCTGGTGCACGCCCCCGAACCGGTGCATGGCAAAACGAGCACCATTACGCACAATGGTCATGCACTCTTTTCCGGACTACCAACGCAGTATGATGTGATGCGCTATCACTCGCTTGCAATAACCGATACCGAAAACAGCGGGCTGCAGGAAATTGCTCATACAGCAGACGGCACGGTGATGGCAATTGCCCACAAACAACACCTCTGCACGGGTGTGCAGTTCCATCCGGAATCGGTGGGGACAGAACATGGATTGCAACTACTGCGCAACTGGGCCGCGATGCCATAAAAAAAGGGCCCGGTATTGCCGGACCCAATTCTCATTTATGGTGTATTAATTACTGTACCTGTATCATTACGTTTTTGGTGACACCATCGGCAGATATGCGCACTGCGTAAATGCCCGGTGCAATGCCGGCAAGCGATAGCGCTTTGGTGCCTGTGCCGGCGTTCATATCTACATCAACGGCCATCAGACTGCGACCGGCCATATCGGTGAGGTTGATGTTGCCTGTTGCCGCTTTGTTTATGCTCCACTGAACGTTGAGTACACCACTTACAGGGTTTGGATAGACTGAAACATACTCTGCAGTGAGCGTATTGTCGTTAACCGCAGATACGATAGGCGTAATGGTGTGTGACAATGTGTGTTGCTCGAAGTGCGCTGCAGTCATAGACGATGCTGATGACGTGAGCGTGATTGGCGGATATGGTGTAGTTGCATAGTTGATCAACTCGGGATAGATCTTGTATGACTGACCTACAGGCAGGTTGCTGAAAGAGTAATGACCTGACGCGTTGGTGTATGTCTTTTGCATGATGGCACCTGTAGTGTTGTTGATGCAGTACATAAGCATATTCACGGCGGGAACTGCATCAGCAGTGCCTTTGTTGGCACCCATGGTGACATTACCGGCGATGAAGCCGGGGCCCGAGGTTGCGGCGCCATAGAGCATATTGATATTCTTACCTGAATCGAGTATGCCGGATGTATGGTAAACGACATTGGCGGAATTCCAGAATGCGGTCCAGTTGTGGTAGGTAGGCACGTGTCCGAACCCGGTTGTAGATGTATCGCGGGCTTTGATCCTGAAGGAATCGGTACCCATGCCACAGAAAGAATAGAATGCTCCTGCTGTACCCAAAGCGGTAACGCTGAGGGAATCTACTGCTGTTAGCATGAGCGTTGTTGGGTTGTATTTTATCAACCAGACTTTTACAGGACCTGTATAGGGCGTCATAAAATAAACCCTGCCGGTGATACAGTCGGTAGTGGTAACGGTAACGGTTGTTGTAGCGTAGGCGAGGCCGGTGCAACCGGTAACCGCGTAACTGATAACGGCTGTACCCGGGGAGACGCCCGTAACACTACCCATGGTGGAAATAGTAGCAACTGAAGGGATGCTGCTACTCCATGTGCCGCCGGATACAGAACTTGACAATAACGTAGATGAACCCACCGGCAATGATGAGGCGCCAGTTATTGTGCCGGGGAATGTGGTGGTTGTGACCGTCATAAGCAATGTTGCATATGCCGGACCACAACTGCCTGTCGTAGTGCGGGTGATGATGGCAGTACCCGCGGACACGCCTGTTACAACGCCTGTTGAGCTGATAGAAGCCACCAACGGGTTGCTGCTGCTCCATGTGCCGGGCATGAAGTAGCTGGTGATGGTGGTTGTGCTGCCCACGCACACGGTTGATGCGCCACCGATGGAATCGGCAGGTGTTTCATTTATTGTAACGGTGACGCCGACAGAGCAGCCCGGTGCTGTTCTGTAAATTATGTTTGGATAACCACCGTGCACGCCGGTGACCACGCCTGTAGATGCACCTACGGAAGCATAATAGGACAAGCCGGAGCTGAACAAAGCCCATGTGCCACCTGACACTGAATTTGTGAGCGTGATGGATGAACCTACACAAAAGGGAACCGAACCACCGATAGGTGCAGGGACTGCACCCACTGTGAACAACATGGTTGCCACACCGGCAGGACCGGTAAACGTGATTGTAGTGGCACCCGGAGCCACACCGGTAACGATGCCGCTTGTGAGGCCAACGGTGGCTATTGAAGGAGTGCTACTGCTCCAGGTGCCTGTGGCACCTGCTGAATCGGTGAGCGTAGTGGTGCTGCCGACACAAACGCCTGCGGTTCCAAAAATGGTAGCCGAGCTACGGGTAGTGAGGAATATGCCCAGGAGGGCCATGCATAGGGTTAAGAGCTTTTTCATAAGGTATTATTTTGGTGTGATATAAAAGACATGTCACATGTCCTCTATGGTTGGGAGAAATGATAATATGTTAGAACCACGGACCCAAAGACAGCTTAGGCAATATCATCGTCTATATTTCATTTGTGAATATGTTTTGTATCTTACCGGCTGTACTCTATGAACCGCTGGCCTCATAACAAAGCCTATTTCTGGGAAAAAGCACCTTTCTTCAGGTTGCTTCTACCCTTTGCAGCGGGCATCATGTTTTACTACACGGGGATCTTGCTGGCCCTTCCTGTTTTATGGATGCCATGGGTTACAGCGGCATTGTTCCTAATTACAGCGGCGCTAATTTATACGGGCAAGGGCGGCAAGCAGTTCAGTTTCATTCTGGCCAATTCGGCGCTGGTGGCAACAGGTTGGTCGCTCTCAGCATTCAATGACGTAAGGAACAACGCTTCATGGTTTGGCAATCATCTGAACCCGGAAGCGGGTTATGTGGCGCGCATATTGTCAGCGCCAAGAGAGCGGGACCAGACAACGAAACTACAAGTGAATGTATTCAAGGTAATATCGGGCGAAACCGCTACCAACGTTACCGGAAAAGCATTTGTGTATGTGGCCAATGAAGGGCGGCCGCTGCAGGTAGAGAAGGGAGATACGATCATCCTTCCGGGCAACTGGCAGGCGATCACCGATGCAGGTAATCCGTTCGAGTTCAGTTATGCCGCTCATTGTGCCCGCAACAATATCCTTTACAGATTGTATTGCCGCGACAACCAGATAGTACCTGCAGGCAAGGGAGACAGCAGGTATGCGCCTATCACCGAACGGGCGCACGACTGGAGTATGGCGCAACTGGGTGTGTATCTGGGGCGCGACCGCGCCAAGGGGTTGCTGCAGGCAATGATGCTTGGTGATGAGATCAATTTGGACGAAGACCTGCGCCAGGCCTATGCCGATACAGGTATCGTACACATCATAGCCATATCCGGCGGCAACATTACCGTGTTCTTTATGGTGGTGGCCTTTTTGCTGGGGTGGATACGGCACCGCAAATACACGTGGATAAAATATGCAGTGGCGCTACCCATCATCTGGTTCTATGTATTGATGGCAGGCGCACAACCATCGGCGATGCGTGCGGCTGTGATGTTCTCGATACTGGCATTCGGGACTATGCTGCAAAAAAACAAGAACGGGCTGAACCAACTGATGGCAGCCGCTTTCGCGCTGCTCTGCTCGGAACCGGCATGGCTGTTCTCTATAGGCTTTCAGCTTTCGTTCATCGCCGTACTATCCATTTTGCTCTTTTACAAACCCGTGTACAATCTGCTGCCTATAACCGGGCGCAAGGTGGAACCCGGTGGCAATAAACTGAAGCACATCGCCTTTACCATTGGCGACAATTTTGGCAGCGTTGTGAGTATGAGTATAGCAGCCGAACTGCTGGTAGCACCGGTGGTGATGTACTATTTCCACACCTATCCGCTCATGTTCGCGTTTGCCAATATTGCCGCGTTCATCTTCATGGGGCTGACGCTACTCTCGGGTGTGGTGCTGGTGGCTGTGAGTCCGGTGCCGGCACTGGCCCATTCGGTAGCAGCGTTCGTATCTTGGATGGTGCGTGTGTTCGGTATGATAGTGGGCCATTTGCAGGGAGTGGGACCACGCGCACTGAAACACCTGATGATCAACGGGTACGAGACGTTGCTATTCTACACGATGATAGCAGGTATAACCACCTACATATTGCTGCGCATTAACAAGGCACTGCTGGTAGGCCTGGGGGCTGCCTGTGTACTGGCAGCCTTCCTGTGTGTGGACCAATGGCAGCGGCTGCATCAGGAGCGGCTGATCGTGTACAACATTGCCCGGTCGGGCCATGCCGACATCATGCGTGGGGACAGGTTCTCAACCATCTACACAGACACACTACTACCCAAGAAGATCAACTATGCGGTGCGGCCGGCACATATAGGGTGGCGCGCGTGGGAGGAAATGGGTATGCCGAGGCAAGAGATCTTTGACGTGAACGGAAAAAGTGTACTGGTGCTGAACGACCGCCTGGCTGGTAAGGGTACATTTGAGGTAGACTACCTGGTACTGAACGTGGCCGGCCAACCCAACGTGCCACAACTGCTGAAAGTAGTGAAACCACATACAATGGTTGTAAGTGGCAAGTACACCGAGCGGCAAGTAAAAGCTATAGAGCAAGCCTGCAAGGAGGCAGGTGTTGCGATACACAATACCGGCACACAGGGTGCTTTCGTTATTTCCAACTGATACTATTGAGACAATCGGTCGCTAAGGGCAGCTAACATCTTTTCTATGCGGCGGGCGCGTGTTTCGGGCTTTCGGGCATCGGCAATGGCTTCCATGTATTCCCGCTTGTGTGAGAAAGACATTTTATTAAACGCTGCCTCGGTTCCGGGACATGTCGCGAATGCGACCAACACATCGGCTGGCGGGTTCACGGTCCGGTTCACATAGTCTACTCCTTCGGTGGTGCGCTGTTCGATAGGCACATCACTACGGGATGCCTTTTTGCGTGGGGCATTGGTGAACCTCATACCCGTCCAATCGTTGTTCATAGATACGGACGTCTGCCCGCGAAAACCGGCATCAAAGACCACGTGCCATGGTTCCATGTGCCAAAGGTCGGAGGGGATACTGCCTGACTTCTTAGGGTAGGCGATCCAGAAAATTGTATCGGGGCCAATGCAGGGCTGCAATTTTTCTATGCCACGCAGCAAGTCTCCACTGTCGCGAGCAAAGAGCACCAACTGCCGTGCGGGCAGGGTACGCGGTTTGCGAAGTGAAAGGTCGGCACCGGGCAGCACGTCGGCTACATTTGCAGGCGGATCTACCACCCACAATGGGGAGGAAAGATCCATGCGTAACTTCTGCAACAACTCCATTCATCAAATTTAGTAAAAGAAGCTATCCTGTTTGCCCAACCCCATTATCCACAAACTCTGCAAAAATACTTATACTATATTCAACTACATTATGCATATTTGTCATTAACAGAAGACACAGCGCATTTCAGCACGACACATTAACTACCAATAGCCTTGAATTACGGAATTATCGGTTACCCGCTTGCCCATTCTTTTTCACCGGCTTACTTCAGGAAGAAATTTGCCGGCTTACATATAGACGCCACCTACGACGCCTACCCGCTTAAAGATATAGCTGAACTCCCCGTCCTGCTGGCAGGCAACAACACACTTGCCGGTCTGAATGTGACCTCTCCTTACAAAGAAGCAGTACTCCCCTATCTCAACGAAATGGATGAGATTGTAGCCAATACCCATGCCGCCAACTGCCTGGTGATAGGTAAGGGATACATAAAGGGTTACAATACCGATGCTGACGGATTTGAGCGCAGCCTGGTGCCGCTGCTCACATCCCGCCACAAACGCGCCATGATACTGGGATCGGGAGGATCGTCGAAAACGGTTGCGTACGTTCTGTCGCAACTCGGCATACCGTTTATCACTGTCTCAACCGGTTACGGGCCGGGTACTGTGCACTACAGTACCATTACACCCAAAACGGTGGAAGAGCACAAGCTTATCATCAATGCCACGCCGATAGGCATGTATCCGGAAATAGAAAAGTGCCCTCCCCTACCCTATGAAGGAATAGGCGAACATCACCTGCTGTATGACCTGATCTACAACCCGGAAGAGACGGCGTTTTTGCTGAACGGCAAAGAACGCGGCGCCGCCATCAAGAACGGATTCGAGATGTTGCTGCTTCAGGCCGAAGGAAGCTGGGAGATCTGGAAGAAAAACTACCGGGAAACTATCCTATAGTATAGTACACACAAGTTGTAACGAAGTTGCGGAAGAACGGTATGGCCGATAACAGGCCGAACTGCTTGCGTGGCTGCAACCCGAACTTGTATTTATATATGGGGTTAATGAGGTAGTGCTGTTTGCGCATCACCTTCATTCCGCTCTGCTTTACTATCTTCTCAAAACGCTCGATAGTGATCTGCGTATCTACTATCTCCATCAGTTCGTTGACGATGTTGTCGTGTTCGCCAGCCATTTTGAGGATGCCCTTGTAAAGGGGACGCGGCAGAATGTGATACCATGGCAGTACACTCACCCATTTCTTGCGACAAACCTGCTGGTGACCGCCGAACGGCATGTACCATGGAGGGAAGCCGAAGAATATCTGTCCACCCGGTTTCAGAAAGTTCTTCAGGTAAGGCACAAACTTCTCCTGTTCAGGTACGTGCTCTATCACGTCTTTCAGGATGATGATGTCGAACTTACCGCTGAAGTGTGCGAGGAAGTCGGCATCATATATATTCTGACAGCGCAATTCTACTTTGCCGGCAGCCAGCTCGTTTGCAAGAAACCCTTTGGCCAGTTCAATACGCTCTGGTGCCAGATCGACCCCAAGGCAAGTGCAGCCCCGTTCCATGAACGGCAATAACACCCCTCCTTCGGCAGTGCCCACTTCAAACACAGCGGTGCCGGGACCGATGTCGTGCGTTTTTTCTATGAACGGAAGGACATAAGATTTCGAATTATCGACCTGCTGATCGAAACGTACTTTATCGTCGAGGTGTTGCTTGAGCGCCAATCGGGGATGGTTTTGCGGGTAAATTTACTTTTTTATTTCTTTGGGCGCATCTTCCATTACCGAGAGTTGAATGCGGATACTTTCGTTGTGTATCTTTTCGTAGAGTCCGGTTACAAAATCTTTGCTGAGGCCGTGCATGTTGCTGCGTGCGCAAAGACCGTCTACGATCTCGCTCCAGCGCGATGGCTGGAAGACCGTCATATTGCAGCTCTTCTTTACGTTTCCTATCTGGCCGCTCAGCTCCATGCGCCTGGCCACAAGGTCCAGAATCTCCGCGTCCAGCGAATCCATGGACTGCCTGAGGTATTCCAGTTGCTCCTGGCCGCTCATGTCGCGGGTGGTCTCTTCACGAACGATCAATTGGGACAGAATGGTGCGCAACTGTGCGGGTGTTACCTGCTGGGCCGCATCGCTCCACGCCGCTTCCGGATCGGGATGGGTTTCTATCATTAACCCGTCAAAATGCATGTCCAGTGCTTTCTGCGCCACTTCGGCCACGCGGGCGCGCTTGCCCGATATGTGACTGGGGTCGCCGATCATGGTCAGTTCCGGCTTCCTGCGTTTCAGTTCAATAGGTATGGGCCAGTTGGGCTGATTGCGGTAACCGGCCGCAGCCGTGTAGCCTGAAAAACCACGATGGATGGCGGCCACTGATGTAATACCCGCTTTTTCGAACCGCTCTATGGCGCCCTGCCACAGGTCCACATCGGGGCTCACGGGGTTCTTTACCATTACCGGAATGTTGGTGCCGCGCAAGGCATCGGCCAGGCGCTGCACCTGAAACGGATTGACCACAGTGCGCGCACCGATCCAGATCACGTCTATACCGTATTTCAACGCAAGTTCCAGATGGTTGGTGTCGGCCACTTCGGTGGTCACCGGCAGGTTGTAGGTCTGTCTTACTTCCTGCAGCCATTCCAATGCGGGTTGTCCGTTGCCTTCAAAGGCACCGGGACGGGTGCGGGGTTTCCACACACCGGCGCGCATCAGCTGCACATTCATGCCGGCCAGTTCGGCGGCCACTGCCATCACTTGCTCTCTTGTCTCAGCACTGCAGGGGCCTGCAATGATATATGGTCTGGCCGTTTTGAAAAAAGACATAATACAAAGGTAGGAGGCTTTCAGGTATCTGCCGAATAGATATCCGTTAGCACGGGATAGCCGTCAGAAATTAACAGAATCACAATCGAGAAATTTTTTATTTTTGTAATAACATGAGGACAATTACAATTGAGGTCAAAGACAGTCATGCGCTCAAAACGCTTAAAACCCTTGAGGAAAAGCAGTTTATCTCTATTATAGAGACCTCTGAGATAGACTCACCGGCTCTTTCAGGAAAACCCCTCAGCCAAAGCGAATTCAATAATTGGATCCTGGAATCTGAACTTTCACCAACAGTTGCCTTGAGCGATGCAAAAGAAAAATGGGCAAACAAAAGAAAACAACTTCAGGGCCTTATGAAGTAAGGATCTCGGTCAATGCCCTCCTAAACATTGACGAGATCACCGGATACATAGCATTTATCGCTCATTCTCCGCAAAATGCTATCAAGGCGGGTGACGCGATATTGGAAACGATAGACAGGATCTCAAAGAATCCGGTTGCATTCAGAGAATGTGAGCAGCTACGAACGAACACGAAAAAATACCGACGTGCGCTGTGCATGGCATGGCAGATCATTTTTAGGGTAAGCGGTAATTCTATCGTTATTCTAGGTATTATCCATTCTTCGCGCAGGCCATCTGAGGTGAAAAAGTTGCGAAGAATTACCTGAAATGAATGTCAATGAGCCAAGTGACAACCATTATTTATGAAAAATTTCATACAACTATCATACAATAATCAAGATTTTTAGTACATTTGCATCGGATTGTAATCAAAAGAGAGGGGACACTGGTTGTCCCCTCGTTTATTATCTATATGGCAGATAACATTGAAAAAGTGTATTCCCTACTGGAACCACTACTGGACGGTTCGGATATTTTTATTGTCAACATCAAGGTGAAACCTACTAATAATGTGAAGGTTTTTCTGGATGCCGACAGCGGGTTTTCTATTGATAAGGCATCGTCTATCAACAGAAAGCTGTATGCGGCCATGGAAGAGGCTGCTCTCTACCCTGACGGTGATTTTTCGCTGGAAGTATCGAGCCCGGGCGTTGATGAGCCACTGGGGCAGATGCGCCAGTACAAAAAGAACGTGGGCCGCAAGGTCACCATTACCATGAACGACGACAGCGAGAAGACCGGCATGCTGCGCGAAGTGACCGACGAGCATGTGGTGCTGGAGATGAAAGGCAAGAAACCCCATGAAAAGATCAACGTTGAAGTTCCATTTTCAATCATAAAAAAAACAATCGTTCAAATTATTTTTTAATTAACCCATACTATCCGGGACGGGTGGTATGATGCAAAAAGCGAGCATTATGGCAAGTATTAACCTCATCGACTCCTTCCAGGAGTTCAAAGAAGCCGAGAACATTGACAGGCCTACCCTTATGAAGGTGTTGGAAGACGTTTTCAAGACGTTGCTGCGTAAAAAGTACGTGACGGACGAAAACTTCGACGTTATCGTGAACGACCAGACGGGTGACCTTGAGATCTTCAGGCGTCGTGAGATAGTAGAAGATGGCATGGTAGAAGATGAGAACCTGCAGATACCTTACTCTGAGGCTATCAAAATAGAGCCCGACTACAGCGTTGGCGAGGAAGTATATGAAGAGGTGGACGTGCGCAACTTCGGCCGCAGGGCTATTCTTGCTGCCAAACAAACACTGGCTGCCCGTATAGGCGACCTGAAAAAGAACAATCTGCTGAAGAAATATGCCGACCGTGTTGGTGACATCATCAACGGGGAGGTATACCAGATATGGAAAAAAGAAATATTGCTGCTTGATGACGAGGGTAATGAGCTGATCATGCCTAAGTCGGAGCAGATACCTACCGATTTCTTCAAAAAAGGCGAAACAGTACGTGCCGTGGTGAAAAAAGTGGAAATGCGTAACAACTCTCCTATCATCATCCTGAGCCGTACGCATCCTTCGTTCCTGGAGAAATTGCTGGAAATTGAGGTTCCTGAGATCATGGATGGTCTGATAGTGATCAAAAAGATCGTTCGTGAGCCGGGTGAGCGTGCTAAAGTAGCTGTAGAAAGCTATGACGACCGTATAGATCCGGTGGGCGCATGTGTGGGTATGAAGGGTAGCCGTATCCACGGTATCGTTCGAGAACTGCGCAACGAGAATATAGATATCATCAACTTCACTAATAACATCCAATTATTGCTGCAGCGTGCGCTTACGCCTGCCCGCATCAACAAAATGGAGCTCAATAACGAAACGATGAAGGCTGATGTGTACCTGGACCCCGATCAGGTATCGCTGGCGATAGGTAAGAAAGGTGTGAACATCAAACTGGCACAGGAACTGACCGGATATAGCATAGATGTGTACCGCGATGTGAAAGAAGACGTTGAATACGACATCGATCTGGACGAATTCAGCGATGAAATAGAACCATGGGTGATAGACGAATTCAAGCGTATAGGCTGCGACACCGCACTGAGCGTATTGGAATTGTCGGCCGATGAGCTGGTGCGCCGTACCGACCTTGAGGAAGAGACAGTGAGGGATGTGCGCAGGATTTTGGAAGCAGAATTTAACGAAGAACAATAACCTTTAAACCATTATTGTTCTTATGTAATAACCAACAAGTAATGCCCCATTATGCCGTTTTCAGTGAAAAATGGCGTAGGTTTGTAGACTGGGCAAGGGTCTCGCAGGGCTTTTTGACAAAATATCTGATAAGGAAAAAACAAGAATGAGTACAACAACAAATACACCCAGGTTGCTAGCGGCAGCGAAGGAGTTCAATATCGGAAAGGAAACACTCGTTGAGTTCCTGACCGAGAAAGGCTTTGAAATAAGCAGCAACCCGAGTACGAAACTTACAGAGCAGATGTATAGTGCCCTGCAGGTGGAGTTTGCCCAGGACAAAAAAGACAAGCAACGTAGTGAGAACATAGCGTTGCCAAAGGGTTCATTGCTTGACAGCATCAAGAAGTCGAAGGAAGACCTTGATATCACTGCAAAAGACAAGAAGGAAGAACCTGCGGTAAAGGCGCCTGAAGTGAAGGCGAAGCCGGTAGTTGAGGAAAAGCCAAAAGAGAAACCGGCTGAACCACAACCGGTAGTAGTTGCAGAAGCACCAGCCAAGCCGGTGGCAGAGGCACCAGCCCCTGTTGCAGAAAAGGTTGAGGAAGCGCCTGCACCGGTGAAAGCGCCTAAGAAGGCAGCAGAAGCACCAGCTCCCGCACCGCCGCCGGTAGCCGCTGAGCCTGAACATGTAGATGTGAAGGCGCCAAAAATTGGCGGACCTAACATTATAGGAAAGATCGATCTGGATCAGCTGAACCTTGAATCGAGGCCCAAAAAAGGCGCCGCGAAGAAAAAGGAGGCTCCTAAAAAAGAAGTGGCTGAACCCACTGAAAAAATAGAGGAAGTTGCAGCCGCTGCGCCGGCAGTTGTGGAAGAAGTTCCTGCACCGGTGGCAGCACCGGCACCAGTAGCGGCTCCGCCACCGGCACCACCGGTAGCAGAACCTGAAACTGCGGAAGCTGAAGCCGAGGATGCCAACAAACCTGAGCACATAGAAATGCGTGCGCCAAGGTTGGAGGGTCCGAAGATAATAGGCAAGATAGAGTTACCTGTATCTCAGGCTTCGGGCAGGATAGATCCACGCGAAAAACGCAAGCGCAAGCGCATACCTGTAGACAAGAAACCGGAACCGGGCAAACCGGGCGAAAACAGGGCACCCGGCCAGGGCGGTCCTGGTGGTCAGCCCAACCGCGGAGGTGCACCGGGAGGCTTCCCCAACAGGGACCGCAGAGGTCCTGGTGGGGCGCCGGGTCAACGTCCGGACAACCGTCCGGGTGGCGATCGTCGCGGACCGGTTGGCAGGGATGGCCGCAGGGATATGCGCAACGCACCTGTATCGGCACAGCAGCAGGAAATTGATACAAAAGCAATTCAGGATAAGATACGCGAAACGCAGGCTAAACTGACGGGATCTACCCGCAGTAAGAACCTCAAAGCCAAATACCGTCGTAACAAACGCGACGAGATGGCGGAAAAACGCGCAGCTGCCGAAAACTCAGAGCAAGGCAACCTGATACAGGTGACCGAGTTCATTTCGGTGAGCGAACTGGCCAGCCTGCTTGATGTGAGCTTCGCAGAAGTTATCAGCAAGTGTATGAGCCTGGGTATCATGGTGTCTATCAACCAGCGTCTTGATGCTGAGGTGATAGAACTGGTGGCCAGCGAATTTGGTTATGAGGTAGAATTCATCAATCTGGAGCAGGAAGCCGAAGATGTAGAAGAAGAAGAGGACAACGAGGAAGATATGGAGCCACGCGCGCCTATCGTTACGATCATGGGTCACGTTGACCATGGTAAGACCTCTTTGCTTGACTATATCAGGAGTGCGAACGTTGTGGCAGGTGAAGCAGGTGGTATCACGCAGCACATTGGTGCGTACCGTGTGGTGACCGCAACCGGCAAAAAGATCACCTTCCTCGATACTCCGGGTCACGAAGCGTTTACCGCGATGCGTGCCCGTGGTGCCAAGGTGGCCGACGTAGCTGTGATAGTTGTTGCCGCGGACGACGCGATAATGCCGCAGACCAAGGAGGCGATATCACACGCTCAGGCAGCTAACCTGCCGATGATCTTTGCGATCAACAAAATAGATAAAGAGGGTGCTAACCCTGAGAAGATCAAGGAACAGCTGGCCCAGATGAACATACTTGTTGAAGACTGGGGTGGTAAATTCCAGAGTCAGGAAATATCGGCTAAAAAAGGTCTGAATATAGATCTGCTTCTTGAAAAGATAGGTCTGGAGGCCGAAATGCTGGAACTGAAAGCTAATCCGAACAGGATAGCATCAGGAAGTGTGATCGAAGCATCACTCGACAAAGGTCGTGGTTACCAGAGCACCATCCTGATTCAGAATGGTACGCTGAACCAAGGCGAAATGGCCGTTTGCGGACAGTATTACGGTAAGATCAAGGCGATGTTCAACGAACGTGGCCAGCGTGTTAAGACTGCAGGTCCTTCTACTCCGGTACAGGTGCTTGGTCTGAACGGTGCGCCGCAGGCGGGTGAGAAGTTTAAAGTATTTGCAGAGGAGAACGAAGCAAAAGAAGTGGCCAACCACCGCGCGCAGATCATGCGCGAGCAGGGTATCCGCGCACGCAAGCATATCACACTCGACGAGATCGGTCGTCGTCTGGCACTCGGAAACTTCAAGGAACTGGGTGTTATCATCAAGGGCGACTTCGATGGTTCTGTAGAGGCGCTGAGCGACTCGCTGCAGAAACTGTCTACAGAAGAAGTAGCAGTGAATGTCGTACACAAGGGTGTGGGTCAGATCACGGAGAGCGACGTATTGCTCGCTACCGCATCAGACGCTATCATCCTCGGTTTCCAGGTTCGTCCGTCTATGCAGGCTGCAAGGCTGGCAGAGCAGGAGAACATCGAGATCCGTACCTACTCGATCATCTACGACGCGATTGAAGAGATCAAGAGCGCAATGGAAGGTCTGCTGGAACCAAAAGTGGAGAAAAAGACAGTGGCCAACATCGAGATACGCGAGATCTACAAGATCAACGGTATCGGTACCATTGCCGGATGTTATGTACTGGATGGCAAGATGACCCGCCAAACCAAGCTGAACATCGTTCGCGAAGGTATAGTGGTGTACACCGGCGAACTTTCTTCTCTGAAACGTTTCAAAGACGACGTGAAGGAAGTGAATCAGGGTTACGAATGTGGTCTGATGGTGAAAAACTACAACGACCTGCGCATCGGCGACATCATAGAAGGCTTCGAAGAAATAGAAGTGAAACGTACGCTGTAATGCAGCAAAGCATATATTTAAAAAAGGCCGCTCTGAAAATGAGCGGCCTTTTTTTGCCCTGGTGCCTCAGATAACGAAAGCAATACCGAAGGAAAAAGGGAATTTGATCGTCAAACACTCAGACACATTCCAAAAACTGCAACCAATGAAGTTAAAAACCGCACTATTAGTGGCACTGGGCCTCTCCACCGCCGGAACCACCAACGCGCAATACAACGCACTGAAGATACCCGACACGATGAGCGGGACCACATTCAACCTTACCATCAGGGATACATTCACCCAGATACTGACCGGCAACCAAACCATAACCGGTGGCATCAACGGTAGCTTTTGGGGCCCCACACTGATATGGAATAAGGGCGATGTAGTGCATATCAACGTAGAGAACAAACTCGCAGACACTACCACCATACACTGGCATGGTATGCACCTGCCGGCCATCATGGATGGAGGCCCGCACCAACCCATACCGCCATTCACCACCTGGAGCCCCTACTGGAAAGTGGACAATAATGCAGCCACTTACTGGTATCACCCGCACCTGCATATGATGGCCGAGGAACAACTGACCATGGGTATAGGCGGCATGATAATAGTGCGGGATGCAACAGAGAGCGCACTGAACCTGCCACGCACCTATGGCGTAGACGATATCCCTGTAATGCTCACCGACAGGAAATTTGACGCGCTGAACCAATTTGTAGTGGCCCACTATGGCGACAGCATGATGACCAACGGAGTGGTGCGCGCGCAGCACACTATACCTGCACAGGTGGTGCGCCTGCGCCTGCTGGATGCGGCTACTGAACGCTCTTACAACATCGGCTTCAGTGATAACCGCACTTTCTATGTGATCACCACAGATGGCGGGCTCGTGAATGCACCTGTGCCGGTAACACGCTTTCTGCTTTCGGCGGGCGAAAGGGTTGAGATATTGGTGAACTGCACCGGCCAGAACGGAACAAGTGTTGATCTCAAGGCATTCAATGCGTCATTGACCCCGCAAGTGCCTGGTGGAGAATCTTTTCCGGGCGGACCATTTGCCAACGCGCTCGGCCGTGTCGATTTCAACATACTGCATCTGAACATAGGTGCGCCAACTGCCAGCCCCATAACAACTATCCCCACAACGCTTACCACAAATACCTTCTATCCCGAATCATCAGCAGCCATCACACGCACAGTAACAATATCTGACAGTACTGTTGGCGGAGGCGGCGGACCTACCTTCCTCATCAATCATAAGCTCTTCGC
>JAEUVY010000024.1 GCA_016786565.1 Flavipsychrobacter sp.
TTTTTTCGCGCTTTTCACAGCGATATACACACATTACCAACACAAATATAGTGTTTATTTATAAAATCAGGGCAGCTGCGGCAAAATCAGCGCATCCAAATTGGAAATACCCGGCAAATTCTCACAAACGAAGCCTTCTCCATACCTGGTCCCTATCCTTTTACCCATAGTAACATCCCGGCCAGTGAGCTCCTGAAGAAAGTTGCCGGTGGATATATAGGTAACCGGCCCCTCTGCTCCCGGACTGAAGAACTGGCTCTCATAACATTTTATCGCATTCATCTTCTGCTCAAAGCTATCAGATATATCTACAATAAATGTAGGTTCCAGCGGACGGTCCTGTATCATATGGAATACTCTCTTGGGCCTCCAGGGATGCTGCTCTACCCCATCGCGCTGCGTGGATATACGCGCCAGACCCGAGAGAAAACAAGAATCTGCTATGAGCCTTCCTCCCTTTCCATGATCGGGATGGCGGTCGCTCAGCGCATTCGCAATAACGATCTCGGGGCGGTAATGACGGATAAAAGTGATGAGTTTACGCTGATGTTCTTCGTCATTCCTGAAAAAACCATCGGCCATCTTAGCGTTCTCACGCACCACTACCCCCATTACCTCTGCAGCCCTGCGTGCCTCTTCATAACGTGTCGGCACAGTTCCGCGGGTACTCAACTCTCCTTCTGTAAGATCAACAATTCCTACGGCCTGTCCTGCACGTGTGTGGTTGATGATGGTTCCGGCACAACCCAGCTCCAGATCATCGGGGTGCGCCGCAATAGCCAAAATGTGCAATTTCATATTTTTCAAATTATCAATATCGGCAGCAAATGTACTTCAGAAGTTTGAAAAGCATGTCTATACACACAAGTTTTAGCAGGATATTGATCACATATAAATATACCCCACCCTGAGGCAGGGTATATTTAACAACAGAGTATTAATTATACGTTGGTTCCCCAGTCTGCCAGCTCTTGCGCCGACCACAGCCCAGGGAAGAAGATGCGCCGCTGATAACGAGGATGCATGTACTTTTTCCAGTCGCTGCCACCGGTACCTTCTACTTCTTTCTTGCTTTCCCTGTCCAGATAGGCCGCTGCGGCATGATAATGCGCCATCACCCACGAGATATTTACGGTATGATCGTAATGCCTCATTGCCGCAACAAGGGCCGGATCGTTTTTCTCGCCTTCAGGCATCGCCTGGTAGCGCGCCCAGATATTTGTTCCTTTGTATGCGGCAATCTGCCTTAGGAAAGTCTCTTTATAGCGCTCTTCAAACAGACGGATCAACGTACTTTTCTTACCGGTAGTATAGTCTTTCCCGGCAGCATGCCAATACAAATGCTCATAGGCCTCCTCGACCGGAGTGTCTTTGTTGATAGTACTTCTGAAGCGGGCATCGGCTAAAAGCTCCACATCGGTAGAGGCGAACTCGACCATACGGTACTGCGCACTCTGGAAACCACTGGCAGGCGTAAGCGTATTCCTGAATTTCAGGTATTGCTCATAATCCATACCCTGACTCATTATGGTAAACGAGGATGAAAGGACATCAAAATAACGACTCATACGGCCTATCTTCTCAGCAAAAACAGCAGCACTGGTCTGTGGCATGGCAGTAAGCTGATTGGCTTCCCACAGTGCCATCTTGAACAGCAACTCGTTTACCTGATGATACATAATGAATATCATCTCGTCGGGCAGTGTGGTGCGTTGCACTTGCAGATTCAGCAAGAGATCGGTCTGGATGTAGTCCCAATAAGTGATGGGTTTTGCCCACACCAGCCCCTCCAGGTGCACGTCCGTGTCCTGCCCTATTGAGGCAAACTTGTCTTCCAGCCGGGATAATATTTCTTCGCGCTTATTCATAAAGGCATGTATTAGTGTGATCTTCCAAATCTGAGATGTATATAATTATCAATACGATCGGCAGTTGTAGCCGCGTCTATTCCGTGATCTGATATGAAATCGCGCACCATCTGCTCCTGCTCGTTCCCTTTACGTAAGGCAACGCTATAGTTGACGTCAGTAAAGGATACCATAGAATAAAGCGGGAAGTATTCACCGGGGTACAATTCGGCTATGCGTCGCTCAATGCTTCGATGAAACAGATATTCAGGGTCGGCCACCTTGTCGCGCATCACCAGGTAGTTCTGCAGCGACAGGTCCTGCACCGCGTCACCTTCGGGCTTGCGCATTCTTTCATATTCTTTAAAGACAACATCCCAGTCGTGACCATGCTTTTCCATAAGCGACGACATGACGGTA
>JAEUVY010000128.1 GCA_016786565.1 Flavipsychrobacter sp.
AAAAACGGCATAGACCGCGATAATGCGAAAAAGATCGTCAAATTAATAAAGGACAGCGGCCTCAAAGTTCAGGCGGCCATCATGGACGATGTCATTCGTGTGACAGGTAAAAAGATCGACGACCTGCAAGATGTTATCCAACTGTGCCGCAGTTCCAACCTCGACCTGCCACTACAGTACATCAACATGAAGGCCTAACAGAATAATTACACTTAATAACCATACTTCTCTTTCCAGCACTGGCGCAGATACTCTCTCAGGCGCGCTTCACTGGCGTTGTTACCGGGGTCGTAGAGTTTTGCCCCCCTTATGGCGTCCGGCATAAATTCCTGGTCCACAAAGTTGCCCGGAAAGTCGTGCGAGTATTGATACCCCTTGCCGTAATCCATTTTCTTCATAAGGCCTGTCGGAGCGTTTCTTATTGGCAGCGGAACCGGCAGATCTCCCGTCTTTGCAACCAGTTCCTGCGCGCGATTGATGGCTGTATAAGCGGCATTACTTTTCGCCGATGATGCCAGATAGGTAACCGTCTGCGAAAGTGTGATCCTGCACTCAGGATACCCTATCATTTCCACCGCCTGAAAACAAGACGTAGCCAGCAACAAAGCATTGGGGTTCGCGTTACCTATGTCCTCACTCGCCAGTATCACCAATCGGCGCGCAATGAATTTAGGATCTTCCCCTCCTTCTATCATTCTTGCCAGATAGTACACTGCCGCATTGGGATCGCTTCCCCTGATCGACTTTATGAAAGCCGAGATGATGTCGTAGTGCTGCTCTCCGGTCTTGTCATACAACGCCATTTTCTTTTGCACAATCTCCTGCACCACTTTGTTGTTCAGCTCATGCGCGCCTTCGGGCAGCGAGCCCACAACCAGTTCTGTCAGATTCAGCAACTTTCTCGCGTCACCTCCGCTTAGTTGCATCAATGCTTCCCATTCTGTGATTTTTATTTCTTTGCTGCATAGCCACTCATCTTTTTGCATAGCCTGCCGCACCAATGCCATCATATGTTCCTCGGTAAGCGGCTGCAACACATATACCTGACACCTGCTCAGCAGCGCGCTTATCACCTCAAACGAAGGATTCTCTGTGGTGGCACCTATCAGTGTGATGATCCCCTTCTCCACAGCTCCCAACAAGCTATCTTGCTGCGCCTTATTGAAACGATGTATCTCATCTATGAACAGCAATGCATGGCCTGCCTTGCGCGCCTGCTCTATCACTTGCCGCACTTCCTTCACACCGCTGTCTATGGCGCTCAGCGTGAAGAATAACATGTTCAGAGAAGAAGCAATGATCTGAGCGAGAGTGGTCTTTCCCACTCCCGGGGGCCCCCAGAATATCATAGACCGCGCCTGCCCGCTTTTGATCATCTGCTCCAACACTCGCCCGGGCCCCACCAGATGCTCCTGCCCTATCAGGTCTTCCAGCTTCACGGGACGAACCCGCTCTGCCAGCGGTATGTTCATATCAGCCATATTTTGTGAATTGTTTATCTATTTTCTGCCTAAATTAGCCGCTATGTTAGCGAGGATACTCTTGTTTACGGCTTTGTCAATGGTGCCCTGCGCATTGGTTGCGCAACGAGCCACCAAATCTACACAAAATCCCCCCCTCTCCAAGGTCGACCATAAACAACCCGGTACACCAATGCCGTCGTTTATTTTTATGGCTTACCAGGATACCGCTGCCGGGGCAACCACTGTGTCGGGAAGAAAAAACAGGAAGAAAAAGAAATTTCAGGCACCTGAAGACCCGCGCTACTCGCTCATGACAGACAAAGACCTGGAAAGCGACGGCAATTTGTTTGTTATGCTGTTCAACCCCACTTGCTCGCACTGCGAGGACATGACCATGATCTTCGAAAAGAATGCCGAAGCCTTCAAGTCATCGAAGCTGTTGCTATTGGCGGCGAAACCCATGACACCTTACATCCCCGATTTCGCTGAAAGGCACAACATCGCCAAATACAAGTCAATGTATATAGGATGGGACTCGTCAGGCCTGGTAGAAGACATGTTCCTCTACCAGCAACTGCCGCAGATCAACATTTTTGATAATGAAAGGAAACTTATAAAGATATTCTCCGGCGAGGTACCCGCCGATACGATCAGGAAATTTATAAACTAATCTCTTCCTGTAAAACGAAAAAACCCTTTATCCCTCCCGAAGGCAGAGATATCAGGTTTAAATTTCTTGTGGGATGAGTTTGAAAAGAGGCTATTATGCCAGACCCACTCCTTTGTTCTTCACATACTCACGGATCTTTCTGCAGTAGTCGAAGTAACCGGTCTGCATACGGAACCAGAAGGTAGTAATAGTGAACAGGAACACCCCCAAAATGGTGAAGGTTATGATCTTGTCACCACTGGTGAAAAACAATGCAGTTGCTGCAGCCAGAAGGAACCCTGAAAATATCAGGATCAGCTGCGGGCCACCGGCATCCAGTTTCCTCATAGAGGTTCTGATCACCACCTTGGTTTTTCCGCTGTCATCTTTAAAATCAAGCTCAGTAATGGGCAGAGTTTTGATCTCTGTTTCTTGCTCGGCATGTGGAATGATGTTGATACCATAATCCATCTCAACTACTTCAAAATCGAGGTTGTGGATCTTCACATGTTTGCCCACCAATCTGTTCTTGATCTCATCCTTTGAGATCGGAGTAGAGAATTCGTGCGTTCTTGTAAAAAACATAGGCTGTGTTTTTAATTGTTAGAACTAATTTTAATAAAATTACTGACAAACCTTTACATTCCAAATAATACTGATAAAAAAAACACTACAACCAAAATCATGCCAACTTTTTAATTAACAATTCAATAACCGAATAGTGGTAATTTGCAGTAATATAATGCTATTCCATTATAAATAATCACCAACTCTAAACAGTAATGAAACGATCATAAAATGTGCTGAAATCCTTTACAGAAAAGCATTTCAAGGACAACAAGAGCACATTGGCACAACTATTTAGACTAAAAGTTACATTTTAAATTAATTTTTATACTTAATATTTTTTCATTAACATATCATTTTTCTATTTTTTATTTTCATATTGTTATACTTTCACTTCATTTGCAGAGCAGCTTAAATTACAACACAAAATACATTGTAATACTTTAAATAACTTACATCATATAATTATTAACCACTAATTAATTGGCATAGTTTTTGCAGGATGACATCAATCAGTGATTTGTCACAATTTTGTTTAAAATAATAGAAGTACATACATTTACTAAAATCATCCGATCAACAAACTATTTCCAACTAAAACCAAAAAAAATGAAAAAGAAATTTTTACTTTTTTCCCTGTCAGCAGTAACATTAGGTACTGTATTATCCAGCAATTCAGGGGGGCATGCAGCGGCTGGCTCTACTAATAACCGTACTGGAGCTAAAGGATCCATAGCAAATTGCTCCTCATCAAGCTGCCATGGAACAACAGGTACTACAACCGCAATCATCCGTATAGACTCAGCAGGCGGGGTGCCCGTGTCAAAATACACTGCAGGTAAGGTATATACTGTGCATGTTGTAGGTAAACATTCTGTAAACACAAGTTTCGGATTCCAATTCGCGGCAGTTTCAGGCACAGGTTCAGCGCAAGTAAATGCGGGAACTTTCTCGGGGTTACCATCAAGTGTAGCACAGAGAACTGCCAGTGGCCTTAGTATCATTGAGCAGTCCTCGGTGATCAGCGCTACAAGCCCCGCCGACTCTTTCGTAAAGTCATTTACCTGGACGGCACCTGCGACCGGTGTTGGCACTGTAACAATGTACCTTACGGTGAATGGTGTTGACGGCATGGCAGGTGCTAGTAGCGGCGATGGCTCCGGAAACGTATCTTTATCACTGCCACTCTACACACCACCAACAACATCTGTTGCAACTGTTGCTGAGGCTTCAAGCATCTCCGCATTCCCTAACCCTGTTATGGACGAACTGCACCTGCAGATGAACGAGACTTTCGCTACATCAACCGTGAGCGTATTCGACATCACTGGTCGCAACATCATGAACACTGTCGTTGCTCCCAATGCAGCAGGCAGCACCACGCTCAACACTTCAAACTGGGTACCTGGTATGTACAAGATCGTTGTAGCAAACGCCAACGGTTCAAACACAATATCTGTAGTAAAGCAATAATCGCTTAATACATCATATAATAGGGGAAGGCGCTCCGGTAGCGCCTTCCCCTATTATATCAACTGAATATTCTTTTTACTTCATCACCACCTGCACGGTCTTGCGCGTCTGCTGGCGCAGCAATATCTCTCTGTCCTTCGTCAGATCAAAGATCACTTCAGGCGTGAAGTGGCGCACCGTCAGTATATTCACATTCTCGTTCACCGATACTTTGTAATCCTTACCCAGCACCTGCTTCAACGCCATCACCTTATCCTCCCTGTTATCGATACATGCCACAAAGCTGATGGCCGCATTCTGTATCAGATTTATCTTCACTTTCAAACTGTGGAAGATGCCATATATCTTACTGAGGTTATCTTCTGTAATGAACGAAAAATCCCTCGTGGTCACCTGCACCAATATCTGCTTATCCTTCAGCACTATTAATGGCGGATAATGCGCATCGCTCACATCAGCCTTTATCACAGAACCCTCCAGCTCCTTGTCCAGAAAGCATTTCACATACAACGGTATATTATTGTTGTGTAGCGGCTTTATGGTCTTGGGGTGAATGATCTGCGCGCCATAGAACGCCATCTCTATCACCTCGCCATAAGATATGGCGTCTATCTTCACCGTATCAGGGAACAACTTCGGGTCCGCATTACGGAAACCGTTCACATCCTTCCATATCGTCACGCTGTCCATCTTCAGCATAGCAGCCATTATTGCCGCCGTATAGTCCGACCCTTCCCTTCCCAGCGTCACTGATGTCCCGTACCCGGTAGAACCTATAAAACCCTGCACCACCACTACCCTATTGTGCTTCAACTGGCGACCTATTATCGCTTCTGCCTCCAGCTTAGTATGATTCCAATCCACCAAAGCATCCCGGTAGGTATCATCGGTCCTTACCACCTTGCGTATATCGGTCCACTCTGTTTTAATACCATGCTGCATCAGAAGACAGAACAGCAAACGGGACGAGAACAACTCGCCCATGCACACCACCTGGTCATACGAGAAATCGTAGCTGCTGCCATCGGCATCCTTTATCGCCCGTTCAAACTCATCAAACAAAGGCTGCAATAACTCTTGCGCCTTCCCGTAATACTCGTCATTCAGCAAAGCACGTGCGTAATCAAGATGCTGTTGCTCCAATTGTTTGGCCAGTGCCTGCGCGGCATCATCATCTCCCTTATAGGCATGATTCACTATGACCTCAAGGGCATTGGTGGTCTTGCCAAGTGCCGACAAGACAATGAGCAGCGGCTGGTCTTCACCGGCAATAATAGGTAACAAGGCAGTCATC
>JAEUVY010000023.1 GCA_016786565.1 Flavipsychrobacter sp.
TGAAGATCTTATGGTGGTATTACCGAGCGTGTTCACCTCTTCCCATTCCGAACAGAGAAGTTAAGCCGCTCATGGCCGATGGTACTGCACCAAAATGCGGGAGAGTAGGTAGCTGCCATATTCATTTAAGAGCCTCACACATGTGAGGCTCTTTTTTTTGCCCTAAACTCAGCAGAATTCACGAAGGCGGGCAACTCCAATCCCCTCCCAAATTCCGAAGACTGGTGGTTTTCTCATCTAAATCAAATTAATGGACGCGAGGTTCATATATCCATCGGTAACTGGATCTAAATTTTGTATAGCGTTCACACAAGGTACAAACGCTAAAAAGCACCTTCCTGTGAAGGTGCTTTCGTAAATTGGTGAGCTGCCAGTTTTAGCGCCCAGCCAAAATTGTTGATGTAGACGTAGAAGGTACCGGATGTGTATTGGGATTTTCATTTTCTTTTCTGGTCAATACGTTCGAGTATTGGGTAATGCCTTGCATAGTCACTGCAGCTACCCGGTAGTATTTCTTGTCGCTGGTATACATGGTATAGTTGTAGGTTCTGGCGAATACTGTGTTTCCTTTTGAGGGGATAGCTGCTACTGCTGTAAAATTTACGCTATCATTCCCGGCTTCTATACGGTACTGCGCCACATTCTTTTCGGATGGAAGTACAAATGTGATCCTTTCCTGGTTGTAGTTGGTTGCGAATGATGCGCTGATGCTGTTGTGTTGCGCGGTAGCCATTATTGTAACGAACATTGCGAATGCGAGGATGATGTTTGTCTTTTTCATATTCTTAAGTTTTAGTGTTTTGTTTTTGTTGTTTTTGATGACACAAAGATGCGACGGCTAACTGCGCCTCAATACAGGAGAACAACCCATTTCCGAGTGCATTTTCACCCGGCTACCGACCGTGAAAACACCTTTTGGTTCTAAACTGATATTGAGAACCGTGTTTTAACGGTATTTTGTGAGTTTTAACACGTTATGAAAATTCATAAAACAAAGACTATATTTGAAGGAACCAAAAACTTAACGAATATGAAACAGACATTAATTATGCTTTCTTTGTCTATGGTGTTTGCATCATGCGGTGGCGGTAGCAGCGACCAAACTGTGGCATTACAGAAGAAAGTCGACAGCCTGAAATCAGTTGTTGTTGCCAAGGGACCCAAGACTATGCCGATGGCAACAGTGGAGCCAGGTAGAGCGCTTTTCACTAAGGGTGAGATTAATTTTAGTAATGACTATCCGATCGATTCATTTCTTATTCCGTGGGGGTACAGTTATTGGTGTACAAAAAGGTGGGATAGGTTTATGAATGAAGCGGGTTACAGGGATAGAGTCATCAGGCAGAGTACAGCTTGTTCTTTTGTAATACCCGCAAGTTCATTGCAAACCTTAATTGGCTCCGGAGCCGAGTACGTTGTAGTGTATTTCGCGGTAGACACTAATGATCGTCTTGGCATCATATATGATGGTGCAGCGACGAAAGCAGATGAGCCACAGAATGATACTATATATGAGCATAGAATAAGGATGGATCAGAAAAATTATGCACTTGACCACGTTTGGCCTTGTCCGACATGTGATAAGGTGGGTTTGAGCGATGAATAGTATGATTTGATATTTCATTTTTATTTACTTGAATGGAGAACGGAGTATTATATGTTTACTATTTTTCAATAATTCTTGCAGCGGTTATTGGGATTTTGTGCTATAAGTCGTCAGATAGGGGAGGGCGTATACTTACTATACTTTTTATAGTTACCGTAATTAGTGAAGTGTTATGTTACATTTCGCTCATTCAAGGACATTATAGAACCAGGTATTCGATCTTTCACTTATATAGTATTATTCAGGGAAGCTTGTTGTCAGGTTATTTCCTAGAAGTTACCAAACCCTATCACCATGGAAAATTTCTTATCGCTATTGTTTTGTTTTGGCCTTTGATGGGGTTTTTGAATATTATTTACTTACAACCGCTCGATGCACTGAACTCAAATATGCTACTAACTGAAAGCTTGGTGTTTATAACATTGTCGCTACTTTTCATTTACAAGTCCTTGAAAGGAGACAGGGTAACGATAACATCCCATTTCATCATTTCGTTGATTATGCTTGTTTTTTGGAGTAGTACCCTTTTATTTTGGGCAACTATTAAAATTCTTTATAGAAACCATTGGAAGTACACTGATCAAATAATGTATGCTCAAGCTATAGTCAACATAATAGCTTACCTAAGTATTGCGCTAACAATATTCTATCACACGAAAAAGAAGAACCTTGAATCCGTCTGAAATTGCTATTATACTGATCGTCGGAACGCTCGCATTACTGGTGTTTGGTGTATTTATAGTGCTTATCGTAATTGAATACCGGAGGAGGCAGGTAAAGCACGTAACGGAGAAGCTGGAGTTGGAGCATCTGTATAAGCAAGAGGTGCTGCAAACACAGCTGGAGGTGCAGGAGCAGTCGTTCAAGTATGTGTCGGAGGAGATACACGACAATATTGCGCAGACACTGAGTCTGGCGCGCATCAAGCTATATAAGGCGGTTGACAAAGCGGCTGATGAAAAGACAAAGGCTAATCTGCAAACAACAACTGAGCTGGTAGGAAATGCACTGGATGGATTGCGCGGTCTGAGCCATGTGCTGAATGGTGGTCTGGTATCGAAACTGACATTGAAGGAGAGCCTGGAAAAGGAACTGCGGTATGTACATGAGGTAAATGAGCGTGCCACCGAATTGATAGTGACAGGCGATGTGTATGAACCGGATGCTGAAAAGAAACTGATGCTTTTCAGGATAGTGCAGGAGGCAATAAACAATGCAGTGAAGCACGGACAGGCCAGCAAGATAGCGGTTCTTCTTGCGTACGAACCCGGCTGCATAAAGGTGGAAGTAACAGACAACGGAAAAGGATTTGACGTGGCGAAAGTTGCAGACAGTAAGGGCCTGGGCATGACCAATATGCATGTGCGCGCCCAACTGCTGGGTGATATAAATGTGGAGTCGGTGGAGGGGAGCGGAACTACAATAACCATAAACGTACATACAAATGAGTGAGAAAATAAGACTGGCATTGGCCGATGATCATAACCTTTTTCGCAAAGGGGTTGAGGAGTTGATAGAAGACTTTGACAACATGGAAGTGGTGGCGAGTGTGGCCAATGGCAGGGAACTGATAGACAGACTATCCGCGGCAAAAGAGCTGCCTGATGTGTGTTTGCTGGATATCAATATGCCGGAGATGAACGGGTTTGAGACGGCGAAAAAGATAAAGGAACTGTGGCCCGATATTAAGATTCTTGCGGTGTCGGTATATGATTCTGAGTTTAATGTGTTGGGGATGCTGCGAGCCGGGGCCGGCGGATATATATTGAAGGACACACAGCCGCAGGTGTTGCGCGTGGCCATTGAGAGTTTGTACAAGAATGGCTTTTACCACTCTGAGCTGGTGACCGGTAAGATACTGCACCAGTTCATGACGAAGCCGAAGGAGCAATCGTCGGTGGAGCTGAGTGAGAATGAACAGCTGTTTCTGAAGCACTGCTGCAGCGAGCTGACCTATAAAGAGATAGCCGATATGATGAAGATAAGTCACCGCACAATAGACGGCTATAGGGACCAGTTGTTCCTGAAGTTGAATATCAAATCGCGCACGGGGCTTGTGTTGTATGCGCTGAAGACCGGCATAGCGACACTTGACTAAACGAATCTCGACTGGGCTCCTTGCTGCAACAGTATGCGGGTAAGGGTTGCTCACTGAGGGGGCGGCGGCAACCGATGCCTATAACACCAAGGCTGAAGTATCGGTGACGGACATTACCGGAAAGGTGGTGTACATTACGGTGACCCCGATAGCTGGTAGCCATGCCAGGGTATTGATACCGGCAGGTGTGCTGCAGACAAGCGGCATTTACCAGGTGCATACGCTGACGGGCAATCAGGCCGATACCCGTGAAACGGTTGTTTATTAGTGGATATCAATATGTGCGGGTGTTTTTTTTATTTTCTTAATAGTAACACAATTATCTTTGTAGAAACGCGTATAAAGGATGATGGAGCCGAATTTTGGAGAGTCGACGAATATTGTTTCGCTGCGCCAGGTGAACATATACCAGGGCAATAGTCTGGTATTGAATAATGTGAATCTGGAGGTGGACAAGGGAGAGTTCATGTATCTGATCGGTAAGACGGGTACGGGTAAGTCGAGCTTGTTGAAGACGCTGTATGGTGATCTGTACCTGAAGGAGGGCGAGGGCACGGTAGCGGGTTTTAATCTGAAGGAACTGACGTGGAAGAAGATACCGCTGCTGCGCAGGAACCTGGGTATTGTGTTTCAGGATTTCAGGTTGCTGACGGACAGGGATGTGTATGATAATCTGGAGTTTGTGTTGAAGGCAACGGGCTGGAAGGATAAGGTGATGATGCGTGAGAAGATAGAGAATGTGCTGGCTAAAGTGGGTTTGAAGAACAAGGGCAGCAAGATGCCGTATGAGATGTCGGGCGGGGAGCAGCAGCGTGTGGACATAGCACGTGCATTGCTGAACAACCCTACGCTGATACTTGCTGACGAACCGACAGGAAACCTGGACCCGGACACTACTGATGAGATCATGCAGTTGCTGTTCAACATATGCAGGGACGAGCAGACGGCGTTCATCATGGCCACGCATGATTATGGAATCATACAGAAGTATCCGGCACGTGTGGTGCGCGTGGAGCATGGGCAGGTAAAAGAAATATCGGCTGCCGGTGTGTAACCTTCATTGGTGTTTGTTTGTAACTGAGCAATAGCATATGCGTCGTTTTATTTCGTTCCTTTTTATTATAGTTATCGCATTTACTGCCTGCAAGAAAAAGCAGGAGAATATACTCGCTTCCATAAGGCAGACCCGCACCGAGATAGATGCCAAGCTGAAGGACTATACCTACAGAAGGGTGGATGATATGGTGACGGAAGGGCAGGGCGTGATATCGGGTTACTTCAGGGATGATGAGGTTAAGAAGATCATCACTGAGCGCTACGTGAAAGACAGGCGCACCTTCACCGACTACTACTTTGACGATGGTTTGCTGATCTATGTGGTGACACAGGATTTCATTTATAACAAACCGAACACCTATACCGAAGAGGTGGCGCGTTTTCAGAACGACACTGAGTGGTATGATGATACGAAGACGAAGCTGGAGATCAATAAATATTACTTCAGCGACAATAAGCTGATAAAATGGACGGGGCCATCGAGCGCTGATGTGGCGGTGAACGGTAGTGATTTTACTCAGCAGGAGCCGATAATATTGGCGCGGGCTGTGCTGGCGCTGAAGCATCTGAAGGAGGAGGAGTGATCTTGAGCTCTTTCCAGTTTTTTACAGGGCCTGTAGCCTGAGGTTCTGTAGTTTTTCCGGAAAATTTTGTTTGCGCATTTTGGGGCGATAGCCATTGATCATCAATGGCAATGTGGGAAGCGGGCTGCACTTTACTTCTCAACACCTGCGCACTACTTCCCACCGGTGTGTCGGGGTGGGAAGGTAGCGGTATGGTGTCGGCTGGTTGGTTTTTCTGCCCGTTGTCCGCAATCTTTTCTTTTAAAGTTTCTTGTAATGGCTGGTCGACCGGCGGTTGTTCGTCGTAAGGGTGGGGGATGCCGAATCGTTTGTAGGCTTCAATAACATCAGGATCGCTAAAATATTCTTCCTGACGGTCGAGCTGTTTCTCGGTTATGTCTTCCTCGGGGAAGGGGATCCGACCCATGGAATTGAATGTGTCGGGCTGGATGTGTTGGGTGTAAACCGATGCGCGAGCTGAGATAAATTCGTCTATATACGGATGAATTGTTTGCGCGAGTTCGGGATTGCGCTTTGAGACCATCTCCATGAAGTAACCGAAAAGTTCCATGTTCTCGTTGATGGTGCAACGGTTCTGCAATTTTTTCGCTGTGATGGTAAGTTTGTGCAATGCTTCTACCTCTTTGAACGTGACGGGATTTGTGAGGCGGCTCTCGGACAGGTAACTTTCTGTAAGGTGCCCGATGATATGGTAACAGTTCTCGGCCAGCATGGACGGCAGGTATTTTGCTGATTGTTTGAGCCGGTTCCAGTCGCCCTCTTTGACCCATGTGGATATGCTGCGGCGGCTGACATTTAATAAGGATGCGATCTGGCTGTTGTTGAGGCCTGATTGGAAGAAGAGGGTCTTTGCCTGATGTTTTTTCTCGTTTATCATGATGGTGGTTTTATAGGTTCGGGAACAAAGGTCTGGTGCCTTTTTGAAATGTGGGGGGATGAGTTTTTATGGTATGGCGTTTTCTGTAGTGTCATAGAAAAAAGGGAATTGGGAACCTGCCTGCCGGCAGGCAGGTTGGGGGTTGGGAATTTGGGAGATTGTCTGAACCTGCCTGCGGCAGGCAGGCTAGGATTGATAGGATGTGAAGATGATAAGATTGTGATTTTGTCCGAATCACAGATTCGTGAAATTACACAGATGGCACAGATTGTGGGTTGTTGTAACTAGGAATGAGTGGGGACGCAAGTGAAAAACACTTGCAGACGCTCAGACACAAGTCAAAAAGACTTGCGCCAGATTGGGCAAGTGAAAAACACTTGCAGACGCTCAGACACAAGTCAAAAAGACTTGCGCCAGATTGGGTTTTGTGAAGTGTATACGGAAGACGAGTTGAACCGCCACGTCAATTGTAGGAGTTGTGTATTTCGCTGATTGTGTGGTTTGCGGTAACTTGCTTGCTTTAATGCCGGTGCCCGCCGGTTAGCTACTTTATGAAAAAATACTTGTTGGCTGTGGTTGCAGCTATTGTGTGCGTGGTGAGCGCACGGGGACAGTCGGCAGATGCGCGTCTGGAACAAATGATGACGAAGCGTGTGCTGACGGAACGTGATGTGATCTATAACATTGCGAGTCTGACCCCGGGTCTTTACAAGGCGGGGAAGTATGATACGGTGCGCCAGTTGGTGTCTTATTATGAGCGCAATTATGGTAATGGGGTGCTGGTGGTGCCGATGCGCATCTTGCTGGATATAAAGGACCGTGAGTTTAAGGAAGGGTTGGTTGCGCCTGACCCGGTGAGGCCGGGTAGGGTGCAGAGTGAGCTTGTGTATGAGGCGCAGATACTGCGCCTGCTGAGTGGTTTCAGTGATGTGTGTGAACATATGGTGCAACCCAACTACTACAGCGAGGAGCAGCAGTCGCACTATATTCCGTATCTGAGTCTGATAGGGTCGATAGCGGATTCGCTGAAACGCATACCTGACCTGAAGCCTGCGGAGCGTTTTCTGCTGAATTTTTACGCCCATCCGTCTGACACGTTGCTGCGTATGCTGGAACGATTTGAGTATAACGGAACGGTGATACAGCGGGCATGGCTCACGGCCAAGGCAAATAGGGCCTCGTTGAGGGGTTTCTCTGTGGGGGTAGCAAGTGGTGTGTGGGCGCCGATGGGTAATCTGTCGTTGCTGGGACCGAAGCCGTATGTGGGTTTTGTAATAGGCGGACGGGCACCTAAGTACTCGATAGAGTTGGCGATGTTGTGTAGGTTCCTGAACTCGGCAAATCCGTATCTGGTGAATGAGGGCGATACGCTATACACTACACAACACCACTTTGGGTTTTATGGTGGTCTGGATGGTATGTATGAGCTGGCAGGTAAGCGCCGTAACCGCCTGGAAGCACTGGGTGGGCTGGGTATAGATGGTATGGATGTGCTGAGCACGACCGGTAAAACGAAGGCTCCGACTACGAAGTCGCTGGCATCGGTGAATATCAATGCGGGCCTGGGGTACCGACTGATACTGACTGATAAGGCGCGTGAGGTAATGAAGAATGGCAGGAGTGTGCAGGAAGTGAAACGCAGCTATCTGAGTGTGCAGGTGAAGTATCAGTATCTGCATTATAACAACAAGGGTGGTACTCCGCTGGATGGCGGCGGTCTGCTGATAGGGTTGGTGTATGGGGCGTATGGGAGGTGACCTCTCCCCGGCCCTCTCCGAAGGAGAGGGCCGGGGAGAATGAGCGCATTTTTTTCTGAATCACAGAAAAAAATGGATTGAGAGATTTCACGGACATTAGAAAACAGAAAGTGTGATAATGGATATTGGGAAATAAAAAGCCACCGCTGATGACGCGGTGGCTTTTGTTTGAAAGGGGTATTGGTTATTCTTTCCTGTTCTATTATTCTTTTTCTTGCGGTTAGCGCATGTAGAGGAGCTCGCGGAATTTAGGGAGCGGCCACAGTTTGTCGTCGACGATGAGTTCGAGTTTGTCGGACGCGTAACGGATAGGGTCGAAGTATGATTTCACTTCGTGGCAGTACATGTGTGCGCGCTTGTGCATGTCCTCGGTATTGTTGGCGCGCTTGCGTGCTTCGATCATGGCCTCTACGTTGTCGTTGATAGACTGTATGTGGCGGCTGATGACGTTAGCAAGATTGAGCTGCGCTTTGTATGCACTTGGTTCGAGGCCGATCTCTTTGAGTCCTTTGATGTTCTCGATGAGTGTATTCTGGTAGTTGACTGCTGCAGGCAGGATGTGGTTTGTAGCCATGTAGCCCAGGATACGCGCTTCGATCTGCAGACGTTTTACATAGTCTTCGAGCATGATCTCGTGACGTGCTTCGAGCTCGCGCCTGGTGAAGATGTTGTTTGACAGGAACAGTTCTTTGGCGCTGTCGGTAATGAACGCGTCCAATGCTTCAGGCGTGGTCTTGAAATTGTTGAGGCCACGAGCTTTTGCTTCTTCTGCCCACTCTTCGCTGTAGTTGTCGCCCTCGAAACGGATCTTCTTGGAAGCAGAGATATAAGAACGCAGTACCTGCAGGATAGCGATCTCTTTCTTCTCTCCTTTTTCGATGAGTACATCTACCTCTGCCTTGAATTTCTTCAGTGTCTCGGCCATGATGGTGTTGAGCACGGTCATAGGCGAGCCGCAGTTTGCAGAAGAACCAACAGCGCGGAATTCGAACTTGTTGCCGGTGAAGGCGAACGGACTTGTGCGGTTGCGGTCGGTATTGTCCATGAGCAGTTCAGGGATCTGCTTGTGGATGTCGAGTTTGAGGATGACCTCATCCTGCTCGCTGAATTTTTCTTTTACGCGCGTCTCTACTTCGTTGAGCACCTCTGTAAGGTACTTGCCGATGTATACAGACATGATGGCCGGCGGTGCTTCGTTTGCGCCCAGGCGGTGGTCGTTGTTGGCAGAAGCGATGGCACCGCGCATGAGGTCGGCATAGTCATGTACCGCCTTGATCGTGTTGACGAAGAAGGTGAGGAACATGAGGTTGGTGCGCGGAGTTTTGCCGGGAGAGAGCAGGTTAACACCTGTGTCTGTAGCAAGGCTCCAGTTGTTGTGTTTGCCTGAACCGTTAACGCCCGCGAATGGTTTTTCGTGGAGGAGTGCGCGCAGTTTGTGACGCTTAGCCACTTTTGCCATTACATCCATCAGCAGGGTGTTGTGGTCAACAGCGATGTTCACTTCTTCGAATATAGGTGCACATTCGAACTGGCAAGGTGCCACCTCGTTGTGACGGGTGCGGAGCGGAATGCCGAGTTTGTAAGACTCCTGCTCGAAGTCCTGCATGAACGCGAATACGCGCTCGGGTATAGAGCCGAAGTAGTGGTCTTCGAGCTGCTGTCCTTTTGCGGGGCTGTGACCAACCAGCGCGCGGCCGCACATAGTGAGGTCGGGGCGGGCGTTGGCGAGGGTTTCGTCGATAACGAAGTATTCCTGTTCCCAGCCGAGGGTTGCAGTTACTTTGCTTACGTTCTTATCGAAGTAGTGGCAAACATCTACAGCAGCCTTGTCGAGCGATGCGATAGATTTGAGCAACGGTGCTTTATAGTCGAGTGACTCGCCGTTGTATGCGATGAAGATAGTAGGGATGCACAGTGTTTTTCCTGAGCCTGCCTCCATGATGAATGCAGGAGAAGAAGGATCCCATGCGGTATAGCCACGAGCCTCGAAAGTGGCACGGATGCCACCGTTGGGGAAGCTGGACGCGTCCGGTTCCTGCTGAATGAGGGCGTCGCCGTCGAACAGTTCGATAGCAGTGCCGTCGGGCTTGAGGGTGAAGAATGAATCGTGTTTTTCGGCAGTGGTGCCTGTGAGTGGCTGGAACCAGTGCGTGAAGTGGGTGACACCACGCTCCTCGGCCCACGCCTTCATGCCTGCAGCGACCTGGTCGGCAAGGCGGCGTTCGATCTTGGTGCCGTTTTTAGCGGAGTTGGTGAGGCTTTTGTAGGCCTCATCGCTAAGGTATTCACGCTGCGCGCGGGCTGTGAATACATTGCTGGCGAACATGTGCGTGATCTTTTTCTCGCTGTAGCCGGAGACTTTCTTTTCTTCTCCTGCAGCTAATGCCTGTAAGGCCTGGAAACGAAGCGTTGACATAATATTAAATTTTACGCAAATTTTATGTTTTTTTCTGAAACTGGCAAGTTTTTTTGATAATTTTCTTAAAAAAGTCAATGTTATTTAAAAATGTAATGTAAAAATGAGGGTTTTGAGGGTGCTTTGGGGTGATTTGGGGTAAGATATGGAGATATGGTGGCGGAAATAATGTGTTTTTTGGCTGAACCAACCTGCGGCAGGCGGGCTAGGTGAAGGTAGTGTGGGGGGGGAGAGTGAGTGCGAGGAGGGATGAGCGCGCCCGCCTTCGCTAAAAAAGCTTCGGCGGGTGAAAAGTGTGAGTGTGAGGAGGGAAGAGGGTGCCCGCCTTTCGCTGAAAAGCTTCGGCGGGTAAGAGGTGAAAGTGTGAGCGTGAGGGGGAAAAGCGGTCATATCTCCAACGCTGCAATGAATATTACTGTCTATATTTGTTTGATGTTAAAAAAAACACTAATTATGAAGAATATCCAGATATTAGGGCTGTTTGTGATAATGACAGCAGCGATCTTTGCCTGCTCGAAAAAAGACTCGGACGGCACTACAAATTTCGATAAGTCTAAAAAGCGTGCATTGTTTGCCGACTTGGAGACTGAACCCCAAAAAATCATAATACAGGCAGGTAGAGATACTGTGGTTTTTGGTTCAAACAATACTATTCTTCACTTCTATGCCAACTCTTTTAAAGACGCTGGCGGTAACGCTATATCGTCGGGCTTAGTATTGATTGAGTTAGT
>JAEUVY010000058.1 GCA_016786565.1 Flavipsychrobacter sp.
TTGCTTCCCCTGAAAGAGCCGCTCCCAACAACAGGATCAAAACCAGTAATTTTTTCATTGCATGCTATCTTTTATGTCGTGCCGCCCGGCACAGGACACACAAATATAACAAATTCAACTCCCGCTTCAAATGCGCCGCTATGCACCGGTGAAGGTTATGATGTATATTGCCGGCAGATAGTTACTAGGTTGTGCAACTGTCGTCACAGATATGAAGGCAATGATTTTCGCTGCGGGTCTGGGAACCCGCCTCAAACCATTCACCGACCATAGCCCGAAAGCTCTGGCCGAGGTCAACGGACGCTCTTTACTGGAGCACAATATCCGTTACCTGCAGCGCTATGGCATCTATGACGTTATTATCAACGTTCACCACTTTGCGTCAATGGTCGTTGACAAGCTGAAAGACAATGATGGGTTTGGCAGTAATGTCTCTGTATCTGACGAGCAGGATGCTTTGCTGGAAACCGGCGGTGGACTGCTGAAAGCGCTTGACTTCTTTGAGGGAGAATCTGACTACGTGGTGATGAATGCAGATATCCTTACCTCGCTCGATCTGGGCAAGATGATAGACCACCATCACAAAACCCGCGGCATGGCTACTCTTGCTGTCATGAACCGAGAATCGTCCCGTCAGCTTATGTTTAACGAAGAAATGACTTTGTGTGGCTGGGTAAACAACGGCACTGGCGAACAGCGCATTTCACGAGCCGATCAACTCACGTCAAAATTCTCATTCAGCGGCGTACAGGTGGTCTCGGCCAACCTTATGAGGAACATACCTTTTTCAGGAAAATTCTCCATGATAGATGTGTACCTGCATCAGGCAAAAAACCACACAATTAAGGGATTTGATCATAGCGGAAATCTGTTCATCGACGTTGGCAAACCCGGCAGCATAGAACAGGCCGAATATCTCTTTTCCTGATAGACCCACATTAATGCAGTATCGTACGAAGGACCGCAAGTGACCTCACATTGCCCAGATGTTGCGTGTGCTGTTGCAGAAATGTAATGTACCAGTCTATCAATCGCATGCGCATTTCGCTGCCCATCATTAGTTCAGCGGTTTCTTCATACCCCTCCTGATGCAGCACCGCATCCAATAACCGTGCATCCTCATCGGACGTAAACGGCGGAACAGTGGGCGGATGCGCCGAAAATCCGCCTTCTTGAAGATCCAGGTATGGCGTCCCGGCACTATAGCCACCTCTCAACTCATAGCCCAGCAACCTGGCACACTGTACCAAAAAATAGATAGGCGCGTTGGCACATTTTTTTGCGATCCTTTCGTCAAGACCGATCAGAAATTCTGTGGCAAAACTGAATAATTCAGGCAGGGGCGCGTTTTCGGGCAATAGACGCAACATGAGCTCGCAGGCGAAAAGGAGGATACTATTTTTTATCACATCTCCATGCACCGACTGGTAGATATGCGCGACATGAAACTCTCTGATCCGCTGCATATTTTTTCCGGGCTGCATATACACCACCAATTCCAGAATAGTTCCCGGCTGAAAGTATGCGGCCTTGTTCTTGCTTGCAGAACTACTGCGCACACCCTGCACCAGGTATGCCTGCACACCATAGACCTCTGTGAACATGGTAACCACGAGGCTGGTCTCCCCATATTTTACAGGACGAAGAACGATTCCTCTGGTTTTTTGCAGCATATTATTTCAAAAAGACCATCTTGCCGGCATACGTCTCAGTGCCGTTTGCATCAGACGCAAAGATCATATACACACCGCTCTGTGGCCTGCGGCCTGTGTAGTCGAGCCCGTTCCACACAGCTTGTCCACCCAGGGCCTTTGTACGATAGACCAACTGCCCGCTGATGTCGGTGATACGCACATCAGCATTGGAAACCAGTCCTTTTATTGCGATAGTGCCCTGATAGCCTGAAGGTACAGGGTTAGGGAACGAAACCACATTGCTATTGGTGGTACCGCCCTCAATTGCTGTGCTTCGGTAGCTCACCAATCCCTGCTCTGTGCCCATATACACATCTCCGGTATAGGGATCAATGGATATTTTCTGAATTTTATTGGACGGCAACGGACTATTATCCACAGTGAAACGATAAACAATTTTACTTGCGTCGGGCGAAAGAAGCCAAACACCATCATCGGTTCCCACCCATTTTCTGTTGGCGCCGTCTACTGCTATTGTCCTCACGTTGTTACCGGCAAACAGATAACCCGCATACTGGTCGTACTGAACTATAGGAATGTCTGCATCGCAGGGAGACGTTTGTGTAGATGGCACTGTGCAGTTGCTCACAATACCGATACCGTTGGTAGTACCTATCCAGATGTTGTTATTGTTGTCCTTGGCCAGACAATTCACTGTATTTGCCGGCAGATTGCCGAATCCTTTGCCCGAAACCAGCCTGTAAGACGCATCATCACTTTTATCGCCTACGGTTTCGTTGGATCCATAATTGTACACTACTACACCATCGCCATTATAACCAACAAACCATACCCTATCAAAATCATCAATTACCATTTGGCCGCCAAACTGCACATTGGGTAATACAAACTTGTGCCAGACATTCTCAGGCGTTCTTACATATAACTGATGAGTAGAGAACAATGTGGACACCCAAAGATTCCCTTTACTGTCCAATGCCATACCGGCGATTTGCCGCTCGTGCGGTGCAATCGATGGCACCCGGTCAAATATGGACCCATCGGCCAGTAACTCATACTTACCATCGGGCTGAAGAATGAAAAGGCCGTTAGTCATAGATCCCGCATAGATCACCCCACTTTGCTCGTCTTTTACAAAAACACTGAAGTCAGAAAGAGTATCGAACGGATGATAGGTGTATCGGGTAAGGTACTTCCACTTGTCATCTTTCAGATTACTGATACCGGCAAAGTTTCCAAGAGGCTGATATTTACCATTATAACCACCATGCGCTATCCATAGATCACCGTTACGGGCATAAATGTCGAAGCTATTGTAGTCCGTTGGGCCCGTAGGAGTAAAGTAGCTAAACTCTTTCTTATCATCATATTTCATCAATCCGCCAAACTCATCAGCGATCCATATCGAACCATCGCCACGCATAACAACCTGCCTTGGTTTGCGTCCGCCCATATCAACAGAATCTTTCACGCCGCTTGCAGAAAGTATTTTGAGGGAACCTTCAAAAACCCCTGCATCATATGTTCCCACATAAAGATCGTCACCCACCCTGTCTAGGTGCTGAATATCGGCAGTTGAGCGGTACATCAGTGTTCGTCCACCCGCGTCCAACTTGTACACCAGTGAATCGTTCGCAATAAAAATGCCTGCGGGCAATGCAGCAATGTACTTGTAGGCCTTTATTGAATCTGCCACCTGCCAGGCCTGAAAATTTTGCAGCTCTGGACTATTGATATTTGCCTTATAAACCCCTCGTTCAGTCAGTGCAAAAAGTGAGTCGCCCTGTACAGTAAGTCCGCGCACGGGTATCGTCAGGCTATTTACACTGAACTCATACGTTTCTTTAATGCTCTTTTTGGTCAGGTCCAGCACAATAACACCTATTGATGTACTGAGGTACGCCAGACCATTATGCGTATGCACACTAAAAACGGTCTTGGCTCCCGCCACTGTCTTTATCTTTAACTCGGGGATATTATAGAAAGTGTTGTCCTTAAACAAATCAATATTGCCATTGGCATATACAAGCACCACGGTAGACGTTGCATCATCGTAGCCGATGCATTGCATCCCCAGATCATGCATACCTTCCACCTTGCTATATGCATCCACCTGGCCGTCTGTCACATCAAACGAATAAAAGCCCTGTTCACTTATGGCGTAAAGAACATTCCCACCATTTGCAACACCTATCGCGTTGTTGTATGGCAAAAAAGATCGCCAACTTCCGATAGGTTTATCCTGCCCGTTGGCAACTGAAACAAAGAAGGTACTAGCAAAAAATATTGACCTGAAAAGAGGCTTAAAGTTCATCAGATACATGGATTACAAAAATAAAGTAAATAACGCAATAAGAGCGCCCTTATTGTATCCGGAAGTCCTTCCCGATATATATGATTTTTAGGCTCCCAGCAACAATGCGACTATCGTGAAAACAGCGAAAACAACGCTGGCCAATCCGTTGGTATTGGCAAATGCAATGCCGACCATGCTGAGGTCGTCCGGCTTCACAAGCCGGTGCTGGTACACCAGCATAGCACAATAGAAAGATGCACCGATCCAGTAAACAAAATGCAGATGCCCGTAGATACCAGCACCAATGACGAACAATGCCGAGAATACATGTAAAACTGATGACACATTGAGCGCACGTGACACGCCAAGCGCCGCCGGTATAGAGTGTAGTTGCTGACTTCTGTCAAACTCCTCGTCCTGCAGCGCATAAATAATATCAAAGCCCGAAACCCAGGTTATGACAGAGAACGAAAAGAACAACGGCAATAGTGCAAACTTTCCGGTCACTGCAAGGTAGGCACCTATAGGCGATAAGCTGAGACCAATACCCAGAACAAGATGACACAGTGCTGTAAATCTCTTGGTGTAACTATAGAACAACACTACAAAAAGAGCCACAAACGACAGCCAAAAGCAAGCAGCATTGATGAACCAAGTAGTTACTACAAACAATATGCAATTGATGATGGTGAATGCAAGCGCACTCGCCGGACTGATCACACCCGCGGGTATCTCTCTGCGGGCTGTGCGCGGATTCTTTGCGTCAAATGCCCGGTCCAGATACCGGTTGAACGACATGGCGGCACTACGCGCAAATACCATGCAAAGAAGCATTTTCACAAACAAAGGCCACTGAAACGGATCGGGTTCGCCCAACGATTTCAATTCAATAGTACCGAGCGTGAACCCGATAAGGGCAAAGGGAAGGGCAAAAATGGTGTGACTGAATTTAACCAGCGAAAGGTAATCCTTCAGCCTGCGCAGCGGAGACGTACCGACAGTTTCCATATTATCTTATATCAGCTTCAATTCCTATTGACACCGCTTCCGGGAGCGCGTTCGAGTGTACAATGATATTCTTCTGCTGTATGCCTGACTTGCCTGCAGTATTGAAAACAACCGTCAACTCTCCATCATTGCCCGGGGCAATAGTTCCTTCAGGAAAGTTCGGAACTGTGCAGCCACAGGTCACGTCGGTTTTCGCTATCATCAATGGATGGAATCCTGTGTTTTTGAAACGGAATGTATGTTTCAGCACTTTACCCTCAGGTTGCTTGCCAAAGTTGAATTTAGTTTCATAAAACTGCATCGTTGTTTTTGCCATAGCAGCAACACGCTGAGTGCGGGTCAGCGTTTGCTCCGGATAGATCTCACCACGGTAGGTCTCACCATCCTTACTGTAAAATATACCTTCACCCCCACCCTTGAACCTTCTGAACAAGGCATTTCGGCTGACACCCGTCAGCTCTATGATCACCAACGTGAACGTGGACAGGGTAAGTATCGTGAGCAATATCGCCCGGTAATTTTTTTCCATTTGTATGTACTAGATCGATCAGGCAAAGATAACCATTATAAGGCAGGCTATATCGCCGCAATCGATAACCATTAGTTAATATGTGACCTCCCGGCGCAACTACCTTACTATTGTGAATTTTCTATAATACTTACACCCGTTAGCATGCAACACACAGATATACATTCCGGATGGAAGTGAATTTACCATTACAGACGAGTTGCCCAGGGATGAATCCAGTTGCTTGCTGATGCATATCCTACCCGCTACGTCAACAATATTCACGTTGATATCTTTTTCATACACACCCTGCCACGACACATTCAACACCTCGCTGGCAGGATTGGGATATACATTCACCAAACATTCGTCATAAATAGTCGGCACCTGCGCTATATAGACCTTTCGTTTGTAAAACTCCAGTCCACCACGCACATTACCCTTGATGAGCGAATAACTGCCGCTTCCGTCAATATCGCCAACGGTCACGGTCGAACGTCGGTTTCCATACCTGCCATAGGTAGTGCCCGGATGGTTGTACACACTCAACGTGGAATCTATGTAAGAGTACCGGCCGTCCAGCAAACTGTAAACAGCAGTAGTATCTCCCGTCTGGAAACCTGAATACTGGTACAGATTGCCCGAATTGCTACCCATAAGCAGATAATCGGTTCCCGAAGGGTCGAGTTTGCCGATAAATGGCGCAGAATAATTCCCGAAATTCTGCAACGGATCCGACTTCGCTTTACCCAGCTTGGTATTCACCAGCTTCAAACGGATAACACCGGGCGTGGTGCTCTCGTTTCTGTAGTACTGAATGAACCCGTATAGATTACCTATGATAATATCCTTCTTGCCGTCTTTGTCTATGTCGTATATAAATGGAGCAGCATTGCCACCCACGTTTATATCAGCTCCAGCCATATCCTTCAGGGTAGCCATATTCAACTGCCAGTCTGGTACGACACTTTCGCTGGTTGCCATATTTTTAAAGTAACTGAGCGTTCCGTTGGTATGCCCTACGATCAGATCTGAAATTCCGTCACCGTCTACATCGCCGGTGGCCGGTGCAGCCCCCTGGAAACTATGTGTGCTGAAATTTCCCAGATCATTGGTCTCCAACGTAAATGAAGCATTTCCGGCACTAGTAGTATTCTTGTACAACGATAGCCGGCTGCGGAGCACACCACCCGCTTGCCTGTAACCATCACTGCCTACTATCAGGTCCAGCTTACCGTCCTTGTCGTAGTCAAACAGGTGCGGGTAACTTGCGGTACCGGCATCTATCGCTCGATCCACCAAAAACGAGTCGGACACAAACTGCCAATCGGCAGTGCCTGCACCGGAATTGTTTCTGTAATACCAGATACATTTAAAATTCTCAGACCCACTCCCTGCATTTGGGGAGATAAGCAGGTCTCGCCGGCCATCCTGATCAACATCTACATGAAACGCTGCCGGCCATACAGGCAGCGACAGCACTTTCCCTCCGGTCTGCCATGTAGAGTCCTGTCCCGTCATTGTGTCCACCGGATAGCCGGTTTCAACTTTTCCATTCTTCAGAAACGTGAGCTCATCAAACGATACGTTTCCGTCCAGATAATCCATGTCGCCATCCATGTCCCAATCAAACAGGCAGATCGAATTGCCCGAGTGGGTCACTTTCTCTTCGGTACCGGCAGGCCGCAACAAACCCGCATTGTTGCATGAATACCCTAGGGTATGCTCTCGGTAAAACCCCTGATACACCTTGCCCCAACACCTGTCTTTCAGCTTCACTCTTATGCTATCGCAAGGAAGCCCCTCCTCTACGCGCATGTTGCGGTAATAGTACATGTACCCGCCGGTAATGTAAAAAGCCACAAAGTCTATATCACCATCACCGTCCACATCTTCTATACCCGGTATATCGCTGGGGTTCACAAATGCATTCACTACCCCTCCGGTTGTTACATCATTGAAATAAAACAGGCTGCGGTAGTAGGTAAAGCAGAGTTCATTGCCTGCGTTGTAGTAACCACGATATACCTCGAACCCGTCATTACCCCTATTAAACATATCGGGGATACCGTCACAATTGTAGTCGCGCAGCAACATAAAATCATAGGCTGCAGGAAAATTCAAAGCATAATGCGGTGCATACTTGTATGCTGGCAAACCGGCAGATACACCCACATTTAGTAAGGTCATCACACCCAGTCCTTTCTCAAACACAACCAGGTCCTTCTTACCATCGTGGTTGAGGTCGGCCTCTGAAAACTGGGGGTTATTAAAACCTCCGCACCACGCCAACGTTAACTCGCGGCTGCCGGAAAATACCTTTACCGTGGTGTCGTGCTGATAGAACTCTTGCGCCGACGCACCGAAACCAAAGAATAGAACTGATAGTAGTATATAGGGAACTTTGCTGAATATCATAACAATAATGCTACATAAAGTTACCTAATATTGATGTTACAACCGCTCATCGCCTATCTTATTAGGAAAATATTCTGAAGTGTGATTGCCCTGAAACACGGCAAAACTATCGCTCATATTTTGTCAGTGGCGAGTCGGGCTCCTTCAGGAAATGTTTATAGACCATTTTATCGGCAAAAGATGGCAGCAATTTGTTCAACCATACAGCCAGTTTTCCTTGCCCGGTCATAACAACTGTGCGTTTCCTGTTTTCCACACCATCCAGAACTATTGAGGCACACTCCTCCGAACTCATCAGCTTTCCTTCATCAAGCGGCGTTTCGGCCTGAGCCGTGCCATCGGCAGTACGTGCCACGTTTCTGATGTTGGAAGAAGTGAACCCCGGAGAAACCCACATTACGTGGACACCGGTATGAAGCATTTCGGTACGTAAGGCCTCAAGAAAACCCTGCATGGCAAACTTCGACGCGGAATAGCCCGTACGACCGGGAAGCCCCCGGTAACCTGCAATTGATGAGATACCCGCAATGACCCCCTTATTCTTCATAATATAGGGCAAGGCGAATTTGGAGCAGTATACCGCACCCCAGAAGTTGATGTCCATCAACTCGCGTATCACTTTAAGATCGGCATCTTCAAACAAGGCCCGCATACTGATGCCGGCATTGTTGATCAGGACATCTACTCCACCCCATTTTTGCGCAACGGCCTGAACAAAGGCCTTACAATCCTCTTCCTTGCTCACATCGGCCTGAAAACAGAACAAGCGTTCGTTTTGGGAAAAAGACGATCGTAATTTCTCCAGATTCCTGCCGCAAACTGCCACCTTTGCTCCGCGGCCAAGCGCATCTTCTGCAAGTGCCTTTCCTATACCCGACGAGCCGCCGGTAATAATAACAACCTTATTACTGAGTGATGAAGCCATATAATAACAGCAAAAATATAGTTTCTGGACTCCCCAGCCACCAAAAAATGTAGGCGACTACGCGTTTATCCAGTCTTTCGGGAAATAATACTGCAACATTTGTTCCTCCCTGCTGCCCGGCACAGGATGATGATCATACATCCACCTTGCTCTGGGCGGCAGGCTCATAAGGATACTTTCTGTCCGTCCGTTGGTCTTTAACCCGAACAATGTTCCCCTATCGTGCACCAGATTAAACTCAACATAACGCCCCCTCCTTATCTCCTGCCATTCGGTCTCGGCGGCACCAAAACCAATATCTTTCCTATGCTCCACTATCGGCAGATAGGCAGAGAGAAACGCGTTTCCGTTCGCCTGCTGAAATGCAAACAAACGCTCGCTATCGTCCTCGTTTGCCGGCCGCAAGTAATCATAAAACACACCACCTATGCCACGCATCTCGTTTCCGCGATGTTTGTTGCAGAAATATTCGTCGCAGTTCTTCTTGTAGGCAGTATACAGTTCGGCTCCAAACGGATCAATGGCGCTCTTCAACGTAGTATGGAAATGGCGTCCGTCTTCTTCAAAAATATAATATGGTGTCAGGTCAGCTCCACCGCCAAACCAACTATCTATCTTTCCCCCTGCACTATCATACAACTCGAAATAACGCCAGTTGGCATGAACAGTGGGTACATATGGATTGCGTGGATGGATAACCAATGACAGGCCGCATGCGAAGAAATGACTGTCGCCCACCTTGAATGCCTCCTGCATCGCTTTTGGCAAAGCGCCATGCACTGCCGAGGTGTTTACACCACCTTTCTCAAAAACAGCTCCATCGGCGATCACGCGAGTGCGACCACCACCACCTTCTGCCCGCTCCCACTTGTCTTCACGAAAAACGGCACTACCGTCCATCTGCTCCAGACCTGCACAGATCTCGTCCTGCAGCCCATGGATATATGCAACAAACCTGTCTTTTAAACTACCAACACTCATATAACGTAATATTCTACCTGTACTATTGGCCGTATTCCTTCACTGCCTCCACAAACGCCTTCGCATGATCGACAGGGATATTCGGCAATATTCCATGACCAAGATTCGCAATATATCTATTCACTCCAAAACCATCTATCATTTCCTTCACTTCTTTCTTTATCTGTGGAATTGGTGCCAACAACTTAGACGGGTCAAAATTCCCCTGAAGAGTAACACGGTCCCCTGTCAATTCTCTAGCCAACTGCGGCGTAACGGTCCAATCCAGCCCAAGGCCGGCAGCACTTGTGTATGACAGATCCTTTAATGCGTACCAACTTCCTTTCGGAAACAGTATCACCGGAACATCGTCCTTCAGGGCATCAGCAATTTGCACCAGATATGGCTGCGCATAGGTTTTAAAATCAGCCGGACTCAGCATGCCGCTCCAGCTGTCAAACACCTGAAGCATGTTGGCACCCGCCTTAACCTGCGCCTTAAGGTACTTAATTGTTACATCAGTTATTTTCTGTAACAGATTATGAGCCAATTCATTCTGTGTGAAACAGAATTGTTTTGCTTTGTCAAATGTCTTACTTCCTTTGCCTTCTACCATGTAGCAAAGCAAGGTCCACGGAGCACCGGCAAAGCCTATCAGTGGCACCCTGCCATCCAAAGCCTTACTGGTCATTTCAAGCGCCTTCATCACGTAACTCAACCTTTCCTCTACGTCATCCATAATGAGGTTATCCACATCCGCGTCGGTTTTGATCACGTCAGGCAAAAGTGGCCCG
>JAEUVY010000070.1 GCA_016786565.1 Flavipsychrobacter sp.
TTCTCAGGTGCCGTCCTTCTCATGTCGCTGAGATAGATCTCTCTGTGTTTTCCCCTCAATTTGTGTCCGCCCGATGCAATGAAGGCATGCAATTTTGCAATAGTTGCAGCTTCTTCGCTGAACGGGCCAATGTGCATGATCTGAGCGCATTTCCCCTCGTGCATTTTTTCAAATCGCACACCATCCAGGCTTTTCGGGTTTTTCTTGCTTTTTAATTGTTGGGTGGCCTGTCTTACCATCTCTTCGGTAATAAATTCGGGCTGCATGATCATCAACGTCCACTTCCAGTTTTGTTTGTTGCCGGTCGAAAAATCACTCATGTCATCTGCCCACCATAGTCCCTCAAGCGGCATTACTCCATAGTCGACCTGAAGAGACCCTTTTTTACAGGCAAATTTGATCGTGTAGGAAAGACCATACAATGCCTCAATTGCCTGGGCAAATTCCGGACTTTCCGGCGCGCCCTCTCCGTCGCACATGAGGAACTGCATTTCGGGCACGTCTACGGCTACAGGAGATTTTGCAGAACAGCTATACAGTCCTTTAAGCTGCTTTTTTAGGTCTATCTTTTCCATTGGGATCTTTGTATCGCAAATGTAGGGAGCTGGTCATTGAAATAGTCTGATACATGTCACCACGATTGGGGTGAGATAATGGGGTAGTGCACTGTATGCCGTAACTTGCAGGTATGTTGCAAGTAAACTTTTCACCATTTCCTGTTCTTGTTACCGAGCGGTTGGTTTTGCGCCGCACCGAACTGACCGACGCCCCTTCACTATTCTATTTGCGCAGTCACGACGAGGTAATGCGGTTCATCGACAGACCAAGGCCATCTTCAATTGAAGATATCAATGCCCTGATCGGGAAGGTACACAAGATGATCGAAGGTAATGCCGGGATAGAATGGGCTGTTACACTCAAGGGTAACGATGAATACATAGGCTCCGTTAGTTTTCATTTGTTGATGAAGGAACACTACCGTGCCGAGATCGGGTACCTGCTACATCCTTCCTTTCATGGCAAGGGCATCATGTCTGAGGCGGTGACCGCGGCGCTAACGTATGGATTTGGTGAAATGGAGTTGAATTCCGTTGAGGCAATAGTCTCCCCGGGTAATGATCCTTCAGTCAATCTGTTGGAGCATAAAGGTTTTTTGCGTGAGGGGTATTTCCGTCAGAACAGGTGCTGGAACGGGGTGTTTCTGGATACATTTGTCTTTTCTCTGAGAAAGGCCGACTGGCAGAACAGAATGCTCTGATGCCCGATTGTACAATCCTATCCCGAATTGAATCCGTACTTTTGAGCCCTCAATATGTACTTATACGTCAAGGCACTCCATATAATATTTGTTGTTACCTGGTTCAGCGGTATGTTCTATATCGTCAGGTTGTTTATCTACAATGCTGAAGCAAACGATAAGCCCGAGCCGGAAAAAGCGATATTACAACAACAATTGGGTATCATGATTCGCCGGTTGTGGTATGGCATCACCTGGCCGTCCGCTATTCTTACTCTGATATTTGGCCCGTGGATGTGGTATATGCTGGGCGCTATTGACAATTGGCTGGCTATCAAACTATGCTTTGTAGTAGGGTTGTATCTATACCATTTATCCCTGCATGCCATCTTTAAGCAGCAAATGGCCGGAGTTTTTCGGTTTTCTTCCGGTAAGTTGAGGGTTTGGAATGAAGTAGCCACCATTTTCCTGGTCGCTATTGTGATGCTCGCAACCGTAAAGCACGGCATTAGTGTCGTTTGGGGGCTGGGTGGTTTGGTGTTATTGGTGATCGTCCTGATGAGTGCCATAAAGATCTACAAGTCAATGAGGACAAAAAACGAAAAATGAGGACCCTTTTCATATCTATACTGTGTATTGCGTTGATTGCGTTGGCACACGACGCATCGGCGCAACATTGCACGTTTACAGGTAAAATGCAGATCAAAGATGGAGAAACGCTCCCTTACAAGCTTTCGCTCGATATTTCGGGCGCAAATATCAAGGGGGTGTCTATCACCACTCAGGATGGCAAGGAGCTTAAGGCAAGGATAAAAGGCGTCATCAACAAAGAAAAGAACGTAATGGTGCTTGCCGAGACCGGCCCGATAGGTAAGTTGTCTGATTCGATCGAGATGTGCTATTTCAACTCCATATTGAAATGGAAGCTGAAAAAAGGCCGTTACATACTGTCAGGGGCTTTTGTGGGCAAGGATAGAAAGAACAATCCGTGCAGTCAGGGTAGTGTGTCTCTCGAAGCCCCCGAGAGCGAGGGTGTCGCATTGTTGCCTGAACAAAAAACGCCGGTGCAAAAGGACTCTGCAACCGACGCTAAGGTCGTAAATGTAGCCGAGGTGACCGCAGGTCACGATAAACGAATTGAGTGGCAAACAAGTTCTTGTGTTTTGGAACTATGGGACGGAGGATTGGAAGATGGAGACGTAGTGACGATTCTGGTGAACGGCAAGCCCCTGCTGACCGATCATGTATTGACCGCGGAACGCAAGAAATTCAATCTGCCGGTATCTGAGAAACTCACCACCATAACAATTGTTGCCGGTGAAGAGGGCGCTAATCCTCCCAATACAGCTGAATTGCAGTTGACCGACGGCACTGAAGTACACCGTTTGACTGCATTCAATAAAAAGGGCAGATCGGCGAGTATCGTACTTGTCAAATAATGCGACTGATTTTTTTGGATTGTTCACATAAATTCATACTTTTGCGCTCCCTCAGATGCGGCGATGGCGAAATTGGTAGACGCACTACTTTGAGGTGGTAGCGCCTGTAACGGGCGTGGGAGTTCGAATCTCCTTTGCCGCACGATTGAAAGAGACAAACTTCGGTTTGTCTCTTTTTTTATTCAATAGTGATTCGTGCTGCTACATTTTTTTGCTGTACTGATCATTTCATATTTCCCCTCCTCCTTCTCCGCAACATTTTCTATCACACTACACAAAACGCACTATCATAGATTTTCTTTTTGTCCCGTTGTCGACTCGGTAGTAACTTGTATTGATCTTGCAAGAAATGTGGTTAAGAGCCATATATGGTGATTTTATTTCGTTATTCCGAGCGCATTCAGGACGAGTCACACCTGCGCAGAAGCCTCTAAAGCTAATACTCCTGGCTTCGGATCGCATCGAAGAAAAATGGAAAATGCCGTTAGCTAACTGGGGGATCACGGCGCAACAATTAAGTATTATATTTGGAGAGAGGATGAAACTGACGATTTAAAATTTTTCACCCTGCGATTCCCGCCCCCCGCAGGGTGGGTGACACAGTTTAATTTACATACCCCTTAACGCTGATAAAACAAATACTCCGTCAGAAGAACGCAAATAGATATGTATATGAAGACAATAATGTTATCAATATTTTATTTATCAATGACTATATGCAAAGCATATTGTCAATCAGAAAAAACAGGAAACTGCTTGCAGTTGTATGATGGTTACATTTTGCGTGTATTTGAAACGTGTGGACAATATGAAAGATGCAGATCTGATGTGTTTTTTTGTACGAATTTGCCAAAAATTGAACAATGCAAAAAAGATTTTTATTTAAATGACTTTGTAATAGGTAACCAATATTACCTCTTTAATGAACATGCGTATGATTTTTTCAACATGATTCATGGTTACTATTCAGACAAATATAGAGCGTATTATTTATCAGGTATTTCAGACAGCTTTATAAATGATGAATATAAGGTGTATGTTCACAAGGTGACAGTTTGCGGTACATTAACTAGAAACACTGATGAATATTTGAACTATCGTACTTCACATTCATATTCTGGATTTGTAGCTGGGCATGATTCAACTACGGTATTGACTGCAAAAATTGTAATTAATCGATAGTTTGGTATTCGACTTTTCCCCGTTGTTCCGGATTAAGCGATATAGCAAAATATTGAAAGCAGGGAATAACTTGCATACGTCATCTGTAAGGCCGTGTCTGAACATTGATATTAATAATTCGGTCCGGATTCTGGTTGGGTTGTAGAAAGCCAGTGATACTG
>JAEUVY010000072.1 GCA_016786565.1 Flavipsychrobacter sp.
CAGTATCACTGGCTTTCTACAACCCAACCAGAATCCGGACCGAATTATTAATATCAATGTTCAGACACGGCCTTACAGATGACGTATGCAAGTTATTCCCTGCTTTCAATATTTTGCTATATCGCTTAATCCGGAACAACGAGTTGTCAACTAGTTATACATTTTGTATTATGTTGTGTAATTTGATGTATGGTGTATTTGTATTTTATGGTAGGTGGTCATTGGATCGTGGCTGCAGAATGAATAGTGCACTTTTTAAATAATTCCCTGTTGGTTCAATGGGTAGCATTGGTGTTGGTTGGACGACGGTTTAATTTCGCTTTTTTCTTAAATTGTGGTATGAAATACAGTTGGCGGGTTATTTTATTCGTGTGGTGCATTGTGTTATTTGGGGCATGCAAGAATGAGGTGAGAGAAAAGAAGGAGTTTGACATTTTTGATCAGGAACAGATATCAGAAAGGGTAACAGGGGATAAAAAAATGCAACAAGCGGCACTGAATGAGTATGAGTTGGGAATTAAGAAGTTGCGAAAAGAAAAGGATGCAATTGCAGCTATTGAGTATTTTGTTGCATCCATAAAGAAGTACCCGAAACCAAACACTTATTTTGAACTGGGTAACTCGTATGCAAGCAGTAAACAATACGACTATGCGATAGCATGTTATCAGATAGCGGAGCAAATGGGATTCTCCCCGGTGTCGAAATTGTTTTACAATATGGCTTGCGCCTATTCTCTTCTTGACAAGATACCGGAGGCGCAGGATCATTTGGAGCTAGCCGTGGAGGCAGGGTATCTGAACAAAGGGCAGATAGCGAACGACTCTGATCTGGTGAATTTGAGAAAGAACGGACTGATTTGGGAACGACTGGAAGAGGAGCTTGCCGGTGTTGAGAATCCCGATCAGGTGGTGTGGGAGAGTTTTAACCAGGCATTCGCGTTGGTAGTGCTGCCAATTACATTAGATCTGCAGACGGCACATAATTTGGTAGAAGACCGGTACCTGACCTATTCATATGAACGGTACATATCGGAGATGCACGACAGAGCAGTATTTTCGAGAGGAACCGGACGGAATTATTATGCAGTAGGGGCGATAGAACGAAACAGCAATTTTCTGGCAGTGGTGTATGCGGAGACAAATGATCCGGGTATGGGTGAGTTGCTGCCTGCCCGCTATTACATGGCCTCATACGATATGACGGGTAAGCTGATCGAGAAGATCTTGATAGGAGGTCAGCGTAGCCTGGACGACTCTTTTAGAGTGTGCACCATTAATCCAAACCTTACAATGGAACTCAGGCATTATGCAAATACATATAAAGTGGTTGCGGCTAACGACTACGGCGAAGGCGAGCTGGAGTTGGTGCAGTCGGTGCCTGCAAGTGTGAAGTACTATTCGATAACTGAGACCGGCAAGGTGATAGAAACGGGCCCACCAATGGGTAGCGTAGAAACAAAGTAGGTCATTGGTGCCTGCTGTCTATCAACTTTCCCGGGCCGCCTGTGCGTATCCATATCTCCGCTATTACAAGATTAACTGTCCAGCTAAGCCATGATATGAGTATGTATGCATGAATAGGGCGGATCTCGAGGTGTAGCAGACCGATCCCGAGGGCGTAGGTACGTAATGTGACGGCCGAAAGAGTTAGTGCATAGCTGCGTGCCATCCAGGCAACATGATCCATCCATTTTTTATGTCTTGCCAGTTGCAGTGCCCGCGCGGTAGTAAACCACCAAAGCAGAGATAATATTATGAAGCTGATGCGCGCAGAAGTGCCGCCATTAGCGTAAAAGGCCATCACTACCCCTGAGGGGCCGCTTATTAAAAGAATTCCTGCGCAATAAGTGTAGCCTGCTATCCTGTGTAGCCGGGGGATGCGCTGAACGACATAGGGAACAAACTGAATGATGCCGGCAATGAGCACAAATGAACTAGAGAAAACGTGTGTGTAAAAGCTGTAACGCCAAATTGGTACACTATAGGCAAAAGCCTTTGTTTGCAGAAAATCGGTGTGGGGAAGCAGGTGAATGTAGGGTAGAGAAAGCCTGACCATCAGGACCGCGCCGATAACAGCAAACATTATAAGCAGGTAGGCGAGTGGTTTCAATGTGTTAAGTTAGAATTCACTTGCGGACAGTATGCGTCCATTAAGTCTTACAACCTTAAAAAAATAGCGTTCGCCGGCGATATTGCTGTTTTCCAGAGAGTCTATGCAAATCTTATTTTCAGCCGGAATAAATGAGTTGCCTGCATCCCATTTTACGGTAAAGCAATCGTTAGCAAGTGTCCAGTATCCTGTGACGTGTGTCATTTGGCGATCCTCAATTCCATTTGAGTCCTGATTGTAGAATTGGTAGGTGCATTGCCCATCGTTAGAAAAATAGACATAGTGCAGACTGTCTCCAAATGAATGAGGGGTCTCGTATTCGTAGTTTTCCCGGGCGAGCTTGAAAGAAAACTCAGGTTGGTTACCCGGTACCCGTGGCAGCCATTTTCCGGTCATTTCAAATGTTATCGTATCGACGAGAATGTCGAAAACACCATCGGCCGGGCAATTGCCAGGTTCTCTTAATACGAAGTGGAATTTGCTGTTGACAAGCTCCATGACACCGACAATATTCCTGCGCACTCCCTTTTTTACTGCCTGTCCGATAGCGTTACGACCAGTGACTTTTCTGAGCGTGATGTGTAGAATGCTGCTGTCTGTAATGCCGACGAAGGAGCCTTCCAGTTTAGTGTAGTCGTATGGTGTGGGGAATACTGATGACCGTGGCGCGATTGCAGGTTGATTGCCTTGAGGCCCGCATGCAACGAGCAGCAGGAGTACTGCAAGTAACGGGAGCCGCGGCATGCATGAAGGGTATCGCATGTTTAAAGATAAAAAGAAAAGTGGAGGTTTCTTTTGTGTTGTTTGTCTGTGATCAGCTTACCGGCCTGTCGGAACTTGATCGACGAATTGTTTGGTGACCTCAATTTGTTGTCGGGATTTTCGTAATTTAATAGACAAAACGCGCACATGATTCAAAGGTTGATGTTGCTATTTATGCTGGTGTTGACTTGCACGACAATGGAAGCCAGCGGGCAAGTGCCGGATACTACATATGATAAGAAGCTGGCGGACTCGATGGGGGCTGACGAGTATGGCATGAAGATGTATGTGCTGGTGTTGCTAAAAACGGGTCCAAATACTGTGACGGACAATGTGGTGCGGGATAGTTTGTTTGCAGGCCATATGCGGAACATAGGGCGACTTGCTGATGCGGGCAAGCTTGTGGTGGCAGGGCCTTTAAAGAAAAATGAAAAAGAGTACAGGGGGATCTTCATTCTTAATGCAACAGGGATTGCTGAGGCAAATAAACTATTAGACACCGACGCTGCAATAAGGGCAAAGTTGCTGGAAGCGGAGCTGTATGAATGGTATGGGTCGGCGGCGTTGCCGATGTACCTGCCGTTTTATAAAAAGCTGGAGAAGCGGAAAATGTAGCACATAGATAATATTGTCTACTTTTACTATCTTATGAAATGCCCTCCCCTATTCCGGCTGGTGCCGGTATTGCTCTTTTTTGTGCCTTTTCTGTGTAACGCACAGAGGAAGAATATTGCTGCGGATATGGAGTACCTGTACACGACCAGCAGGAAATATCCGATAGAGAAATTTGAGCGGGAACACGAACAGCTGGATGGAGCCAAGGTGCCCTGCATTCCCTTCAGGGAAGATGAGTTATATGGTTTTGTAGACAAGGCCTCTAAAGAATGGGTTATAATGCCACGTTTTAAGCAGGTGTATGGGGTATATGCCGAGGGGGCAATAGTTAACGAAAGGGGGCGGTATGGACTTGTGAATTTTAAGGACAGTTTTTTGATACCACCGGTGTTTGATAACGTACTGAAGGAGGGTAATCTCTTTCATGGTGTGTTGAGTGCAGTAGACACGTCTGTGCGACCCGAGTATTGCTCGAGCTACACGCTTCATGTGTATTATAATGCAAAAGGGAAGTACTTGCTTAACGCCAGGGCCCATGATGAGCAGTCTTTCGGGGTGGGGGACACCGTTGCGTGGTTCAGGTATGCGGATACTTTTAAGGTTTATGGTAAAAGCGGCACACTGCTGAAACGTATAGCGTACGACAAAAGGCGCGTCTTCGCGGGGATGAACAATGGTTTGTATGCGTATCGGGAAATGACCAGAGACTTTGCAGGTTTCAGATGGTATGACACCAAAGGGAAACTAAAGCATCAATTATGGGCTAACGTCTCGGAGTATAAAACAGCATGGCGACTGAGCAATAATGTATATGCTCTGGTAGGCGAGGAGGGTATAAGATTTGCAGATACCAATAAGGTATATTATCCCTGGGTGGTGGATAACGGGATGGTTTTTCCCGGGTATGCCGACATGTACGATGGACTGCTGCATGAGTGGCTGCACGGCGATGGGCTTGTGCCTGTGATAGATTCGCGTAACGATAAAATGGGTTTCATAGACGGGAAGGGCAAACTGGTGATACCTTGCGTATACAAGTGGCTGGGTGAATTTGAAGAAGGCAGGGCTGCATGGCTGGATACTGCTACCTACAAGGTTGGTTTCATAAACAAAACAGGCAAGGTGGTAATGCCGCCCACGCTGGGAGCAGAGACGCTGGAACAGGCATCCCTATTTGGTAGGGCAATGCGGTATAGTGAAGGCTTGTGCGCGGTATCGTTGGGCAAGCGGCATGAGCAAGGAAGCAGGCCGGTTACAGATTATTGTGGTTACGCAGATACCACAGGAAAGGTGGTGCTGGTGATGCCTGACAGCATCATTTTTGCAGGTGATTTTTCCGATGGGCTTGCACCTGTTATTGCAAAAAGCGGCGGTCTTGGATTTATTGACAAAGAGGGGCAATTGAAAATTCCGCTTAAATATCAGGCGGCGGTAGAAGGTTCGTATCCGTTTCCCCGAATGGTCTTCCCTGTGTTTAAAAAAGGTTATGCATACATCAAGTCGTTCAAAGGCTATATAGACTCAACGGGCTATGAGTATTTCTCCGGCAAAAGAATGCAGGACCATTACGATTTCAGTCATTAACACCTGATACTTTATGAAGAAAATAACCACAGTACTTATGATGGCCTGCACGATGAGTGTATGGGCGCAGAAGAAGACAGAGTACTTCCCGAACGGGAATAAAAAGTTTGAGGGTAATTACCGGTGGGCATGGAACTCGTTTGACGGGAGGGATCATTTGAATTTTGAATATTCCGATAAGCGTAAGGCGTATGCCTTGAAGGCAGCCGAGCAGAACAACCGTGTGAATGCACTCCCCGCGAAACTTTACGATGGTAAGTGTACGTTCTACTACGAGAACGGAAATTTGTCGAGTACAGGTAATTACGATAACGGTGTAAAGAACGGATTGTTCACGTACTATTATAGTGATGGCAGCAAGCAGGCTGAATGCGGCTATAAGCAAGGAATGCCGGATGGCGAATGGAAGAAGTGGATGCCTAACGGGAAGCCGGCATCGGTGATGAACTACAAGCGACTTAGTGACGCTGAACTTGACACTACATGGACACACAGGGTGTATGAGAATTTTCAGTACTCGCCGTTCAAAGTAAGGTATGCACGCCCGAAGGCAGAGCCTGATTCACTACGTGGCTTGCTGCGATACTGGACGTCGCCCAGACGAGAAGCAGAGGCGATGCTGAATCAATACAGTCACTGGCACGGAGATCAAATTGTTTATTACGATAATGGCGTGCCCGGTGTGGAAATGCATTTTGATAATGATGTGCCTACAGGAACATGGCACTACAGGGACACGAGTGGTAAGGTGGTTGTGGAGGTTGTGTATACCAATGGTGTGATAACGGGAGGATTCAACGAATTGAAGCAGGAGGTAGGCAGAAGGGCGAATCCGGGATATATGGAAGCGGCTATGGGTTCAGGCGAAGGAATTGAACCGGGGACTGCTACGGCTCACGACGGTGTTGTGGAGGCACCTGTGCCGAGAGATGCAAGGCAGAATAGTGCGACCGGGATCGATCCGGGATCCGGGCAAGCGGCGGCAGCTACGTCGGCACCAGTATTTACCTATGTTGAACAGATGCCGGTTCCCGGCTTTGATCTTACAGAGTATCTGTCGAACAATATCCGCTATCCTGACGCGGCTGCACGCAATAACATTCAGGGGCGTGTAGTGGCTAAGTTTGTTGTGAACGAGAATGGTACTTTGTCGGATGTGCAAATAGTAAGGGGTATAGGTGCGGGTTGTGATGATGAAGCCACGAGGGTTATAAAAGCGATGCCTGCATGGAAGCCGGGCAAGCAGAACGGGAAGCCGGTAAAGGTGTATTATACGTTACCGATAACGTTTAGTTTAGCGAAATAAAATGAAGCGGGCCTCACAGATGTAAGGCCCGCTTCATTACTATGCGTTTATTACCCATTGTTTTTTTGATTGCCGAGGGCTTGCCATTGCTGGCTGCGTTTTTGTTCGAGCTCTTCTTCGCGCTCCTGGTCTTTGTCGTATGCGCGGATGATCTGTTTAACGAGTCGGTGACGCACTACGTCGGCCTCATCGAGCTGCACATGGGCGATGCCTTCTATGTTCTGAAGGATGCGGGATGCTTTGAGCAAGCCGCTCTTCTGATTCTTAGGAAGGTCGACCTGAGAAAGGTCGCCGGTGATGATGGCTTTTGCGGACGCACCAATACGTGTGAGGAACATCTTCAATTGCAGCTCTGTGGCATTCTGCGCCTCATCGAGAATAATGAAGGCATTGTCGAGCGTGCGACCGCGCATGTATGCGAGCGGGGCAATTTCAATAATGCGGTTCGACATGAAGTAGTTGAGCTTGTCGCTGGGAATCATGTCGTCGAGCGCATCGTATAGCGGGCGCAGATACGGATCGATCTTTTCTTTGAGATCGCCGGGAAGGAAGCCGAGACTTTCGCCGGCCTCAACCGCAGGACGTGTGAGGATGATCTTCCGTACTGTTTTGTTCTTCAGTGCGCGAACGGCCAATGCTACTGCTGTGTATGTCTTACCGGTACCGGCAGGGCCGAGTGCAAAGATGATGTCATTCTTTTCTGACACCTGAGCCATGAGTTTCTGGTTCTGTGTTTTTGCACGAATGACTTTGCCGTTGGGGCCAAAGACCAGTATGTCGTTCTGTACGGGTTCTTCAGATTGCGCGTCCTGCTCATCATCGCCGAGAATGCGCGAGAAGTAGTTGTCGGACACATGGCCGTTACGTTCGAGGTACTGGATGACCTGGCTGATCTTTGCCTGAGCATTCGCCACTTCATCGGGTTGGCCCGTTATCTTGATCTGCGTGCCTCTGGAGAGGATCTTCAGAAGCGGGAACTTTTTTTTGAGTAGTTCAAATTTGCTGTTGTTGATCCCGAAGAACTCTATGGGATTCACTGTTTCGAGGTTGATGATTGCTTCTGTCAATGTGCTACGTTTTACGGGTTAAAAATAAAACTACAAAAGGCGTACCAAACTAAGATTATGGTACTGTTAAGTTTGCTGAAGCTGTGCAGACCAAGGGGAATGAGGTAAGTTTTACCAGGCATCAGCACATTGAGAAAATGTGTAGTGTGGAACAAGGATACAATGGCAGGTGTGCAGCAATGGCATCTGCAAGCGTTGCCTGCCATTGTATCGATGTAGTTTCAAAGAACTTGATCGGACCATCAGATCCTGTACTCGGCAGCCTTGAATTCTTCGAGGCGTTTTGCTACTGTGGGATTGCTGAGTGCAAATATGCGCGCACAGAGAACGGCGGCGTTGCGTGCGCCTGCTTTGCCCACCGCGAGTGTACCAACAGGGAGGCCTGCAGGCATCTGCACAATGCTGTACAGCGCGTCTATGCCACCGGGCAATCCGCCATCGAGCGGAACACCGAGCACAGGGAGCGAAGTGTAGGCAGCACAGACACCGGGCAGCGCCGCAGCCATGCCTGCGGCAGCTATGACAGCACCGTAGCCGTTGGAGGCTGCGTTTACCATCAGGTCTCTCACTTTGTCAGGATTGCGGTGTGCGGATGCCACCACCATGTTGTTCTCTATTCCAAACCAGGTAAGCCATTTGCTGCTTTCCTGCATTACTGATTCATCGGTCTGCGACCCCATGATGATCATTACTTTCATACAATTTCGGGATTGATTGTTCGTGAAATTAACGAAGGGGCGAGGATTAGGAACGGTAGAGTTTTGCAGGGAGGTGGATAACTTTTTTGCAGCAGGGGGAAAGAAAAGGCCGCCTGATGGCGGCCTTTCAGAATGTTGTTATTCAGGGTTATTTCAACTTGCCTGCGAAGACCTTTTTGAACTTATCTACTTTTGGACCTACCACAAACTGGCAATAAGGTTGGGTTTTGTTGTCATTGTAGTAGTTCTGGTGGTAGTCTTCGGCAATGTAGAATTTGCGGAAGGGTGCTATTTCGGTGACAATAGGGTTGCCGAACGCTTTTTCTTCATTGAGGCGGCGCTTGTACATCTCCGCTTTTTCACGTTGCTCATCGTTGTGCCAGAAGACAACAGAGCGGTATTGAGTGCCCACGTCGTTTCCCTGACGGTTGAGTGTGGTAGGATCGTGACAGGTCCAGAAGGCTGCCAACAGTTCGTCGAAGGTAATGACGGCAGGGTCGTAGTATACATTGCACACCTCGGCGTGGCCTGTTGTGCCGTTGCACACTTCTTTATAGGTCGGGTTATCGACGTGACCACCGCTAAAGCCCGATTCGACATGGCTTACACCTTTCAGTAATTGGAATTGTGCCTCAGTGCACCAATAGCAGCCGGCACCAAATGTTGCTATCTCTTCTTTGTGGGTTTTTGCTGTGTTGTTAGCAGTATTCATTTGTTTGAATGATTTTGAGTTGCGAAGATTGTCTTTTTGCGCGCATGCCTGCAGTTGCAGGAGCAGTAGCAGCAAGGGTGCGGTAAACAGGATGAAGCGTTTCATAAAGAACAAATTTAGGGGTAGGGTGCGTGCAAATGCCAATATGAAAATAGAGCACGTATATATTGTGTTTGTTTTAACAGTGTATGAACGTACAAAGCCACCCCTCGGGGTGGCTTTGTTTAAAAAAATTACTTGTTTGCTATTTTAATCCAAGCTCTTTTTTCTGTGCCTCATCGATATCTGATGGTGCGTCAAGCATTACATCTCGGCCGGCATTGTTTTTAGGGAACGCGATGTAGTCGCGGATGCTTTCCTGGCCACCGAGCAATGCGCAAAGGCGATCGAAGCCAAAGGCGATGCCGCCATGTGGTGGAGCGCCGTATTCGAATGCGCCCATCAGGAAGCCGAACTTCTCCTGAGCTTCTTCCTTGCTCATGCCGAGTGCAGCGAACATTTTTTCCTGAAGGTCGCGGTGGAAGATACGGATGGAACCGCCACCGATCTCGGTGCCGTTAAGAACGATATCGTATGCGTTTGCCTTGATAGCGCCATACTTGCTGAGGTCGTTCATCCATTCAATATGGTCGGGCTTCGGAGAGGTGAACGGATGATGGCGTGCTACCCAGCGGTTGCCGTCCTCATCGTACTCAAACAACGGGAAGTCGATGACCCAGAGTGGTTTGTACACATCGGGGTTACGGAAGCCGAGGCGGTTGCCCATTTCAAGGCGCAGTTCGCTCATCGCCTTACGGGTACGCGTTTCGTTGCCGGCCAGCATTAGTATCAGGTCTCCTGCTTTTGCATTGCAGAAGGTAGCGATAGCTTTCAGTTTGTCTTCGGTAAAGAACTTATCTACACTGCTCTTGAAAGTGCCGTCAGTATTGCATTTGATGTACACAAGGCCGCTCATGCCTATCTGAGGGCGCTTTACCCATTCAGTGAGTTCATCAAGTTGCTTGCGTGTATATTCGCTGCAGCCGGGTGCTGCGATGGCGAGTACGGTTTCAGCATTGTTGAAAACAGGGAATTCGCCCTGCCAGAGCGCTGTGGTGTCGGTAGCATCGTTGCGATCGGCAGCAATCGGCGTTTTGATGTTGCCAATGGTCATTTCAAAACGAATGTCCGGTTTGTCGTTGCCATAAAACCACATAGACTCGTCCCAGGTCATACGTGGGAACGCTTCGGTGATCTCCACACCTTTCACATCTTTGAAGACGTGTTTGAACAGGCCTTCAAAGGTATTTAGGATATCTTCCTGCTCTACGAAACTCATTTCGCAGTCGACCTGAGTGAATTCGGGCTGACGGTCGGCACGGAGGTCTTCATCGCGGAAGCATTTTACTATCTGGTAGTAACGGTCGTAACCGCTCACCATAAGAAGTTGTTTGAACGTCTGCGGACTTTGCGGAAGGGCATAATACTGGCCTTCGTTCATGCGGCTTGGCACCACGAAATCGCGGGCTCCTTCAGGCGTACTGCGAATTAGGAACGGTGTTTCAATATCCCAAAACCCTTGCGTGTCCAGGTAGTTGCGCACCGAACGATTGACGCGGTAGCGGAGCTCGAGGTTGCGGCGCAGGGTAGGGCGACGTAGGTCGAGGTAGCGGTACTTCATACGCAGTTCATCGCCACCATCGGTATCTTCTTCTATGGTGAATGGAGGTGTGGCGGCACTATTCAGAATGGTGTATTCTGTTATTTCCACTTCTATATCGCCGGTGGGGATCTTGCCGTTTTTGCTGGTACGCTCCACCACTTTCCCTTTAGCCTGTATCACAAATTCGCGACCGATAGGCTGGCGGTCGAGCGTGGGATTGAGTTGCTCGTTGAAGTAGAGCTGGGTAATGCCGTAGCGGTCGCGCAGGTCGGTAAAGGTGATGCTGCCGAATTTGCGTACTGTTTGCACCCAGCCTGCCAGTGTTACTTCGGTGCCGATATGTTGCATGCGGAGTTCGCCGCACGTATGAGAACGATACATATAATATGTGTATTAGAGGAGTGCGAAGATAGTTATTAAAACGGAGTAGATGGATGGAGGATGACAACCGGGAACAGACAGGTGCTCCGTATAGTTTTCGGATTCTTGTTAAAGAAAATCAAAATCACATTTTTTTGTCGAACAATGTATAGTTTGCCCGATTAAATTTGCGGTTCTGATATTATGTTCCAGTTTCAACATATCAACTACCTGTATGCGCTGGCATTGCTGCCGGTGTTGGTGGTCCTTTTCCTGAGTGTTACCTACTGGCGCAAGCGCAAGTTGCAAAAGCTGGGCAATGAGGACCTCATAGGCAGCCAGATACAAGGATATATTGCCGGACGCAGTACCTTCAAATTCATATTGCAGGTGTCGGCTTTCTTTTTTTTAGTGGTAGGTTGGGCTAACCTGCGCATGGGAGACAAAACCGAGAAGACCGAGCGGAAAGGAGTGGACGTGGTGGTTGCGCTTGACGTAAGTAAGAGTATGCTGGCAAAGGACCTGCAGCCGGACAGGCTGACACGTGCCCGTCAGCTGATCATGAGGCTTACGGACAAGATGAAGAACGATAGGGTGGCACTGATAGTTTTTGCCGGTAAGGCATATATGCAGGTGCCGCTGACGGTGGATTATGCAGCAGTGAAGATGATCCTTCAGAATGTGGGGCCTGAGATCGTGCCAACGCAAGGCACGGTTATATCTGATGCCATAAAGATGGGTATGGAGTCATTTACCCGAAACGAGAGGAAATTTAAGTCGCTTATTGTTATTTCTGACGGTGAGGACCACGACGAGCAGGCGATAGAAGCAGCGCGGCAGGCTGCGGAGGAAGGTGTAGTGATACATACCGTGGGTGTGGGATCGCCGCAAGGAAGTACGCTGTATGACCCTGACACCAAGTCGGTGAAGTTGGATGAGAACGGTACGCCTGTGGTGAGCAAGTTGAATGAAGATGCGCTGCGTGCGATAGCCGGAGCGGGACGGGGTTCCTACAGTCTGCTGCAGAATACCGATGACGTTGCCGAGCGGCTCAATTCTTCACTCGAGAGTATGGAGCAGAAGAATCTGGGAACGATGATGTTCACTGATTTTACAAGTTATTTTCAATATTTCCTGTTTGCCGGATTTATTCTGCTGGTTGCAGAGTGGATGTTGCCCGGAGCAAAAAGGAAGAACAAAAAGAAGTTAAATGAATCGGCTGCATGATCATATGGCTATAACGGTGTACCAAACACTGCGCATACCATTGGTGCTGTGCGTGGCGTTACTTTTGATATTGACCGGGGCAGGTAAAGCCACCGGGCAGGTGAGCAGGCTGATCAATACGGGCAATTCGCTCTATGGTCAGAAGCGGTATAAAGAGGCGGCTGCAGACTATGCAAAAGTCGTTGCCAAGAAACCCAATTATACGCCGGCGCTTTTTAATCTTGGGAATAGTCTTTACCAGCAAAAGCAATTCGATTCATCGCGCAGTGTGATGGAAAGGACTGCTAAAGTAGCATCTTCAAACGGAGATAAGGCTGCTGCAAACTACAACATAGGTAACACCTATATGTCGCAACAAAAGTGGGACGAGGCGATAGAGAGTTACAAGAAGACCCTGCGCGCTAATCCGCAGGATGCTGACGCTAAGTACAATCTATCTTATGCCGAGCAAATGAAGAAGAAGCAGGAACAGCAAGACAAGGATAAGAAAGATAAGGACAAGGATAAAGACAAGAAGGACGATAAAAACAAGCAGGACCAGGACGATAAGAACAAGGACAAAAAAGACGATAAAGACCAGCAGAAAAAGGACGAAGAGAATAAAGACAAGAAGGACGAAAAAGATCAGCGTCCGCAGGGGCAGCCCAGCAAATTATCGGAGAAGCAGGCAGAGCAATTGTTGAATGCATTGCAGCAGGAAGAGAAGAAACTGCAGGACAAAATGAAGAAGGAAAAGGGAGCGCCGGTGCGCATGCAGAAGGACTGGTAAATCAAAGCCTATCGATCATAAAATTGAAACAGCAGACACGAAAATGTGTCTGCTGTTTTTGTTTTTCAGCGCACCGAATTGGTGCGTATTTTATGTGGGCGTTACATGCAACGATGTGATGTTGAAAATGAGATAATCACATTATTGTGGATAACTTGTCAACATCTTTGAAGGTGTATTTAAAAAAAGAGATAAATAATTTTTTAGTGGAAAATTTTCTTTTTAATATTGTGTAAGGATTGTGCTTACTAACCCATCCTTTATAGAGCCCGGCAGCCCACAACCTCGCCGGGCTTTTTTTATGCACCTACCTGAAAGTGCATGCTGTAGCGGTTTTCAGCCTACATAGTGTTTCTTCAACTCTCTTTGTTCGTGTGAATTTTCAGAATTGCCAATTTGTGTGAGAACAAAAAAAGAGCAGCATCGGTTTGTTGATGCTGCTCTTTGTTCTTGTGAAAATTGTTTGCCGATCGCGGTGTGCTGAATAATTCACTTTGTGTTTTCTGTGAGTTATTCACAAACGTCACTACGCGCTTTCGGTTCGTTCTTTTTCTATCTTACCACGACGTAGCGGGTTGGCAGTATTCTCGGCATGCTGTTCGCGTTGACGCAGAAGGTCAAGTGCCTGGAAGACTGCCTCGCGGAACGATGAAGGATCTGCGATGTCTTTACCTGCAATGTCGAAGGCAGTACCATGGTCGGGCGATGTGCGGATGATGGGAAGACCTGCGGTGTAGTTCACACCTTCGCCCTTCGCCAGTGCTTTGAATCCTACGAGTCCCTGGTCGTGATACATTGCCAGCACCGCATCGAATTGTGTATAGCTGCTGTTGGCAAAAAATGCATCAGCACTATATGGTCCGAATACTATAGCATCTTTCTGTTTAAAGCTTTCTATGAGCGGACGAATGATGGTCTGTTCTTCAGAACCTATCTGCCCCTCATCGCCTGCGTGCGGGTTGAGACCCAGGATAGCAATGCGTGGTTTGTCAATTCCAAAGTCTTTGATCAGTGACTCGCGCAGGATGCTGATCTTTCCCAGCAGCAGTTCCTTTGTTATGGATGACGCGATCTTTGAAACAGGTATGTGCTCGGTTGCCAGTGCAACGCGGAGTGAATTGCTATAAAGGATCATCAGTACATCCTTTGCCCCGAATTTGTCCTTAAAGAAAGGAGTGTGCCCCGTGTAGGGGAAGTCGGGCAGGTTGGTGTTGCTCTTATGAATGGGAGCGGTGACAATAGCATCAAGCTGACCATCTTTCAGGCACTGAGTGGCCACCATCAGAGAGCGAATGGCATATTTACCACCCGCATCTGTAAGCACACCAGGCTGCAATGGTACCTCATCTTCCCAGCAGTTGAAAACGTTTACCTGTTTTGCGTTGAGTTTAGTAAGGTCTTTTGTGCTGTTAAAGTTGATCGTTACCTCAGGAGACAATTTCCTATAGAAATTGATCACCTTGTTGGAAGAAAAGATCACGGGTGTGCAGAGTTCGAGGATGCGGTTGTCTGAAAACGTTTTGATAATGACTTCAGTTCCTATTCCGTTCAGGTCGCCGGTGGTGATGCCTATGACCGGTTTTTCGCTATTAGTTTGCATGTTGGCTGTTAGTTGTGAGTGTTACGAAGTTATGCCTTATTATAATGGCCAAGGAAGTCGAGCAACATACGAAGGCCGAATGCGGTGCCACCGATCGGCATGTAAGCTTTCCTTGCAGTGAAGAATGATACACCGGCAATGTCGAAGTGCATCCATGGGTAGTCGGTAAAATGTTCCAGGAATTTTCCGGCTGTGATTGCCCCTCCGGTTGCACCGCCTACGTTCTTGAGGTCGGCGATATCGGATTTGATCTGATCACCATATTCGTCCCACAGCGGATATTCCACGAGGCGTTCGTATTGCCTCATGCCGCTTTCGCGGAAGGCCGAGCGCACCTCATCGGCAGCAGTACCCATACACACAATGCCATGTTCGCCCACTGCGGCAGAGGCTGCGCCCGTAAGCGTAGCGAAGTCTATCACCAATTCGGGTTTGTAGCGTTTTGCCCACTGGAGTGCATCCGCGAGTATCATACGGCCTTCAGCGTCGGTGTTCAGCACTTCCACTGTAGATCCGCTATACATCCTGATAACGTCACCAGGGGTGTAGGCTTCCTCACCCGGACGGTTGTCAGTAGCCGGAACCAGTGCTATGATGTGCAACGGTAATTGCATTTTGGCAATAGCATACATAGAAGATGCTACCAATGCCGCACCGCTCATGTCGCTTTTCATGCGGTCCATAGAGTTTGCAGTTGGTTTCAGGGACAGTCCGCCTGTGTCGTACACCACACCTTTACCAACCAGTACTATCGGTTTTTTGTTGAGTGCTTTTTTGGGCACGTACTCCATTATAGTGAACGTGGGTGGTTGTTTGCTTCCGGCATTTACCGAAAGCAGGCCGCCCATCTTTTCTTTCACTATTCTTGCTTTGTTGAGCACAGTTACTTTGAAACCGGCTTCTTTGCCCATAGCGGCTATTTCTTTGGCGAGTTGTTCTGCCGACAAGTAGTTAACCGGTTCGTTTACCAGCGTGCGTGCTTTGTATATGGCATCAACCGTTATTTTCAGTTGTGCTACATCTTTTACTGTTGCAGAATCTTTTGTTATGGAGATACTGGTGAGTGAGTGTGTCAGTTTTTTTGCTTCAGTACGGTACTTCAGGAACTGATAGTTTGCCAATGCGAGACCTTCGGTAACGAGGAGAGCTGCATTTGCCACTTTAGTGAGGTTTGATACCGTTACTTCTTTCAGTTTGTGCCTGTTGCAGAGTAGTTGCAGTTCGGCACCCGCTTTTCTGAGCGATTCTGCAGACTGCCAGTCGGTCTTTTTTGCTCTCAGTAAAACAATGAAAGCAAAACCGCTGTAATGGTTCAGCGTTGCGATATTTTGCTCTGCGCCGAAAACAGACTCGGCATAATGTGTCTGTTCGGTGGTCAATCCGGGTATAGAAGCCAGGTTTTTAATGTCGTCTATGATCCACGCTCTGTCGTGGGCTGATGGTCTTTGCGCTATTTTGATATCCATGCTATAAAATTAGAAAAATATAGCGGCGAAGGTAAGTTAAAAGGATGCATTTACTATTTGTTATATAATCAGTGATAGCACAGGTGCCTGTTTGCCTTGCAGCGGCGCATGAAAATGGTAGCTCAGATAGGGAAGCAATCAGTACTTTTGTTGCATGTACACGCTGAAGAAAAGTCTAGGGCAGCATTTTCTGCACGACGAGAATATGTGCAAGAAGATAGTAGGGTTTGTAACCCGCACCGAAGGCATGCAATTGCTGGAGGTGGGACCCGGAGGCGGCGCGCTCACCAAGTATCTGCTGGATTGGGAAGGCGTGCAATACAAGGCCATAGAGGTAGATCAAGAAAAGGTTGAGTACCTGAACAAGACTTACCCTGCTATAAACGGCAAGATCATACTGAAAGACATTCTGAAGGCGGACGTGCCTTTTGAGGGGCAATTCTCTGTGATCGGCAACTTCCCTTACAACATCTCGTCGCCCATTTTGTTCAAGGTGCTGGAATGGGAGCCGCAGGTAGATGAGGTCATTGGAATGTTTCAGAAAGAGGTGGCACTAAGGGTGGCTTGTGGCCCCGGTAGCAAGGTATACGGTATCCTGAGCGTGTTGATGCAGGCGTTTTTTAAAGTAGAATACCTGGTGGATGTGCACGAGAACTGCTTTACGCCCCCGCCAAAGGTGAAGAGTGGCGTGCTGCGCTTTACTAATCAGAAAAACCCCTTCGGGATTGAAAATAAGAGGCGTTTTATTGTACTGGTGAAGGCTGCCTTCAATCAACGCAGGAAGACGCTCCGCAACGCTTTGAAGGGAACAATCCCAACAGAGAGAATGACGGATGATCCGGTATTTGATAAACGCGCTGAACAATTATCTGTAGCTGATTTTGTGACTCTATACAAGAACTATGGACAAAACTGACAACAAAAAGAAAGTACTGATCGCAGCACCGGTTCATAAGGTGTTGACCGAAGGGCTGACGGCGATGGGTTATGAGTGTGTGATAGATGAAAAGATAGACCAGAAGCGGGCCTATGAGCTTATAGGCGACTGTGAAGGAGTGATCACGTCTACAAGGTTGCAGCTGGACCGGGCTTTGCTTGATGCGGCACCCGTGTTGAAATGGATCGGCAGAATGGGGTCGGGCATGGAGGTCATAGACATGGAGTATGCTGCGGCAAAGGGAATTGCGTGTTATGGTAGTCCGGAGGGCAACTGTAATGCAGTGGGGGAGCATGCTGTGGGCATGTTGCTGGCACTCATCAGGCGCATTACCTGGAGCCATTCGGAGATAGGCGCTAATATCTGGAAGCGCGATGAGAACCGAGGTATAGAGCTGGAGGGGCGCACCCTGGGAATAATTGGTTTCGGGCATGCGGGAGCAGCGTTTGCAAAGAAACTACAGGGGTTTGACATGCGCATACTAGCCTACGACCGCAGAGAAATAAAGGACGTGCCACCTTATGTGGAAGTGTGTGACCTGGCTACCATCCAGCGGGAGGCGGACATTTTGAGTATTCATGTGTCCCTGCAACCCGATACGCTGAATTATTTCAACGACGATTTTCTCGCTGCCATGAAAAAGCCGTTCATTCTGGTCAATACATCGCGCGGTGTTGTGGTGAACACACATACTTTGTATAAAGGAATCAAGTCGGGCAAGGTGTTGGGGGCATGTCTTGACGTTTTTGAGACCGAGCCACTCACTCATGCGGACCAGGAACTTCGGGATATCATCAATGAGCTGATATTCAGTCCGGTAGTAATAGCCACACCGCATATTGCCGGTTACACCCACGAAGCGTTGTTTAAAATGAGTAATGTGCTCCTGGAGAAGTTGTCTGTCGACCGTAAGCGTCAAAAAGCGACATTTGCATAGGTTATTAATTTAATATTATAGCGATCTTAACTCTCGAAATCTGTTAATCGGGGAAAAAAGCCAAAATTTTTAAGAAAAAACCCAAGGTTGGACCAATGTGTTTCGTCTTTTAATGCAGGACGGATTGATTTTATTCTCGTTATGAAGAGAAAAAGTGTTTAAAAGTGTAAAGAAAATATGTGTTTTGACGATGGTTTTTAACAGATTTTTTTATCTTTACGCCTCATTTGCTAATAATTTATTAATGTTGGATATGACACGTACACTACGTTATCTGCTTTTGATTCTATTTACAGGACTATCCGGATTTGTGTTTGCCCAGGGCGAAATAGCCGGTAAAGTGTTGGACGAGAAGAAAGAACCCCTTCTGAGTGCGACTGTCCAGGTTTATCAGGGCGGTATATTGAAGGGAGGAAATGTGACCGATTTTGACGGTATTTACTCTGTAAAACCGCTTGAGCCGGGTTATTACGATGTAGTTGTATCATTTACGGGATACGACTCTATCATGGTTACCAGGGTGATCGTTGAGCCGGGTCACAGGACAACGCAGAACTTCACAATGGCAAGGGCTTCCAAGGAACTTACAGTTATGACGGTTGTAGGGTACAAGAAGCCACTTATCAAAGAGGGTAGCGGTGGTACCACAGTATTCACCAGCGATGACATCAAAGTGTTGCCTACTACGGACGTGACAGGTATGGTTGGTCTTGCACCAAACATTTATCAGAGCAGGCGTGGTGAGGGTGTTAGCATAGGTGGTGCGCGTGGTTCGGGTACATTGTACATCATCGATGGTGTGCAGGTTCAGAACATAGGTGAAGATGCAAACACCGGTATCAATATGGCGCAGAATGCCGTGGAGCAAATGGAGGTTATGACCTCAGGTATCCCTGCGAAGTATGGTGACGTATCCGGTGGTGTGGTGAACATCACATCTCGTGGTGTTGCAAGGAAAACTACAGGTAACGTACGTGTTCAGCGTTCAATTGACGGATACAACAACAACCTGGCTTCGTTCTCAGTTGCCGGTCCTTTGTATAAGAAAAGGATCAAGGGCGATAGCATCAACAAAAAACCTGTACTCGGTTTCGCTTTGAGCGGTGACTATTATAATGACCATAACAGGTTCCCTGCATACGACAAGCAGTGGGTGGTAAAAGAAGACAAGCAAGCTGCAATGGAGAAAAATCCATTGAGGATACTTTCTGACAACAGCGGCGCCAAGATCTATAACTACGAATCTAACTATGTCACTTTCGCTGACATGGAGCAAAGAAAAGTTCAGCCACGTAACCAAACTGAAGAATATCGTTTGAACGGTAAGTTGGATTATCAGTTGACAGATAACCTGCGTGTGATTACCGGCGGTATGGTGAACTACGTTCGTGACGACGCTTACTCTCGTACTTTCAGCCTTATGTCTCCACAAGGTACTGTAAAGAATAACTCATTCACAGGTCGTGGTTTCATCCGCTTCACTCAGAAGTTTGGCAAGATGAATGATACGAGCTCACGTAACAGTATTATCTCAAACGCTTTCTATAGTGTTCAGGCTGACTTCCAGAGAACAACAACCTGGAGCAATGACCCACGTTTCAAGAAAGACTTCTTTAAATATGCATACGTAGGTAAGTTTCAGGAATTGCCGAGGACAAACCGCTACATTGCGGGAGGTACTGACTCTGTGAGCACTCGTACAGGTGTTGTACTTGCAGGTAGTACTTCAAACGGATATACTTTCGATCGTTCTGAAACAAACCCGATCCTCGCAAACTATACACAGCAGTATTACAACTCTCTTGAGGGCGGACTGCCAACAAGCATCCTGCAGATCCAGGCCAACAACGGTATGGCGAATGGTGACATGCCACGCAGCACGTATTCATTCAACGGTGGCGGCCTTTTTGCAACACCAGGTACTTCAATCACTGGTTACACAAACTTCCTGTCAGACCAGTACGCTCTTGATGTGAACGCATCATTCGACCTGATGGCCGGTAAAACGAAACACGCAATTGAGTTTGGTCTTTATTACCAGCAGCGTGTGATCAAGTCTTATTCTGCGGCTGCTAACCTTGGTGGTACACAGTCTATATGGACACAGATGAGGAACCTCGTGAGCAATCTGGATAACCAGAACCTCAGGTTGGATACTAAAAATCCTATCTTCAGGGTTAACGGCAAAGACTACACATATGTGGCTGATCCTACTGCTCCGGGTAAAGGAACTTTCTACGACAAGACGACAAATACAATTGCAAACATATTGCCTGGTCCAACCGATACCATTTATTACGATCTGAAGAACATCAAGCAGTCAAACTTTGACAAGCAATTGAGGAAGACACTTGGTGTGTCTGACAACGCGCTGATCAACATTGATGAAGTTGATCCTTCAAAACTGTCTATGAACATGTTCTCTGCAGATGAGCTGTTGAACCTGAGCGGTAACGCGTTTGTTGGTTACTTCGGTTACACATACACAGGACAAAGGCAGACAGGTGCTGTGAACTTCAATGACTTCTGGACAGCTAAAGACAAAGACGGAAACTTCACTCGTCCGATAGGCGCGTTCACTCCTACATACATTGCAGGTTACATCCAGGACAGGTTCGATTACAAAGACCTTCATTTCAACATTGGTGTTCGTGTTGATCGTTACTCTGCAAACACTAAAGTTCTTAAAGATCCTTACTCTCTGTACCCTGTTACTACTCTGGGTCAGGTGGCAGGTACTACCAACTACACCAACGGTGGTCTGCACCCGTCTAATCTTCCAAGCGACGCGGTGGTATACGTGAGCGACAACCAGTCAACATCTCCTTCTATCATTGGTTACCGTACAGGCAACACATGGTACGATCCGAACGGTAACGTTGTTGAAGACCCGGCAGTTCTGAAGCAATACTCTGACGGTCGCGACCCTCAGCCGCTTATTCAGACACAGTATAAGGATATGAAGATGACGGATACAAACTACAATCCGAACCTTTCATTCACTGACTACTCTCCGCAGGTAACTGTGATGCCACGTATCCAGTTCTCATTCCCTATTTCAGACGTTGCTAACTTCTATGCACACTATGATATCTATGCACAGAGGCCTTATCCGAATACTATCGGTAATGCAACTGCATGGGACTACTACCAGCTGTCAGCTTCACCGCCAACAGGTGTATTGCCAAATGCAAACCTGAGGTCTCAGCAGACATTTGACTATGAAGTTGGTTTCCAGCAAAAGCTCACCAATTCATCAGCTATCACTATTACGGCGTTCTACAAAGAGCGTAAGAACATGGTGACCATTGTGCCTTACCTGTACGCATATCCATACAGCTATCAGACTTATGGAAACAGGGACTTCTCGTCTACAAAAGGTTCTACTGTGATGTATGACCTTCGCGCTACGAATCACCTGAAGATGACACTTTCGTACACACTTCAGTTTGCTGAGGGTACAGGTTCGTCTTATGCAAGTGGTCGTGGTCTGTTGAACACGCTGATCACAGAAGGTCTTCCTAACCTCCGTTATGTAACTTTCCTTGGTGTTGACTCACGTCACAACATAGCTGTGAACGCTGACTACAGGTTTGGTGATGGCGAAGGCCCAACCATTGCAGGTAACAAAGTTCTTCAGAATGCCGGTGCCAACTTCATCGTAAGGACAAGGAGCGGTGAGCCATACACAAGGTACACAGACGCCCTTGCACAAACAGTGGTAGGTGGTGTAAATGGTGCGAGGTTGCCATGGCACTTCGGAACTGACGTTCGTGTGGACAAGGATTTCGCACTGAAATTCGGTAAGAGGAATAAAGAAGCTATCGAAGGTGTGAAGCCAAAACGTCCTAACTATGTGAAGGCTATCGTGATGATCAACAACCTTTTCAATACAAGGGAGATCATGGGCGTTCACGGTTTCACTGGCCGTACAGACGACAACGGTTACCTGGTGTCTTCATTCGGACAGCAGTTCGTTCCACAGCAGATCAATCCACAGTCTTACATCGATCTGTATAAGATCTATCAGAATAATCCTGGATTCCTGAACTACGCACGTACAGTCAATTTTTCACTCGAGTTTAACTTTTAATAATTTACCAATATAACTATAACAGGTTATGATATTCAGAAATAAATCGAAGTTTATCGGCGCGGTTGTGCTAATGGGGCTGTTGGGCGCAGGTAGTACGGTGACCGCACGCGAGAACGTTGGTGCAAAAAGACCCTCAACCCAGTTAAAGTCGACAGCTGCAGGATGCCAACCTGCGAATACATCTATCGACCTTGACGTGAACAACGTTCGTGCCCGCCTGATGACAGGTGGTGATATGTGGTGGAATCAGGGTGGCGCCAGTAACGCTGCCTACGAGATACCCAAAGGATCGGGTAAACACTCACAGTTTGCGGCCTCTTGCTGGATAGGTGGTTATGACCAGCAGGGTCAGTTGAAAGTTGCAGCTCAGACTTATCGTCAGGATGGTAACGACTACTGGCCTGGTGCTTTGGATAACGATGGAAAGATCACATCGGACCAATGTGCTGCATGGGATAAATTCTGGAAAGTTGACCGTTCGACCATCAAAAGGTTCATACAGGCATATAAGACCGGTGGTGATCTGAAGTCATCTGATTACGATGTGATCAATGAGTGGCCTGCGGTAGGTAATGTCAATGTAAAGGGACAACAGTCGGTGAAGCTTTCATTGAATCCTAACAATACTTACGCACCATTCGTAGATGTCAATGGTGATGGTAAATATCAGCCTGAACAGGGTGAATATCCTGATATCAGGGGCGACCAGTATATCTGGTGGGTGTTCAATGATGCCGGTAACGTTAAGCAGCAGTCTTTGACGGCAGCAATGGGTATCGAGGTTCAAACAAGCGCATTCGCATTCGCTACGCAGGACTTCCTTAACAACGCAACGTTCTGCAACTACCGCGTTATCAATCGCGGTCCGTTGACGATCGACAGTACATACATTGCTGTATGGGATGACTGTGACCTCGGATATTATCTGGATGACTTCATTGGTTGCGACACATCTCGTGGTCTTGGTATCATGTACAATGCTACCAACAATGATGGTCAGTCTGGCGGTAGCCCTAAAAACAGCTATGGTTTGAATCCACCGCAGATCGGTCTTGACTATTTCCAGGGGCCAAAGCGTACGGTGAAATTGCCAAGCGGTAAGGATACTATCCAGCAGTTGAAGATGACGAATTTTACGTACTACAACAATGACCCGAGTATCATTGGTAACCCTAACAACGGTATCCAGATCTATTACTACATGACCGGTTCTATCAGGAATGGTGAGCGTTTCTCTTACGACTTCACTGCAGCTGGTGTTCCATCAAAAGGTTATGGTTCTGGTCCTGTTTCTCCGTTTGTGTTCTGGGGCGATCCTTCTGAAAACAATCAGTGGTCTGAGTGTGCATGTGGTAACAACCCGGGTGACAGGCGCTTTATATTCTCTTCTGGTCCGTTCCAGCTGAAACCGGGTGCCGTTAATGACATCACTTTTGGTTGTGTGTGGGCATCAGGCACTGGTGGTTGTCCTTCAACAAGCTTCAAGACAATAAAAAATATTGATGACGGTGCGCAGGCGCTGTTTGATAATAACTTTAAAACAGTAGAGGGTCCTGAGGCTCCACGTCTGGTAGTGAGGGAGCTTGATCGCAAACTTGCATTCTACCTGGTGAATGACTACGGTAGCAATAACTTCGGTGAGAATTACGGTCGCTCTGACGGACCATACAATGACTCACTGCTGTATCACCAAATCGTAGTTAAGTCTAAAGGTGTAAGCGATGACTCGTTGTATAAATTCCAGGGTTACCGTGTGTTCCAGTTGGCTAACAGCCAGGTTTCTACCGCGGAGATATTTGACCCTATTACCGGTGAAGTTGACCCAAGTAAAGCGGTAGAGGTGTTCCAGTGTGACATCGCAGACAGCGTTACTCAGATCGTAAACTACACCAAGAATCTGCCTGTAAGTGATACTACGCACATTGCGCAGATCAAAGTGAAAGGTAGGGATAGTGGAATTGTTCACAGTTTTGTTTTGACTCAGGACCAGTTTGCTACAGGTAACGATAAGCGTTTTGTGAACTACAGGAACTATTATTTTACTGCGATCGCCTATGCTTATAACAACTTCAGGCCATTCGATCCGAAGAATACAGTAAGCACACAGGACGTTCCGTACCTGGGTAGTGCGCACTCTGCGGGAGGTAACGAGATCAAGATCGTTGCTGCACTTCCTAATCCGTCTAACGGCGCAATGGGTACCACTTTGAACTCTGATTACGGTGATGGTGTTATCATCAAGAGGATACAGGGTACAGGTAACGGTGGCCTTGAGGTACAAATGGATGAAGAGTCTGAGAATACCGCTGTAAACAACGGCAGCGTATCACAGCCATCATATCTTCAGGGCCTCGGACCGGTGAATGTTAAGGTTATCGATCCGGTGAAAGTACCTGCTATGGATTGGGTGCTTCAGATACACGGTGCAAATGAACTGACAGGTACAGGTGTAAATGCTGCTTATGTTGAAGGTATTGTTGACTCAGGTTCATGGACCCTCACTGGCTATGGCGATGGCGGTGCAACAGTTACTATCTATGGTGAAAAGTCTATCGGAACACCAAATGAGCAGATTCTTGCTGACTATGGTTTGTCAGTAAGCATCAAGCAAGTTGCTCCTCCTGGATCACAAGCTAAGGGTTCTAAAAATGGATACATCCACTCGAATGTTGTATTTGAGGATCCGTCACAGCCATGGTTGTGGGGCGTGAACGATGAGTCTGACAGTAGCTTCGCTAACTGGCTGAGGTCTGGTTCAAATTCAGCATTCGGTGCTACAAGTGCAACGAACCCATGTAACTTCAACGACATTAAGTTGGGTGGAGACTTCCTCGATCCTAAGTCTGCGTTTGGTTCGATGATGTCGAACTTCTCTCCAACCAAAGCTTCATGGGGTCCTTACGGTCTTGCTGCCGGTTATTTCCCTCCGGGATCAGCATCTAATACAGCTGTATGCGGACATCATCCTGCTGCATTCTTCTTCACAAGGCTCAATGAGTTCAAAGTGTTGCCTGATGTGGATCTTGTGTTCACCAGCGATAAGTCTAAATGGACTCGTTGCGCAGTATTGGAACTGCAGGAAGATGAAAATCTGGCTGAGAATAAAGGCAAGAAGTTCTTCCTCAGGAAGCATAAAGGGTGGAACAAAGATGTTAACGCAGATGGTAGTCCTAAGTATTCAGAGTCAGCTGATGACGAAGGTATGTCCTGGTTCCCGGGTTATGCTATCGATCAGAATACCGGTGAGCGTCTGAACATCGTGTTTGGCGAAGACTCTTACCTGTCTAGCGATAATGGTAATGATATGATCTGGAACCCAACGAGCCCTGCGGGATTCAACGGTTTCAACCCATACGACAATACTATTGTATTCGGGGGTAAGCACTATGTGTATATCCAGGGTACCAAGTACGACAGCGGTAAAACCTTTGTCAAGAATCTGAAGGCTGTAGGTTCAAGCATTCCATTGCACAGGGCAGCTTATTCAAACTTCCAGTGGGTTGGTCTTCCTATGCTGAATCCAAACAGCAAGTTGCTTTCTCTGAAAGACGGTTTGATCCCAACTACAACAAGGTTGAGGTTCCGTGTGGATAGGCCATATATGCCATATGCGGCTACCGACACAACAACTGCGTTCAACAAGCCTGGAACTACCATTAAGACCGGTGAGGCATCTAACCCTTACTACACTTTCAGTACGAAGGAGTTGGCACCATCTAAGCTTTCTGACACTACCGACAGGAACAGGTTTACATCTCGTATCCAGGCTGTACCTAATCCATACTACGGATACTCAGGATACGAAAGGCCAGGTAGCCGTTTTGACACTAAAGTGAGGATCATAAACCTGCCGGCAAAAGCAGAGATACGCATCTACTCTCTTGACGGTACACTTGTTCGTACGTTGTCTAAGAGCGATCCGGGAACATCTTACATTGATTGGGATATCCGTAACTCTGTAGGTCTGCCTATTGCTAGTGGAATGTACCTGATGCATGTAAAAGCGGAAGGACTTGGTGAAACAGTGATCAAGTGGTTTGGTTCATTGCGCCCACTCGACGTAACTCAATATTAATCTCGATCTCAGTTCCGGGCGGTACGCCGCCCGGAATAATAAATATTTTATAGTTTATAATTATGAAAAAACTTTCGATAAAATCATTTGTTGCGTTGTGTGCGATAGCGGCTTCTTATTCGGCTATGGCCGGAAACAAGGACCGTTCTGGTCAGGCAGGAGCTCCTGAAATGATGATCAATCCATGGGCGCGAACAACAGGTGTTTTTGGCCTGAACGTGTCGCACATTACCGGTATGGAGGCGATGAAGTCGAATGTGGCCGGTCTGGCATCGACTAATTCAACAGAGGCGGGTGTGTCGCGCGGACAGTACCTTGCTAATACCAACATTAACATCAACAACCTTGCTATTGCGCAGAAGCTGGGCGAAGCGGGCGTTATCGGTGTAAACCTGATGTCGATGAACTTCGGCGATATCACAACAACGGATTATTTCAATCCGGAAGGTGTGGGTAGTTATCGCCCTCAGTTCCTCAACATTCAACTTGCTTATGCCAAGCAGTTCTCTTCTCACGTTAACGCAGGTGCGTCAATGACGTATGTGTCTGAACAGGTGGGAAATATCGGCGCGCTGGGTGTAGCATTTGAAGGTGGTATCCAGTACGTGACCGGTAAGAAGGATAACTTCCATTTCGGTATCACGCTCCGTAACCTGGGTAGTAACATGCGTTTCACCGGTACCGGTTTTGCGGTTAATGCTGATAAGCCACAGAGCAACCCTTCTTTCGCTGTGTCTCAGCAATATCCTGCTGACAAATTCTCAATGCCTACGTATCTGAACTTTGGTGCAGCATATGATTTTTATCTGGATGAACATCACCTGAGCAGCAAGGACAGCACGCCTAAACACAGGCTGACTGCAATGGCAAACTTCCAGTCGAACTCATTCAACAATGATTACCTCGGGGTAGGTGTTGAATATGGCTTCAGGAATATGGTCATGTTCAGGACTGGATATCGCTACGAAAAAGGTATCATGAGTGCAGACAAGTCAACTACTATGTATTCCGGCGTAGCTGTAGGTGCAACAGTGCAGAAGAAATTGGGTGAAGATGGTCCTACGGTATCTCTTGATTACTCTTTCCGTCCTACTCAGCGTCCTGCGAACGGTGTACACATGATGTCCATCCGTTTTACACGCTAATTCTAAAATTTAGTATTTTTACATCGCAACGCTTCTGTCAAACAGGGGCGTTGTGTTTTTTTTCAGTACAAATCAAAAAATTACAGAACAATGTCTGAATTGAATTATCTGACTAAGGAAACGCTGGCCCAGATGAAGGAGGAGCTGAATAAGTTGAAAACTGTGGGTCGTGCAGAGATAGCCAGGCAGATAGCCGAGGCAAGAGAGAAAGGTGACCTGAAAGAAAATGCAGAGTATGATGCAGCAAAGGAAGCACAAGGACATCATGAGGCGAAGATAGCGCAGCTTGAAAGTGCAATTGTAACTGCAAGGGTAATTGACGCGAAGGATATTGATACAAGTAAGGTTTCTATACTCAGTAAAGTGACAGTTACTCATCTGGGTAATAAAAAGACTTTTGTTTATCAGATAGTTTCTGAAAAGGAGGCTGATCTGAAGCTGGGCAAGATATCTGTAACCTCTCCGATAGGTAAGGGATTATTGGGCAAACACGTAGGAGATATAGCTGAGGTAACAGCACCAAGTGGTAAATTCAGTTTCAAGGTTGAAAGTATTACCATCTGATAATGGCAACGATTTTTTCTAAGATCATCTCTGGAGAGATACCGAGTTATTCGATAGCTGAGGACGAACGGTTCTTCGCCTTTCTAGACATAGCACCCATGCGTGAAGGGCACGTATTGGTAGTACCTAAAACGGAAACGGACAAGATCTTCGATGTTGCTGACGATCTGTTGAGGGAGTGGCTTGTGTTTGCAAAACCCATTGCCAAGGCAATAGAAAGTACATTTCCCTGCAACCGCTGCGGAATCAGCGTTGTGGGTCTGGAGGTGCCGCATGCACATATGCATTTGATCCCGATCGATTCGGCCGATGATCTCAATTTCACGCGTCCCAAGTTGAAGGTGTCGCCGGAAAGAATGAAAGAAATTCAGGAAATGCTTCTGGTCAAACTGAATGGATAGAACAATTATCTGCCTACAGTAGGATATTCTTTTTCACTACTACATCCACGGATCTTCCCCTTTTTCCACGATGCTTTATCGGCCGTGTAAAAAGGGGAATTTCTTTCTGTAGTAGCTTCACTATCCAGGTCTGACAGATCCGGGCGGCCGGCGTCAACCCAAGCTGTGTACCATATATCAGCGGTGAAACGTATAGCTCGCTTTAATTGCATTTCTACCATGCCGTTAAGCAGTTCATGGTACACATGCGAGAATTCATAGGTATGCACTTTCTGCCCGAATTTATTCAAGGTTGGCGTACCATCTTTCGATAGAACAAATTGCAGGTCTTGCGGTTTGTCCTTCCTCATTTTGCGGTGGTTGAGCAGAAGGTTCGTAAGTAGTGAGTAGCTGGTGTCCAATAGCGACCATGTGGCTTTTGACACGTCATCAATGTACTTTGCCTCTCTGGTGTTGAGCTTATAGGTGCGCCCAAATATTTCCGGCAATTGCGACTCCCAGAATGAATGGATGCCCGGTTGCCCGGTAAGTTGTCCGTTGTGGTTGATGGTGGTGTGCAACGGCACATGTGCATCGCCAATGTAGTGACCGAGGTCGGCGGCAAGAAATAAGATTTCCGTTTTCCGCTTCTTGCGAAAAGCCTCAGTGAGTTTCGCTTTCATGTCCACGATATACCATGGCAGTATGCCATATCGGTCCACACTGTCTTTGCCATATTTTGCGATGGCCTCTTTTATGGATGCCGGTAGTTGTTCATTCAGGTATCCATAGCTTTCGAGGTTGATGTAATGGCGCGGGTTTTCTGAACGGTCACCAAGTGTGTATTTCCTGAGATCGGGAACGGTGGATTCTTCAACAATAAAATCGGCATGATTGTAGAAGAACATACCCATCTCTGTCGGGAGTGCCATGATGGCACCCTTATTGATGTGGTTGTGTCCCCATGTACCCCATGCTGACGCGTTGTGAACCTGACAAAGTACAATGCAGAGTGCTATAAAAGTGCGGCATTTCATTAGAGCCATCTTCCGTCGGTTTGAAGATGTAAGATAGGGTATGAAATAAAACAAAGGAAATTATGTTTTTACTTGCGCAGGGCCGATGCTCGTTTCCTTGCAATGAGGAGCATTACCGCAGACATTGTTACTGCCAGAATAGCGAATGTCAGTAATGGCGATAGGTCCTGAGTAAGCCATGCCAATGCTACAAGCAGTATGTTTACAAACACAATAACAATGACTGCAGCGGTGTGTGAAAAGCCGGCATCAAGCAGGTAGTAGTGAATGTGTGTACGATCGGCGAGGAATGGAGAAACGCCTCTTTTCAACCTCAGCGCAAAAACACGAAGGGCATCAAAAACGGGAAGGAACATCAGCGCGACGATGATAGACATCATGCCCTGAGATGAATGGATAAGCGTGACGTTATGCGTATTCTGTCCGGTACCGTATAGATTCAGCAAAGCAGTGCAGAGCGTGAATATGGTCAGCCCGAGTACCATGGAGCCGGTGTCGCCCATGTAGATGCGTGCAGGTGCCACGTTGTAGTACAACAGGCCGGCAGTTGCACCTAAAAGACTAAGCGAAATGCCGGCCATGTTCTGGTCGCCCAAAATAGCGAACAGAGCCGCGGTAATACCGGTGTAGAGGATGCCAAGCGAGCAAGCCAACCCATCTATGCCATCCATGAAATTAAAGACGTTGATAAAGAACGTGCCGCCGATTATTGTCAGGACCGCACTGGCGTAGTAGGGCAACTCCCAAATGCCGCCGATACCATAAAGAGAAGTGATGCGTATGTCGGCAAGCAAAACTGTGATAGAGGCGGCAACCAGTTGAGCGATGAGCTTTTTTGATGGCCGCATATTCATGATGTCATCGTACACACCGGTAAAAAAGAGGATCACTGAAGCTGCTACAACATAATACCATTCCAGATACATGAAGAACGCCGATGCGACCATGTAGCCGGCGAAAATGCCGATACCTCCCAGGCTGGCGATCTGATCTCCGTGAAATTTCCGCACATTATCCGGTATGTCAAATATCTTTCGGGAGCGGGTAATGAAAATGATCTTCCGTACCGCATACAGGCTGATGACAACTGATATGATAGCAGCAGCCAGATACAACAGGTATGGGGGGAGTGGAGTGGTCATGTAGTGCGCAAAAGTAGCCTGTGATGCTGCAATATCCAATGTCTTGTTATGACATCAAAGGCTAAACGGTTACCTTATCGTAATTATTTTGTGAGATATTGTGCGGTAAAAGAATACAGGTTAAAATGAGGGTCTGATAGAGCTGTTTTAAGACGCGCCTGCAACTGTTGGTGGTCTATGTCGCGCATGCGGTGTGCCTGTATCAGCTGCCAGCATTTTTCAGTAAGCAGGTGCAGGCGTTTTTCCGGAAGTGAATTCTGTTCTTTAAGAAATGCTTCAATAGCACCGGCAAGTTCTTCAATGCCGGTGCCGTTGGTGGCCACTGTTTTCAGTACCGGAACTTCTTTGTCGCCATTAGCTTTTTCGTGGGTAAGTATTCTCAGGTTACGATACAGTCCTTCAGCCCCATCCCTATCCGCTTTGTTCACCGCGAAAATGTTAGCGATCTCCATGATACCTGCTTTAAGGGTCTGCACTTCATCGCCTGCCTCAGGTACCAGTGTCACGACTGTACAGTCGGCAAGACCGGCTATTTCCACCTCGCTTTGTCCTACGCCTACCGTCTCCACCAGAATGAGGTCGAACGGGGCTTCCTTCACAATGTCGGTGATCTCAATGATGCGGGCATTCAGTCCGCCAAGTGCTCCACGACTGGCCAATGATCTGATGAAAATGTTCGGATTGGTATAATACTCGCTCATGCGGATCCTGTCGCCAAGTATCGCACCATAGTTGAACGGAGAAGAAGGGTCGATGGCAAGGACAGCTATCTTCATATTCTTTTGCAGCCAATGCGCCAGTAGTGCATTGACGAGTGTACTCTTACCTGCACCGGGTGGGCCGGTAATACCCACCACCCGCGCATTGTGGTTGCGGCGAAGCATGAGCAACAGGTCCCGGGAGCCCGCAAGCTGGTTCTCAACAATTGTGATGCCACGGGCTATTGCTGCAAAACTGCCCTCGTGAATCTGCTGATATAATGTATTAATATTGCTCTGCACTAAAAACTGTTTTTCTACGTTTTAGAAGAACGAGTGGTCAAACTGTGAGCAAAAGTAGCTTTCTAAACGATAAAATGGCAGACAAATCCAATGTGGCGTTGGTTTGTATCCTTGGCATGTTTGCCGGCTTCCTGTTTTCGAGGGCGGCATTGTCTATATCGATGTTTTTGTTTGGTATCAATGCTATCAGGGATGTGCCGCCCCGCGAATGGCTGCGACAAAAGTGGTGGTTGCTTGGGCTTGCCTGGGTGGCAGTGTTTGCCATTTCAGGGTTATGGAGCGCAGATAAAGGCCAGTGGAACGACCATCTGCAAACAAAATTGCCATTCCTGCTGCTACCGCTGGCTTTTTCTTATCAGCCACGTTTTTCGGGCGGGCAACTAAGGTTTTTTACCATGTCAGTTGCCGTGATGCTACTTATCTCGGCTGGCTACACCATCTCCATATTCCTGAGCGATCCTGTTTATTATATAAACGAGTATAAGGTGTCGCACATGTTGCCCACACTGCCTAAGAAGGATCACATAAGGAGCAGCATGGCGGCGGCTTTGTTTGTAATATGGTGTGTGTATGCATGGCCACAGATGACGGGGAAAAGGATGAAGCTGATAGTGGGGAGTTGTGTGGCTTTGTTGGTAGTGTACATACACGTGCTCGCGGCAAAGACAGGGTTATTGTCCTTCTATTTGTTTCTTGCGGCATGGGGCATATACTTGTCTTTCGGACGCCGGAAATTGTTGGGGATAGCGGTGATAGCAGCGATGCCCGTGGTCCTGTTTATTGCAATGCGTAGTTTGCCTACGCTACGCGAGCGTTTTGTGTACATTGGTTACACCATCTTCATGTATCAGCATAATGAGCGTACCGATAATCTGGGCGATGTGGCAAGGCTGGTATCCTATCAACTGTCAGGTAAACTCATTGCCGACCACCCCATGACGGGAGTAGGCGCAGGTGACATGAAGCAGGAAATGGACGCAATGTATGAGCGCTATTATCCGCAGACAGATGAACATGGGCGGCTATTGCCCCACAACCAGTTTCTTGTGGTGGCACTTGGCTGCGGCATTCCCGCAATGTTGTTATTCGCTGCCTGGGTATTCTGGCCGCTGACGAAAATGAAACGTAACAGGCAGAGTTTTTTCTTTTTCGTAGTGTGGTTCATACTCTTTATTCAATTGATGATAGAGCCTGTCCTTGAGGTGCAATTCGGGGTATTTGTGTATCTGTTTTTCCTGTTACTTATGCTTCAGGAATTGGGTGAACGCGCCGAGAATAAATTGTTGTCTGAGTGATCGTAAACAGTAAATGGGCATAAAAAAAACAGCCGCGATATCGCGGCTGTTTTTTTTATTTCTTACGAGGTTGTGCTTTCGCTTTGTCTGCCTGCATTTTCTGCATTTCTTCCAGCTTCATCGCCCATTTCGATTGGGCCGGTGGTTTGTTTTTATTTTCCTGCAACTGAGCGTGAATTGCCTGCTCGTTGATGAAGTATTTCTGAATGATGAATTGTTGTGCGATACTCAGAAGGTTTGAGAAAGTGTAGTAGAATGTAAGCGCTGCCGCCATACGGTTGAATACACCCATCAGGATGATAGGGAAGATGTATGGCATATACTTCAGCATAGGGTTATTTGGGTCTTGTGGCGTCATGTTGCGGTTATACAACGCAAGGAAGAGGCTCGATGCAGTCATGAGCAACGTGAAGAGACTCACGTGATCGCCATAGAACGGTATGTTGAAACCAAAGTTCAAGATACTATCGTAGGTAGACAGGTCATCGGCCCACAGGAAGCTCTTCTGACGGAACTCGATGAACGACGGGAAGATGTAGTATATCGAGAGAAGTATCGGCAGCTGGAACAACATCGGCAAACATCCACCCAATGGGTTGACACCGGCGGAGCGGAAAAGTTTCATTTGCTCCATACCGAACTTCTGTTGGTCGTCACCACATTTCTCACGCAGCTCGTCCAGTTCCGGCTTCAGCACGCGCATCTTGGCGCTGGACAGATAGCTCTTGTAAGTAAAGAACGAGAGTATGAGCCTGATGAATATGGTCATGAGCAGGATGATAACAGCATAGTTGCTCACAAAACCTGCGAGGAAATAGAAGATGGGGATAATGGCAAACTGATTGATGTACTTTACGAATGCCATAATACCAACGCCCAGCGGCACCATTTCGTCCAGATCAATGTTGTATGATTTGAGGGTCTTGTAATCGTTCGGTCCTATGTACCATTTCATGGCTGCCGTGTTGACATTGCCGGCAGGTTTCATGGGCAGCATCATAGTCGCGTTGTTATACGCCACTACACCTTTTGTACCGTCCTTGTACCAGAACTTGGAATCCATTTTACTGAATCCATCGTCGGCTATAAGAGCTGTACTGAAGTATTGTTTACGGAGTCCGAGCCAATGGGGCGCATTGCTTTTGTTGTCGATGGTTTTTTCTTCTGCGGCAACGGTGAAATAGTCGTGGTCTTCATCCTTATTGCGGTAGTAGACCTGGGTGTTCATGCGTTCATTCGCAAGATCTTTTTCTGTTGGCAGCAGTGACGCGTTCCATGTGAGCGGAAGCGATGAAGCCTGAATGCCGGTAAGCACTAGGTTGCAACGCATCATGTAGTCATCGGCAGGGAGTGTGTATATTAACTCCACTTTTTTGCCATTTCCAAGGTCGGCCACAAAATCTATGGTCTTGTCTCCATTTGGTTCTGTGCGTGTCACCGGTGAGAAATACAGGTCGGCGGTGGCACGGTTGTTATCGATCGGGAGGGTAGCACTGAGTACATTGCCACTACCATTGAAGAGAAAGAGATCTTTCTTTTGGTAGGTCTTGTATTGTTTCAGAGCCGCAGCAGTAGGGTAGGCACCTTTTGTGGTGAATTCTACTGAAACTTTACCATTCTCAAGAGTAACTTTCTGAGCGGTACCGTTGAAGGCGGGCGGCTGCAATGCGCGCAGCGCCAGCGTAGCTGAGTCGGCGGTAGCTGAGTCAACACCCGCAGTTGCGCTCATCAGCTTGCTGCTGTCAACGATAGGACGTGGATGCGCCTTGGCGTAAGCTATGCTGTCAGCCTGTTTTTTTTCATAAAATACTTTTTGTTCGTGCTGACTGTACATTACATACCCTATCAGCAACGCGGCTAAAAGAGAAAAGCCGATAACCTGGTTACGATCCATGAAGAGGAAAATGAGGCGCAAAGGTAATAGATTTAGAACTACCATCGGTGCAGGCTTTCCGGTGTGGTGCTGAAATAGTGTTAATTATTCTATATTTTGCCGGTTGGCGGCATTTCACCGGGTCAGGTAACGAAATTGAGGGGCTTGGGCAAAGTGTGCTATCTTGCATCAGATATTGCATGATTCGTTTCTTTATATCATATCTCTTTTTCCTTACAAGTGCTTCTGTAGTTTATGGGCAACAGATGGGCAACGGAGCCGGTAGTCGTGTCATCAAGGAAATAAGGGTAGAAGGAAACAATGTCACAAAATCAAGGATCATACTCAGGGAGCTGAGTGTTGCCGTTGGTCAGCGGATACCGGCAGATTCTATAACTGCATTGGTGCAGCAAAACAAGCTTCGACTTTTTAATTTGCAGTTGTTCAATGAAGTGGATCAGGAAACAGTACCCTCCGGAGACGATAGTCTGATCTGGCACATACATGTAAAGGAAAGATGGTATGTTATCCCGACTGCAATTTTGCAGTTTGCCGACAGGAACATCAATACCTGGTGGGTCGATCAGAACCACGACCTGGAAAGGGTATCGGCAGGCCTCACCGTCACTAACCGTAATTTCAGGGGCAATCTGGAGGCGCTCTCAGTTACAATTCAGGCCGGATATACACAGAAGTTGGGCGTGAGTTATATGCTGCCTTACCTGAACAAGGGCCAGACCCATGGTTTGGGCATTGTGGCAGCCGTGGCGAGAAGCAACCAGACCTACTATGCAACCGAAAACAATAAACTTCAGTTTGCCGGTCTGTATTCAGGGCCGGTTGTGTGGCGGCAGGCCGAAGGCGGGATATCTTATGTGTACCGTCCGGCCTATGCCAGGCGCCATGTTCTGCAACTTATGTATCGGGAAATGAGTGTGGGTGACACGATCTTGCACCTAAACAATGATTTTTTTGCTGATTCGTCGACCAGGGCACAGTTTGCCGAAATCAATTACAGGTACGAATATAATGGTGTAGACAACTGGAGTTACTCGCTTACCGGCGAGAAACTGGTGGCTACAGCAGTGGCCCGGGCCGGTTGGCGGGGGCTGAATACACAATTATTTACTACAGTTGAAGCAGGTATCTTTCGAAGGCCATTGCCGCACTGGTATGTGTCGGCGGTGGTGCGGGGCAGGTTGATGTTGCCGCAGTCGTTGCCTTATTATTTTCGCAATGGTTTGGGGACACAAACAGATTATGTGCGGGGATATGAGTACTATGTTACCGATGGATATCATTATGGGCTCGTGAGGTTGAGCCTGAAAAGAGAATTGTATAACAACACTTATTCCCTGCCGGTAAGGTATTTTACAGCTGTGCCGGTGCGCATATACCCAAAGGTATTTTTTGATGCCGGTTATATAAACAACCCCACGCCACGCACCAATACGCTTGTGAATACGTGGCAATACAGTGTGGGTGTGGGTTTGGACCTTGTTACCTTTTACGATATGAAGGTGAGGGTTGAGTATGCCAGAAACCATCTGGGGCAAAATGGACTATATTTACACTTCAATAGCGAATAGTGGTCATGTATTGTGTGATCGTGACACTTTTCTACTTAAAGCCACTGCAAGATGTTATTAGCATTATACAACAGGACATTTAACGAACAAGACGTACCCTTCCTGAAAAGTGTTTTGCAGCTTTTGGAAGCGCACAAGTTGCAGTTGGTATTTTACAATGAATTCTATGATCGCCTTCAGGCACACGTGCAGCTGCCCGAGAATACGAAAGTATTCACCGGCAAACGCGATCTGCCGCCGGGTACAGACATGCTCATCAGCCTGGGGGGCGATGGTACCATGCTGGACGCGGTGTGTTTTGTGGGCAATACCAACATTCCGCTCATAGGCGTAAACCTTGGCAGGCTTGGCTTTCTTGCTGCCATACCCGAGGAAGAGGTGGAGGCAGCGATACTGTCGCTGGTCAGAGGGTCTTACACACTGGAAAAGAGGTCATTACTGCATCTGGACTCAAGTGTTCCGTTGTTTGACGGTTCACCTTTTGCGCTTAATGAGTTCACTATCCACCGTCAGGATACATCTTCAATGATCAAGATACACACTTACCTGAACGGTGAATTCCTGAATACTTATTGGGCCGATGGACTCATTGTGGCCACCCCTACCGGTTCTACAGGATATTCGCTGAGTTGCGGAGGGCCGGTCGTGTTTCCGCAGGCGTCCAGTTTTGTTATCACCCCCGTTGCGCCTCACAACCTGAATACCCGCCCAATAGTGGTGCCGGACGATAACGTGATCTCGTTCGAGATAGAAGGAAGAACGGAGCAATTTCTTTGCACCATGGACGCACGCACCGAGACGATCAGGAGTAACGTGCAGCTTGCAGTAAAAAAAGAGCAGTTTATGGTATCGTTGGTGCGGCCCGATGAACATAATTTCCTTAAAACGATCCGGCAGAAACTCTACTGGGGTATAGATAAGAGGAATTAGCATGTGATTGTTTTCTATGCGGGTTATTGCCGCCCACTTGCTCGTCTTAAAATATTGCTCTATTTTTATATTTTTATAATTGTTTTCTTCCTGCGACCAAACGTTTGGGAGATTTTTTTCGTCTGATAATAGCAGCTATTGATCGCCCATGCATATATATAATATTGTTAACCCTATCAAAAGATCATTTAATCTGGTAACAGCGCTGCTTGCCTGTGTACTGGTTCCTGTTTTTTCATTTGGTCAGATCACGGTAACACCCGGTTCAACGGCATTCGGCCTCGCTTCTGCGCTGTCGGGTAGCGGTGTGCTCATCCTGTCGCCTGTACTTACCTGTAATACAGCAGCCAATGGTACGTTCACGACCGGTGTAACCGACCCTGTGGGTGTGTCTTCAGGTATCACCCTTATGAGTGGAGATGTATCGCTTATGGCAGCAGCAGCCTCGGTAGGACCGGAGTCTTCATTTTTTACACCATCCCTTTCTGATGCCGATCTGGCTACGTTGGCCGGCGGTACAACGAACGATGCCTGTGTATTGGAGTTCGACTTCAAGGCGGCCGGTGATACTATCAAATTTGACTACGTTTTCGCATCAGAGGAATACCCCGAATTTGCCTGTTCCGGCTTTAATGATGTATTCGGCTTTCTTATTTCGGGCGGGGTTACGGCAGCGGCCACAACCTATGCCACTCCCTACAATATTGCAAGGGTGCCCGGAACAAACATTCCTGTGTGTATCAATAGCGTAAACTCTGCGCCTACAGGTACATCATACGCAATATCAGGATGTAGTTCACTCGGTCCCGGTTCGCCGTTTGGCATGTACTACATAGACAATTCGGCAAGTACTTTTTTGGTGTTTGATGGTAAAACAACCGTGTTGCAGGCAGTTGCGGCCGTGAGCCCCTGCGATACTTACCACCTGAAGCTGGGTATTGCCGATGTAGGTGATAACGCCTACAACTCAGCCGTGTTCATTAAGGGGGGAAGCCTTACATCGACCACAACTACATTGGTTTCTGCCACCGGTACCAGCGGGCTGCCATACTGTATCAGGGGGTGTGGTCCGGGAAACTTCGTATTCACAATTCCAACCCGTCATACAACTCCTTATGTCGTTCACTACAACATCCTGGGTACTGCCGTTAACGGATATGACTATACAACTATTCCTGATAGTGTGATCATTCCGGTAACCGATACTTTCGCCATTCTGAATATCAATACGACATTAGTGCCTGCTGCGGGGCCCAAAGTGGTGACACTTGAGATCCTTAATGAAGACCCTTGTCACCCGGGCGTTTTCACACCCGGCGGTACTGCGAGCCTTACCATTCTTGACTCTTTCAATTTCAGGATACTGACACCCGATACTTCGATCTGTGCCGGTCAATATGTGCACCTCGTAGCAACCGGAGATACAGTTTTCGACGACATATTGACTTACACCTGGACACCTTCCACCACCATAAGTGACGATACTTTGCTGATAACGGATGCTACGCCTGTGGTGACCACAACCTATACGCTTACGGCTACAGCGCCGGCTGTTCTTGGTTGTATTCCGCAGTCGAAAGCAGTTACAATTTCCATTTATCCCAATCCCGTTATCACGGTTGATTCTCACTTCGTGAAAACGTGTCTGGGTATACCTGTTGCAATGAATGTGTACACAACCCCGCCTCCGGGTGTGGGCTATACGTACAACTGGTCTCCGGGGTTGGGACTCAGCAGTACTTCCACACCGTCCACCATTGTGACGCCAACCTTGCTGGGCGATATTACGTACACAGTTACGGTATATCCTACGTTGTTGCCCGCGTGCGCGTCGGAGGAGACCATCACGGTTCATACACTGCCGAATGATTTTGTGCTGAACAACCACGATACGGCGATCTGTATCGGAGATTTTATTCAGACCAGTATCAGCGGAAGTGCTGAGTTCAACTGGCGCTGGCGGCCACCCACAGGTGTGTCTGATACCACTATTATGGAACCGGTGATCACGCCTACTGTAAGCGGAGGCTATACAGTTACAGCCTCCTACGCACACTGTCCTGATATGGTGCATGATTTCTACATTGAGGTCGATCATCCGGCGCCATTGATATTGGTGAAGGATACGATCTGCATTCCCATGAACTACACCATCGATCTTACAGTTCCCGGAAGCACAGGTATTGGCGAGGGGTACTATTCTTATAAGTGGATACCGTCCACTTATGTAAGTAACGATACCATACCGAATCCTGTGATAACACCTACGCTGCCGGGTGCCTATTCTTATACGGTTACGGTGCAGCCTCATGCAGTTTCTTGTGCAGTGAATGATGTCATAGACCTCTACGTCCTTCCGAATACGATCAATATAGTAACGCCGGATACGGCCATATGCCGTGGCATGCCGGTGCAGGTTATCGCATACGGTAACTCACTCTTCAACTACCAGTGGTTGCCAACGTCGGGTATCGCTATATCAAACGTAGTAAGTCCATTCATTACGCCTGATACATCGGCATGGTACAAGGTGGGAGTGTCCTTCCATCTTTGCCCCACTTTCTACGATTCCATTCGCATAGATGTGCAGCCGGTGCCGGAGGTACACGTAGGGAACAACCGATTTGTATGCGAGGCCGATACCATACGCCTGACGGCTAATGTGATACCGGGGTGGTACAACTCTTATTCTTATTCCTGGGCACCTGCAGCCAATCTCAATTCATCTACCGACAGGTCAGTGATCCTGACAGGCGTTGATACCGGAATGGTCGTTGTTACTGTAACGACACCTGCCGGATGTAAAGGCTCAGATTCTGTGGATATTGTTGTGCTGCCTGCCAATTTCGCGGCAATTGAGCCCGAAATGAATTTCTGTCCGCACGATAGCGCCATACTCATGCCTACCGGAGGTGTATCTTACCATTGGACACCGGCCATGTACCTGAGCAGCGACAAGGCGGCGCAGCCGGTAATAAAGCCTATAACCGATCAGTCGTACACCATTGTAGCAACTAATAATTACGGATGCAGGGATACAATATATTTTGATGCGAATGTATATCCGGGGGCGGTTTTTAATCTTGCCGATTCGGTGCGTTTGTTCCCCGGCGAGAGTTATCAGATCGATCCGCAAACGAATTGCACGCGGTTTTCATGGACGCCATCGGGCGGACTGAGCGGGAAATTTATAGCCAATCCGGTGGCGACACCCGAAGTGAGCACCTGGTACGTGGTGAGCGGGGTTACAGAATACGGCTGTCAGACCAAGGACTCGATCATGATCTTTGTGGATGAGGGGGCGATAGTAGGGGTTCCAAACGCATTTGCGCCGGGTGGCGGAGCAAATAATGAATTTAAAATTATAAAGCGAGGTATTGCTACATTGAATTATTTCCGTATTTTCAACCGTTGGGGAAATCTGATATTTGAGACGACCGACGCTGAAAAGGGCTGGAATGGTGAATACAACGGCATTCCGCAACCTATCGGGGTGTATGTGTATGAGGTAGAGGTGGTCGCCAAATCAGGAAAAACAATCAGAAAACAAGGAAACGTAACTTTATTACGGTAATTTTACAACGATAATACAAAGACGATGAATACAAAAAGTATCATAACCCGGTTCAGTATTGCAGCAGCATTAACGCTGGGCTCACCTGCTGTTTTCGCGCAGGATATTCACTTTTCACAGTTTGATATGCAGCCGTTGGTGGTAAATCCTGCCTTTACCGGCATGTTTGATGGTCAGGCTCGTGTGGGTGCTATCTACCGCAATCAGTGGAAAAGCGTAACAATTCCTTACGTTACGACCGGTGCTTATGCGGACATGCCACTTTACGTTGACGGAAGTGGCGGTTATCTGGCCGGTGGTCTTCAGGTATTCAACGACAAAGCAGGAGATGGTAACCTTCAGAACTTTACAGGAGCTCTCTCTCTTGCCTATCACAAAACACTCGGAAGGAACAGCGACCTTGCGGTTGGTCTTCAGGGTGGTTATGCCAACAAGAGCATCGATCTTTCCCGTCTTTATTTCGGCGACGAGTCTATCAATGGCACATTCTCTCCGGGTACATCTCAGGAATATGCGCTGGGTATAGGAAATTCAGTGAGTTATTATGTAGTGAATGCCGGTGTATCACTGTCAGGTGGTAGCACACGTTTCAACTATGTATTGGGTCTGGGTGCCAACAACATCAACCAGCCAAATGACGCCCTGTTGAAAAAGCAGACCAGCACTGTAGGTCTGGATATGCGTTACACAGGTCAGTTAGGGCTTTCTATAATGACCAGCGATCGTCTTCATTTCCGCCCTGCTGTTATCTACCAGAATCAGGCTTCAGCCAGCGAGATCGTGGGTGGTACTGAATTTTTGTATTACGTAGGTAACTACATCAACTACACAAACTTCTCTACAGGGGTATTCCTGGGTGCATGGTATCGTACGTCTGATGCCGCTATCCTGAATGCCGGTATCGAATTCAAAGGATTCCGCATAGGTCTTGCCTATGACTACAATATCTCGAAACTTAACTCTGCCAGCAATGGTAACGGAGGCTTTGAGATCGCGGTTCGCTACATAGCGCCGTATCCAATGAAATTCGCAGGGAAACGTGTTATTCCTTGCACACGCTTCTAATAAAAACACTAATTAATATAGAAGGGCTAAAAAAGTTTTTTTTCAAAGCCCTTCTTTTTTTTCAAAGCAATTTATACTTTTATATCCTTTAACAATGCTCACGCACATGAGAAAAAATTGGCTGTACCTGTTTTTAGCTTCGTTTATTGCGATAGTTCCATTTGATGCTGGTGCTCAGAAAAGGAATGTAGAAAAGTACCGCAATAAGGCAAACGATCCTATTTCAGGTTCCAACTACTCTGATAAATTAAATTACGCTGATCTCCTCTTTGCACAAGGTAGCTATTTCAATGCGATAGACTATTACCAGCAGTTAAAACAGATCGACGAGCGTAACCCGTATATTACTTTCCAGCTCGCCGAATGTTATCGTGCCACAAGGGATTACGTACCTGCAGCACACTACTACACTGAGGTGAAAAATATGGCGAAAAAGGTTTATCCTTATTCTGCTTACTATGCCGGTCTCATGCTGAAACAACAGTGTGAATATCAGCTCGCTATTCAGTCATTTAACGAATTCCTCGAGGACAACAAGAAGAACGCTATAAAGCTGGCTCCGAATGACAACCCTTTGATAGAGAACACACCCGACAGGACTGTGGATCCGAAAACAATGAAGGTGATCAAGAAGATCGTTAAAAAAGAGATCGAGGGTTGCGAAATGGCTATCAAGTCTGTAAAAGACCCTCAGCCTGTAACTCTTGTGAATGCCGGTCCTAACGTGAACAGCGCATACACTGAACTTTCTCCTTATCCGCTTGGCGACTCATCCCTCCTTTTTGGTACCATCGGCCGTAACGATGTGATCGAAACTTCCAACAGGAAGGGTACTGCAACGAACACGCAGTATAAGGAGAAGTTCATGATCTCGCACAAGCAATCCGGTTTCATCGATTCTTTCCAGTGGCCGATGCCGTTCTATGATGGCGCGTTCAATGACAGGAACTATCATACAGCTAACGGTTGCTGGGCACCTGGTGGAAAAGCTTTCTATTTCTCTAAGTGTTTTGTAGATGAGAACGACTCAAACAAAATGAAGTGTGACATCTACAAGTCTGAGTTCGGTGTAAGGGGCTGGGGACCTGCAGTTAAGATCCCTATCGGCGACGAGGGAACAAACACCATGCCGTTTGTAGCAAAAGTTGGTAAGAAAGAAATACTTTTCTTCGCCTCAAATCGTACACTGCAGAGCCGTGGTAAATATGATATCTGGTATTCTATCATTGACCCAAGGGACGGTCGTTACGGTCGCCCGCAGAACTGTGGCAAAGTGGTGAATACTAATCAGGATGAATTGACTCCTTACTACGACTCACGTACCAAAACACTTTACTTCGCTTCAAGTGGTCAGGTGTCTATGGGTGGTTTCGATATTTATGCAGCAGAGGGTGGTCCATCACGTTACAAGAACCTGCACAACATGGGTTACCCTATCAATACTTGTGCTGATGAACTGTACTATATCCTCGATCCGGTTGGAAAACCAGATGGTTATCTCGTGTCAAACCGCATAGGATCTTACGCACTGAAAAATCCAACCTGCTGTAACGACATTTGGCGTGTTCAGTACGAGCCAAGGCTGGTTGTAATGGGTAAAGTGGTGAGCAAGAAGACCAACGAACTCATGACAGAATCTGTTGTGAAGATGGTAGATCAGAAAGGCGATCTGCGCACTTATAACTCAGAAGACGGTAAGTTCCTGTTCAATATGTCTCGTACACATAGCTATGTGATCACTGCTGACAAGCCGGGCTACACATCAAGCCGTGCATCTGTAAGCACTATGGAGATCAAGCGTGCTGATCCGGATGACACAGTGGTAGTTACTATTTTCCTCGATACTATCAAGACAAGTTTTGCTGTAAACAATATCTATTACGATTATGACAAGGCAAATCTGCGTCCTGAATCAGTAGCGTCACTTGACTCTGTACTGCACTTCCTCACAGACAACCCGTCAATATCCGTAGAGATCTATTCTTACACCGATTCTAAAGGTAAGGACGAATACAACCTGGCGCTGTCTCAGCGCCGCGCGCAGGCTGTTCTCGACTACCTTGAAAAGAACGGAATTGACCGTGCCAGGATGACTGCACGTGGTTTCGGTAACAAAAATTCAGTTGCGCCTAATGCCATTAACGGTAAAGACAATCCGGAAGGACGTCAGGCTAACCGTCGTACAGAATTCAGGATCGTAACTGACGTGCCTACACGCCGTGTATTGTACAACAGCGCACTGCCGGGTACAATGGATCAACAGGAGAAAAATCTCCAGGTTGAGCCACAAGGTGAAGATGAGCCGGGTCAGCCAGGCAAAAAAGCACCGGCAACTGACGACGAAGAATAATTCTTCTTTTACAAAACTGTTTCAGGGAAGGTTGCATCATATGCAACCTTCCTCTTTTTCAGGATGTCTGATAAGAAGCGTTGCTGTAAAGCGATACCTTAAAAAGCGTAAAAATGAGCCATATAAAAGTTACAATCCCTGCTGCCACGGAAGAACAGAGGGAGATACTGATAGCCGTATTATCGGAGGAAGGATTTGATGGATTTGAAGAAGACGATGCCAACGTATACGCGTTCAGGGAAGAAGCCGGTTTTGACATGAGTGTCCTTGATGCATTGGCTGAAGCAATGGATTTCGGTTATGAACTGGAGACGATAGCTCCGAAGAACTGGAACGAGATATGGGAAGCCGGCTTTGAGCCCGTGGTCGTCGAAGGTTTCTGCACAGTCAGGGCGCATTTTCATAATATGCCTGTAACCACACTATACGACATCATCATCACACCCAAAATGTCGTTCGGTACCGGTCACCATGCAACGACACAGTTGATGATGATAGGTATGGAACACCTGGATCTCAACGGCAAGAGCGTACTTGATTTCGGGACGGGAACAGGGGTGTTGGCCATATTGGCCAACATGCTGGGCGCAACGGATGTTACGGGCATAGACAATGATGAATGGGCTGTAGAAAATGCCATAGAGAACGTGCAGCGAAACAACAAAGATGGTATTGCCATTCTCCGGGCCACATTGGAGGAGTTGGCCGAACGTCAATATGATGTGATACTCGCCAACATTAACAGACATATTTTAATACAGTGTATGGGAGGACTTTTTGCACGCTTGTTTGCCGGTGGCTATCTGTTGATGAGCGGCCTGCTTGCTGAGGATGAAATGATAATAAGAACTGAGGCAGAGGCAGCAGGATTCACTGTTTCAGGCGTTTCGCACAGGAACGGATGGATATCTGTATTGTGCAGGAAGCAGTAATTTGTCTCAATATGTTGTGTTTTTAGAAACGTTAAATACAATTGTTTGAATAGTCTCATGTGTTAGGATTTTTAAAACACTTCCTCTATATTTGTTTCACTTAGTAATACAAATACAGTAATGACATTAGCGATCTTAATAATCATAGCATATTTGTTAGGTTCCATTCCTTCAGCAGTTTGGGTGAGTAAGTGGGTATATGGTATTGATATCAGGGAGCATGGTAGTGGCAACGCAGGTGCTACAAACACATTCAGGATACTGGGTACCAAGGCCGGATCGGGTGTGATGATAGCCGACATGATGAAGGGTTTTATAGCAGTGAAACTGTCTATTTTCTCTTCTTATGCATGGACCAGTGAACCGTTTGTGAATCTTCAGATCTTTTTGGGTCTTGCCGCAGTTCTCGGACACATATTTCCTATATGGGCCGAATTCCGTGGAGGGAAAGGGATAGCCACCTTGTTCGGCATGATCTTGTCAATACACCCGATCGTTGCAGTTAGTCTCGTGCTGGTGTTTTTGATGATGCTGTTGCTGACCCGTTATGTTTCGCTTAGCTCTATAGCTGCAAGCATCGCGTTTCCGGTGCTTATCTTGTTCATTTTCAATGCACAGGCTCAGGAGTTGAGTTATCGGTTGTTTGCGATCGCAACAGCCTTCCTTGTAGTGCTGACCCATCACAAGAACATAAGCCGCCTCATCAGCGGCAACGAGAGCAAGGTGCCTATCTTCCGCCGGAAGAAGAACAACCGCTCGTAACCGGAAATTTCTGAGTTATCGATATACCTATTCAAAAGAAGGTTCTGAGTTTTTTAGCTCCTGTATCGCTGCGGCGGGAAAACAGGGAGCGGGGCGATTATATAGAACTATTTCTCTACCAGGGGCGCTTGCAGTTGGCAACCCGCGATGCACTTTACTCTGATGGAACTGCCTATCTTCCCGCCAGAGAATTGTACAGGCATTTTAATGCAGATCTGCCCTTATTCGAGAACGTTCTGGTGCTGGGAACCGGTCTGGCCAGTATTGTGCATGTTTTTGCAGAAAAAGGGTACAAGCCTCATTTTACATTGGTTGAGGCAGACAAGCAGATATTAAAATGGGCAATGGAGTTTGCGCCCGAAGGGATTCAACTTGACCCCGTCTGTACCGATGCTGCCAGTTATGTAGAATCCTGCAACCGGAAATTTGACCTCATTTTCATAGATGTATTCAACGGCCGGTTTGTACCACCATTCGTCTTCGGAGAGCCGTTCCTGAGTGGCTGTAAAAAACTGCTGGAGCCGAACGGGCACATAGCTATGAATTACATGGTGAACGAATGGCATGAATGGTTGTTGGTGCAGCGGATGTTCGCAAGAGTGTTTCCTGGTTTTGAGGTGGTGGAACGCGGCGAGAACAGATTGCTGGCATGTTGATCTGTAATATGATCTCCCTATCCGGTAAGTGGTACACGTGATAGGCAGGTTGCGGCATTACACGTACCTTTGCGCCCTATGACACAGGAAAACCTGAAGGAGATGCGGGAACGCATCCAACATCTGCATCGCTTTCTGCGAATCGACGACAGGCTGGCCAAAATTGAAAACGATAGGCAATTGACCCTGTCGCCCGGATTTTGGGATGATAACGCCCGTGCCACAGCAATCCTGAAGGAGATAAAAATTGATAAATACTGGACTGAATTTTACGATAGGGTAAAAGCATCGGTGGAGGATTTCGCGGTGCTTTTTGAGTTTTGGAAAGAAGGTGAAGCCAAAGAAGAAGAAGTGCAGGAGGCCTACAATAAGGCTATCAAGGATATAGACGAGCTTGAATTCAAGAGTACCCTAAACGCGCCGGAAGATGAAATGCCTGCAATGGTGGTGATCAATAGCGGTGCGGGAGGAACAGAAAGTCAGGATTGGGCTGAAATGCTCATGCGTATGTACCGGATGTATGGCGAAAAGCAGGGCTGGAAGGTGAGTGAGGTAGACGTGCAGTATGGTGATGGGGCCGGTATCAAACAGGCTACTCTGGAATTTGATGGCGCGTTTGCATACGGATTGTTGAAAGCCGAGAGTGGCGTACACCGCCTGGTGCGTATCTCGCCGTTCGACTCCAACGCGCGCAGGCATACCTCTTTCGCGTCGGTATTTGTGTATCCGCTTATTGATGATACAATAGACATTCAGGTGAGCCCTTCAGATCTGGAGTGGGCATTCTTCAGGTCGGGTGGATCGGGCGGACAGAACGTGAACAAAGTGGAAACGGCCGTTCGATTGAAACACATTCCTACCGGTATTATAGTAGAGTGTCAGCAGGCACGTACACAGGGCGAGAACAGAGAGAAGGCCTTGACCATGCTGAAAAGTCGCCTCTATGAAGAAGAACTGAGGAAGCGTCAGGAGATACTGAACGCCACAAATTCGAACAAGAAGAAAATAGAGTGGGGGTCGCAGATACGCAGTTATGTGTTCCACCCATACAAGATGATCAAAGACCACCGCACAGATTTTGAGGTGGGAAATGTGCAGCCGGTAATGGACGGCGAATTGGATGACTTTATCAAAGCTTATCTGATGGCCGAGAAAGAAGAACAATAGACAGTAGGTGAGCGGACAACAAAATAAGAAGAAGGGTTTCGACCTCGGTTTATTGAAGCGTATATTTTCGTTTACGCGACCATATAGCCGGACATTGTATCTGGTGATGACGTTGGGTGTGGTGCTGGCTCTTTTAGCGCCGCTCAGGCCCTATCTCATCAAGATGTCGGTTGATAAGTACATCAGCAACAATCTGATGCAGGGGCTTATATGGATCAGTGTTATTCAGTTTGGATTGCTGATAGTGGAAAGCGCCCTCAGGTTTCTTTTCAGCTACCGGGCAAACTGGTTGGGGCAAACGGTTGTGAATGACATGCGCAATTCCGTTTTCAAGAAGGTGCTGTTTCAGAATATCTCCTTTTACGACCGCACGCCCATAGGGACACTCACCACACGTACCATAAACGACATTGAGTCGATCAATGATATCTTTTCAGAGGGTATCATCAGTATAGTAGCCGATATACTTACCATAGTGGCCATCATCACTGTGATGATGGTTACCGACTGGCGCCTCACATTGGTGTGCCTGGCTACCTTTCCGCTTCTCATTATAGCTACCTGGTGGTTTAAAGAGGCCGTGAACAAATCTTTTCAGCGTGTACGCAATGCGGTGGCTGCTCTGAATGCGTTTGCACAGGAACATCTTACCGGTATGTACATTGTGCAGGCTTTTGCTGCCGAAGATGGAGAGATGAAGAAATTCACCGACATCAACACGGAGCATAGAAATGCCAATATAAAAGGCATATTTGCCTACTCGGTGTTCTTCCCGATGGTGGAGATCATATTGGCTATGTCGCTGGGCCTGTTGGTGTGGTATGGTGCATCAAGGATCATGAATTACGGGGCCACACCTGGGGATATCATTTCTTTTGTTCTGTACCTCAATTTGCTCTTCAGACCACTCCGCATGATGGCCGATAAGTTCAATGTGCTGCAAATGGGTGTTATCGCAGGGGAGCGTGTTTTTGCCGTCATGGACAGTGAAGAAAATCTGCCCAACAACGGCACGTTATCAGCAACAGATCTGCGTGGGCAGGTCGAGTTCAGGGATGTTCATTTCAGCTACAAACCAGGTGTGCCTGTGCTGAGGGGAGTTTCTTTCAGGTTGGATGCCGGAAGGACAATGGCTGTCGTGGGGCATACCGGGGCCGGAAAGACATCGTTGATAAGTATCCTGAACAGACTGTACGAGATAGAGACCGGAGAGATATTCATAGACGGTAGGAGCCTTACGGAATACGATATTTATAGTTTGCGCGGGCGCATAGGCATTGTGTTGCAGGACGTGTTCCTTTTCTCGGGCACCATTACAGATAATATCACACTACGCAATGCAGACATATCCCGCGATAAGGTAGAGCACGTTGCGAAAATGCTGGGTATACACGACTTCATTATGAAGTTGCCCGGTGGCTACGATTTCAACATCATGGAGCGCGGCAATAGCCTGTCTCAGGGACAGCGGCAACTTATATCGTTTGCACGGGCTTTGTTGTACGACCCCGCAATACTCATCCTGGATGAGGCCACATCGTCGGTTGACAGCGAAAGCGAACAACTGATACAGAACGCCATAGATACGCTCATCAAGGGGCGCACGTCTATTGTGATCGCGCACAGACTATCCACTATCCGCAAGGCCGATGAGATCCTTGTGATGGATAAAGGGATAGTAAAGGAAAGAGGCAATCACAACGAGCTTATTGCGGCTCAAGGTGCCTACTTCGATCTGTATACTGCGGTAGAACAGAAGAAGGAAAAAGAAGTGTTCTAAAAATAATAGTCCCGTATCCCAAGTTTGCAGGTGTTTTCCTCGTCTTTACGGGTACAACCAAATTTTGGAACATGAGACACCTGTACACTACTATCCTTTTGTTTGCTGCTGCACACACCCATGCGCAAACGCCTTTTCCTGATGGTGATTCTTTGTGTGTAAACAACCTGAACGTGATGTCGCTCGCGCACGGTGACATGTGGCATACAACAACACCGTTCAGGCAACATTGCAGGTTCTCTGAGGGTAGCCGGCAAGGAATGTATCTGGCTGGAGCAGTGTGGCTTAGTGCCGTTGACGCGTCGGGGAATTTGCACGTTTCGGCACAGACCTACCGTCAAAATGGAAACGATTTTTGGCCTGGTCCACTTGATGCATCGGGAGGTCTCGATTATACCACATCGGCCAAGTGGGCTAAAGTCTGGAAGGTGAGCAGGGGTGAAGTGAATACACATAGGGCGATAGTATTTCATAATCTCTCGAATACACCTCCGTCAATTCTCTCATGGCCTGGTAAAGGCAATGTGTATGCAAAGGGCCGTGGTGATGTTCCGCTTGATGTGATCGGCGACATGGCACCATTTGTTGATAGGAATGGTGACGGCATCTATCAGCCGTTGTCAGGTGAGTATCCCGACTTTAAAGGAGATGGTGCATTGTGGTGGGTGTTCAGCGATAACGGACCTGCTCATAACGAGACAAATGGTGCCCCGCTGAAAGTGGAGATCCATGCTATGGCCTATGGTTACAAGAGATCAACTCCTATAGATAACGTAGTGTATTACGACTATGAGATCATCAATCGATCGGGGAAAGACTATACTGACATGCGATTCGCGATATGGAGCGATCCGGAATTGCGTGCATATGAAGACACGTATATAGCGTTTGATTCGGCCCGCAGATTGGGTATCATTTATAGTGCCGTCGATTCGGGTAGCGGACCATCAGGCACTCCGTCCGGCGCATACGGAACACATCCCCCGGCGGCCGGAATTTCCTTTTTAAAGGTGCCGGGCGATGGAGGTGTGGGGTATGTGCCGGTAGGAAGTTATACTTACTATAACAACGATCCATCTGTTATCGGTAATCCATCCTCTCCTGCAGAGTACGACGGATATATGAGGGCGCGGATGAGAAATGGAGATCACATAAAGAAGAATGGCGTTGATGTGGACTATATAGTAGGAGGAGATCCATTTGATACGTCCGAGATAATGGGTTGTGTGTATGGCGGTGCTGCAGGCGACATGCGGACTGTTATGGCTACGCGTGGGTTTGCTCTGGATGATAAAAGAAGGGAACATATTGTTTTCGCATTAGTTGCGGATTCCGCTGCCGGCGGCTGTCCTTCACTTGATCTATCCGGGTTGAATAGAGTAGCCGATACCGCATGGGGTGTCTATCATAACCCGCCACCCGAATTGGGCGTAAATGACCACCTGGCACGTTCAGGATCTATCAGTGTCTATCCCAATCCCGTGTATGATGTTTTGATTGTAGACGGAACACAGCAAGGGGCTGTGGTTATTGTGTCAAATATGCTTGGCGCTACAGTCGCGTCCGCAGCTTATTCCGGCACAAGCACAATTAAGGTGCCGCTGCATGAATTACCAGTTGGGTTGTATGTTGTTCGTTATACCGATTCCGTAGGGACAGTTGCAAACACGGTCATGAAGCAATAGTGGTTACAGCTTTTGTTCTTTGAGCACGTCTTTCTCCATTGCAGAGACACGGAAAAGCATATACATACTCAGGACAGAGATGCCTACAATTATGTAGCCAAGAGTATTGTAGTGTTGCAGCGGACTTGTTTTATCCGTTTGTACGACAATTATGCCTGCAAATGCTGCAGCAATACCACCGGCGATCTGTTGCAGAGATGCATTGATACTCATAAAAGCACCACGGTCGGCCATGGCCGGTACTGCCGATACCAATGCGGAAGATGGTATGATGCGAGCCATAACTCCCGACATCATCAATACGTTGAACAGTATCACCATCCACAGTGCCGATGGGCCCAGATTTGTGTATATCACTACCATTACACACATCCACACGGTTGCTATGGTGAACACTCTGAACTTATCGATCTTGTCGCTCACTTTCCCTATCAACGGCATTATGACCAGAGACGCGATGCCTGATACCATAAACAGCATGGGCAGTTGTTCGTTAGTTAGTTTCAGGTTGTTGATAGCGAAGGCACTACCGAATGGCATCATCATAAAGCCTCCTATAGACAGCAACGCCGTGGTGAGAAACGCGATGCGGTATTTGCGCTTAGCTACGGTATGCCAGAGGTGCAGAAAGGCGTTCTTGTCCGTCTGCAATGATAGGTGATGTGATACCGGTTTCATTTTAGCAAGAATGAGAACTGCAATCACAATGCCCAGTGCTCCAACCATGATAAACGGCGATTGCCAGCCCCAGTGGTTTGCTACATAAAGGCTTATGGGAATGCCCAGTACCTGACTGGCCCCGAAGCCCATTTGTATGAAGCCCATTACGCGCCCGCGGTGGTGCAGGTCGAAGAGGTCGGTGATAATTGCCATAGCGATGGATCCTATGACGCCACCGAAAATGCCTGTAAAAATTCTGGCAGCAATCAATTGTCGATAGGTGTGTACCATTCCGCAGAGGAAGGTGCCTATGATGAAGCCCACATAAAAAAAGAGATACAGTTTCTTTCGGTCGTACCGGTCAGCAAAGCCGGCCGTAAACAAACCCGATAGGCCCGCGCTGATGGCATATGCGGAAACCGCAAGGCCGAACTGCGATGGGGTAAGGTTCATAGACTTCATCATCATATCGCCGAGGGGCGACATGACCATAAAATCCAGCACGACTGAGAATTGTGTAAGTGCGATGATCAGAATAGCAAACTTCTGATAGGAGGAGAATGGGATAGAGGAGGTGTCTTTTTTCATTTGCGGCAAAACTAAGCATGCACAAGCAATTTTCGTTCTTCTTGTCGGGTACTGCCTGCTTTTTGTCGGAAAGCAGACGCAAAACCGCTAAATTGCACAGCAAATGAAGGTGGCTTTTGTTCAGGACTGGTTTAACGCCAACGGTGGTGCCGAAAAGGTGGCCGGTGAGATCCTGGAGGTTTACCGCAATGACGATGTAGATGTCTATGCCTTGTTCAACAAATTTGGACCGGGACCTACTCAGTCCATACTGAAGGGGCGAAAGGTGAAAACATCTCTGCTACAGTTTGTTCCCGGCGTCACAAAGTTCTATCGTTATTTTCTGCCGGTTATGCCGTGGCTCATGGGCCGCTTCCGTCTTCGCGGGTACGATGTAGTGATCTCCACATCACATGCAGTGGCGAAAGGATTTCACAGCGACCCTTCGATCCCCAACATATGCTACTGCCACACACCTCTTCGTCCCATCTGGGATATGTATGACGATTATGCAGAAGGACACCCTATGGGCAGATCGTGGCTGTACAGGAAGTTTGTGGAATGGTTGCGCCGGTGGGACGTTGCTACAGCGTCAAGGGTTCATTTCTTCATAGCCAACTCAAAACACATTCAGCAACGCATACAGCGCAGCTATGGCCGCGAGTCGGTGGTTATCTATCCTCCGGTACGCACAGGGCGGTTCGAGTTGCACAGTGGTTCGCGTAAAGACTACTACATGTGTCCCGGCAGGTTTGTACCCTACAAAAAGATCGACATGGTCATCAGGGCTTTTCAGCAGATGCCCGATAAGAAACTTGTATTGATAGGCGAAGGTTGGGGCGCATCTGGTTTTGATGAGATGCTGAAAGGTCACCCCAATATAGAATGGCTGGGGTACAAGGACGATGGGGAGATGATACGCTACATGCAGGAGGCAAGGGCATGCATTTTTGCTGCCAAGGAAGATTTTGGCATCATGTGTGTGGAAGCGCAGGCCTGTGGCACCCCCGTGCTTGCGCTTGATTATGGCGGGTATCGCGAAACGGTAGTGGACGGAGTGAGCGGCTACCTGTTTGCCGAACAGACCGAACAGTCGGTGATAGACGCGGTAACTCGTCTTGAAGCCCATCCGCTCACGGACAGCACCCGCATCAGGGAAAATGCACTCAGATTCTCAGACGATCGTTTCAGGCAAGAGATCAGCGAATTCGTTCTCCGCTCCATGCAGGAACATAAATCGGGTTCCGCTACCCGCTAAAAGCCGTTAAAGCAATTATCTTTACAGAAACATCCCTCTATGGCAATTTTCGGAAAATTGGGGCGCTATCAGAATTTTGGTCTTTTGGTCCTGCGTATCGGCCTCGGCGCCATGATGATACTGCATGGCAAAGACAAGCTGATCGGCGGTCCTCAGGTATGGACCGAATTGGGAGGTGCAATGGGCAAGTTGCATATTCACTTTTGGCCGGCTTTCTGGGGATTCATGTGTGCTGTTACCGAGACCATTGGCGGATTGTTTTGCATATTAGGACTTTGGTTTCGTCTCGTATCAGCGCTTTTTGTAATAAACTTCATTGTAGCCGCCCTGTCGCAGTACACAAATATCTATCGTATTGCAGAGATCAACCATGCTGTGGAGCTAGCATCGGTCTTTTTCGGCCTCATGTTCATAGGTGCCGGGGCCTATTCGGTAGATAAAAGTTAGACTGGGGAAAACTAACCCTTACTTATTTTGGATTTGGCTATGCAAAACTTAAATTTGCATAGGTATTTCTTAATTTACATTACATGAAATTTACATACTTTGGTCATTCTTGTTTCTTGATCAAAACAGGTGGTAAGAAATTTTTATTCGACCCCTTCATTTCGGGCAACGAACTGACAAAAGGGATTGTTGACGCCTCAACCATAACTGCTGATTACATCATGGTTTCGCACGGGCATGCCGATCATGTGGCAGACCTCGTTGATATTGCAAAACGTACTGGAGCGAAAGTGATCAGCTCGTGGGAAGTGATTGCCTGGGCGCAAAAGAATGGCGTGGAAAACGTTCATCCTATGAACTTCGGACCTGCTCGTTTCGAGTTTGGCAAGATACACTACACACCTGCACAACACAGCAGCAGTATGCCCGATGGGTCATATGGCGGCAATCCCGGCGGGTTCCTGTTTCACGATACCGAAAAGAAGTTCTACTACAGCGGCGATACGGCACTGACGAAGGATATGGAGTTGATTCCGATGTACGCGGTTCCTGATGTAGCTATTCTGCCTGTTGGTGGCAATTTCACTATGGATGTGGACGATGCGCTGATAGCTGCGAATATGATCAAGTGTAAAAAGGTGATCGGAGTTCATTTCGATACTTTTGGTTACATCAAAATAGACCACGATAAAGCGAAGGAGGCATTCCGAAATGCAGGAAAAGAGCTGATTTTGCCTGCTATCGGGGAAACAATTGAATTATAAGGCCCTGCGGACCTTAGTCAGGGCGGAGCCGGTTTTTACCTGTTGAACCAATACCCAAAAAACGATCAAAGAGAAAATGGCAAAAGTAATAGCAATAGCAAATCAGAAGGGTGGTGTAGGGAAAACTACTACTGCCATCAACCTCGCTGCAAGCCTCGCAGTGCTGGAATATAAAACCCTGCTTGTAGATGCCGATCCGCAGGCGAACAGTACTACCGGCAACGGTTTTGACCTTAAGAATATTCAGATAAGCCTGTACGATTGCATGGTGAATGAAACACCTGCAGCACAAGTTATATTAGAGACCGAAACCCCCAATCTTCATTTACTGCCCAGCCATCTCGATCTCGTAGGTGCAGAGATAGAACTCATAAACCAGCCCAACAGGGAACACGTGATGCGCAAGTCGCTGGAGGGTGTAATTGCCAACTACGACTTCATCATCATAGACTGTTCACCATCACTGGGCCTTATCACGGTTAACGCTCTCTCTGCTGCCGACAGTGTGGTAATTCCGGTGCAGTGCGAATACTTCGCCCTTGAGGGACTGGGGAAATTGCTGAACACGATCAAGATCGTTCAGACAAGGATCAATTCAAAACTGAAGATCGAGGGAATCCTTATGACCATGTACGATGGTCGTTTGCGTCTTTCTAACCAGGTGGTTGAGGAGATCAAGAATCACTTCGGTGATCTGGTATTCAATACCATACTTCACAGGAACACCCGTTTGGGCGAGGCACCGAGTTTCGGAATGCCTGCATTGCTTTATGATGCGGAAAGTACCGGTGCGGTTAACTATCTGAATCTGGCCAAAGAGATCTTGCAGAAGAATAACATGACCAAGATAAAGAACGAGGACAAAATTTTTGAAACGGAATAAGATCGGATAGTCGGGTATCGTAGGTTTTTTGCCGCTGCACTCGTTATTCGGTTCATTCATACACAAGATCATTTACGCTGCCTACAACATAAAAATGTCGCAGATCAACAAAAAACAAGGGCTGGGAAAGGGTATCAGAGCGTTGCTCGATACCATTGATGAGGAGATACAAGCCCCTAAAGAAGGAGTGCCTGCGGTTTCGGGGCAGAATGCCAATACGATCGCGCGCATCCCGCTCGATCAGATCTCGCTGAACCCCAAGCAGCCAAGGAAAGATTTTGAGGAACAGCCCTTGCAGGAACTTGCGGCAAGTATCAAATTGCACGATGTTATCCAGCCGGTCACTGTCATCAAGACCGGACCATCGTCTTACCAGCTTATCAGCGGTGAGCGTAGGTTGCGCGCATCAAAGATCGCCGGACTCACCGATATCCCCGCATACATCCGCACGGCAGATAGCCAGGGCATCCTGGAAATGGCGTTGTTGGAGAACCTACAGCGCGAGGACCTGAACGCGATAGAGATCGCGCTCAGTTACCGCCAACTTATGGATGAATGCGGCCTTACACAAGAACAGGTGTCTGAGCGCATGAAAAAAGAGCGCAGCACTGTAGCCAACTACCTTCGCCTGCTGAAGTTGCCACCGGATATTCAAAGGGCCGTTCGCGATGGCCAGATCACAATGGGTCATGCGCGTGCCATCATTGGTCTCGACCATGTGGAGCAGCAGTTGTACGTTTACCGCGAGATAGTTCAGCGTGGCCTGTCAGTAAGGCAGGTAGAGCAAATGGTGAAGGAGCTGTCTTCAAACGATGCGGCACCGATCGCACCCAAGGGGTCTGCCGCAAAGCTACCTGTAGCCTACAAACGTATTGAAGACAATATGGCATCGCACCTCTCTACAAGGGTGAAACTGGACCGTAAAAAAAGCGGGAAAGGTAAGATCGTCATTGAGTTCTATAATGACGAGGACCTGGAGCGTATCATGAGCAAAATGAACCTCTGATCATGAGAATTGCACTGATCGGATACGGCAAGATGGGTAAGGCGATCGAAGAGATCGCCATTGGTCGCGGGCACGAGGTGGTATTGAAGATCACAAGTGCCAACCGTGGCGATATGACTGCGGCTAACCTGGCGCAGGCCGATGTGGCCATAGAATTCACAGGTCCGCATGCTGCATGGGCAAACGTAAAAGACTGTCTCGAGGCCGGCGTGAATGTGGTAAGTGGTTCCACGGGCTGGAATGATCACTTTGCTGATGCGAACAAATTGGCACTTGCGCAAAACAGAGGTTTCCTCCATGCATCTAATTTCAGCGTGGGTGTCAACATTTTCTTTGAGGTAAATAAGCTTCTGGCATCTCTTATGCAGGGGCGCGACGATTATGCTGTAAAAGTGGAAGAGACACACCACGTTCATAAAAAGGATGCACCCGGTGGTACGGCAATTACTATTGCAGAGCAGATCATTGCTCGCTTGGGCAATAAAAACTCATGGCAGTTGGATGGTGCAGACACACCCGATGCACTTCCTGTTTTTGCCCATAGGGTAGGCGAGGTGCCGGGCACACACATGGTCAGTTATAGCTCGCCTATAGACACTATTGATATTATTCATACCGCGCACAGCCGCAAAGGGTTTGCGCATGGAGCCGTACTGGCTGCCGAGTTTCTGGCCGGCAAAACAGGAGTTTTCACGATGAAAGACGTTCTGGGGATCGCCGGTTAGCGATTATTTCGTATATTTAGTTCCGTAAAAATTTATATGAATAAGACTGCGATTTACTTAGCGGCAATGGCCGTTGTTGTTTCTTTTGCTTCCTGCCGCGGAGACTCTGACATGGCCCACATGCAGCAGTTGCAGGACAGTGTTTTTGCCGCATACCCCGGAAAGGTAGGGGCAGTACACATCAACCCCGAGGGGAGGGAAAACCTGATCGTGGTACTTGGTGCGCCGGGCATGTATGACCTGCCCGAGGAGCAACGCCAAAAAGAGGCTGTGGCAGTAGGCGCAATGGCACTTCGGATATTCGGAGAAGGAAATTTCCTCAAAACAGGCAGGCTTGTATTTACAAAAGACGTGCGTAATACCCTCGATGCCCCGGCCGATGGATTGACAAGCGATATGAAAATCGACAGTCTGAAAACGGCCGCCGGTACCAAATAAGTACCTGTCTGAGATGTATTTGTATTTCGCATAATTGAACAAATTATATGAATATTACAATACAGGCATTGTTAAAATTTGATTTGAAATGATTAGATTTGCCTGATTATTGTTATCTGAACAAGAACCCGGTTTGTTAATTCTATAACAATTGGGTGATGATTACTTAATACATAGGAAAAATAAAATAACGAACATGAAAAAAAGTGTTTACTTATCCAGTCTGCTGGCGTTCTGTCTCAGTCTTTTCGCTGCAAAAGCTAATGCACAGGCTCCGGTGGTAACTACAGACCCTGCAAACAGCACCATTTGTGCGCACGACACTACTTATTTCCACGTTGTAGCAACCGGTGCAACGCCTCTTTCGTTTATGTGGCAGTACTCTGATGATGCAGGTACATCATGGGACACTGTGGTTAATGGTGCCTCTTACTTCTGGGCTACAAACGACACGCTTGCTGTGATTCCATCTGTAGCAAAGAACGGATATCTGTACCGCGCTATCGTTTCAAACGGTAGCGGTATGGACACTTCAGCTTCTGCTACACTCACTGTAGACACTGCTTTCGCTGGCGTTATCAGTGGCATGGTTCCTGTGTGTGTGGGTAGCTCCATCACGCTCACCAGCTCTGTAGCAGGTGGTTCATGGAGCAATGTAAATCACGCCATAGACACAGTTAGCCCGTTGGGTGTTCTGGAAGGTCGCGCCTTCGGTGTTGATACCATCAAATATTCGGTAACGAACACGTGTGGTCTTTCTACCTCTACTGCAAATTCAAGGGTAGATACACTGGTTACTTTTTCTGTTACAACAGGTCCTACTCACGTGTGTGTAGGCAATGTGATCACCTTGGTTAACAACAATACTATCGGAACAACTACCTGGTCTACAGCTGTAGGCAATGTAATGGTTGCTGCAAGTGGAGCTACTACAGGTGTTTCTGCAGGTTCTGATGTTGTGACGCATACTTTCTCAAACGCATGCGGTTCTATCGTTTCTACTAAATCAGTATTTGTTGAGGTGTTGCCCTCTACAGGTACTATCACAGGTGCTACAGCTCTTTGCTCGGGTTCATGGATACACCTTACTTCTTCTGTAGGTGGTGGTGTATGGCTGAGCGGATCACCGGCAGTAGCCCCTATCGATGCAGCTGGTTTTGTTACCGGTACTGCACAGGGCACTTCTGTTATCTCTTACTACAGGTCAAACAGTTGCGGTGCTGCATATGCAACACACACCATCACTGTTGAGGTTCCTGCAGCAGCAATAGGCGGAAACGATAGCGTTGGTATCGATTCATTCCTTGTTCTCTCTAATACTACTCCGGGTGGTGCATGGGCATCTGCCGATACAATGATCGCTAAGTTCACAACAGGTAGCACTATCAAAGGAATTGATACAGGTGTGACAACTGTTACTTACACGGTAAGCAATACTTGCGGCACTACTTCTGCTACTTCCCCTATGCACGTTGGTCCGTTACCTAACGCTGGTGTTATCACTGGTCCGGATACAGTATGTGTAGGTTCTACAATTTCTCTTGATGCTTCGGTTGCCGGTGGTACATGGGTTAGCCTGCATGACACCCTTGCTACAATCGTGTTGTTCAATGACACAACCGGAAGGGTTACAGGTGTAGAACTGGGTAAAGACACAGTTGTTTATTATGTTACTACAGCATTCGGAAGGTCTTCTATCAAGAAGCCTGTTTACGTAAATGATCGCCCTGATGTAACTATCACAGGCCCTGCCTCAGTTGCACTCAGTGGTTCTTACTCTCTCGTTGGTTCTCCGGCCGGTGGCGCATGGTCTACCAGCAACATGGCAATGACTCCACTCATCGGTTATGGCTTCTTCGTTGTGATCGATACAGGTACTTCTGTATTCACTTATGTTGCAACCAATACTTGCGGATCAACTACGAAAACATTCACTGTTGAGCTTCACGGTTCAAGTTCAGGTGTGAATGGTGTAGCTGCTGAGGGTTCTTCTCTTAATGTGTTCCCTAACCCATCTCAGGGTACTCTCACTGTGAATATCTCTGGTGTTGCAAATGAGCAGGCTAAAGTGGTTATCACTAACATAGCCGGACAAACAGTAAAAGAATTTACTGCTGTTAACAACACAAATGTAAATGTGTCTCTGAATGAGCCTGCCGGTGTATACCTGCTGACAGCAATTGCTGCTGACGGTAGCAGGCACACTGCAAGGATCACGATAGCAGACTAATTGAAATAAGTCTTTGGTAAAAGCCGGCAACAACCTTGCCGGCTTTTTTTATGCACAGAAGGGTGTTGCGGGTGTCACCACCGTTTAATACATTTGTTTGTATAGCTTTCGACGTGAGCAAGAATAGAAATAAACAGCCGGGGGGCATTGACCAAAATACCCAACGCACAGCTACTGCTGATGCAGGTGGAGGATTTCGTATTCCATACCCTGTTTTTCTGCTTGTGGCTGCTGTCTTGCTGGTATATCTGCCCTCATTGTCGCTGGGTTTTACCGAGTTGGATGATACCATATTCATTAAAGAATTCAGAGCGTTTAATGAGGATACCTCCAATCTGATTGCGGCATTTTCACGGGGATTATTCGACGCGGTGAAAGATCCCTACTATCGTCCGCTTTTCTCCGATGCGATGATCCTCAATTACCAGGTGAGTGGTGAGGAGCCTTTCGGATATCACCTGGTGAATGTATTGCTGCATATGGGCGTAGTCGTAATGCTATACAGACTACTGCTGCGTCTCGGAGTAACGGTTACCAATTCATTTTATCTCTCTGTCATCTTCGCGGTTCACCCGGTACTTACTCAGGCAGTAACGTGGATACCTGGACGAAATGATACACTGCTGGCGCTATTTGTTGTGCCGTTCTTGTCTCAGTCACTTATGTATGCTGAATCGGGCAAAGCGAAGTCGCTGCTGCTGTCGGGACTCTTGCTTTTGCTGGCTTTCTTCACCAAGGAGACAGCTGTATTTGCTGCACCTGCCGCTTTCTTCTTGTTGGTGCTTTACAAAGGTGTGCGCTGGAATGATAAGAATATGCTGGTTCAGTATGGTGTGTGGGCCTGTTGTTTTCTGGTGTGGTATGCGGCAAGGTCGGCCGCAACTATTCAGGCGTCGGGCATAGGTTCTGCTGCCGGTTTCAGCGACATGCTGCATCGTTTACCGGTTATCATCCAGTATATAGGAAAGATCATGTTGCCGGTAAATCAAAGCGTGTTTCCCACTCAGGAAGATACCGTTGTGTATTTTGGTTTGATGGGTATCGCTCTGCTGGGGGCTCTTATTGCACTTTCTTCAAATCGTAGTACTGATTCATTCAAGGCACTGGCGGGAGCGTTTGGTATCTTCTTGTTGTTCCTGATGCCTGCATTGCTGGTGCCAGCTGCACTCAACCAACAGACGTTCGAACACAGGCTCTATCTGCCGGCTATCGGCATTGTGTTGGCATTGCCGCATACCGCCTTGCTCAATAACAGATTTTCTGAGAAGCAGCGCGCCATGGTGATAGGTGTGTTGTGTGGTGTTTTGGCGCTGCTGAATGTGCGGCACCAGCACAATTTCTCCGACCCCCTCACATTCTGGACGAGTGCCGCAGAGACATCGCCCAATTCGGCCTATGCCAATATGATGCTGGCAGCACGTCTTGACAAGACGGAGCACGTTCGTTCAGAGCAGTTGTTCCGCAAGGCATATAAGCTGAATCCCAAAGAGAAATACCTCAACTTCTACATGGCTGAGATGTTGCAACGAAAGGATTCTGTGATGGCATCTGAAGCCTATTTGCTGGAGGAGAAAAAGATATCAGACTATGTTCAGTGCGATTTTCTGCTTGCCCGTGTAGCGATGGAGAAAAAGGATCTGAAGGCATCAATAGGTTATCTGGAACGCTACCTGCAGCGCGATCCCTACAATCCAATGGCACACAACAATCTGTTGCTTTTGTATGTGGACACCCAACAACCCGACAAAGCAAGGAATCTGATAAGAAGTATGCAGCAGAAAGGCATGGAGGTGCCCGCGCCACTTAGGGCTAAGTTGGGTATGTGATATACAGCGGTCAAATAACTAAAGTTGCCTTAACTGGCATGTGGTCGCTGATCTTGATCCAGGTCTCTGTTTCCCCGATCTCTATCGTTGAGTCACTTGCTGAAAGAATTGACTCGTTGGCAAAAATATAGTCAATGTGGTATGGCTTGAGCAGGTTTTTCTGAAGAAAGAACGTGGGGCTCAATTCTTTGCCAGGCACTTCATTCCGAATGTGGTGATAGGCGCTCACAATACCCATCTCACGCAATTCACGAGTGACGTCACTATGGTTCCAGTTTCGTGCTCGTGTGTCCCAGATAGGGTTGCTGTTAAGGTCGCCGGCTATTATTGAATCCGACAACTTGCCTTTATGGCGCAGCAGAAATTGCCATAGTTGTCCGATATAACTGTAGGTGGGCATCTTCGCTCCATGACACCAGGCTGCAACAAAGTTTCTTCTGTTTGAGAATTTGAATGGAATAAAATACTCTAGCCCTGTTACATCCCAATCTAGAAGCTCGATAGAATGACCTGCAGGACTAAAAACTCCAAGCCCCTTGTGGTGATTTGTACCTATCCATAAATGGTTTTGGCCCCACTCCTTATAACCTTCATTTTTTGTCGTCAGTGGATTCTCACATTCCTGAATTATGTAGAGGTCGGCGTCAAGTTTGGTGATCTCTTCATATTTCTCTCTGAACTTTCCATTGCAATTCCAGGTAACAATTTTGAGTTTTTGAGACATAGTGAATGATTTACGCTACATCATATCGCTGTTCTACACTCCATGCCTGAGGCGGAGCTGCAAACATAGCCTTCGTGAGCCCCCAGGTTTCTTTGAAGAATTCCGAAAAACGGTAATGGTCCAATGCGCTCTCAGACTCCCAATGGCTGTACGTGAAGAAAATCTCAGGTTGCTTTTTGTCCTGCCATAACTCCAGGTGGGTGCAACCATCAAAATGACGGATACGATCCTTTCGTTCGTTGAACATCGCTACAAATTCATCTGTTTTGTCGGCCCTGAAGGTCATTTGGACTATACGTACTATCATTCAAATCTTATTTTAAGGTAATTATTCTGGCCTCCCGTTCTTAGTCCGAAGAGGCTGGCGGCGCTGCCCTGATTCACGCATATCTCCAGCAGACCGTTTCTGTTGAACCGGCACAATAGCTCTCCGGGCGGAACATCGTTATAACTGTCAGAAATGGTATTCAATTCCGTTACGTGCATTATATCCAGCCGGAATCGGTTTCCTGGGCTCATTTTTTCGAGGTATCCACGGTGCAAATTGGTAACTGCATTTCCAAAGTGATCTACATACTGCACCTCCACATCATATTCCCCCGGCGTCTCTTCTTTCCATTTTTCGGTCTTTTCCAGAACCGAAAGGCGAATGGAAGGCAGTTGGTCAACGCTACCGTCTGCGATCATAGAAACACACCTTGCTGCTGCCGACAGCCAGTCTGCAAATGAATTCCCGGCCTGCAATTCAAAAGAAAGCCTGCCGTCAAGCTCTTCCGTCAACAAGGCCGCTGGAAGGATCCCATTGTCGGGTGCAATAAAATAATGCCCGTCGTGATAGGCGCATACCAATCGCGGAACTGAGTCGTGATACACATCTACCAGAACAAGATGCGCCGTGCCCGGCGCGAAATGCTGATACGAAGACCGCAGCACATAGCTTGCCACGTCCTTTCGGAAGGGTTGTATCTCATGGCTCACATCAATAATTCGGGTGTCAGGCAGTGCCGACAGAAGAACGCCTCGGGTCATGCCGGCCGAAGCGTCATGCGCTCCGAAATCTGATATAATTGTTACGATCGCCAATACAAATGAGTCTGTAACAAAAGTACGATACAGCCGGTGTATTTATTAGTGAATACAGGCGTAAGTTTGCTGTGCGGCAACGACCGCTACTTTACTATGGAATTGGTGATCGCATCAAACAATAAGGGAAAGATCCGCGAGATAAAGGAAATGTTGCACCAGGTGCAGTTACTTTCTCTTCAGGACATCGGCTTTACAGACGATACACCCGAGCCATGGCACACATTTGAAGAAAATGCGCACGCCAAGGCAAAGGCAGTATATGATTTCTGCGGTAAGAGTGTATTTGCCGATGACAGCGGCATTTGTGTGCCCCACCTTGGAGGTGCGCCCGGTATAGACAGCGCTCACTATTCTGGTACGCGCGACGATGAGGCCAACCTGCAGCATCTGTTGCATAACATGAACGGCGTTACAGACAGGGCGGCTTACTACAAGGCTGTGATCTGCCTGATATGGAATGGCGAGGTCCATTATTTCGAGGGCATTTGCGAGGGTGCACTTTTGCAGCATAAACGAGGCAACGGTGGTTTTGGGTATGATCCCATATTTGTGCCGGCCGGTTACGAACAGACTTTCGCAGAGTTGTCGCCGGAGGTAAAGAACGCAATCAGCCACCGGGGCAAAGCAGTGCGAAAGATGGTTGAATTTATAAACGGAAGGATCAACGGCTGATATGAAATTTTCAATAGGGGATAAGGTAGTGCTGAAGCGCACAGGAGAAGAGGGACGTGTCACTGCCTTCATCGACAAACAACTCATAGAAGTAGAGGTGAATGGTACAGCGTTTCCTGTTTACCTTGAAGAGGTCGACCATCCCTATCTCCGTTGGTTCACCGAAAAGACTGTGGTGAAAAAGAAACCGCTGCCGGCCGAGCAGGTCCCAGTAGAGAAGCCGCTGGCGCGTCCGCAACGGTTGGCACGTGGTGTTTACCTCTCCTTTATTCCGGTTTTTCGTACCGTGGATATGGAAGAGATGGCAACCCAAGTGAAGGTCTATCTGCTCAATGAATTGCCTGTAAACGTGAAGTTCCGGTACGATGTTCGTGTGAAAGAGAGTAGCGTGTTCCTGCATGAGGGTTCCCTCCACGCTTTTGGCAATCTTTATCTCCATACAATAGAGTATCAGGATATGAACGATCAGCCTCGATTCAACTGGGAGCTTATTGATGTTCAAAATGAAGAAAACGGTGCGGAGGCCGGAACCCTCCGCATAAAACCTGCAAAGTTATTCGGGCACATTTCCGATGTCCTTGCAGGAAAGAGCCCATCTTTCGACTATTGTCTGATAGATAGCTTCGGTCCCAAAAAAGAAGAACCACAGCCGGTAAGTACACCCGTTGTCCGTCGCTCGGTAGCGGAGCCGGTAACAACGCGCAACATTGAAAGTCCGCTGCACGAGCTTGATCTGCATATAGAGCAACTGGTAAGTAACACCCGCGGTCTCACCAATGCCGAGATCATACAGATACAACTTACCACCTTACAGCGTTATGTTCATTTGGCCATTGTACACAGGCAAGAGCGTATGGTGGTGATACATGGCCTCGGGAAGGGCAAGCTGCGCGACGAAGTGCACGCGGCACTGAAAAAAGTACCCGAAGTAGCCCGCTACAAAAACGAATGGAGCGGTAAGTATGGCTTTGGTGCCACCGAGATATGGTTCCGGTACGTATAGGAAGTAACTCCTTTGTTCTGTGAAGATTTATGGTCGTTGGCCGGTTCGCTCATTGGGTTTTAATGTCGTACTTTCGGAGTAATAAATTAAATCTGTGATCTGTTATGAGGGACATGCCTGTTACAGTGCGCCGTTCAATTGAGCTTCTTGGTTTGTGCGCATTGGGTGTCGTGGTCAAAGTGGGGCAGAGTGTCATTATGCCTCTGCTGATGGCCGTATTCCTGTCGCTGCTACTTTTGCCGGTACTCCGTTGGTTGCGCGCGCGTCGGGTACCAGAGGTCATCGCCATTGCTTTGTGCATTGTTCTGGTGCTTCTTATTGCCGTTGGTATCACCGCATTCCTGCTATACCAGATCGGGGGCTTTCTCAGCGATCTCGATGCCATTCAAGCCAACCTCACTGCACATTGGAACAGTCTCAGCGAGTGGATAAGCGCGAAGACACACTTCACTATGAAGCAACAGATGGCATTGATAAAGCAGCAGGGCGCGGGGCTCACTGAAAATATTTCCGGCTACTTCCGCGATGCTTTCAGCTCGGTCAGTAACATTTTCATTTTTCTTGGCCTGCTCCCCATTTACATCTTCCTCATACTCTATTACCGCAATCTGCTCATACATTTCATCTACATGTGGTTTGATGAAACACAGCACCAGCGCGTAAAGGAAGTGGTGCGCGAGACCGAGGTTATTGTAAAGTACTACTTGCTGGGCCTGCTCATTCAGATCACCTACCTCACGGTGTTGTTGGGCGGTATACTGTTGTTGTTTGGCATCCAGCACGCTATCCTCATCGGTGTTACATTCGCTATTCTTAATCTCATACCATACGTAGGTGCGCTTGTTGGTAACCTCATCGGAGTTCTGCTCACACTCACCACGTCGCAGGAGTTGTGGCAGATATGGGCTGTGCTTGGCACTATCGCTTTTGTTCAATTTCTTGATAACAACATCCTTATGCCCCGCATCGTAGGCTCTAAGGTACGTATCAATGCGCTGGTAAGTATAGTGGGCATAGTGCTGGGGGGCGCACTTGCCGACATCTCGGGTATGATCCTGTCCATACCGGTAATGGCAGTATTAAAGATCATCTTCGATAAGTCACGACACATGCGTCAGTGGGGGCTCTTGCTGGGCGATGCACGTCCTGAACCGGCATTGGGTGAACACATAACCCAGGTGAGACAAGAGCTCGAGCGCCGTCACGATGAGGAGGTAGACAAGCAACTTCGGGATGTATAAGACCGTCTGAATTTATTTATAAAACAACCGATTATGGAACCTAGACATCCGTTGCCTCCTTTTACCGAGGAGACTGCAAAACAGAAGATACAGATGGCTGAAGACGCCTGGAATAGCAAAGATCCTGAACGTGTATCAAAGGCATACACGCCAGATAGTGAGTGGCGTAATCGCAACGTTTTTCTTCGTGGTCGCGACGAGATCGTCGCCTTCCTGAAGGATAAGTGGGCGAAGGAACAGGACTATAAACTGAAGAAGGAATACTGGGCACACACCGGCAATCGTATCGCAGTGCGCTTTGAGTATGAATACCACGACGAGGCCGGACAGTGGTACCGTGCCTATGGAAACGAGAACTGGGAGTTTGATGAGAACGGATACATGGCAAAACGTTTTGCCAGTATCAACGACCTCGCCATTGACGAGAAAGACCGCAAGTTCCGGTAGTCGGTTTCATCCCGCTGCTACTTCTCCTCGTTCGAAAAGTTGGGGTGGTCTGACGAGAGTACAATTTCTTCATCGCCTTTCCGGTAGCGCACACTCATCACTATCAGGCTCATCATCTCTTCGGTACTCAAAGACCCACCCCTGATGATCTTTGGCGGATCGAACCTGTTATCAGGATTGGACCTTGTGTTGTCGAAAGTGGCAACAACCTTCAGCGTAGCCCCGGCTGGTATGTGGATGGGGTGTATTGGTTTATAAAATTCCTGCCATCTGAAATTCCAGTTTTTCACCCACACCAGCGGTATCGTATCGCCGTTCTGTTGCACTGCAAACGCCTTCATTTCCTTGCCCAGATAGTGCATGTGTGGGTTCAGTGCTATATACGATTGGTCTTCCGTTATTTCTGTTGTTATCTCGAAGGTCTGTACAGAATCCGGCAGTAATACCAATTGTGGCTCAGGTTCAGCAATGCCGCCACCGGTACCAATGTTGTAGCTTTCTATCACCCGCTCTACCTGATCGGATGTAAAGAAGAGGTTTACCGACGATTGGTCGGTTAGCGGCACCGGGGTGGGACCATAGTGAATCTGCATAATAACTATACCCTTCATCGGCATCTTGAACCCGAATCCCTTGGGCCATGTTCTTGCTGACGCACCCGGTACCCATCCATCGTAATACAGCGGCGGAACCTTTGGAAAAAAATCAGGATACTCGAACTCATATCCGGCTGTCGCGTTGGTGTCGAACGTAAGAAACATATCGCTCAGCGAAGGAGTGTATTCCCGCAGCAGCAAGGGTGCCGGCGGCGTTGTCTTTTCAGGAAAATCATAGATGCGGTCATATTCCGAAGGAGCCGGGAATACCCACGTATTGGCATGATGCACCGCTACCGGATTGCCCGGCACAAATTCAAACGCAAGTACGTTTGTGTCTGTAGGCAGTGTATAGGGCATCACAAAGTAGGCAAACGTATCATTGTTCGTTCCGGGAACCCTGAACACCTCTGATGCAGTGAGCACGAGGTCCGGTTTGCCCAGGTTGGATGGTTTGTCGTACACAGTGATCTGTGTGCCGTCTTTCTCATTTCCTTCCCGCAAACCGTTTTCTACCCAATCCGTCAGTGTTTGTATCTCGCCGGCACTCATCACACGTTGGTCAACGAATTTCCGGTAAGACGTATCTGCCTGCCAAGGAGGCATATAACCCGTATGCACCACCTGTTTTATCATGGATGCATGTTTCACTACGTCCCTGTAGCTGATAAGCGAAAATGGAGCGCTTTGCCCCGGTCGGTGACAGCTGGTGCAGTGGCGCAGTATCATTGGTTGAATGTCTTTGTAAAACGAAACATCCTTGCCCCATACCTGCGAGGTAAGGAGTGTGCATATCGCAAGCATCATCCGCATAAGCCGACCTCCGAACCTGTGTGTTGTAGCTGCTGTTATCATCGTCAACTGTGTCGTCGTTCCACAAGACATCCAATCGGTGAGGTCCGCGATGTTGAGGGTAATTTGTTATTTACTATTGAGTCAAGTGCTTCCTGCAGATAGGCTCTGGTTATCCTTGCATTTTTCTTCCCTGGCGCACTGTATGAATTGTCTATCGCGCCCGAGTAAAGTAGGGTGTCATTGCGCAGTACAAACACCTCTGGGGTAATTATCCCATTTAGCTTTTCAGTTACGCTGTAGCTGCTGTCAATTTCTACAGGGAACTGCAGTTCGTACTTACGCACAAATGCGGATACCTCTTCAGGGGTGTACAGTTTGCCCGGCACTATGCCACGGAATGTGCAACTATTGCCATATCGGCCGAATATCTCATTGAGCGTGCCTGTTATTTGCTGCGATATCGGGCATTCCGGTGACAGCAGTATCAGTACTGACACTTGTGCATGGCGTTGGTCCGGCTCAGCGTCGCTTGCCATTATTGTTGCTTCCTCAACAGGTAGCCTGCTGCACTCCATACTTTCTGACGGCCCGAAGCTACAGGCAGCTATCACTGGTATCCACAACAACTTCATGTCCCTTTATTATTTTTTCGGGTTCTTCTTTCCTTTGAATTTATTGCCATCCCAATAGCCTTTCTTCACCAGTTTACCACTGGCCGAGAAACATTTTCCATAGCCGTCAAACATATCGTTTTTGAAGGTGCCCACATACTTGGTCACATTGTTCATACCAGCCGGTTGTTTGCCTTCGGGCCAGGTATAGGTGCCTTCGCCTTCCATGTGTCCATACTTCCAGTCGCCTTCATAGGTCTCTCCCGAACTCCACGTGATCTTGCCCTTGCCGTGTCTCAGATTGTCCTGCCACTCACCTTCATACTTGCCATATTCATCCGTCATGATGCCACTACCCGCCTTGCGGCCACTCTTCCACATGCCGTCATAGGTAGTGGTGCCGCGGGTGTACCTGCCCTTTCCTTCTTCCTTGTCATTCAGCCATTCCCCTTCATACGTATCACCGCCCACTCCTTTAAATGTGCCGCTACCCGATCTCTTATCGTTCACCCACATCCCGTCATACGTCCCCAACTCATCGGTGTAGGTGCCCTTTCCGTTTTTCATTCCTCCGGTCATTGCGCCGGTGAAGTTGTATTTCCATTTATCGTTCACCCAGGTGCCTTCCTTCACCAAGCTGCCGTCAGCGGCAAATTCCTTGCCCTGTCCGTTTTTCTTTCCCGCTTTCCACTGGCCGGTATATTTTCCGCTGGTGCTCGTTTCTGTGCCGTTTCCTTCGCGCTCATCATTCATCCATGCGCCTGTATAGGTCTTCCCCGCCGCTGTCTTGAAGGTCCCTTCCCCGTTCCTTTTGTCGTTACTGTAGGTGCCGGTATAGGTGTCTCCGTTGGTCCATGTATAGGTGCCTGTTCCCTCTTTCACTCCCATATTCCAGTTCCCCGAGTAGGCATTTCCATATTTGTCTTTGTAGGTGCCATAGCCATGGCGTTTGCCATCTACAAGGCCGCCTTCATAGAAGTAACTGTAGTAGCCATACTCCCAGAAACCTTCGTTGATGATGGTGCCACTCTTGTTGTATCGCTTGCCTTTTCCGTGCATCTTATCGTCCTTCCATTCACCTTCATAGGTGTTGCCGTCCAGGTCTTTCTCTACACCATATCCGTTGCGTTTTCCGTCTTTGTATTCCCCGGTGTAGCCGCATTCATACACATCGTTCTTCCAGTACCCGTCATTCACCAGTTTCCCCGATGCGTCATAGAATTTACCTGCACCGCTTCGTTTGTTGTAGTACCAGTTTCCCGAATACTTGGAACCGTCAGCATACGTCATTACACCAAATCCGCTCTTGCTCCAGCCATCTACCTCACCCACATATTTGTCACCATTAGTGCTGGCTATCGTTCCCTTTTTGTAGGGCAGATCGTTCTTATAGTCGCCTGTGAAGACGTCTCCGTTGGTATGGGCGAGACTGCCGTTTTTCACCGGGTTCTCAACCACCTTTTCTCTATCGCTGCCGCTATTGTAGTAAGACGATTTGTATCCCGATGAGCGGCTCCCTCTGTCCTCATAGCTGTTCTTCGACTTATACGGAGTGTACGAGTCTTTAGAATAGTAATAGTCAGATTTATTATAGGACGGAGTATATGGCTTGTATGGTGCCACCGGCTTCACGTATGCAGGTGGTTTGTAGGGTGGGTAATAGACCGGCTTCACGGGCGGCACATAACTCTGGTACATGCCCGAATAATATGATTTCTGGTACTGCGCGTAACCTCCCATTGGCAAACTCACGATACCCGCTGCAAACAGAACCTTTGCTATTTTGTTTTTCATTTTTTCAGATTGATGTTTGAATGGTCAAGTAGATAGAGTTGCGTTAAAATACCTTTCCTATAGAGATCTGATACCATGACGTATTCACCGTTCGCGGAAATACGTAGGCCGCGTTGTACTGCTGCTCATAGTTATAGTAAGAGAGCCCGAAGTACCCTTTCTTTCCCCGAAGGTATTTGAGCTCTATAGCCTGCACTCCGCCGAATGAGTATTCCGCCATCAGGTGACTGTAACGAAAGCGCGCTTTGTGGTAGCTGCGTGTGTCTGGGAAGAATAAGGTCTTGGAGTAGGCATAGTAGGTGTAGCCGATGTCTACTTTGTTGGTGATGCGGATCGCGCTTGCTATACCAAACTGATAATTGAGATAGAATTTCATTCCCGTTGATAAGGTATCTATCGGAAGTAGCTCTGTCGATCTGCGTGCGGCGCTACCCATCGCCATCCCGAAATCAAAGGTGTTTTGCAGACCAATTTTTACTCTCTTGTTTCTTTTGTATTTCTTGGCAAGAAAATAGTTGCTCAGCACACTCTCCTGCAAATGAAACATCCCATAGCCCCCGCTTGCCGATGAAGAGGGCGTTGCCATCCCGGTTTGGGTCAGGTCTTTACTGATATATCCGCCCGACACATTCCAGTCAAACAGCCCCATATAGCCGGTTCCCGTACCATATCGGGTCTTCTGGGTTTTTACAATTTTTAGTGAGGGTTCCGGTACTGTCGGTTTCTGTAAAGATTGGGCACTGGATGTAATTGTTGCGGCCATCAAAAGGGCCGTAAAAGTGTTTCTGAGCATGTTGTTTCTTTAGTAGTGACCGGTATCGAATGAGGACGATGCAAAGCCGGAACGCCGAAAAATACCTGCTCTTGTTAGACTATGCAATAACACTTTCGTGTAGTTTTTTTGGGACTTGTACCCTTAGTTCAGACGGTCGCTACTACTTTGAGTAATGTTGCATGTGTATGTTGCTGATAGGCAAACAAACAGCATCAATTCTTCCCGTGTTTGGCATCAGCCCACACATTTTCAGTGTTCCACTCAAGTTGTTGTGCAAATGGTTCTTTGCGTTCGGGACAGTCTTGCATGCTGCATAGTCGGCACTGGTAGTGCATGCAGCTATCAATGTGAATGAACAATTCTACTCTGTTGCTGAAGTGCGATTGTATGAGCGTTTCCAGCGCATGTATCTCTCGGTCCGCATCCGCCACTTTCTGATACCATGGAAGTGTAAGGTGGGCATCTATGTGCAGCAGCTCACCATAATGGATCACACGCAGGTTATGCAGGTCCACCCATTGCGCCTTGCGGTTTTTCTGCAGCAGGTCTATCACTTTAGCAAGTGTGCCCATGTCCATCTCATCCATCATGCCCGATAGCGATTTCCTCAGTACCCTGTATCCGGTCACAATGGTCACTATGGCGAATACAAGGGCCACCGCGCTATCCAGCCACGGGTATTTACCGTTTGTCACCAGCAGCAGACCCACTCCGGCTACTACCGCAATGGTAGAGTAGGCATCCGACAACAAATGGCTGCCTGCAGATTCCAGCACCATGCTATGCAGCTTTTTGCCCTGCTTTACCGCATATTTTCCCGCAGCGAAGTTCAGCGAGCCGGCCGCAGCCACAATGATCAATCCTATATCAAGGTGCTGAATGGTGTGTGGCAGCAGCAATTGATGGACTGCTTCAAAAATGATCAGCAATCCGGCAACAATGATCAGTGTCCCTTCAACCGCAGATGAGATGAATTCTACTTTTCCGTGCCCATAAGGGTGATTAGTATCGCGTGGCCGCGCCGACATAACCACGCTGAACAAGCCCAAAAAACCTGCCACAACGTTCACTATGCCTTCCAGCGCATCAGTTAGCACCGTCACCGACCCCGTGAGCCACCAGGCCAGCATCTTGCCGCCAAACAGCACCACCGACAATAAAGCAATGTATCGTTGTATCCTTACAGGCATTCTGTAAAACTAAAGATCGTCGGGTGGAATATCAAGAGATGATCCACGCCCGACGATCAGTTTATTATGTCATTATCCCTTTACGGGTGTGTTTCTTTGTATTTGGCTATTACTCCGTCCAGATGTTTGATGAACTTCGCTACATCAGGGTCGTAGCTATATCCTTTTTCTGCTAGCTTGTTGCCATTCTCATCAACAAAGAAATAGAACGGCTGCGAGTTGGCTCCGAATTTTGATGCCTGCAGATCTGAGTTTTTGTTACCCACCGTAATGATTTGCGAGTTCAGATCCTTGGAGAAATATTGCTCGCTTTCCGGCAGGTCCACCCTGTTGAAGTCGCAGTAGAGTGACGCTACAATAAAGTCTTCCTTCAGGCGTCTTGCTACTTCCGGATCCGACCATACCTGTCCTTCCATCTTACGGCAGTTAACGCAGTTGATACCTGTAAAGTCGAGCATTATCGGCTTTTTCAATTTCTTCGAAGCAGCAAGTGCTTCTTCGTATTCGAAGTAGGTGATGAGACCCAGATTTTTTACAACCGGTGGCTCGTATATCTTCATCTCCTCAACGTATTTAACAGGGTGCACTTCGCTGTTGTTTGCACTGTGCGCAGGCGCAGCATTACCACCGCCACCGCCAAATGAATCAAATGTTCCGACAGGCGGCAGGAAGGCGCTCATGCCATTCAGCGGTGCGCCCCACATACCGGGCAACAGATAAGTTGCAAACGTAAATGAGATGATAGCAAGGAACAGCTTGAATATAGATACATACTCTTGTCCGTACAAGTTCTTTGCAGGCGCATCATCGTGCGACAGTTTCAGTTTGCCCAGCAGGTAGAAGCCCAGCAGCAGTGATATCACTATCCAGCAGGCAATGAAGATCTCCCTGTCCAGCAGGCGCCATCCCTGTGCCAGATCGGCGTTAGACAGGAATTTTAATGCCAGCATCAGCTCCAGGAAACCCAGCACCACTTTCACCTGGTTCAGCCATCCACCTGAAGATGCCATCTTATTCAGCATGCCCGGGAAAATCGCGAACAAGGCAAATGGAAGCGCCAGACCAATAGAGAACCCGAACATACCCACAGCAGGGCCCGCAATGCCGCCCTTGCCTGCCAGTACCAGCAACGGACCCACAATAGGCCCCGTACAGGAGAAGGATACAATGGCCAGCGTCAGCGCCATAAAGAATATGCCACCAAAGCTGCCTACACCAGCTTTCGAGTCGGTTTTGTTGGTCCACGAAGAGGGCAGCGTTATTTCAAACGCACCCAGGAACGAGATACCGAACAGAACAAATATGAAGAAGAAGAACAGGTTAGCTATCCAGTTGGTCGAAAGAGTATTCAGCGCGTTTGATCCGAAAATGGCAGAAATGGCCACGCCCAGCACCGTAAAGATGATGATGATAGACGCCGAATAGTACAGCGCGTTCCTGATACCTTCCTTACGTGTTTTGCTGCGCTTGGTAAAGAAGCTTACCGTTATCGGTATCATGGAATACACGCATGGTGTTATCACTGCCGCAAGGCCGCCGCCTACTGCTGCAAGGAACAGCCACAGCAGCGACTTACTGCCACCTTCCTCGGCAGGCGCGGTGTCAGTTGCAGGTGCTTTAGCGGCGGTGTCGGTTGGTGTATTGTTGTTGTTTGCTGCGGCAGTAGTAGTAGAATCAACTTTTGCCGAATCCGCAACCGCAGAATCAGGTACACCTCCGCCGGCATCAGTTACTGTAATGGTAAAAGGTACGTTCTTTGGTGGCAGGCACATTTTATCGTCACACACCTGATAGGTATAAATGCCCTTGATGGTGGTGTTGCGTGCTATTGTCAGTTTTTGTGTGTAGTCTACATTGTCGTGGAAGTAGGTTACAATACCATCCACCCCATCCATGGGGCCGGTGATGTTGTGACCTTTCTCTTTCACCTTCCCCGATACCGTGAAATCCGCAGTCTTTCTGAATTTGAATTCAGGCGGTATCTGCAATCCATCACCTCCCGGCGTCAGCGACCATATGTGCCATCCCTTCGCCAGCTTCAGGTGAAAGGTCACCTCATATTCATTGTCCTTTATCTTTTTCGTTTCTATCTGCCAGCTGGTAGGGTCCTTGGTTATTTGCGCTATCGCGCTGCCGGCGCCCCAAAGGCACATTACGGCTATTATCAGTATTTTGGTCAGCTTTGTCATACTTGGCGTATTCTTTTTCCTTTGTTGCTTCGGGTTTATCTTCAACAGATCTCCCGACACTGTCAGTTGATCACAAATTCAAAACTTTTGTCCACCGGCGCCAGGCATTGTTTATCATCACATACCTGATACGTGTGTTTTCCTGTTATTTTGGTCGGGCCCTTCACCACAACGTCCTGCACATAATCTATCTGCCCGCTCAGGTAGGTCACTTTTCCGTCCACACCATCCATCAGGGTAGTAGTGGATTTCCCGCTCTCTTTCAATCCCTTCACCTGCACTTTGTCGTTCTTGTCTATCCTGAATTCGGGCACTATCTGGAAACCATCACCACCCGGATGCAAAGACCATATATGCCACCCGCTTTTCAGATTCAGGTGGTATATAAGCTGATATTCAGTTGCCGACTTTTTCTTCACTTCGTACTTCCAGGTGGTCGGGTCTCCTGTTTGCGCATATGCTATCACACCTGCAAGCGAGAGTGCTATTGTTAGGGCAATATTGCGAAGGTTGGTCATCATTTTTACTCGTTTTGCAATATATAAGACAGTGCAATATAGTTTTCCTGAAGGGTAAATTCAGTCATATCGCTGTCTTTTTAACGTTTGTTTTGTATCCGCGGAACTCGTTTTCAGGTCCATTGCGATACAATTTACGGCCGCTTTTCGGGTCTTTATTATACATCAATGAGCCGATATACGGCTCATTGATGTAGGTGTTATGAAATGAGACCGTTTCCGGTCTACGTCTTTATTTCAGACAGATCAGTTGTGCGCCAGTGCCATCAGTATTGCCTTGCCGTCAATGTTGTTCAGTGGCTCTGAGCATGCCCTTTCAGGGTGTGGCATCATGCCAAATACATTGCGTCCTGCATTACAGATGCCTGCAATGTTGTTCACAGCTCCGTTTGGGTTCGAGTCTATGTGTATCTCGCCCTGTTCGTTGCAGTAGCGGAAAACTACCTGGTCATTGTCATGCAGTTGCTTCAGCGTGGCAGCATCGGCATAGTAGCGTCCTTCGCCATGTGCCACAGGTATTTTCAGCGCCTTGGTACCCACTGCCGCGCCTATGCGGTTGTTGGTGCCTTCGCTCTTTATATACACGTTTTTGCAGGTAAATTTCTGATGGTCGTTCTGCAACAACGCACCCGGCAACAGCCCGGCCTCGCACAGTATCTGGAACCCGTTGCACACACCCAGCACCTTACCGCCGCGGTTAGCGAAATCTATCACCTGCTCCATCAGCGGACTGAACCTTGCCAATGCACCGCAGCGCAGATAGTCGCCGTAAGAAAAGCCACCCGGCAGCACTATGCAGTCGTTGGTCGAGAACATGCTCAGGTCACGGTCTTTGTGCCACAGCATCACTGTTTCTTGTTTCAGATCGTCTCTCAGTGCGTGCATCATGTCGCGGTCACAGTTCGAGCCGGGGAAAACGATAATACCGAATTTCATTGAAGGTCATTTGCCTGCCCAAAGGCAGAATAAGAGTAATAAAAGAGAAAAATAAAAGATAAAATTACTAAACCGTTTGTTCTTTTCAAGCAAAAGCCCGTGAGATATAATTATGCTTAATCCGGGCATGGCTATCAGCCACGTGCTTTTTATTGCCACATCCGTGATGATTGCTACCAGAAGTGATATTATCAGGTAGAATGATATGGCCGTCCAGTCGCGGCGCACATATATATTGCTCAGGGCCACATTTTCCTGCATTGCGTATACTCCGGTGCCCAGCAATATGATGATCCCTGCTATCAGAACGATCAGATAAAAAGGCGAAATTACGTTGGACGAAAGGGAAACGCCCACATGCGGCCACTGGTGCAGCAGGTAGAACTTGTCTACCAAAAACAAGATACATACCAGAAAATACAATGGAGTGATATAGCCCATCATCGCCACGCTCCATTCGCCCAGATTAAATGGACGGAACATAACCATACCCACCGTCAGCAGCAGAAAGAACGCCAGAAGCGAAAACTGGAACAGCGCTGCGGTGCATAGCAGAAACGCCGCATTATATATCAGCTTTCGTGGCTGTGTGGTCTGTGTGAAGCTGAACATCACATCTACCGCTCCCAATAGCAGCGTGTTCAGTATCATTGTCTCATTAAAGAAGTTGAACGGCTGATACAGGGAGGTCAGTAACAGAAATACGAACGATGGTATATACGTATTCCTCGGAAACAGTTTGTGCCGCGATGATATGTCTTTAATATACAGCGACTGCAGGAATAATACCGTTATCCCAAGCAATGTATAGGCAAACGAACTATGCCTGAAAACAATATCAATAGTTCTCAGTGTGTAGTTATACAGAAAATGCCCTGCTACCGGCGTGGGGGCTACCGGATGCAACAACGCCTCTATCTTCACAACTATTGCGAAGAGAAAAAGTACCAATACCGTAAAGGGGCTGTTGTTTCTGAATAACCGGAGCACGCTCTGATTTTGCAGCGAAGGTAAGCAGTCTCAGGCACCTTTAAAAGGTGGTTTGCCCTATCATGTGGATAACTATATAATGTTCGTGCAAACGGGTTTATTGGCCCGGTCAGAGTGTGAGATTTGTCAAAACAATATATGATGTCCTGCTAAGGTTGTTGCCTGTTTTCTCGTCTTTTACTGCAATATCTTTGTAGCATGTACCCTCTCCGCCGTATTATTATTATCGTTCTTACGTTGCTCCCATGGACACTTCGGGCCCAGCATCGTGTCGATCAGCCCGAAATTCTCCTCGTTCAGCTCTCCACCGAGCAGAACCGACGCAGTATGCTTCAGCGGGGTACCAACCCCAAACTCCTGGAGCAACTCAATCGCGATATGAGTGCCATTTACCGGGTTATCCGCAACGATTTTCGAGATCATTTCACCTTTTGCCCTGTTTATTACTTCCTCGATACCGATCTTGTGGCCGTACGGGCCGGTCACTACACCAATGTCATCATAGACAGTGCCGGTAAAACTGTGCCATCTTCTGTAATAAACGGCAAGGAAGTATTACTCGCTGTGTACGGCTATGCGCATCAGCAGATGCCACCCATTGGTCATATCCGGGATAAGGAGGGGGCGCATTCTTTCGATACCCGCAAGGGCCGCCGTTGGGTGGTTTACGATACCAACATGGATCAGGTGGCTTATACGCCTGTGCAGACCACCACCCGTGGTGACAAATGGAAGTCGGGCGCTGATAAACGCTGGTATTACCGCTCTCCGCGGTTCGATATAGAGTACCACCCATGCGCTGCCGATCTCGCTGCTACGCTTTACGATCTTGCTCCCCGCTGATCTTGGATTTATTATTATTTTCCTGTATCTTAGAGGTGTATATTACATAGCGCCTCGGCTTTAGCTCCATAAGACTGTTTAAGGATCATAGTACGTATTGTTTCACCTCGATAAAACAACAACTATTGAAACCTACAGATATCAAAGACCCGGAGTATTTCCACAAGGTCGTGGACTGCCAGTATGCTTGCCCGGCGCACACTCCCGTTCCCGAATACATCAGGCTCATCGCACAGCAAAAATACTCAGAGGCCTACATGGTCAACTGGGAGTCCAATGTATTCCCCGGGGTACTGGGCCGCACCTGCGACCGCCCTTGCGAGCCTGCCTGCCGCAGAGGTAGGGTAGAGGAGGAGCCGGTGGCTATATGCCGGCTGAAGCGCGTAGCTGCCGATAACAAAGGCGATGTAAAGAAACTAATGCCGAGGGGCCCCTTCAAGCTCAATGGCAAAAAGGTGGCGCTGGTTGGTGCCGGCCCGTCCGCACTCACTGTCGCACGAGACCTCGCCCCGCTTGGGTATGAACTGCATATTTATGACGAGCAGAAGAATGGCGGCGGCTTCATGCGCAGTCAGATCCCTTCCTTCCGCTTGCCCGAGGCTGTGCTGAATGAGGAGGTGGGTTTCATTCTGGACATGGGTGTACATCGCCACTTCAACCACTACGTCAAAAGTCTGCGCGATCTGCTGGCACAGGGATACGATGCTGTGTTTGTGGGCACAGGGGCACCACGTGGCCGCGACCTCGACATACCCGGTCGCAAGGAAGGTGCTGCCAATATTCACATAGGCATCAACTGGCTGGCCAATGTGGCTTTCGAACATACACACGCCATTGGCAAACGTGTCATAGTGCTGGGTGGTGGCAATACCGCCATGGATTGCTGCCGCACCGCGCGCCGGTTGGGCGGCGAAGACGTCAAGGTACTGGTACGCAGCCCGTTTGCCGAAATGAAGGCATCGCCCTGGGAAAAAGAAGATGCAGTACACGAGGATATCCCCATCATAGACAATCATGTTCCCGTATCGTTCGTCACAGACAACGGTCGCCTCACAGGCATGACATTTCAGAAAGTGCATGCGGTATATGAGGGCGGAAAACGAAAACTGGTGCCAACAGGAGAACCCGATGTTTTCTACCCTGCCGATGATGTACTCGTAGCTATTGGTCAGGAGAATAGCTTCCCCTGGATTGAGCGCGATCTCGGTATAGAATTCGATAAATGGGATATGCCCGTGGTCAATGAAACTACATTTGCATCTACTCATCCAAAGGTTTTCTTTGGCGGTGACGCTGCATTTGGACCCAAGAATGTTATCACTGCTGTTGCGCATGGTCATCAGGCAGCCATCTCCATACACTTGTATTGCAGCGGGAAAGCCCTCACGGAAAGGCCCGCGCCCTTCGTTAATCTCGTGAGCCAGAAAATGGGAATTCACGAGTGGAGCTACGATAGCGAGGTGGTTACCGATGCCCGGTATGCCGTACCACACGCCGATAAGGCCATCACACTCACCAACCGCAAAAAGGAAGTGGAACTGGGCTTCGATCTTCCTACCGGTTTCCGCGAGGCCGAACGCTGTCTGAACTGCGACGTACAGACTGTCTTCACCGAAAGTAAGTGTATAGAGTGCGACGCCTGCATGGATATCTGCCCCACGTCCTGTATTACGTTCACGCAGAACCTCGAGGAGTCTGATCTGCGCATGCATTTAAAGGTGCAGGCTACCAATACCACACAGGCACTTTATGTTTCTGATGTGCTGCCCACTACCAAGGTCATGGTCAAGGACGAGGATGTTTGCCTGCATTGTGGTCTGTGTGCCGAACGTTGCCCCACATCGGCATGGGATATGCAACGTTTCCTGTACAAGGTTGCAAAGGCGGAAGGGTGCTGTTGATGCGACTTTTTCCGTTTTAACAATTTGTTGAGGGTGTAAAAGTGCATCTCGTGCGTTTATTCAAAAAACACAACCGCATGAGATCACTTTCAGTTTGTTTATTGCTGCTGCCATTGCACACTTTTGCCGGCGATACCACAGCACAAAAAAACTCCCTTGGTATTTATACCGAGACCAATGCCGCTTTTGCTGCTAACACAAATCCGGGCACGGGAACCGTGGGTCTGGTATACAAGATCAGGCGTAGCCCGGTCAATTCATTTGTTGCTACACTCGGCTATTCCGGCTACAACGACCGACCCGAGCCTCGATTCACCACCTTCAACAAAGACACTGCATTCTCCCGTCCGGGTGTAACAAAAGTAGGGCTGGTCACTGCCGGGTTCGGCATCGAAGCACAGCGGCACTTCTATCGCCGCATAAGCCTTTATGCAGGCGCCGAACTGCGCGCCGGTTACGGCTCAGGTACAACAGATACTTTCAGTCGAGCCCATTACAACAGGCCATACACCAACCCCGCGACTGGTCATGTCAGTCCCTATAACGATTATACCGACACCAGGATCCTCACCAATGATGTAACAATGGTGTCAGCCAATTTCACAGCCTATCTCGGCGCCCGGGTAGATATCAAGCGCCTGTCCATTGGTTTACAGTTCATGAATGGCATGCGATACGAGAACATCATGCCCGACAAGGGTTCCGGTTATTCCAACCTTTCGTGGGATCTATCTAAGATATCTCAGCGTTTGCTGTTCACCTATCGCCTCTGATGGTCATTTCCTGATCTTGTTCCTGATGCGGCTTAGTGTCTCATTGGTTATGCCCAGGTAAGACGCTATGTACTTCAGAGGTATTTTCAGCAACAGTTCAGGATATGCTTCGGCAAAGTAGTGATAACGCTCTTCGGCACTCTGTTTGCGCAATAGTTGCAGCCGCTCTTCGCTCTTCACAAAGTATCGCTCTGTTATCACCCGACCCACATAGTTAAGGTCCGGGTACTGGTCATAGAGTTGTTGCAACCGGTTGTAGTGAATGCGCGCCAGTTGTGTGGGTACCACTGCCTGAAGACACATATACCCCGGCTTCCGTGAGTAAAAGCTATCGGGAGCAGTGAAAGGAGCAAAAGGCTCAAGGAACATGGAACTTATTTCCTCGTCCTCTTTTATATAATACATACGCACCAGCCCCTCAGTGATGATGTACAGGTAGTTGCATACTTCTCCGTCGCGAAGAAGGTATTCATTTCTTGCCACATCAATATATTCACACCCTTCATCAAACCTACGAAGGACGTCCGCATCCAGTTTGCGGATGTCATTCATGTAGTTATAGAATGGTTGCAGCATAGTCTTTGTTCGGGTGCAATATTATCCCTTTGTGAATGTACAAAAATTGACAATTGTCATTGCACTCACCCGATATTTTGCACAGGAACATCACTCCATTGCAGCCCGTGCGCACAATAGTGACAGTAAGATGGTCACAGGCGTAAAGATCACCGTCTCCAAAGTGGCTTTTGCAGCCAGGTTACCCGCGCTGTTCAGCGCAAAGAGCATTACAAACACCCATAGCACCATATTCACCAGCTTGCCCGGTACTTTCGCCCTTACTTTTTTTGCCTTTATTGCTACCGTTGCCGCCAGTACCAGATTCACTATTGTCGAAGAAAGCTCAAACAGCAGCATAGCATTCCTGTCCGTCAGCCGGCCACCCCACACAATGTTGTAGGGCACTATACCCACCATCACACAAAGATGAAATAGTGTTACCATACCGGTGATGATCAGAATGGCATTTGTAGCAAAGGCGAATGGAATCCGTTTCATATCTCTTGTGTTATCGCAAATGTACAAGACATAACATCAGTTCGCCAACACAGCTGCATAAATCCCATATTCCCCAACCCTCGCGCCGCACGCCATTGCGTAGAGAGCTGTCTTGCTGCATGGGCTATCACTAAAAAAATCCGGCCTGCCGAATTATCGACAGGCCGGTCACACCCAATAAAACACCACCTCTATGTCATTTTCCTATCTGTTGTCACTCATGCCCACATACGTAAGAAACTCTGTCCTTGTCTTTTCATCAGCAAATTTCCCTTCGTAAAACGCGGTTACAGTTGAAGACGTGGCGTCCTTTATCCCCCTTGTCGATACACACATATGGTGCGCGTCTATCACCACCGCCACGTCTTTTGTACCCAGTATTCGTTGTAGTTCTTGTCCTATTTGTATCGTCAGCCTTTCCTGCACCTGTGGGCGCTTCGCAAAGTATTGCACTATCCTGTTCAGTTTCGACAATCCTATCACATGTCCGTTCGATATGTAGGCCACATGCGCTTTTCCGTAGATAGGCACGAAGTGGTGTTCACAGTTGCTGAACAGGCTTATGTCCCTTTCCACCAGCATTTGGTTGTACTGATACTTGTTTTCAAACAGCGCAATGTTTGGTTTATTTTCCGGGTTCAGGCCCGAGAAGATCTCCTTCACATACATTTTCGCTACCCTGCGCGGTGTTCCTTTCAGGCTATCGTCGGTCAGGTCCAGCCCCAGCGTATGCATGATCTCTGCAAAGTGATGTTCGATCTTGCGTATTTTCTCAGCATCACTCATCTCAAACGCATCATCCCGCAGTGGTGTCTCACTTCCTGTCGCTACATGATCGTCACCCATTTCGTCTATTTCCACGTCGTTCAGGTCGTTATCGTTATGCAGGGTATTCAACAAAGTTCCGTTCAGTTTCATACAGATATATTTTTAGGTCCAGCTCCGCCGGCAACTTGCCTCGCAGGGTTTCATAGATCACCACTGCCACGTTCTCGGTAGTTGGATTCAGTGTCTTAAATTCTTCAACATCCAGATTTAGGTTCTTATGATCGAACCTGTCGGTCACATGCTCTTTAATTATATTGCTCAGTATCTTGGTATCAGCAACATATCCTGTCTTTTCGTCAATTGGCCCTGTTACTTTTACTACCAGTTCGTAGTTGTGGCCGTGAAAGTTCGGATTGTTGCATTTGCCGTACAGTTCCCTGTTTTCTTCATCCGTCAGCAACGGGTTGTGCAACCTGTGTGCCGCATTAAAGTGTTCCTTCCTGTGTACCGATGCTTTTTTCATTGTTGCTGACACAAAGGTAGACTTAAACTGTTTAAAAAAATCATAAAGAAATTGAACAAAACTATTTTATGCTCTTTTTCTGTCGTCGTCGTTCGCTGAAACCCTTTGCCACACTTAGCTTCACGACCATTATACAATTTGGCTATACCACTATTGTCGGGTTATATTCGTTCCTGCAACTTTTTGCCTCTTTATCTACTGTACTTTTGTTTATTAATGGTATTAAAAAAGTAAACAAAATGAAAACATACATTTTTGCCGGTGCGTCATCAGCGGTTGCAGTAGAGGCAGCGCGGCAACTTACGGCTGCAGGTCACCGTGTCATTGGAATCAGCACCCACGAGGAGGTCGTTCCATACACCGAGCACCACCGGGTCGACGGCTATGCTGCCGGGCACCTGCCAGCTATTGCCGGCCCTGTCGATGGATTGGTTTATTTCCCCGGCACCATTTCACTAAAGCCGTTCCGTGGGCTCACCGAGGCCGATTTCCTAACAGACTATCGTATCAATTGCTTGGGGGCAGTCGCTGTTATTCAACAATACCTCCCATCTTTGAAGCAGGCCGGAAATGCGTCTGTGGTAATGTTCAGCTCGGTGGCGGCGCAGCGTGGCATGCCCTACCATGCCTCAATTGCGATGGCCAAGGCAGCGATCGAAGGGCTCACCCGGTCGCTCGCTGCCGAGTTAGCACCTTCGATCCGTGTCAACTGCATCGCGCCGTCACTCACCGATACACCTCTTGCATCGCGCCTCCTCAACACCCCTGACAAAGTTGACGCAGCCCGCAAGCGCAATCCGATGAAGATGGTTGGCGACCCGGCTATCCTTTCCAACTCAGTCACCTTTCTGCTCTCCGATGCCTCTGCCTGGACAACAGGTCAGGTCCTCGCTGTCGATGGCGGTATGGCAGCACTGTCAGTGTAGTGTCGTAAATTGTTACACCCGATACGTTGTCAGTAGATGCATTACATAGTTGAAATTTGGGAATGTGATCACATAAAGAAGAATTGGGTGTTGGCTGTAGGAGTTTTTGGCGGAAGAAGTAGCGGTACAACCATCTGAAATTCACGGAAGTAATTCCTCCTGACTCGTGGTTGGTGTTCGGGCAGTGTAGGTCATAGTGCTGCTACTTGCATGTGTAAGTGACGATAGATTAGAAGTATTGGCCTATTACCGTCTGTTATCACTCTCCCATTTTAGCATTTTGATACATATTCAATCCTTAGATTTGCGCACGAATAAAAAAAGCAGGTTAATTACCTCTTGAAATATTTCCGCTACATATCAATATTTCGCCGGTCGGCCGGCACATGGACACTCGGCATTTTTTTGGTGTTGGTCACGCTGTTTTGTGTGAGCGGGTTTGTAAATACTTCAGCTCCGGTCACTGATCTGTATGAAATGTCAGACATCCCGGAAGAAAACATTTCAGTTGGTGGTCAACAAACAGGCACTGATATTTCTTCCGGTAAACATCATCACCGCAGGCATCATCACATCGCCCGTCGCCGGTCCTCAGTACTATTTTTCTTTGGTACCCAGACTGTTAATACCACAGCACATTCCGACGCCCATCATATACGTCTTAAAATAGGCTACTGCCGCGCTCTGGTGCGCACAGTAAGGCCTTTCTACTACACTTTCCTCTACCGTTATACCCTGTTTTAGAGATCGCCGATAGGCTCGTTTTTCAGGCACTTGCCTGATTTCATTATTCATCTCTTAAAAGCAGATATGCGTCAAAATTTCATTTTGTCGTTGTGTGCAGTTATGGCGGTTATGTCATCTTGCAGCAACAAAGAATCAAAACAACCTGAAAAACCTGTTGAAGTACCGGTAATAAGCATCAGGTCCGTCCCTCTTCAGTTGGACAAGCAATATGTAACCGATATTCAGGCTATTAGAAACGTTGAGATCCGCAGTAAGATCTCTGGTTTTCTCGATGCCATCTACGTCGATGAGGGTGCTACAGTTCGTAAAGGACAGGTCATGTTCCGCATCGGCGACAACGAGTACAAGGCTGAGGTAGCCAGGGCGCAGGCCGTGCTCCATAGCATGAAGGCCGAAGCGAGTGTGGCTGAATTGGAGGCCGAGCGAGTGAAGTTGATGGTAGATAAAAAGATCATTTCTGCTACCGAATTGGCATTGGCCCAATCTAAACTAAAGGCTGCCCGCGCCCGCATCGAAGAGGCCCGGTCCACCCTCGATAATGCCACGCACCGCCTTTCCTATACGGTCATCCGTGCTCCGTTTGACGGGGTGGTCGACCGTATACCGCTCAAAACAGGTAGTCTCGTTAGCGAGGGTACGCTCATTACCACCGTGTCCGATGTAAATTCGGTATATGCCTATTTCAATATATCTGAGAACGAATACCTGGCATTCAACAAAAACGACGATGCAACCACTATCGACGAGAACAAGGCCGCTACACTCATTCTTTCCGATGGTACCGAGTATAAGCACAAGGGTCGAATAGAGACCGTGGTCAGCGAGTTCAATGAAAATACTGGTGCCATATCTGTGCGCGCCGCGTTCCCCAATCCCGATCACCTGCTCAAACACAATGCCACTGGCAAGGTTAAGCTGGTGTCTGGCAAGGTAGAGTCACTGGTGTTGCCTCAAAAGGCCGCATTCGAGATACAGGACAAAAATTATGTCTACGTAGTCGGATCTGATAACGTCATCACTATGAGGAGCTTCAGTCCTGCAGGTCGGTACGGTCAGTACTACATAGTGAATTCAGGTTTGTTGGCGGGTGATAAGATCGTCTTCGAAGGTATCCAGAATTTACGCGAAGGCGTAAAGGTAATACCTCGGTCACTACCCGTTGACAGCCTGCCAGGCATCGCCGCTCATTAGTTCCATACCACACGGTTTGGTTTCAAATTCCATCATTTAAAGGATAGTCATGTTCAATATATTCATAAGAAGACCCATTTTGTCTTTGGTGATATCACTCATCATTGTATTGCTGGGTGTAATAGCATTACTCAAAATACCGGTCACTCAGTTCCCCGACATTGTGCCGCCGTCTGTTACTGTTACGGCAAACTACACCGGTGCCAATGCCGAGGTTTGTGCCAATGCCGTCGCTATTCCGCTGGAGCGCGCCATTAATGGTGTGCCCGGCATGACCTATATGTCCACGGTTACCAGTAACAATGGTATCACCACAATACAGGTTTACTTCAAAGTAGGCACCGACCCCGATGTGGCGGCTGTAAACGTACAGAACCGTGTTACCACCGTGCTCGATGAATTGCCCGAAGAGGTGATCAAAGCAGGGGTGACCACCGAGAAGGAAGTGAACAGTATGCTCATGTACCTCAACATCATGAGTTCTGATACCTCGCTCGACGAAAAGTTCATTTACAACTTCACAGACATCAATATCCTAAAGGAACTGAAGCGTATTGATGGTGTAGGTTTCGTGAACATAATGGGGCTGCAGGACTATGCCATGCGTGTATGGCTCAAACCCGACCGTATGCAGGCCTACAATCTCTCTACCGACGAGGTGATCAGCGCCATAAGGAGCCAGAACGTAGAGGCTGCGCCGGGTAAGTCCGGCGAAAGCTCAGGTCAGGACCCTCAGTCGCTGCAGTACGTTATCAAATACACTGGTAAGTTCTTCAAACCCGAGCAGTACCAGAACATCGTTATCCGTGCCGATAATTCAGGGTCCTTCCTCCGGTTGAAAGATATTGCCGATGTAGAGTTCGGTTCCCTTTCTTATTCAATGACCTCCAAGACCGATGGTCGCCCCTCGGCGTCCATCATGATCAAGCAGCGTCCTGGTTCGAACGCTAATGAGGTCATAGACAACATCAAGTCCACAATGGCTCGCCTCAAGGAGAGCTCGTTTCCCTCAGGCATGACTTACAACGTCAGCTACGATGTGTCGCGCTTTCTCGACGCTTCTATCCATGAGGTGCTGAAAACATTGTTTGAGGCATTCATATTGGTTTTCCTAATTGTTTACCTGTTTTTGCAGGATTGGCGCTCCACCATCATTCCGGTGTTAGCGGTTCCGGTCGCCATTGTCGGAACCTTGTTCTTCATGCAGGCATTTGGGTTTTCGCTCAACCTCATGACTCTGTTCGCACTGGTTCTGTCTATCGGCATTGTGGTCGACAATGCCATTGTGGTGGTCGAGGCCGTTCATGCTAAGATGGAACAACACGGCCTGCCTGCATTTGAAGCAACCATCAATTCCATGAAGGAGATCAGCGGTGCCATCATTGCTATCACGTTGGTTATGTCGGCGGTGTTTGTGCCCGTCGCGTTCATGGATGGTCCTGTAGGTATCTTCTACAAGCAGTTTTCCATCACACTTGCCATCGCTATCGTCATATCGGGCATCAATGCGGTAACGCTTACACCCGCGCTGTGCGCCATCATTCTGAAGCCTGTTCATCATGCAGCAGGCGACAAGCCCAAGGGTATGCTCAATAAGTTCTTCGCTGGCTTCAACCGTGGTTATGATGGTATGTTGGGCAAATACAAGTCACTGTTGTTGGGCATTACTGGGCGAAGGGTGGTGATCATAGGTCTTCTCGGTCTGTTCTTTGCGGCTACCTGGGGTGTAAGTGCTTTGCTTCCGTCGGGTTTTATTCCCGAGGAAGATCAGGGTATGATCTATGTAAACGTTACAACACCGGCAGGTGCTACGCTGGAGCGTACAGAAAAGGTGTTGGATCAGTTGGAGCGTATCGCTTCCAAAGAGGAAGGCGTAGAGTCTGTGTCCACATTGGCCGGCTACAACCTCATGAACGACATTGCCGGTGCCTGTTATGGCATGGTCATGATCAACCTCAAGCCATGGGATCAACGTCGTCATGTGAAGGACGTGATAGCTGCGCTCACTGCAAAGTCAGGTAGTATTTCTGACGCCAGCATCCAGTTCTTTGCGCCGCCTACCGTGCCGGGTTTCGGTAACGCCGGCGGTTTCGAACTGCGCCTGCTCAACAGGAACGGCGATGATGCCATCACCCAGACTGCAGAGCAGACCAAACGTTTTATGGACAAGCTCTCCCAGTCAAGGGAGATCACCAATCTCGTTACAGGCTACAACCCTTACTTCCCCCAATACATGATCAGTATCGATCAGGAAGTCGCAGCAAAAAAGGGCATCAATATTGACAATGCACTCAGCACCCTCAAGACACTGCTGGGTAGTTATTACACCTCCAATTTTATCCGCTTCGGACAGATGTACAAGGTTATGTTGCAGGCCGCGCCCGACTATCGCCGCAAGCCCGAGGATATACTCGATCTGTATGTGAAGAACGACAAGGGAGAGATGGTGCCTTATTCAACATTCATTAGGCTGGAACGTGTATATGGCCCCGAGCAGCTCACTCGCTACAACATGTATCTCTCGGCCATGATCAATGGTGATGCCGCCCCCGGATACAGTAGTGGCGATGTGATAAAGGTAGTGGAGCAAACAGCAAAAGAGATACTGCCGCGCGGCTTTGGAATAGAGTGGTCCGGTATGACGCGCGAGCAGGTACTTGCAGGCAATCAGGCAATTTACATTTTCATCATTTGCCTGGTCTTTGTATATCTCTTGCTGGCTGCTCAGTACGAGAGTTTCCTGCTTCCGTTGCCGGTTATCCTCTCGTTGCCAACCGGTATTTTCGGTTCCTATTTCCTTTTGTTCCTCACCGGCCTCGAGAATAATATTTATGCTCAGGTAGCGCTCGTCATGCTTATCGGTCTGTTGGGCAAGAACGCCATCCTCATTGTTGAGTACGCGGTGCTGGTGCGCAAAAAGGGCCACACGGTCATGCAGTCAGCCATAGAAGGGGCGGTACTTAGGTTGCGTCCTATTCTTATGACTTCACTGGCGTTTGTTGCAGGCCTTATGCCGCTGTGTTTTGCAAGTGGTGCGGGTGCTGCCGGCAACCGTGCCATAGGTGTGGCCGCGGCAGGTGGCATGCTAACCGGAACCATCTTCGGGGTTATCCTCATTCCCGGTCTGTATTTCATTTTCGCCACGCTCGATGAAAAGTTGCGCAGGAAAAAACACCTGCCCATTCAGGATCTGAGCATTCATCACAATCAACATAAAAAGCACGACGAGCATGATCACGAAAACTAAGATTTCTTTCCTGGCCATTGCGTCGGTACTGTTTATAAGCAGTTGCAAGATCAAGGACAAAACCTGGCAGGCGTCTGATGCGGTTGTGCCGGCCACATTCGCCGGCCGCACCGATACAACGTCTGCACCGACCTTGTCCTACGACAAGTTCTTTGCAGATCGCCAGTTGGTTGCCCTGCTGGACACCGCCCTGCAGAACAATGCTGATGTGCGTATTGCTTATGAGCGGGTCGAGGCAGCAGGTGCAGGGCTGTTAGCTGCCCGTGGCGCGCTTTTCCCCTCCTTCAATGTGCAGATGACAGGCGGCTCTACCCGATTTGGTAACTATACCATGGACGGTATGGGCAATGCCACAACTCCGGGCGTGCCGTTCCCCATCATTAACGACTACTTTCCCGGTGTCAGCAGCAGTTGGGAGGCAGATGTGTGGGGAAAACTGAAGAACAAGAAACGTGCCGCGAGGATGCGCTACTTTGCCACCAAAGCCGGTGCCGATCTTGTCAAGACCCGCCTCATCTCAGAGGTGGCTTATCGTTACTACAACCTCTGTGCGCTCGATGAAGAGTTGTCTATACTCGACACCAACATCCGCCTTCAGACGCGTGCATTGGAAATAGTGAAGCTGCAGAAGGAAGCCGGTCGCGCTACAGAGCTGGCCGTAAAGCAATGTGAAGCCCAACTGGCCCGCACACGTGGCATGGAATACCGGGTAAAGACAGATATACTCACCGCCGAGAACGAGCTCAACTTTTTGCTGGGTCGTTATTCTGTACCGGTGAAGCGCAATGGCATTAAGCTGGAACAGGCCGATAGGATAACAGGCATAGGAGTGCCGGCGCAAGTGCTGCAACGTCGCCCCGATGTGGTACAGGCAGAGCTGGAGCTGGCTGCCTCCAATGCCGATGTAGCTGCTGCAAGGGCGGCATTCTTTCCGGCGCTTACCATTTCGGCAACAGCCGGCTTCAATGCCTATCATACATCCGTTCTGTTCGATCCTGTTTCAGCAGCCTATGCGGCCATGGGCGGCCTGGTAGCTCCTGTGTTCAATAAGAACCTGATCAAGGCCGGCTACAACGCCGCGAAGGCGGGTAATCGCGAAGCGTTTGCGCAGTATGGCAAGACCGTGATGAATGCAGTGTATGAGGTATCCACCAATGTAGGCCGCATCGCCAATCTCAAAGCACAGTATGCGCAGAATGTCATATCAGCTACCGCGCTCGACGAAGCCGTCGCCATTTCCGGCGACCTGTTTATAGGTGGTTATGCCAACTATCTCGAGATCATCACCGCACAGCGAAACGCCATCGAGGCCGACCTCGAAGTAGTGCAGAGCAAGAAGAACATCATGATAGGTGTCGTCGACCTCTACCGTGCACTCGGGGGACGATAATTGTATTTTAAGAGAAAAGGGGCTGCTTCATGGTGTGAGGCAGCCCATTTTGTTTTTATTTGGTATCGCAGGCGCCTTTTCACTGGTCGAAGTTCTTGCTTGCGACGCAAAAAAATGCTCCGTTAGGAGCATCAGCTTTGTAGCAACTTGTTAGGTTGGGCGTGTCATGCTCCGTACGAGCTACCCGATCCCTTAAAAGATACTTGCAATTCATCTCTCACTGGTCGAGGGTCTCGCTTGCGACACAAAAAATGCTCCGTTAGGAGCATCAGCTTTGTAGCAACTTGTTAGGTTGGGTATTCCATGCTCCGTAGGAGCTGCCCGATCCCTTAAAAGATAACCCACTGGTCGAAACGTCACGCTTCGTCCCTTCTCCCGCAAGCGTCTCGCTTGCGAAGCTCAGAGCCATGAAATACGCAATTTTCTGTCTAGGTCATGTCTCCTGTTTTTCGCAGTGCGTGCTGCAGTGCCCCGGCCGAGACAAAGACGGTTACTTCTATATCAGCCCAATTTCCTAACACCTAATTCCGAATTCCACTTCTATCACACTACACAAAACGCACTATCACAGATTTTCTTTTTGCCGCGTTGCCGTTCCAGTTTTAACTTGTATAGATGTTGCAGGAAATAAGGCTAAGAGGTTTGTATGGTGATTTTCCGGTCCCAGCCAGGTCTCCTATGCGGAGCTTTGTGTGGCGCAGGGACCCGGCGGATACAGAAGATAGATACTTCCAATTCATCCCATATCCCAACGCCTAACACCGAATTCCATTTTCTATCACACTACACAAAACGCACTATCACAGATTTTCTTTTTGCCTCGTTGCCATCCCTGTTGTAACTTGTATAGATGTTGCAGGAAATGAGGCTAAGAGGTGTGTTTGGTGATTTTGTTGTGCTTCTCACCTTGGGAAGAAGCCTGCCTGCCGACAAGGCAGGTGAGAAGTTTTTGCGCAGTTTTGGGAAGCAGTGGGAAGCAAAACTTCCCACATACCCATTGATAATCAATAAAAACACCCAAAACTGCGCAGAAATAAAAAATTGCGCAGTTGGGGAGAAATCTCGCAGCGAATTATTCGGTATCTGGTGCAGCGTATCTGTCAACAATAACATTGGTGAGTGGCATCGATCTCGCGCTGCGACCCCGCACTCACCTTCGTAGCACGCACGGGAATCGAACCGGGCGTAATATGAAAAAAGCCCCGCATTTGCGAGGCTTTTTGTGGGAGCACGACCCGTCCCGATCCTTCATCGGGACGGGATCGAACCGCGGACCCTCCCGGCTATCGGTCGGGATGCTCGGCTCCTGGTGCTGTGTTTTTTTCAACTAGTTCTTTGATCATTTTTTTGCTTTTCCATGCCTTGATGGTCAATTCTCTGTTACAAGCGGCTTCTTTGGTAGCATATTCTTCGGTGTGGGCGGCCGTCCAGTCTTTTGCAGACGCTGTAAAACCCTTGTGGTTGCTGAGGTGCCTGCGAAGCCGTTCTTCAAGATTGTCCCCGGTATGACCAACGTAGAATTTATCAAGCGAGGCCTAATGCAGAATGTAAACGAGATATGGCATAAAATGAAAAAAGCCTCGCAGTTGCGAGGCTTTCTGTGGGAGCACGACCTGTCCCGATCCTTCATCGGGACGGGATCGAACCGCGGACCCTC